>LRMT01000217.1 GCA_001725945.1 Cupriavidus sp. UYMMa02A | reverse complement strand
CCGTGGCGAAGGCCAGGCCGGCGGCAAGCGCCGTCAGCCGATGGTGCGCCGTGCGCGCCGCCGGTGCGGCCGCTTCAGCCCTTGCCGGCGTGGCGGCGCCTTGTGCGAGTGCACAGGGACGCATGCCGCGCCATCCGCCCGTTCGATCCCGCGCACGAGGTCGCGGCTTTCTCGCCGATCATGATCGCGGTCGCATTGGTATTGCCGCCGATCAGCGTGGGCATGACCGACGCATCGGCCACGCGCAGGCCCTCGACACCACGCACGCGAAGCTGCGGATCGACCACCGAGGCGGCGTCGCTGCCCATGCGGCAGGTGCCCACCGGGTGGAAGATGATATCGGTACGCGCGCGGATGAATTCGCGCACCGCGTCGTCGTCGGAACCATCGAATCGCAGGCCCGCATAGTTGTGCGGCTTCGGCGACAGGCGCCGGAACGGCTGCTGGTCGAGGATGCGGCGCACCGTGCGCAGTCCGGCGAGCATAGTTTCCACATCGCGCGGGTCGGCCAGCAGGTTCTGGTCGATGCGCGGGGCCTGGCGCGCGTCGGACGACGCCAGCAGGACCTGGCCACGGCTGTGCGGACGCAGCACGCAGACATGCAGGCTGTAGCCATGCGCGCTGCGCGCCGCGGGATCGCTCAGCGCCGTCGAGAAATGAAGCTGCAGGTCCGGATCGGCCAGCGACGGATCGCTCTTGATGAAGCCACCGGTCTCCGCGATATTGGACGCGAACATGCCGAAGCGCTCGCGCTTGTAGCGGCGCCACTCGCCGTACAGCCGGATCGCGCCGCGCACGCTGAACGCGTACAGGTCGTGCTGAACACGCGCTCCTGCACCTTGAGGTTCGGGTGCTCCTGCAGGTTCTGCCCCACGCCGGGCGCGTCATGAACCACGGGGATCCCGTGCGACCGCAGGTGCGCGGCGGGACCGACGCCCGACACCATCAGCAGCTGGGCGGAGCCGAACGTGCCGCCACTGAGGATGATCTCGCGGCGCGCGCGCAGCGTGACCTGTGCGCCGCCACGCTCCACCACCACGCCGACAGCACGCTTGCCTTCGAAGACGATGCGCAGGACCTGCGTGTCGGTCAGCACCGACAGGTTGTCGCGGCCGCCATTGATCGATTGGCGGTTGCCCTGGTGCAGGTAGGCCCGCGCTGCATTCCAGCGCTCGCCGTCGCGCTGGGTACGCTGGAAGAAGCCGACGCCTCTTGCTCCGCACCGTTGAAATCGGGGTTGTAGCGCAGGCCGGCGCACTCAGCCGCCTGCAGGAAGCGGCGGTCGAACGGGTTGGTCGAGCGTGTATCGACCACGTCCATCGGACCCTGGCCGCCGTGCCACGCGTCCTCGGCCTGGCCGCCAAGGCGCTCGTTGCGCTCCGAACGCTTGAAGTACGGCAGCACGTCCTCCCAGCCCCACCCGTCGCAACCGTCCGCAGCCCAGCGTTCATAGTCCGACGGGGTGCCGCGGATATAGATCATGCCATTGATCGACGAACTGCCGCCCAGGCCCCTGCCTCGCGGCTGGTAGCCGACGCGCTCGTTGAGCGCCGGCTGCGGCTCCGTGGCGTAGCCATAGTTGAACGGACCGGGCTTGGGCACGGTCGAGGCGATGCCGATGGGAATCGTGATCGCCGGGTTGAAGTCATGACCGCCTGCTTCCAGCAGGGCAACGCTGCCCGCGCGGCTGTCCGCGAGGCGCGCTGCGACGGCACAACCGGCAGAACCCGCGCCGATGACGATGTAGTCGTACTGGTCTTGCATGTCTGTCTCTCTTTGGAATTTGGTTGACGACTTGCGTCGTCTCTTGCCCTTCACACAGCGTGCGCGGCAAGCAATCGCGGTGGAAGCCGTCGAGCGGCACGCCATGTGCATACATGACGGATGGAAGTCCTCAGGCGGCCATGGTCATCCCCTCGCGCGAACTTCGCCCCACCCACGCGGGGAGCCACCGCGCGCGGCTGCCGAGAGTCATGTTTCAGATGAAATGGAACATCCCGCGACAACTTCCTAGCCGCAAACCCTGGACCGGCGTGTACCGGCGTAGCGCACCCATCTCCACTCAATCTATTTGTACGCACAAAGTCATCATGATGATGCTGCTGTACGAAGAACAAGACAGTACTTTTCCTCCGAAATACCGTAGCGCAGCTCCAGGACTTCTTGCAATTTCTTCTCGATCGACATCATACTATGTACGTACATAGTTGCCACGGCAGTGGCAACCCGACACCGGAAACTGAAGGAGCAAGAGGTGCAGAAGCTGACCGAAGAACGTCGCATGATCCAGGAGGCCGCGCGCCAGTTCACGATGGAGCGCGTGCTGCCCATCGCCAACAAGCTGGACCCCGAGAAAGGCCAGATCCCGCGCGAGCTGATCGACGAGATGGCCGAGCTCGGCTATTTCGGCATCCTGATTCCCGAGGAGTACGGCGGCCTGGGCCTGGGCGCCTACGAGTACTGCCTGGTTGCCGAGCAGCTGTCGCGCGGCTGGATGAGCGTGGGCAGCCTGATTGCGCGCGGCAATGGGCTGATCGGCGCCCTCAAGGGCCTGTCGCCCGAGCGGAAGCCGAATACCTGCCGCGCATGGCGCGCGGCGAGTTCCTCGGCGCGTTCTCGCTGTCCGAGCCCAACGCCGGCTCGGATGTGGCGAACATCTCCTGCCGCGCCGTGCGCGACGGCGATGACTGGCTCATCACAGGCAACAAGTACTGGTGCACGTTTGCCGACGAGGCCGATTTCATCCTAGTGATCTGCCGCACCGACCCGGTCATCGACCCGAAGGCGCGCCACAAGGGGTTGTCGGCCTCATGGTCGAGAAGCCGCGCGGCCAACTGCCCGAAGGCGTCAAGGGCAGCGTGATCCCGAAGATCGGCTACCACGGCTGGACCACGTGGGAACTGGCCTTCGACGGCTGCCGCGTGCCGCATGCAAAGATGGTCGGCGAGGAGGGCAAGGCGTTCTATCTGACCACCGCCGGGCTCGAAACCGCACGCGCCCATACCGCCGCGCGCTCGATCGGTCTCGCACAGGGCAGCCTCGAAGATTCGATCCAGTACGCGAAGGACCGCAACCAGTTCGGCAATCCGATCGGCAACTTCCAGGCGATCCGCTTCAAGCTGGCCGACATGGCCACGCAGATCGAGGCCTCGCGCGCCCTGCTCTACACGGTGTGCGAGAAGATCGACGAAGGCGTGCGCGCCGACACCGAAGCGTCGATGGTCAAGCTGTTCGCGAGCGAGATGTGCGAGCGCGTGGCCAGCGAAGGCCTGCAGATCCACGGCGGCGCGGGCTACACCACGCACTTCGCGGCCGAACGCTACTGGCGCGATGCGCGCCTGACCAAGATCTTTGAAGGCACCTCCGAGATCCAGATGCGCATCATCTCCGATGCCATGCTGGGCAAGGTCGGCGCCTGAGCGGGGGGATTCCAGTGCAGACGCAAGCCAAACCTGCAGGGGCGCTGGCCGGCCTGCGTGTGATCGACCTCACGCAGATGCTCGCCGGTCCCTTTTGCACCCAGATCCTGGCCGACCACGGTGCCGATGTCATCAAGGTGGAAGCGATGACCGGCGACGGCACGCGCGTGACCGGCCCGTTCTGCGCCGACGACACGCTGCGCGACTTCGGCGGCTATTTCCAGAGCGTCAACCGCAACAAGCGATCGATCGCCGTCGACCTGAAGTCGGAAGCAGGTCGCGCCATCCTGCGCGGGCTGATCGACAAGGCCGATATCGTCGTGGAGAACTTTCGCGCCGGCGTGATGGAACGCCTGGCTTTGCCTACGAGACGCTGCGCCAGACCAATCCGCGCCTGATCTACGGCACCGTGCGCGGCTTCGGCGACCCGCGCAGCGGCGAGAGCCCGTATGCGCAATGGCCGGCCTACGACGTGGTCTCGCAGGCCATGGGCGGCATGATGGGCATCACCGGTCCCGACCGCGCCACGCCGACCAAGATCGGGCCGGGCGTGGGCGACACCATCCCGGCGCTGATGCTGTGCATCGGCATCCTCGCGGCCGTCAACCGCGTGCGCGAGACCGGCCAGGGCCAGTTCGTGGATGTGGCCATGACCGACGCCGTGCTGGCCATGTGCGAGCGCATCGTCTACCAGAACTCCTACACTGGCGAGGTCGCCGCGCCGGAAGGCAACCGCCATCCGCTGCTGTGCCCGTTCGGCCTGTTCCGCGCACGCGACGGGCAGGTGTCCATCGCCTGCGCCACCGACGCCTTCTGGGAGAAGCTGGCCGTGGCCATCGGTCGGCCCGACATGGCGACGGACGAGGCCTTCGCGACCAACGCCGCGCGCGTGCAGCGCCAGCAGCAGGTCATCGAGGCGATCGAAGCGTTCACCTCGGTGCGGACCAAGGAGGAAATCGCGGCGTGCCTCGGCGGCAAGGTGCCCTTCGGGCCGGTCTATACGTCGGCCGAGATCTTTGCGGACCGGCACTACGCCGTGCGCGAGATGCTCGTGGACGTGGAGCAGCCAGGCTCCGCCACGACCGTGAAGATCGCCGGCGTGCCGATCAAGCTCAGCGACACGCCCGGGGCGGTGCGGCGGCGGGCGCCGCTGCTTGGCGAGCATACCGAAGAGATCCTGTTTGCGGCCGGTTATGGCGCGGAAGACATTCGGCGTTTGCGGCAGGAAGGCGCGGTACGGTAAGTCCGGCAGAGAGTGGCAAAGTCCAAGGACTCTAGCTCTTTGCCCTCTTCTTCCCCCAGCGGCTTTGCGGAGTCACTTTGAGTCTGCCCTCTTTGAATCAATGAATAGCTTTCACGAGCTCGATCACAACAGTCTCCGTTCGCATGACTGATCGGATGCACTGAAACGCCGCCTGTAGTATCCAGGACTGGTTCCAAGCCGGGTACGGAAGTGATTGCGCAACGTGGCGGCGGCGCCGAAGCAACTTGTACCGCAATGTCATCCATGGATAAGTCGGTTTCTTCGAGCAACACCCTGGCTCTGCTGATCCGCTCGATCAGCAACCACTCCCCCGGCGGCATGGCCATCATGTTGACGAAGTGGCGCTGGAAGGTGCGGGCACTCATTGCTGCTTGTTTTGCCATCCTGACAATCGGCCAGTCTTCCCCCAATGTTGCGCGCACCGTGTCCAACAGGGGAGCCAACGATGCGCCGCTGCGCTTCGAAACCGGCTCGGCAATATACTGGGCCTGACCGCCTTCACGGTGCGGGGGCATGACCAGCCGACGTGCTACCTGATTGGCAGCGCGAGGTCCGAAGTCCCGGCGAATCAGATGCAGGCACAGGTCGATTCCCGCGGCACTGCCGGCCGAAGTCAGGACATCGCCAGCATCGACGTAGAGCACATCTGCCTCTACCCGGATTTCCGGATACCGTTCCGCGAGCGCTGTCGCGTGACGCCAGTGCGTAGTCGCCCGCTTCCCGTCAAGCAAGCCTGCGGCGGCCAATACAAAGGCGCCGGTGCAGATCGACATGACTCTCGCTCCGCGCTTGTTCGCCTTTTGCAAAGCACGGCAAAGCGCAGACGGCACAACGGCATCGATGCTGCGCCACCCGGGAACAATGATCGTCTTGGCCTTCGATAAAAGTTCAAGGCCCCCGTCAGCTTGCACCTGGATGCCACCCACCCCGCGCAACGTTCCGGGCTCGGCCGAACATGTCGCAAAGCGATACCACTCGTCTCCCATTTCCGGTCTGGGCAGACCGAATACTTCCACCGCGCAGCCGTATTCAAACAGGCTTAGCCCATCGTAGACGACGACGACTATCAGCCCCCCATTGGCACGGGATTGCACTTTGTTCTTTGACACGAATCCAGATCTGGAGTGAAGGGCCGGTCGAGGTCACCTGGCGAGGAGAATCCCTGCCCTGGCTGACGCACGACTCAGAAGTGTAGAGGCCGGCAAACTCACCGCCGCCGCGAGGATCTGCAGGGCAAGACGCGCCCCGCATCACCATGTCACCCATTTTGGCATGATCCAGACGTTAATTGTCGTTCGTGCCACTAGTGAGTTTACCTACCCACCCCTATCCTAGGGTCGGTGGTTCGTGACCCGACAAGGGAACGACGTACACCACTGAGTTCAACCCAAAGTGAGAGAGAACGTGAAAGACAAACTACTGATGCTCCGCCCTGGCTTTTTTCAAGGCTCGGAAGGCCCCTTCTACTGCGGCGATGCCATTGCTGTCGAAGGGCTGCTCAGCTTCTTCCCGCAGCTGCGCAGCGAGATCGACGTCGAGTACATCGATGCGCCGCGCCCGCGCCAGGCAATTGTCGAGTTGATCGGCGAAGCAAACCAGTCCGCCCCTGTCCTGGTGCTCGGAGCCGGGCGGGCGCCTGTCGACAACAGCGTGGAGGTTCGCATGCACGGCCAGACACAGTTCATTGATTCCCCCGACCATATCCGTCGATACCTGTCGTCGCAATACGGCGTAGCGCGACCGGCTTCCTGAGCGCTGCACAACCGGTCAGTTGATGGCCACCACTGAAGCCAGGAACAGAGCGAAGCACGTGCGCGGCGGACGCTCTCAGCCAAATGCCGCGCCGGCTGTCGTGTCCCGAGGGCTGCGGATAGCGAAGCTGTTGCCCGATGTAGATGTTCTTTGCGCTTCAGCCGATATTAAAGAACCTCGTTGCCAATATCTCGACACAAGGAGAAAAATATTCCATGAAATGGCTTTTCCCTTTGGTCTTTTGAAAGTTTATTCCCCTCCCCGATCACTACGATTTCTCTCACGGCCCTGACGAGCCACTGTCTCGACGAGACAGGGACCCCCAGGCCGGCGAAGGCTCCATCAACGATCAGGAAAGCCGTTTCACGGAAACCTGTCGGGCACTGATGTTGCCCTTCGACAATATCTATAACCACATTGGAGACAAGGCATGAAGCTACTGCAATCGTTGTTGCAAAGCGCGCTGCTCGCGACCGTCCTCGGTTTCACCGCACCCGCCGTACATGCTGAAGACCTGCTGGACACCGTCAAGGCAAGCGGCGTCCTGAAGGTCGGCATGGAGGCACGTACCCCCCCGTTTGGCTATCGAAATGGCCAGGGCCAGCTCGATGGCTTTGACGTCGCGGTGGCCAGGGCGGTGGCGGACAAGATGGGCCTCAAGATTCAGTTCATCACCACCGAGTGGAGCGGCATCATCGCAGGCCTGCAGGCCGGCAAGTTCGACGTCATCGTGAACCAGGTGAGCATGACACCCGCACGAAAGCAGGCGCTGGATTTCACGCAGCCTTATGTCTATTCCGCGGTCCAGGTGCTTCAACGCAGCAATGACAAGCGCGAATTCGGGTCGTTGGAAGCGCTGAAGGGAAAATCCGTTGGCGTCACGCTGGGCAGCAACTATGCCGACCTTGCGAAATCGGTGCCCGGCATTCAGGTGCAGACCTATCCGGGTACCTCGGAAAACCTGCGTGATCTCGCAGCCGGCCGTATCGATGCAGCGCTCAATGATCGGCTGATGCTGCCGTACCTCATCAAGAACGCCAAGCTGCCACTACGTACCGGTGCGCTGCTGGCCGGCACGAAGCTGGAAATGGGTATTCCCTACCGCAAGGGCAATCCCAAGTTCGCCAAGGCCATTGACGACGCCCTGATTGCGCTGCAACAGGACGGCACCTTGCGCAAGCTGTCCATCGAGTGGCTTGGCACCGACGCCAGCCAACCCCTCGCACAGTAACCCGCAACGCCTGACCGCCAGCCCGGTCCGTTCGCGGCCGGGCGCGTCTGGTCAAAGCAATGGATCGCATCATGAGCCCTTTTGATCTGATTATTCATGCCTCCCCGGTGCTCCTGCAGGGCGCCGCGATCACCGTGAAGTTTGCCCTGGCCTCGATGATCTTCGGCCTGTTGGTCGGGATCGTCGTCGCATCATGGGAATCAGTGCCAGTCCTGTCCTCAGTGGCATTGCGCGCGCCTATGTCAGCGTCATGCGGGGTACGCCGCTGCTGGTGCAGATGTTCGTCGTCTATTACGGTCTGCCCGATCTCGGCATCAATCTCGACCCCACCACTGCCGGCATCCTTACCCTCACGGCCAATGCCGGCGCTTACCTCTCGGAAAGCATGCGGGGCGCGATTCTGGGGATCAGCCGCGGGCAATGGAGCGCGGCGCACAGTCTCGGGCTGAGCCATCTGCAGACACTGCGTTACATCGTCTGCCCGCAGGCGCTGCGGCTCGCCGTACCGAGCCTCGGCAATACGCTCATCAGCCTGATCAAGGACACCTCGCTGGTGTCCGTCATCACCGTGACCGAGTTGCTGAGATCGTCGCAGGAGATCATTGCCTCGACTTTCCAACCGCTTCCGCTCTACCTGTCAGTAGCCGCCATCTACTGGCTGCTGAGCACGGGATTGTCGTGGGTGCAGCGGCGCATCGAGGCGCGGCTGACACTGCGCGTGACACGCTGATCCGGCGACCAAGCAAAGCGCTACAACAACAATCTGCAAGCAGGAGACAAAACAATGATCGCTCTCGAAGGCGTATCGAAATGGTACGGTCAGTTCAAGGTTCTGGATGCATGCAGCACGCGTGTAGAGAAAGGCGAGGTCGTGGTCATCTGCGGTCCGTCGGGGTCAGGGAAGTCAACACTCATCAAGACGGTGAACGGGCTCGAATCGTTCCAGCAGGGCCTCATTAGCGTGGACGGCGTGAGCGTGGGGGATCCTAAGATCAATCTCGCGCAGCTGCGCTCACGGGTCGGCATGGTGTTCCAGCATTTTGAGCTGTTCCCGCACCTGAGCATTCTCGACAACCTTTCCCTGGCACAGGTCAAGGTGTTAAAGCGCGGCAAGGACGAGGCCCGGGAAAAAGGCTTAAGACTGCTTGAGCGCGTCGGCCTGAGAGCCCATGCCAAAAAATTCCCTGCGCAGCTTTCGGGCGGACAGCAACAGCGCGTTGCCATTGCGCGCGCCTTGTCGATGGATCCCGTCGCCATGCTGTTCGATGAACCGACTTCGGCACTCGATCCGGAGATGATCAACGAGGTGCTGGACGTCATGACTGGACTGGCTCGCGAAGGCATGACGATGATCTGCGTCACCCATGAAATGGGGTTCGCGAAGAAGGTTGCCAACCGCGTGATCTTCATGGATAGCGGCGCTATTGTTGAAGACGACTGGAAAGATGCCTTTTCGGCGACCCGAAGTCAGCCCGTGCAAAGGAATTCCTGGCGAAGATCTTGCACTGATGAAGGCGCGCTTGCCTGCATGAAGACCAAGTCGGGCGATAGCTCCCTGACAGCGTCTGTCTCACCTGATTTATCTCATCCAGAGCCGAAGTCCCATGAAAAAAATCTCGGATCGCATTGCTTCATTTTCCCGCCTCGAACTGGTCGGCGCGGCCACCCCCCTGCAGAAACTCGATCGCTTGTCCCGCATGCTCGGTCGCGATGTCTACATTAAGCGCGATGACACCACGCCACTCGCCTTTGGCGGAAACAAGCTGCGTAAGCTTGAGTTTCTGGCGGCAGACGCCTTGCGCAAAGGTGCTGATACGCTGGTGACAGCCGGCGCGATTCAGTCGAATCATGTCCGGCAAACGGCCGCCGTGGCAGCCCGTCTTGGACTGCGCTGCCACGCGTTGCTGGAGAACCCAACCAACACCACAGACGTGGACTATCTGCGCAGCGGCAATCGCCTGCTGCTCGACCTGTTCGACGCGCACGGGGAACCGGTTGCCACGCTCGACAATGCCGACGCACAGTTGCAAGCGCTGGCCGAACGACTGCGCGGCGACGGGCATCAGCCCTACATCATTCCAATCGGCGGGTCCAATCCGCTTGGCGCATTGGGATATGTCCATGCCGGCCTAGAGCTGGCGCAGCAAGCCGACGCGATGGGTGTTTCATTCTCGGCGGTCGTGCTGGCGTCCGGCAGTGCCGGAACCCACGCAGGCCTGGCATTGGCACTCGCTCATGCAATGCCAGATGCACAAGTCGTCGGTATTACCGTTTCGCGGTCCGTCGAGGCGCAGGCGCCCAAGGTGGCAGGGCTGATTGACGGAACGGCGGAATTGCTCGACATCGAAGTACCGGCTCAACTGCGGCTTGAACTGTGGGACGAATACTTCCTGCCCCGCTATGGCGAACCTAACCGGGCTGCGCTCGATGCCATCAGATTGCTGGCCCGCACGGAGGGAGTCCTGCTCGACCCCGTGTATACGGCGAAAGCGATGGCTGGCCTGCTCGACGGCGTGATGCGCAAGCGCTTTGAGGGTGAGGGTCCGCTGCTGTTCCTGCATACCGGCGGCGCACCGGCGCTATTTGCCTATCGCGACGCGCTCCAGGCGGCCCCCATTTAGCCATCTGCCCGCATATCAACGTCCCGGCGGCACTCGACGACAAACTTCGATGCCGCATCGTATAACCATGAGAGATACTATGAATGAAAGCACCCACCTGGTTTGTGCCGGCCGCCACCCGGAGCGCTTCGGCGGCGTCGTCAACACGCCGATCTTCAGGGCGTCGACCATCCTCGCAGGTTCGATGGCCGAATGGGAAGAGATGAAGCGCGCCCGCGCTGCGGAAGAGCCGGGGGCAACGACTTATGGCCGCTATGGCACGCCTACTACGCAAGCGCTCGAAGAAGCCGTAGCTGGTCTTGAGGGCGGATATCGATCGCTAGTCTTTCCTTCCGGCCTCGCCGCGGTCAGTACTGCACTGACAGCTTTACTGTCGGCTGGTGACCACCTCCTCGTGACCGACAGCGCTTATTCCCCGACACGCGCCTTTCTGGAGCGGGTCCTGGCGCGCTTCGGCGTCGAAGTCGAGACCTATGATCCGGTAGGCGGCACGCCGATCGAAGCCCTGTTGCGGGCGAATACGCGTGTCGTATATGTGGAATCGCCCGGTTCCGAGACCTTCGACATCCAGGACATTCCTGCCATTTCTGCCGCGGCGCATCGGCACGGCGCTTATGTCGTGATGGACAACACCTGGGGGACGCCACTCTACTTCAAGCCGTTTGCACACGGGGTCGACGTGTCGGTCCAGGCCGCTACGAAGTACATCGTGGGTCATTCCGACGCAATGCTTGGCGTTGTGACCTGCAATCGAGACACCTGGCCTCTGATCAAGCAGACCACTCATGACATGGGGCAAACCGCAGGCCCGGATGATATCTATCTGGCTCTGCGCGGCCTGCGTACATTGGCCGTCAGATTGCAGCGTCACTGGCAATCTGGCCTGCGTGTTGCGCAATGGCTGGAGCTGCAGCCGCAGGTCGAAGCGGTCCTGCATCCCGCATTGCCATCACATCCCGGACATGCATTGTGGAAGCGCGACTTTACCGGTGCATGCGGCCTCTTTTCGGTGGTGCTGCGCACAAACTCTAGGGCCTCGCTCGCGGCGTCATTGATGCTCTCGAGCATTTCGGCCTCGGGGTTTCCTGGGGGGGTTATGAAAGCCTCGTGATCCCGTTCACGCCGGGAATGGGACGCACCGGCCATCGGTGGCCATACCAGGGACAAGCTGTACGTCTGCATGTGGGCCTGGAGGACACGGAGGATCTGATCGACGATTTGCGGCGTGGTCTGCTGGCCCTTTCGGCGCGCGACTCCGAAGCCGAGGACGAGGCGGCTGGCTCCGGCGAGATCTGCCATAGCTGAAGCACCGCATTGCTTGCCACCTCGGTGACTGGCGAAGCTTTCGCGCTCCTAAAGTTTCGCCAAGTGACGATCTAGGCAGTTCAGCGTCAATTGTGTCGCCGGTCGCACCAATTGTGGCAGCCGACAAAACTTGCCGAACGACAGGGATATCGAAAATCGACTCTTTGATATAGAAGGATTTTTTCCATTATTCTGCCAAAACCAATCTACACCGATGTCATATAAAATGAAAAACGTTGGATAATGACGAATATATCGAAAAATTCAACTATAAGCGCTTGCGCTCGTGCCAGACCATCACAATGGCGGGTCGAATCACTCAGTCGGTGCGTGCATCTTGGAAGTTATCCTGAATTTGTCGCATCAGGAATTTTTTCGAGTAGGCTGGATCTTGTATAAGCCCCGTTTCCCCGTCACCAACATTATTGGCTCTCGGCGGTTGGAAGAAAGCCTGCTAGGACCGGCCGACCGCAGGGTGGTGTCTCGAAGGTAATGCAGCGCGCGGACTTTGCGAACCTCGTCCTGCAGGGTTTCGAAGCCCCTGCAGGTTTCGAAACTCGTGCGCTCTTCCGTGAGCCGGCGCTGCAGCGTTCTCGGATGCAGCGCAAGCAGTGCGGCAATGCTGGATTTGTCGCTATTCGACGTGCCAAGCGTCTGCCGCAGCAATTGGCGAACGCGATCTGAAGTGCTCCCTTGGGCTTCACCGAAGTTCCGGAAGATGTAGTCTTCGGCGATCTGGCGCAGCGTGGTGTTTGCGCCTTTGACATCTGGGGCAAACGTTTCGCGCGATATGCAACGTTGCGCTGGCCGGCTCCACCAGCAGCCTCGCCCCTCATACACCGCGCGACTGACAATGGGTTCGTGCGGTAGCGATACGGCTCATAGATCGAGCTTGCTCCCGACGAACAGCCGCATGAAGTTGTGCGCATCGGCGAGACAGAGATCGCAGTTCTAACGCACGGCGACGACGCCAGACAGGCTGATGTCGATCAACATCGCGGACTGTGTCCTTCACGATCGGGGCGCGCTCATTGACCCGATACCACAATGTCCGGACTGTGCACGAACAGTTAGCGATCCACATCGTCCACGGCAGCCCTGACCGTGGGCGCATTCCGTAGCACGATGCTCACCGCCCCACGCCGCACCCCGTCACCTCGGCGCTGGCTTCCAGCAGGTGCGTGGCCGAGCGCAGCGATATCAGGGATATGGTCGCGGTCCAGCGAGTCCTCCGCCATGTGGTATCGGCGCGGCAGCGGCACGAGTGAGATGCCACAGCCCTTTCAGATCGATCGGCAGACGACGGCGACCAATTCGTCACCCAGAAGAAAAATCATTCCTAAGCTTCTATTTTTCTTGCAACTATGATTTTCATACCTATACTTCCTCATACCGACGTGTGAGGCGTCACACATCAAGCGACCCACGCTACCCAAGCCGTGTGGCGCCACTGCGAAACGCGACTTTGATCGCACCTACCTTCTGAATGGAGAACTGGAATGGCTAATGCTGTGTATCGCATGGAGCGAACCGGCCTGTTGCTGGTGGATCCGTATAGCGATTTCCTCTCCGATGGCGGCAAGCTGTTCCCGATGGTCAAGGACGGCGCCAACGACGTTGGACTGCTCGACAACCTGCGCGCTGCGGTGGCGGCAGTACGCAAAGCCAACATCCAGGTCTTCTACGTACCGCATCGTCAGTGGCAACCTGGCGATTACGACGACTGGGATCACCCGAATCCGACGCAACGCCTGGTGCAGAAGCGCCACACCTTCGCAAAGGGCACGTGGGGCGGTGAATGGCATCCGGACTTCGTACCGCAGGACGCGACGTCATCATCCAGGAACACTAGCGCCAGCATGACAACCCACTAGGCCTGTGGCGCCTCACGGATGGCGAACTGTCGAAAGCCTGAGCGGGTAGCCGGCAGCACGAACAGCGTCACGACCTCGCCGCAACCATTTACCTATAGGAGATTATCTATGCAATTTCTTGTCCTGGTCTCAATTGCTGTCCCTGCTCCCCAACATGCACCCACTCGCGACGAGCGCGAAGCCGAGTCAGAGGTCATCCGTCACCTCTATGTCGCTGGCGTCGTCAGGCAGATCTGGCTGCGGGGCGATGGTGGCGCATGCATCATTGCCGAGAGCGACGATGCGGAGACCCTCCGGACCAAATTTTCGAACTTACCGTTGGTGCAATCCGGGTTCCTTCAACCCCCAAAGGTAATTGCACTGAAGCCGTATGCCGGTTTTGGACCGGCCGTTTCAAATTCAGAAATTCAAGGAAGTAGATCATGACCACCCACATTGCCAAGCGTCTGGTATTCGCCATTGCCCTTATTGCTACTGTCGGCGCGCAGGCCGCCAGTCTGTCCCACGGCGCGCGCGCGACCCGTTCACGGACGGTGCCCGTTCTGTCACCGATTCGCGCGACCCATACACGGATGGTGCCCGTTCTGTCACCGATCCGCGCAACCCGTACACGGACGGTGCGCGCACAGTGCAGGAACCGCGCAGCCCGTACTACGACGGCGCTCACACAGATCGCTGATCGATCACGGAGCACGGCTCCCGCCCGTAACCATGACGTTCAGGCCTGGATTGGGCATCCGAACGTCGTGGAGACCTCGTGATGCCCTCCCCAACCGGCCTGGTACGCCGAGTACATCATCCGGGAGCAATCTGGCCAGCAACTGCCGGTGTAAGCACGCTAACGCTAACAGAGCGCGTCGCCGACTCACGCTCTTATTTGGAAAATCACCATGTTTATAGTATCGTCAGCGCCAATCCGGCGTCGCCATCTTGCATCAGCCTCGGCTGTACTCGGCCTTGTTCTGGCCGCTGCCTTTAGTTGTGCGCATGCCGTTCCAGCTGCGAATCAGCCCTCCGCAGAACAGCGCGCAACGGCTGAAAACGAGTCGATCCGTCCTTTCCCAAAGATCCATGTGTCGCAGAAATCCATTGACGAGCTTCGTCGGCGGATCGCCGCATCACAATGGCCGGAAAAGGAGACCGTTGCAGATTCTTCGCAGGGCGTGCCACTCGCGACCATGCAAAACCTCGCCCGCTATTGGGCGACGGGTTATGACTGGCGTAAAGCGGAAGCGAAGCTCAACGCTCTTCCGCAGTTCGTGACCACCATCGACGGGGTGGACATCCATTTCATCCATGTTCGTTCGAAGAACCCCAATGCGCTTCCATTGATCATCAACCATGGTTGGCCCGGCTCCGTACTCGAACAGATCAAGCTGATCGGACCGCTAACGGACCCGGTCGCGTATGGCGGGAAGGCCGAAGACGCGTTCGACGTCGTCATCCCATCGATGCCGGGCTACGGGTTCTCCGGCAAGCCGACGACGACCGGCTGGGGTCCCGAGCATATGGCGCGCGCCTGGGCCGAGCTAATGCACCGACTCGGCTATCGGCACTACGTCGCTCAGGGCGGCGACTGGGGTGCGTTTGTTGTTGATCAGATGGGCCTGCAGGCTCCTCCGGGACTGCTCGGCATCCACACCAACATGCCCGCGACGGTTCCCGCCGACGTCGACCGAGCGCTCCAGATCGGCGCTCCGGCGCCTGCCGGTCTGTCAGCCGAGGAGAAGCGCGCCTACGAGCAACTCGCCCATACCTTCAACGTAGTGAACTACGCCCGAATAATGGGATCGCGTCCGCAGACGCTCTACGGAATTGCCGATTCACCCGTCGGCCTCGCCGCCTGGCTTCTCGACCACAATGATGCGGACGCCCAGCCAGCCGCTGCAGTCGCGTCGGCCCTGGATCGGACAAAGAGCAAAGCAGGCGAACTGACGCGTGACGAAATCCTTGACAACATCACGTTGTACTGGCTGACCAACACCGGAGTCTCTGCATCTCGTCTCTATTGGGAATATAAGGGTGGATTCTTTAACGCCAAGGGCGTCAAGATCCCGGTGGCCGTGAGCGTATTCCCCGGCGAGCAATATCAGGCGCCGCGCAGCTGGACAGAGAAGGCCTACCCCAACCTCATCTATTACCACCAAGCCGAGAAAGGCGGCCACTTCGCGGCGTGGGAGCAGCCAACGATCTTCGCTCAGGAACTCAGGGCGGCGTTCAGGCCGCTGCGCTGAGTTGGAGGGCGCGGACAAAGCTCTCTCAGCCGTCTGTGTCC
The DNA here is from genome assembly GCA_001725945.1 of Cupriavidus sp. UYMMa02A. Taxonomy (GTDB): domain Bacteria; phylum Pseudomonadota; class Gammaproteobacteria; order Burkholderiales; family Burkholderiaceae; genus Cupriavidus. The sequence continues at coordinate 184,005 of LRMT01000217.1, read as the reverse complement.
TTCACCGAGGATTTCAGGGGTGTATCGGAAGCCTTCTGGCACCCCTCCCCAGATCAGCACTTCCAGCGTGACATTCAATCAGTCGTGTCACCCGATGGGTCCACTCGACTTGCCGACCATGGCGGCCATTCTCAAAGTGTCAATTTTCCGCAAGCGTCGGGCAGAGCCAGTTCCGGGCCCTGGTCGTTCGGACCCCGGCCGCTGCAACGACCGCTTTCGAAATATCGGCGATCGCCCTATCACATTGATCGGCGATAACGCCATAGCTACAACCAAAGTTTCTTGCCAGTAGGAGCTTGTATGCCAAACGATATCTCACCCCGGCCCTCGTCGCGCCGTCGTTTATTGGAATGGCGGCGACCACCGTTGCTGCAGCCTCATTGAGCCGGCTCGCTTTCGCGGAAGCGAATCAGGCTATCACCGAAGTCGCACAGTCGGCTGGCGGTGACAAGACCTCTATTCGCGCACTTCGTGTGCATGCGCCGGAATCGCAACTTATCGATTTGAAAAGGCGTATCAAGGCGACCCGTTGGCCCGAGCGCCAAACGGTAACGGATGCATCCCAAGGCGTGCAACTCGCGACTATGCAGAAACTTGCGCGCTATTGGGCAACAGGCTATGACTGGCGGAAAGTCGAAGCGAGGCTAAACGCGTTGCCGCAATTCGTCACCGAGATCGATGGGCTTGACATTCATTTCATCCACGTTCGTTCGAGACAAGAAAATGCGTTGCCGGTTATCGTCACGCACGGGTGGCCCGGCTCGATCATCGAGCAGTTGAAGATCATCGGTCCGCTGACCAATCCGACGGCACATGGCGGGACTGCATCGGACGCTTTCGATATCGTGATTCCTTCGCTTCCGGGATACGGGTTCTCCAGCAAGCCGACCACCACCGGCTGGGATCCTGCTCGCACCGCGCGCGCCTGGGTCGCGCTGATGAAACGTCTGGGCTACACCCGATATGTCGCGCAAGGCGGCGATTGGGGGAATGCGGTCACGGAGCAGATGGCGTTGCTGGCGCCACCGGAGCTGCTAGGCATTCACACCAACATGCCGGCTACCGTACCGGACAACATTGCAGAGGTACTCAAGCTAGGCGGGCCGGCGCCAGCCGGCCTCTCAGCTGACGAGAAGCACGCGGTCGATCAGCTCGACTATTTCTATAAGCACGGCCTTGGCTACGCATTGGAGATGGCGAACCGCCCGCAGACACTGTACGGGATTGAAGACTCGCCTGTCGGCCTCGCGGCGTGGATGCTCGACCACGATGCCAGCAGCCAGGCACTTATCGCGCGCGTGTTCGACGGTCAGTCCGAAGGCCTTTCGCGAGACGACATCCTCGACAACGTCACGCTCTATTGGCTCACGAACACAGCTATTTCGTCCGCCCGACTGTACTGGGAAAACAAGCTCAATTTTTTTGCCCCGAAACACGTCGCCATCCCGGTCGCCGTTAGCGTCTTTCCAGATGAGATTTACGCCGCACCGCAGAGCTGGGCAGAGAAGGCCTATCCGAAACTGATTCGCTATAACCGCCTCCCCAAAGGCGGACACTTCGCGGCCTGGGAGCAGCCGCAAGCTTTCACTGACGAGGTTCGCGCGAGTTTCCGGCCGTTGCGCTGAAAACAAAGGTGCGGACGACACCAAAGCGGCGGCGTCCGCGTTGCTTGAAAAACGTGCAGCGGAAACGCCTATGGCGACTGCAAATGACCACCCCCCGTACGATCGCTATCGTGGCGCTCGTGCTCCTTTTCCGACAAACGAACGCCGCATCCAATGCGGCACGTGGAGAGCAACCATGACGACCATCCTGTCCGACGCCATCACGGCACAGCCGCCTGTCAAACGGCTTCGCGTCGACTCCTACACAAACGGACTCCTCGGGCCGAGCCAGCCGATGCTCGGCCCGCTCGCCGACGGCGGCACACTGATCGCCGGCACCCCGCCCGGCTGCTGGGGGCCGATGATCACGCCAGCCTTCCAGGGCGGCCATGAAGTGACGCAACCGGTCGCGATCGCCGGAGCCGAGATCGGCGACGCCGTCGCACTGAAGATCGAACGCCTTCGCGTCACGTCGACCGCGACGTCTTCGGGCGTGATGGAGTTCGTGGAAGGCCGCTATCACGGCGACCCGTTCGTCGCAAAAATCTGCGCGGCCTGCGGGACGGAGCACCCGGCGAGCCACGTCGAAGGCATCGGCCAGGACGCGATTCGCTGCGATCACTGCGGCGCCGAGGTCAACGCGTTCCGCTTCAAGCATGGCTACGTGATCGTGCTCGATCAGGAAAACCAGGTAAGCCTCACGGTCAATCAGCAAATCGCCAATCGTCTGGCGGGCAAGGCGTCGGTGATGTCGGCCTTGCCTGAACTGGCAGGCCAGCATTCCGTACTGTCTCTTGCGCGTGCCGACATCCCGGGCGTGGCGGCGCACATGCGCCCGTTTCTCGGCAACATCGGCACGACGCCCTCGCGCGACTTGCCCGACTCGCACAATTGCGCCGATTACGGCCAGTACCTAGTCGGTGCACCCCACCGCTATGGGCTGACCCGCGAAGCGTTGCACGCGGCCAAGACCGACGGGCACATGGACACCAATTCGGTCCGCGAAGGCTGCATCGTGATCTGCCCGGTCAAGGTGCCGGGAGCCGGCGTCTATCTGGGCGACATGCACGCGCAACAGGGCAATGGCGAGATCGCCGGGCATGCCACCGACGTGTCCGGAGAAACCGAACTCACGGTTGAGGTCATCAAGCACCTCACACTCGAAGGTCCGATACTGCTGCAGAACGTCGACGACTTGCCGCCGATGGCGCGCCCCATGAGCGTCGAGCAGCGTCAGAAGGTGGCTGAGCTCGGTGCGCGTTGGGGCCAGCGCAAGATCGAGGAAAGCGGTCCGATCACGTTCATCGGCAGCGGCGTCAATCTCAACGAGGCCACCGAAAACGGCCTGCGCCGCGCGGCGACGACGACGGGGCTCGCGTACGAAGAGGTGCTTAACCGGGCGACGATCACGGGCTCCATCGAAATCAGCCGGCTGCCCGGCACGGTCCGCGTGACCTTCCTGTGCCCGCTCGCGATCCTCGATCGAATGGGAATCGGACATCTGGTGCGCGAGAAGTACCAGTTGAAATGAGCAGCGCGTCGCGCCTCATCGGGGAATGCGCCGCGACGCGCACTGCCAACTGCTCGCCTGTCGCCAGGTGGTTGCGCCTACAAGACCACAGAGGAAGGAACAACATGGAACCGTTTCGCGTCGATGTACCTGATGAAGTGCTCAACGATCTGCAGGCTCGCCTCAAGCTTACGCGTTGGGCCAACGACTTTGCAAACGAAAACTGGCAGTATGGCACCAATACCGTCTACCTTAAGGAGCTGGTCTCCTACTGGATCGAGAGCTACGACTGGCGCAAGCAGGAACGCGCTATCAACGCTTATCCGCAGTTCCGCACTGAGATCGACGATGTGCCGATCCACTTCATCCACGTGCGCGGCAAGGGGCCCAATCCTAAGCCGCTGATCCTCTCGCACGGCTGGCCCTGGACATTTTGGGAATATCACAAAGTGATCGCCCCCCTCAGCGATCCCGGCTCACACGGTGGCGATCCTGCGGATGCCTTTGACGTGGTGGTGCCGTCCTTGCCTGGCTACGGATTCTCCACGCCGCTGCGCAAGCCTGGCGTCAATTTCTGGCGCACCTCCGGGCTTTGGGTGAAGCTCATGCAACAGCTTGGCTATCCGCGTTTTGCTGCGCACGGCGCCGATTGGGGCGCGCTGATCACGGCAGACCTGGGGCACCGCTATCCCGAGCGCGTGATGGGCGTTCACTTCCCGATGACGCTGCCGCTGGACCTGTTCAGCGGCAGCATGCCGGCGCCCGAAGACTATGACGCTGACGAAGCGTCGACGGCCGCGCGCCTGCAGAACTTCTTCGCCACAGAGTCGGCGTACTCGGCGCTGCAAAGCACCAAGCCGCAGACCATCGCGTCAGCGCTCAACGACTCACCAGTGGGCCTGGCGTCGTGGATACTCGAAAAGCAACGCAGCTGGAGCGATTGCCACGGCGACGTCGAAACCCGCTTCACCAAGGACGATCTTCTGACCACGATCATGATCTACTGGGTCACGCAGAGCTCTGGGACGTCGGCACGCTACTACTACGAGGCCGCACACGATCCCTGGACGCCGGTGCACAATCGCATGCCTGTGGTCGAGGCTCCAGTGGGCATTTCGGTGTTGCCGGAGGAAATATGCACCGCCCCGCGCCGCTGGGCCCAGCGCTACTACAACCTCAAGCAGAGGCGGTATCACGCCAGCGGCGGACACTTCGCAGCCTGGGAAGAACCGCAGGCCATCATCACGGACGTCCGTGACTTCTTCCGCGTGCTGAGCTGACTCGGGTCTTCGGTTCGTCTCGTTTACTTCCTGCGCGCCTACCAGGAGATTGCCGGTCAGTTTCATGCTGCGCCCTCCTGCGTTGCCACGGAAAGGGCGGCAACCAGTTCGGCCGTCGTCAGGATTTCGTGGGCAAACGTCGGCCCGTTCAGGTGATGCGCGGCGTGCATCATTTCCTTGGTGAAGGCTGCCGTGGCATCGCGCACGAGCGTGACGTGATAGCCGAGCTCCATGGCGAAGCGGGCGGTCGATTCGATGCAGGTATTTGCCAGCAGGCCGACGGCGATCACATGCGTGACGCCATGCTGCTTCAACTGGAAATCGAGGTTGGTATTGGCAAAGCCGCTTTGGCCCCAGTGTTCCTGGATGATGACGTCGCGTCCTGCGGTACGAAGTCCGGATGCCATTCACCGCCCCACGTGCCCTTTGCGAAGGTGTGGCGCTTCTGCACCGAGCGTTGCGTCGGATTCGGGTGATCCCAGTCGTCGTAATCGCCGGGTTGCCACTGACGATGCGGTACGTAGAAGACCTGGATGTTGGCTTTACGTACTGCCGCCACAGAAGCGCGCAGGTTGTCGAGCAGTCCGACGTCGTTGGCGACGTCCTTGACCATCGGGAACAGCTTGCCGCCATCGGAGAGGAAATCGTTGTATGGGTCCACCAGCAACAGGCCGGTTCGCTCCGTGCGATACACAGGATTAGCCATTTCAGTTCTCCATTCAGAAGGTAGGTGAGATCAAAGTCGCGTTTCGCAGTGGCGCCGCGCGGCTTGGGTAGCGTGGGTCGCTTGACGTGTGACGCCTCACATATCGGTATGAGGAAGTATAGGTATGAAAAAAATGTCAAGAAAACAGAGATTTAGGATTGATCTGCTCGCGAGTGGCGAGTTGGTTGCAGTCGCGTGCCGTTCAATCTGAAAGGGATGTGGTATCGCTTGGCAGCCAATTTGCGACTCAGTGGAGTAGCGTCGCAGCCTGGATGGTGGGGAATGCCTAAACGGCCGCTCGATGCCAGCCCAGCGCGCGCGTTGAGGGGATCAGAATCCGTCACTCATACAGCCAGGAATGGGCGTGCTGAAGCAAATCGTCAAGCGACAGCGATTCGGCGGCATCCGTCCCGTGTGACCCGATGGCGAACGCACGAGGCAAGGGCGCCCCAGAAACCTGCGGTAATAATCCACGCCTCCGTCGCCTATGTACGGCAATGCTTGTACATCATCAATGGCATCGTAGTGGCTCAGTGGTGGCCCCGCTTTCGGCAAGTACTCCGGATGCCCAACTGCATGCGGTAGCCCCACGCGGACGGGCCTGTGTCGGGCGGCAGCCGCAACTGCGTGCGATGCCGCTGGTTCGTGACTGAGCCGCACTACCTGCCGGCGCTGGCGGCCCACTTCAACACGCTCGCTTATCACTTCGACGAGGCGCGCAACGCCTGTCTCGCTCGTGAAAACGAATTTCAGGACCTGAAGAAGCAGAAGGCCGATTCGGAAGAATCCGGTCAGCCTCTTGACACGGTGGGCGCGCAAGGCGCCCCGGGGGTGATTTATCCGGCCAGGCCCTTGTTCGGGTTGATCAGGTACTTCTCCCCCGTCGCACGCTTGTTGTAGGCGGCGATCACGTCCAGGTCCAGTACCTCGGCCAGCGAGATCTCTTTCGAGTAGTGGCTGGCAAAGGTGGTCTTCAGCTCCGCCACCACACGTTGCTTCAGCGCGTTGGCCCGCTCGCGCCCGATCTTCTGCAGGAACGGGAACAGCAGCCAGCCGCCCATGCCCCACGCCATGCCGAAGTTGCGGCTAAACTCGGTCGGGCTTGTGTCCAGGCCGCCGTAGAGGTAGACCTGCTTGTGGGTGGTCGAGCCATAGCGGCTGTATTCGCTGGCCGTCTTGTTCAAGGCCGCTTCCATGCAGGTAAGGATCTGGCCGCCGAGCTTGCCGCCGCCCGTGGCGTCGAACGCGATCGTTGCGCCAGTGGCGACGAGTGCCTCGGTAAGGTCTTGCATGAACGTGGGCGACGCGGCGTTGCAGACGTGGACCGCACCTTGTGCTTGAGCAGGTCCGCCTGCTCTTGCTTGCGCACGATGTTCACCAGCTTGATGCCATCCTTGAGACAGATCTGGTTGAGCATCTGGCCCAGGTTGGAGGCCGCGGCGGTGTGCACCAGGGCGCTATGTCCTTCGCGCCGCATGGTCTCGACCATGCCCAGTGCGGTGAGCGGGTTGACGAATGACGACGCGCCGTCAGCAGGCGTGGCGCCTTCGGGCAGGACCAGGCACTGGTCTGCGGAAATGCAGCGGTACTGCGAGTACATCGCGCCGCCGATGGCAGCCACGGTCTTGCCCATCAAGCTTGCGCCGCAGGGGACGAGCCTGCATCGACGACCACGCCCGCGCCTCATTGCCAACCGGCATGGATGCATCCAGGCGGCCCGCCATGCTGCGCATCGCGCCTTCCGGAACACGCGCGGTGACTATGGGGCGCTCGGCCGTGCCGCTGGCCTTGGCCGTGCTCATGTCGGCCGCACCGAACAGCAGGCCGAGATCGGACGGGTTGAGGGGAGAGGCTTCTATACGGATGAGCACTTCATCCGGGCCAGGGTGCGGTGTGTCGATGCTGTCTAGCGACAGCTCGAGTTCACCACTGCTCTTGATTTGCGAACGAAGTTGAAGTCCGGTGTGCATTCGATGTCTCCTTGGTCTGTCGGTTTGCGGTGAGCGGGGCAGCAGCGTTGGGCTGTTTTCGCCAGCAGTCAGCGATGTAGCAAGTTCTTGCGAATCAGAACAAGGCCGAGTACAGCCGCGGCTGAAAGATGGCGGCGCCGGATTGGCGCTGACGATACTATAAACATGGCGATTTTCCGAGCGCGAGTCTGCGACCCGCACTGTGAGCGTTAGCGTGCTTACACCGGCAGTTCCTGGCCAGATTGCTCCCGGAGGATGTACTCGGCGTACCAGGCGGGCCAGTTCTCGTCGTGTTTGCCGCCATTGCGCTTTTCGTGCTCGCCATGTGCGGCCGCCGCACGCCGGAGCGCGGCCGCGAGTTCCGTCGACGAGGCGAAGGTCGTGTCCGCATTCACGCGTCCGGGCAATCGCGCGGTGACCTCCTGCAACAGCCAACTGTTACCGTCCGGGTCGCTGAACGTGGCATACGAGGAGTAGGTCTGCCGCTGCGGATGCGGGCCACTCTGCGGTGGCTCTCCGACGCCTGTGGAACACTTCGCTGACGTCGACACCGAGAGCGACGAGTTCGATGCGCGCGGCCTCAATGTCGGACACGACGAGATAGAGTCCCTGCGCCGATCCCGGGGCTGCCGACGTGATTCCCGTGCCGAAGTGAATCGAACAAGGCGAGCCTGGCGGCGTGAACTGCAGGACTCGAAACGCGTCGCCCTTGGCGAAGTCGGCATCGAGCTTCCAGCCCAGGCCGCCGTAAAATCGCTTGGCGCGATCCACATCCGAAACGGGAATGACGACAACTTCGAGCTTCATGTCGTTCGTGGCAACAGTCTTCACAATAGAACTCCTTCAGAGGGGTGGGATTGGTGGGATTGGCTGGATGCGGCCACGCCTGCGTGGTCGTCCGGAATGCCTCACTTCCATGGTGGACGCCGCGTGGAAGTGAGTCTTGGGAATGAACATCACGAATCTCCACGACGTTCGGATGCCCAATCCAGGCCTGAACGTCATGGTTACGGGCGGGAGCCGCGCTCCGTGATCGATCAGCGATCTGTGTGAGCGCCGTCGTAGTACGGGCTGCGCGGTTCCTGCACTGTGCGCGCACCGTCCGTGTACGGGTTGCGCGGATCGGTGACAGAACGGGCACCATCCGTGTATGGGTCGCGCGAATCGGTGACAGAACGGGCACGTCCGTGAACGGGTCGCGCGCGCCCGTGGGACAGACTGGCGGCCTGCGCGCCGACAGTAGCAATCAGGGCAATGGCGAATACCAGACGCTTGGCAATGTGGGTGGTCATGATCTACTTCCTTGAATTTCTGAATTTGAAACGGCCGGTCCAAAACCGGCATACGGCTTCAGTGCAATTACCTTTGGGGGTTGAAGGAACCCGGATTGCACCAACGGTAAGTTCGAAAATTTGGTCCGGAGGGTCTCCGCATCGTCGCTCTCGGCAATGATGCATGCGCCACCATCGCCCCGCAGCCAGATCTGCCTGACGACGCCAGCGACATAGAGGTGACGGATGACCTCTGACTCGGCTTCGCGCTCGTCGCGAGTGGGTGCATGTTGGGGAGCAGGGACAGCAATTAAGACCAGGACAAGAAATTGCATGGAAAATCTCCTATAGGTAAATGGTTGCGGCGAGGTAGTGACGCTGTTCGTGCTGCCGGCTACCGCTCAGGCTTTCGACAGTTCGCCATCCGTGAGGCGCCACAGGCCTAGTGGGTTGTCATGCCGCAATGCTTCGGGCAACAGCTCGTCGGGGAAGCCTGGTAGCAGACCGGCCGGAGGAAGCGTTCGATCGCGCTCATGCCGACCGACGTGAAGCGGCTGTCCGAAGTGGCCGGGAACGGGCCACCATGGATCGATGCATAGGACACTTCCTGCGGATGCGCGAACGCGTTGATGACGATGCGGCCGGTGCGACGTTCAAGGATCGGCAGCAGGCGGGCCGCGAGCGCATGATCTGCGCGCTCGATTTGCATCGTTGCCGAGAGCTGACCGCGGAAGCGCCTCGCGATCGCGACCAGTTGCTCGTCATCCTTCACGCGTACCAGCAGCGCGGCCGGGCCAAATACTTCTTCGAGCAATGCCGGCTCTTTAAGCAGGCGTGCGCCATCGACCTCGAACAAGAATGATTGGCCGTCCCACTCGCCAGCGGGTGTGGCCCCCGCGGCGATCGTTTCCGCGCCTGCGGCGAGCTGGCGTTCCACGTTCTTGCGGTACGCCTGGTTGATGCCCGGTGTGAGCATCGTACGGGCCTGCATGGGGCTGACGCGCGCAATCATTGCCTGCTTGAGTTCGCTGTAGCCAAGGCCGTCGATGGCCAGCAGGATCGCGGGCTTCAGGCAGGCCTGACCCACGTTCACCAGCATGCGTTCCGCGAAACCGTCGCCAATCTCGCCGCCGCGCGAAAACAGCGCGATGGGCAGCACGAAGGTGGGATTGACGCTCGTCATCTCGGTGAAACCGGGATCGGGTCGGGGCGTTGCTGCGCACGACGGTATAGCGCCATGCCGCCTGCCTCCGAGCCCGTGAACGTGACGCCCTTGATCAGCGGATGGTCCACCAATGCCTCGCCGATCGTGTTGCCGTCGCCCCGCAGCAGTGAAAACACACCTTCGTGCAGGCCAGCGTCTTTCACGGCCTGCTGGATGATGCGGCCCATGATTTCCGACGCGCCGGGATGAGCGTTGTGTGCCTTCAGGATGACGGGGCAGCCCGCCGCAAGCGCCGATGCGGTATCACCGCCAGCGACCGAGTATGAGATGGGGAAATTGCTCGCGCCGAAGATCGCGATCGGACCTAGCCCGATCTTCTGCATCCGGTGGTCCATGCGCGGGCGTGGTTGGCGCTCAGGTTGCGCGGGATCGATCGTTGCCGCCCGAAAGCGCCCCTGGCGCACGACCGCGGCGAACTGCCGGAACTGGATGGCCGCCTTGGCGGCTTCCGCTTCGAGCTGCGCGGCCGGCAGGCCGGTCTCCAGCGCGGCGCGTTGGGCCAGTGCCGGTGCATTGGCGTCGAGTCCTTCGGCAATGCGTTCCAGGAAGCCTGCCCGTACCGCAAGGCTCGTGTTGTTGTAGCTGTCGAACGCCTCATCAGCCAATTGCGCCGCACGGTCGACCTCGTCGATGCCGCCGAATGCGAAGTCTGGTGCGAAGCTGAGATTGGTTGCGGGATTGAGCGCCTGCATGGTGCCCGCCGCGGCGCCCACTTCCTGCGCGCTATCAGGAGATTGCCGGTCAGTTTCATGCTGCGCCCTCCTGCGTTGCCACGGAAAGGGCGGCAACCAGTTCGGCCGTCGTCAGGATTTCGTGGGCAAACGTCGGCCCGTTCAGGTGATGCGCGGCGTGCATCATTTCCTTGGTGAAGGCTGCCGTGGCATCGCGCACGAGCGTGACGTGATAGCCGAGCTCCATGGCGAAGCGGGCGGTCGATTCGATGCAGGTATTTGCCAACAGGCCGACGCGATCACATGCGTGACGCCATGCTGCTTCAACTGGAAATCGAGGTTGGTATTGGCAAAGCCGCTTTGGCCCCAGTGTTCCTGGATGATGACGTCGCGTCCTGCGGTACGAAGTCCGGATGCCATTCACCGCCCCACGTGCCCTTTGCGAAGGTGTGGCGCTTCTGCACCAGGCGTTGCGTCGGATTCGGGTGATCCCAGTCGTCGTAATCGCCGGGTTGCCACTGACGATGCGGTACGTAGAAGACCTGGATGTTGGCTTTACGTACTGCCGCCACAGAAGCGCGCAGGTTGTCGAGCAGTCCGACGTCGTTGGCGACGTCCTTGACCATCGGGAACAGCTTGCCGCCATCGGAGAGGAAATCGTTGTACGGGTCCACCAGCAACAGGCCGGTTCGCTCCGTGCGATACACAGGATTAGCCATTTCAGTTCTCCATTCAGAAGGTAGGTGGGATCAAAGTCGCGTTTCGCAGTGGCGCCGCACGGCTTGGGTAGCGTGGGTCGCTTGATGTGTGACGCCTCACATATCGGTAGGAGGAAGTATAGGTATGAAAATCATAGTTGCAAGAAAAATAGAAGCTTAGGACTGATTTTTCTTCTGGGTGACGAATTGGTCGCAGCCGTCTGCCGATCGATCTGAAAGGGATGTGGGAGATCACGCACCGTGATACTATGAAATTAATAGTAACCATGGAGATCAGTCGTGGCACGTGTGACGGAGAAGGCAAATACAGTGTGTCCGGTGGCGCGCTCGCTGGATATCGTCGGCGACCGCTGGACAGTCCTGGTGCTCCGGGAGTTGTACATGGGTGAAACGCGTTTTGAGGAGATGCAGATCCAGACGAACGCGACGCCTCAGATGCTGGCTACCCGATTGAAGGCGCTCGAGGCGGATGGCATGGTTGAGCGTCAACCGTACAGCGAGAAACCACTGCGCTACGAGTACCGTCTGACCAGCAAGGCGTGGGCTTTCCATCCCGTTGTCTACGCATTGCGGGCCTGGGGAGAAACATGGTGCAAAGACGACCACGAAGAAGTCGCCATGCACTTTGTGCATCGTGAGTGCGGCCACGATGTGGGTCTCGCCGGTGCGTGTCCGGAATGCGGGATCGCGGTGGAGCGAGAGGACCTGGATGCATCGCCTGGCAGCCAATTTGCGGCGGAGCGTGCAGAACGACGCGCTGCCTCCAGGAGGAAATAGGACTCCGATGTCTCGCCTTGAGCGATCGCTTCAGTAGTACGCCAACGCGCGATCATGCTGCGACCAGCACGGGCATTTGCTTGCGGCCGGTGGAGCGCCGCCGCAAATATGAGAGCGAAGCGCACCGTCATTGTCCGACGATGTATTCAGAAGAGACAAAACGAACGGCCGCTCTACCAATGACCGGTCATTCGCGCAAGAACTCTCGAACGGCGCATTGGGGGTCCCTATGCAAAGCTCTGCATAGCGCCCCCCCCATGCGCATGGAACGGCCTACGCGTCTCTCGCGCCCGAGCCGGCGCAGGTCGTGTCGGCAGACTTCATTCGTGCGAGTGCCTTCTTTTCATCGAGAGTTGGCCTCGACATATCGATGGAGTGGTCTGGTGTAGTGGCCGGGCGGGAGTGTAATGACCTTGTACGGGCATGCTTGACCGGGGCCGCCATCGTAGCCCCCTTATAGAGTCCAGCGGAGGCGCGAATTCTGGCACGATCAATCAGTGCAGACCTGCGCATAGTTTCCGCTGAGGATTGAGGACGCGCCCCTGCGCGACCTATGCATAGCTGCGGCCTGCGCATAGGGCTCGATCAGAGACGATCCTGCTCCGAGCCCTCCCCCAACTGTTCGCACAAGATTTCTGGCCCTCGATGATCGGCACCGGCATTCTCGACGGATTGTTGAGACACGTCGAAATTGCAAAAATGCATTCTCATCCACTTTCGTTTCGCCGGGCGATCTGCCTTGGAGCGGTCACTGCCGTCGGCGTTGTTCAGTCGAAAGTCCCGGCAGCCGCCTTCCCGCAGACGATCTGTCGCTGTAACTCACGCGCGACGAGGATGCGCCAGACTTGCAGGCGCCGAAAATCCACTGGCATCTGTCCGAGGCGAACTGGAAGCGAGAGCCGCAGCTAAGTGATGCAAGACAACCCTGTTAGCAGCAATTTATAGCGTTTTGTTAGCGCGTTCTTCGGCTGAGACCTACCATTGCAATGTAGTGGGCAGAGCCGGCATCCTTGCTGATGGAGGAGAACATGAGCGAAGGCGACAACAACTCCATCGCAGAATCCATCTTCGCCTAGCGGGCCCGAAGTCGTCATGGCTTACGCTCCAATCCTCACCGAATCTCAACTCGACGCGTGCGCGTCTTCACGAAGCCGCGACAGGTGGCGGCAGGCGTTGTGCTCTATAACTCCAACGACGACACGCCGCCGGTATACGTCGTGATCGAGGGCAAGATCAGGATCGTCTCGCTGGCTAGTGGCGTCGAAGATACAGTGACGACTTATGAGCCGGGCCAGTTTTCGGGCGAATTGCTGATGATTGCAGGCAGGCGTTCCATCTATCGGTGTCAGGCCGTCGAAGCGTCGTACCTGCTGGAGTTAAGTGCTGAGAACCTGCGAACGCTGATCAGCAAGGACGCGGAGTTGAACGAAATCTTCATGAGGACGTTCCTGGCGCGGCGCCTTTCCATGTCCAGCCACGGACGTACCAACGTGCTCATGCTCGGCTCGCGCTATTCGGCGCAGACGCTTGCTCTACGAGAATTTCTGACGCGCGACGGACACCCGTTCGCATATGTGGATCTCGATACCGACCGTAATTCCCAGGAATTGCTCGACCGCTTCGGGGTATCCAGTGATGACGTCCCTATCGTCGTTTGCAACGGGGAACAGATACTCAGAAGCCCATCGATACGGGAAGTAGCACAAGTGCTGGGCTTCAACTCGAATATCGACGCGTCGCAGGTGCGCGACATCGTAATTGTCGGCGCAGGTCTCGCAGGACTCGCCTCGGCAGTGTATGCGGCATCCGAAGGCCTCGATGTGCTGGTCATCGAACGCTCAGCACCCGGCGGACAGGCAGGCTCCAGTTCACGCATCGAAAACTACCTCGGTTTTCCAACTGGCCTGTCTGGTCAGGAGCTTGCGAACAGCGCGATCGCGCAATCGGAAAAATTTGGCGCGAAGATCATGGTGGCACGTACGGTCGAGGGCCTAAACTGCGACGGGTGGCCTTACCGGATCGCGCTCGACGACGGCCAACAGATAGCGGCCCGCTCGATCGTGCTCGCGACGGGGGCCGCCTATAACCAGCCGGCGTTGCCCAACATCGCCCGCTTTACCGGCCGTGGTATTTACTACAGCGCCACGTTCATGGAAGGCCAACTGTGTAGCGGCGATCCGGTGATCGTTATCGGCGGCGGCAACTCGGCGGGACAGGCGGCTGTGTTTCTCGCCCAAAACACGAAGGGCGTGCGGATGCTGGTCAGGTCAGCAGGGCTTTCGGCAACGATGTCGCGCTATCTGATCCATCGCATCGAAGAAAACACGCGTATTCAGGTTCATTTCAACAGTGAGCTCGTGAGCTTGAGCGGTGACGACCATCTTGAAGAGGTGTCCTGGCGCGACAAGACCACGGGCGAGGTGACGACGCAACCTGTGCGGCATGTCTTCGTAATGACGGGAGCCTCACCAAAGACCGGGTGGCTTGCCGGCTGCCTGTCACTCGATCCGCACGGCTTCGTCTTGACAGGGACAGATCTGGACGACGTCTCGCCACCCAGGCCATGGCCACTTGCGAGGCGGCCCTACATGCTCGAAACCAGCCTGCCCGGCGTATTCGCGGTAGGCGACGCGCGGGCCGGAAACGTCAAACGGGTCGCGGCAGCGGTCGGAGAGGGTTCGATCGTCGTTCACATGGTGCATCAGGTGCTAGCCGATATGTAAAAGTACGGGCGTTCGACTCCGTCCATCCTCTCCTGCTGAATCCCGATTCACCATCCGGCATCATCAAGCTATTTCCATCCCATCCTCACGAAGGAGCAGTCGATGCTCCGCCGGGAGAAACACGAGCACGCTGTAACGATAGGACGATGACGTGGGAAGCCAAACTGGTATGGACGTCAAGCGCGCCGCTGGTCGTCAGGCACCATCAGACACTCAGTTGTGTCTCGCCTTGCGCCAGTTGCAGCACGCCGCGCGGTAGTGAAAGCCTCGAGCCGGGCAGCACGTTCGTCAGCGAAGCGGTTGCTGATCGCGGCTTCGAGATCCTTGCGTTGGACCGGAACACCGCAATGCCGGCAGAAACTTGCGACGCCGACGTCATGGCCGCATGCTCGATGCACAAAACGCACGGCGAGTCCTTCGTTCTTCTCCTTGCACCACGTCTCGCCCCAGGCGCGCAGCGCATAAATCACCGGATAGAATGCCCAGCCTTTCTTCGTCAGATGGTACTCGTAGCGTAGCGGTCTTTCGCTGTAAGGCCGCCGCTCGACCATGCCATCGGCTTCCAACGCCTTGAGACGGGAGGCCAGCATCTGAGGCGTGGCCTCCGACTGAATAAGCATTTCCTCGAAGCGCGTCGCGCCCATGTAGAGCTCGCGCAAAACCAGGATCGTCCATTTGTCGCCAACGACGTCCACGGAGCGGGCGACGGGGCAAATGGTCTGGGTGTCGTCTCTTGTGTTCGAGCCATCGGGCAGGCCCTCCAGTTACTATCTTTTTCATAGTAGCACACAAGCCGACAGGGTGCAGCAGTACCATGAATTCACCCATTTTGCCCCTTTAAACTATGCTTTGTGCCTCGCATTGGCTTTCCCAAATCCTGGACTGCCTTATGCGCCGGGTTGCCAACGAGCAGCCAATGGCGACACATCGGTGCGTCCGGTAATTACCGGGCGAAGGAGTTCTAGAAGCTTTGCGGAGTATTAACCCATAGCACCCGGGCATCGACCAATCCGATATTCCTGTAGCCATGAGGGAGATGCGAAAGAAAGAAGAAAGAATCGCCTTTCTTCACGATCGTCTTCTGGCCCGCCACGGTGATCTCGAGTTCTCCTTCCAACACATACCCCATCTCCTCCCCCTGATGTTCCAGATACCCCTGGGACGAGGTGCCAGCTGGTATATGGTGAATATTTACCTCTAACAACGTGGATAGATGATTAGGAACTAGAGTCTCCAAAGTGACGCCGCCCCCCGAGCGTTATGTTCGGTCCGTAGAACCTGCCGCTGTCCCTCGGGCATCACAGTGACAACGCCGGACCCATTCGCCTCTTCGGCAAACAGCCTGGCAACGCTGATTCCCAGATTCACGGCGATCTTGTGAATCATCGGAAGTGAAGGTCGTACTTTGTTATTTTCGACTTTCGAAAGGAAGCTTTCGGTACATCCGACCTTTTCGGCTAGCTGACGCAAACTCAGTTTGAGATTAATTCTGGCATGCTTCAGCCGGCCACCAATGATAATTTCCTGATTTGATTCGATATTTTTCATAAGTTGCGCAATGGTTATATTCAGCCAGCGCCAAATGTGAAGTATAACCGCATTTGTCGACAAGCACTCTGAAAGTTGACCTTGCATCACTATTTATGACACGATGATTCCCAGCAGTCAAGGTACTTGACTAAAGCAAATCCTCTGGGCAAACTGGCTCGCAACTAAACCAGGCAGGCAGCCAGATGAACGCCCCCAATCCGATCCGCTCACTTACTCCCATCGGCCCATGCATCAACGGCCAGAGACTCTGGGAACATATTTGCGCCATGGCAGAGATCGGCGCCACAGCCAAAGGCGGCGTCAACCGCCAGGCGCTAACCGAGGAGGACACTCGTGGCAGGATGCTATTGCTCCAATGGGCATCCAGTCGAGGCTATCAAGCCTCGATCGACCCAATCGGCAATCTATTTATCCGCCGCCCCGGAAAGAACCCGGACCTTAGCCCGGTCCTGACAGGTTCTCACCTCGATTCGCAACCAACCGGGGGCAGATTCGATGGCGTCTATGGCGTGCTCGCGGGGCTCGAAGTACTTGAGACGCTCGACGACCACGGCATCGAGACCGAACGTCCGCTCGAACTCATCGTGTGGATGAATGAGGAGGGTTCAAGGTTTCTTCCACCTACGATGGGCTCCGCGGTGGCGGCCGGCGCCTGCCGTTCGCCGAGGCATTAGCGATCAAGGACGTCAATAGCATCGATGTGCAAAGCGCGCTGAAGGCGCAGCTCGCAGAGTTACCATTCTGGAGACGCGCCCGCTTGGCATGAGCGGCTTTGCCTACATCGAGGCCCACATCGAGCAGGGCCCAGTACTTGAGAGCCAAGCATGCGACGTCGGCGTTGTCACCGGCATTCAAGGCCTTCATGCATACGAAATCCAGTTGCTAGGCGCCGAGGCACACGCGGGCACAACGCCTCTGCGGCATCGCAAAGACGCATTGGTGGCCGCCACCACGCTCATCGCACGCATTCGCTCCGCGATAGACGACCCCGAGGATATCCTGCGCTTCACCGTCGGAAGGCTGGAGGTCTATCCGGGATCACCCAACACCGTGCCAGGAAGGGTGACGTTCAATATCGATCTGCGCCATCCCGACCCTGATTACTTGCTGCGCACCGATGAGACGATCCTTCAACTTTGCGCCGGCGAGGTCGAAGGCTGCCCAGTGTCGGCGAGGGTTCTGCTGAGGTCCACGCCAGTAACGTTTGATCATCGCGTGGTGGCAGCGGTTCGCAACGCCGCCGGTGGTCGGGCCATGAAATTCCTGGACATCGTTTCCGGCGCTACCCACGATGCCAAGTACACCGCGCAGCATATTCCCACCGGAATGATCTTCGTGCCATGCGAAAAAGGCGTCAGCCACAACGAGGCCGAGAACGCGCGCGAAGTTGATCTCGCAGCCGGGGCCCAGGTTCTCTGTGACGCCATGCTGGCGATCATGCCCACACAACTATAAGTGGCACTTCCACTATCGCATCACGCCTTGGCCCACCGCAAACGGGCAGCCATCGGACGCACCGCCACCGGAAAGTGCTGGTAGACATGAAGCGAACTTGCCATCCAATGGAGCGAGTATCAATTCGACCACACCGCCTGCTGCCGGTGCGCACACATGGCAAGGCACATACCAACCAAAGGAGATGTCTGTGCATCGGAAAGACCGTATTTCAGAGAGCGGGACGGACGGTGTGGCCCTCTATCGAAAGATAGATCTGCGTCTACTGCCATTGCTGTTCATCGGATTCCTGTTCGCCTACCTGGACAGAGTCAACGTAGGTTTTGCAAAGCTTCAGATGCAGAGCGACCTTGGTTTCTCGGACGCCGCCTATGGCATCGGGGCCGGGATATTCTTCGTGGGCTATGTCCTGTTCGAGGTGCCAAGCAACCTGCTTTTACCCAGGGTTGGCGCTCGGCTCACATTCAGCCGCATCATGGTGCTCTGGGGTATTACCTCAATGTGCATGGTGTTCGTAAACAGCGTCCCTGTCTTCTACGCCTTGCGCTTTCTGCTGGGCGTTTCGAGGCCGGCTTCGCGCCGGGGGTGCTCTTCTACCTGTCGCGCTGGTATGGTCCCACTCGCATTGCCGGGGCAATCTCGATGGTTTGGCTTGCTGGCCCTTTCAGCGGAATTGTTGGTGGCCCACTGTCCGCGTGGATCATGACGGCTTTCGCCGGCACCGGCAATCTCGCCGGATGGCAATGGATGTTTCTCATCGAGGGCGCCCCTACCCTTGTGCTCGGCATCGCGGCCTACTTCCTGCTCGTCGATGGCCCGTCCAATGCGAAATGGCTCAATGAGGCGGAAAAGCGCATGCTGGCTGCGGAAACGACTGCGCCTGTAGACCGGCGGCACCAGTCATTCCTTAATGTATTGCGTGATCCGAAGGTGTATGTCCTGGCATCTGCCTATCTGTGCATCATTGCGCCGATCTATGCCTTGAGTTTCTGGCTGCCCACCATCATCAAGTCTACTGGCGTTACCAGCACACAGGCACTCGGATGGTATGCGGCCATTCCATATGTGGCTGCTGCGTTTGCGATCTTCTTCGGCGGCCGCAGTTCCGATAAGCGTCGGGAGCGTCGACACCATGTCGCCGTACCGGCTCTCATAAGCTGTCTTTGCTTCATTGGCTTCTACTTTGCCGATAGTAATTTCGCAGTGACACTGGCATGCATGGCCGTGGCTACCGGCATGATGTGGATGGCCAATATCGTTTTCTGGGCCGTTCCAGCCGAGTATATAAAAGGAGATGCGCAGGCGGGAGCTATCGCCCTGATCAACACGATTGGCCTGTCTGGTGGCTTCTTCGGCCCAAGCATCATCGGTTGGTCGAAATCCATGACCGGCAGTGTCTACCCCGGCTTCTTGCTGATGGCAGCAATGTTGTTGGCATGCGCCGTCATCTTCCTGCTCCTGCGCTTGAGGCCCAGGACCGATGCCACGCTTCTCAAGGAGTCGACCATTGCTGCTGGCATGTATCGAGCGAAGTGAATCGCCCATTGACCAGGGATGGCCCTAGCCGGTAGCCCCTCAATAACCAGCGCGTAGAACGTCTCTTGTTGCCTCCGTTCAATCCAGGCGGCGTGGCCTTTAGGTCAAAATCCGTCCGCCATTCGCGGGTCGTCCCGTAGCGCTTCCCTTCCGTGGTCGCCTCGCTGAAAAGGAACATCCGAATGAAGCTCGCCGAATACGCTGCCCTTGACGGCATGGGCTTGCATCACCTCATCGCGACACGACAGGTGACAGCAATGGAAGTTGCACAGGCCGCCTTGGCTGCCATCGAGGCAGTCAATCCCAAGGTAAACGCTGTGCTCGACTACTGGCCGGAAGAGGTGGAGATACAGTCGGCCGGCATCATGAGCGCCGATCCGAGACCGCTCGGCGGCGTGCCGTTTCTCCTCAAGACCTCGGGGTCGCAATGCAGGGACGCAAGAGCGAGATGTGCAGTCGCCTGGCGCTGGGAACCATCGCAAAGGAAGACTCGTACGTGATGACGCGCTTCCGGCAGGCAGGACTGATAACGCTTGGACGGACAACCATGCCGGAACTGGCGATCAGCACAACGACGGAACCCTTGCTGTACGGTCCGACCAGGAATCCCTGGAGCCTCCAGCATGGCGCGGGCGGTTCGAGCGGCGGTGCGGCCGCCGCGGTTGCCGCCGGCATCGTACCCATTGCGCATGCGACGGACGGAGGCGGATCAATCAGGGTGCCGGCCTCGTTCAACGGACTATTCGGCCTGAAGCCAACCAGGGGCCGAGTGTCCAATGGTCCCTTTGTCGATGAAGTATGGAATGGTCTAGGCGTGCATTTTGCCGTGAGCCGATCAGTACGCGACAGTGCGGCGCTGCTTGATGGCATCCACGGCGGCGGCGCTGGCGAACCTTACTACACTGCGCCGCCTAATGCCAGCTACCTTTCGGAGATTCAGCAGCCGCCGGGAACGCTGAAGATCGGGTTCATGATGAATCCATGGAATGGCGCACGCACCGACACGGCGGTTGCCAGTGCCTTGAGCGAGGTGGCCAGGATTCTGGAATCGCTGGGTCATCGTGTTCAGGAAGTCGTGCCAGATCTCGGGGTAAGCTGGGACGCCTTTGTGCAATGCAACGCGCAAATCTGGGCCGCCAACGCGGCGTACCGGATCAACGGGATTGCCGCCGCCACCAGTCGGGCTGTAGACGAGAACCACCTCGAACCTGCTACGCTGGCGCTCTATCAGTACGGAAACCAGATTGGCGCAGTCGACCTCCTGTCGGCATTGCAAACTCGAAACACGGTCACACGAGCGCTGGGGCGGTTCTTCGGAGACTACGACATTCTCTTGACGCCGACACTACCTGCGCTCCCACCTCGCATTGGCGACTACAACCGGGTAGAAACATCCGTCGATGGGTTCGGCTGGATCGCCCACGTTTTCAGTCAGTCACCGTTTACAGCGCTTTCGAACGTGACCGGAACGCCAGCAATGTCGGTACCGCTGTCCATCGACCCGCAAACAAGCCTGCCGATTGGATCGCATTTTATGTCCGGCTTCGGACGTGAGGACACGCTGTTCCGTCTCGCTGCACAATTGGAAGTGGTATGTCCCTGGCGCGGACAGCAGCCACCAATATGGGCAGGGTCAATCGTCAACGAGACGACGTAGCAGCTACTCAGGCGGCATCTCGCAGGATGACTTGCCCCCGGGAAATCAACGTCTGGACAGTACCGGCGAACTAGTCAAAACAATTGGTCTGCCCTCGTGGGCCTTGATCCTTGAGGACTACAAGAGCCAGCTCGTTGTATATGCAGCATTGAAGGTCAGGCATGTATCCGCCCTGTTGCTGGTGAGGCTTACTTTTGTAGGGCCCCGTTTCCGCTTTCCTCTCCAATACATTCCCATACACGTGCCCACTAACGACCGAGGCTTTCATGAGGCAAGCTTTCGTCTCACAGGCAGTCATGCTGTCGCGGTAACGAGTCGCTCGCATCCCTCATTACATGTCTACTCTGTACTTACGCGAGAAGCCAGGTGGATTCGCGCGTCGAGCAACTTTCCTGCGATAAGAAGGACAACATCATGAACTCCCGATCCCTACTCAGACAACTTTCCCTGACCGCGGCCAGCCTGGCACTCTGCGCAAGTGCTCTCGCACAGACTCCGCCTGCAATTCTCCCGCTCCAATCTGAGCCGGCGCCGAAGCTGATCCCCTATCCGCCGCTGCCCGAACCGCTGGCCCGGGGTGTGGTGATTGTGCAGTTCCGGACTGAGAATTTCCGTGTCATGCCAGTTTTCGGCAAGACGGCCGTCGAGCTCTCTCCGCGTATCGGCCACCTGCATGTGACCGTCGATAGCGGTCCCGCCACCTGGGCTCATACCAGCGAGGACCCCGTCATCGTGGTGGGCCTTGCCCCTGGTCCACACAAGCTGAGGCTCGAACTGGCCGACCCGAGCCACAAGATCCTTGCCACCGAGGTCGTCCCCGTCACGGTGCCGGAAGTGAAACGGTGAAGGGGTCATGAGCCCACGCGCACGTCAGCAAAAGGCCGACAAGACGGGCAGCGAAATTCTCCGGAACTGCTTGCTTACCCGCACCCGACAGATCTCCCGGGTCCCCACCACCGTCTATGATGATGCGCTGCGGCCTTTCGGCATCAATGCACCACAGTTCACGCTACTGGTGATGGTGCACGAGCTGGGCCCGATCAGCCGCGCCGCCCTTGGACGGCGCAACTACCATGAGCGCTCAACGCTGACTCGGAACCTGCAGCCGCTACTGGTGCAGAACCTTTCTCACGCTCTTGCGCGCTGGCGATCATCTCGTATCGAGCCAATACGTATTCGGAAACACCAACAGTTTGATCGGCACATTGCGGATGCTCGGTGTCGAAGTTACGACTGTCGACGCATGCGTTGTCGAGAACGTGAAGGATGCAATCCGACCGAATACCCGCATGGTTTTCGTTGAAACCATCGCGAATCCTGGTACACAGATTCCCGACCTGCTGGGCATCGGAGATGTGTGCCGGGCGCGCAATATCGCATATGTTGTCGATAACACGATTACCTCGTCTGCATTGTTTAAACCAAAGATGGTCGGCGCAAGCCTCGTCATCAACCCGCTGACGAAGACGATTGCCGGCCATGGCGCAGCGCTTGGCGGAGCAGTAACGGATACGGGCTTGCTCGACTGGAGCGCTATCCGAACATCGCTGATGAATATCGACGATCGCCGGCGAAGGAACAGGGCTTTTACAAATTCGCAAGAAAGGCCTGCGCGACATGGGCGCGGCGTTGTCGCCCGAGCAGGCGCATGCCATTGCGGCAGGCGCGGAAACGCTCGCTCTACGTGTGAAGCAAAGTAGCGAAAATGCGCTCGCCCTCGCGCAGTTTTGGGAGGGGCACAAGGCCATCGGCAAGGTTTTGTATCCCGGCCTGAAGAGTCATCCGCAATACGAAATCGCCCAAGAGTTCTTCTTGGGCGCATCGTGGCTTCTGTCTTTCGAATTGCTTAACGTGAGTCGCATGACCGAAGTAGTCAATGCACTTGAGTTGCCAATCAAGGCGACCAGTCTTGGCGACACGCGCACACTTATCATCCCTGTTGCTCCGACGATCTTTTTGAAGCCGGCCCGGAAACGCGTCAGGCAATGGGGATTTCCGATAGTTTGCTTCGGCTGTCAGCAGGTATCGAGGATATCGACGACTTGATCACTGATTCCTCGCAAGCCCTGGAGCGTGCGGCGTAACGCTGCGAGGGATCGAAGCTATAACTTTAGGCGTCGCTCGGCGCCAGCCGTGTCAGCCCTGTCCGCCACTTGCGAATTTCGGCCATCGGCGTCCCGCTCCCTACCAGCAGCGTGAATCGGGGAACTCCCTTGGAACGCCAAAAGAATGCTTCCGGTGGACACCCGGCCAGCCGACCGAGCGGCACCATTTCCATGACTCAAGGTAGCCGTAACGCGCGGAAAGCGGAACGCAGTTCAGCGCTGAACAGTTCCGGTTCCTCCCATGCCGCGAAGTGACCACCCTTGTCGACGCGGTGGTAGTAGATCAGGTTCTGATAGGCGTGCGCCACCCAATGCTTCGGTGGCCGGTAGACCTCACCCGGGAAGATGGTCACTGCCACCGGGATGCGAACGGGCGCGGTACCGGCAACGGCGCCACTTGCCTCCCAATAAATCCGCCCGCTCGATGCCCCGGTATCTGTCAGCCAGTAGAGTGTAATGTTGTCGAGGATCTCGTCGCGGCTTAATGCTCGCTCGGGGTCGCCACGAGTAAATACCCAGTCTGCCTGCTTGTCGTAGATCCACGCTGCCAGTCCCACTGGCGAATCGGCAAGGCCATAGCCAATGGTCTGCGGCCGCGTTTGCATGATGGCGGCGTATCCGAGTCCTTTGTTGAGGAACTCCCTGGTCTGGTCAAACACCTCCTTTTCTTCGGCAGCCAGGTTCGCGGGAGCGGGATTTCCGTTTTTCAGCGCCGTTGCAATTTCGGGCGGCAGAGTCGTCGCGCGCTCGATGCGATTAACGTGAATGCCGACGAGACCCTCCGGCGCCTGACGACCAAGCGCGTCTGAGATAATGGCGCCCCAGTCGCCTCCCTGTGACACATAGCGCGTATAGCCGAGGCGCTTCATGAGGACGTCCCAGGCACGCGCAACGCGGTCAGGGTTCCAGCCTGCGCCCGTTGCTTCTGCGAAAAGCCGAAGCCGGGAATCGACGGAAGGACAAGGTGAAAGGCGTCCTCAGCCATGCCACCGTGCGCCGTAGGATCCGTCAGCGGACCAATCACCTTCAGCAACTCAAAGACCGACCCCGGCCAACCGTGGGTCATGATTAGCGGCATGGCATTCTGATGACGGGAGCGCACATGGAGGAAGTGAATGTCAAGGCCGTCAATGTTCGTCAGAAACTGGGGATGTGCATTGAGTTTTGCCTCGGCCTTGCGCCAGTCATAGCCGGTCGCCCAGTAGTGCGCTAGCGGTACAAGCTTCGCAAGCTGTGTGCCCTGTGACCGATCGCTGACCGTTTCTGCATCAGGCCAACGCGTGGCAGCAAGACGCCGTCGGAGATCGATGAGCGCAGCTTGCGGAACCTGCACACGGAACGGGCGAATCGTGTTCGTCGCAACGGACTGACCTGCGTCGAATCGCGCCGCGGCAGACACCACAGAAGGTAGCGTCGCAAGAGCTGCCGTTGCCACGCCGCCAAGCAGCAGTGTTCGGCGTGAGAGGTCGGTGGTTTTGTTCGAAGCTTTCATGTTCATGGGGAATCCTTTGCCATAAAATGTTTAGCTAGACCGAGTCGCTATTAATTGACCGGTAACACCAGAGGTGCGTTCTTTTTCACGATGTAGGTCGCTAGTTCAGACGCCTTGCCACTACCGACATTTCTCGCCGAGTGGGTAATTCCCGCCGGAATGAATAAGGAATCCCCGGCATTAAGCGTGACCGGAGGATTGCTTCCGAGCTGGTATTCCAACGTCCCCTGCAGGACATGGGCGATTTCTTCGCCAGGATGCGCGTGCTTAGGAGCGAATGCGCCAGGATCGAAGTCCACACGTACCTGGATGCCTTCGCGATCGGGCACGCTAAGTTCATGCCGGACGAGGTCAATCCGGTGGACTTCCGCAGGTTGTGCTTGTGCCAACTGCAGCGCCATACCGGTTCCGGCGACTAGCATGGCCGCCACAATAATTCGGTTTAATTTCATCTAGAGATTCGTTCTTCGTGAAAAGCTGGCCCCCCCATTTCAGCCCGCGCACTTAGTGCTGGAGTGCTGGAGTGCTGGTCACAGCGGGGTAACTGACTTTGGCGTGTCGTGAGGTATGCTTCCGCCTACGCGACTTCAGTCCACTTCGACGCAGTCGATTTCGATACAAGCGCCCAGTGGGATCTGCGCTACGCCGAATGCCGATCGCGAGTGGCGACCGCGCTCACCGAACACGTCGGCGAACAGGTCCGACGCGCCGTTCGTGACCAGATGCTGTTCAGTGAAATCGGGCGCTGAATTCACCAGGCTCACGACCTTCACGATTCGCCTGACGCGATTCAGGTCACCGGTATGAGCGTGAAGCGTTGCCAACAGGTCAATTGCCGTCGCACGAGCCGCCGCTCCAACAAACGGAGGAGCCAAGATCACTTCGCATCTGTAGCTTCGCGAAGCCTGTATGGCCAGCGCATCTTCGAGATCAAGTCTGTGAGTCAAGGGCTCCTTCTCCGCGATTGCAGGGACTCTGCGGTCGCTCAAAATCTGTGCCGTATGCCCACCACTGCACCGAACTGGTTCGCGCCTGGCTCCACGTTATAGACCGCAGACGTTGTCGACACAGTATTGAAACCGTTGACGCCGAGCTGCGAATTGTCCTTGTTGAGGGCGTACGATACCGATGCATACAGATCGGTGCGCTTGCTCAGTGTGTAGTCCGCGATGATCGCGAACAGCCATGGGTCCGAACCAGTCTGGCGGAAATCCTGATAGTAGGCCGCGCCATTTACCGAGAACGCCGGTGTTAGTTTGTAGCCGAGCGCAAGCCAGTAGAGGTTGGATCCGTTGTTAGTGCTCTGCGCACCGGGTAGCTTGGCACCGTCGAGGGCCTTGGCCAACCTGTACCCCGCAAAGACCTTGACCGGGCCGGTCGTATAGGTTCCCGCAACCGAATAACGTCGAATGACAGGCGCCTGGTTCGCCGGTGTGCCGCCGTGCGCGTCGTCATACGCAATCCCGACCGATAGCGGACCGCTCGCATAGCTGACATAGGCGCCAAAATCGCGACCAAACACGTTGGCGCCGGGCACTTCATTGCCATTGGCCTGGAATGAGTAGAACGCCGATGCCGTCAGGCCGCCGAATTGACCAATGTACTTGACCGCGTTGTCGGCACGTGCGCCGAACTCCGGCGCAATCGACAGAATGCCGTAGCGGTCGGCCAGAGCAGCGGGATCGTAGATGTTGGCAAATTCGCGCAGCGACGTCTGCTGGCGCCCAAGAAGCAACGCCCCATAGCGGCTTTCCGTGCCGATATACGCGTTGCGGCCGAACAGGCGGCCACTCTGGCCCGAGTTGCCGGTATCGAGGTCGAAGCCGCTCTCGAGCACGAACACCGCCTTAAGACCATCCCCGAGATCCTCAGTACCACGGATGCCCCAGCGCGAGCCGGACAGATTTCCCGATGTCAGCCGAACCTGACTATTACCGTTGCGTCCAGCCTTTGTAGTGAATTCGATGCCAGCGTCAGCAACACCGTACAGTGTGACATTGGACTGGGCATACGCGGTAGTGGCGACGGTAGATACCGCGAGGATCGCTAGTGACTTCGACTTCTTCATGAGACTTTCGTGTAGTTTCTGCTGTCGCGTGTTGATGATGGGGAACGGCGTCTGGATCGGCACTCTCCACCACATCTGGTGATGTGGGCGCAGCAGTGATTGGAAGCTCCGGGTGTCTCTGCTTTGTGTCAGCCAATGCACGAACTGTAAGCACGATTGTCTTGCCAGTCCGCAGATACAGACCGATACCAGCGATCCCAAGCAGCGTGTCATGCTCTCGGCCCTCAGGTGTCAGCCGACAATTTTTGTCGGACGACAGGGATATCGAAAATCGACTCATTGATTTAGAAGGATTTTTTCAATTATTTTGTCAAAACCAATTTACGCCATGTCACATTAAATGAAAAATCGTAAGATAATGACGGATAAATCGAAAAAGCTTTGAGCGCTATCGCTAGTGCGAGATGCATCACAATGGTCGATCGAATCACATTTTAGAGTCAGGCTGTGCTTGCACCTTGAAAGCAGTCGCGTTCCTACCCTATCGCCTATCCTGCATTTGTCGCATCAGGAATTTTTTCGAGTAGTTGGATCTTGTATAAGCCTCATTTCCCCGTCACAACTCTTCAATTGGCCAGCTTCAGCATCCAAAATGAGGAGGTTAAGCTGCCTGACCGTTTCCGCCGTAATACCTTCTTCTTTCCATTTGCGCCATGGATTACTATTCAGAGAGCGGAGCGCGGTCGCCAACTCAGATAAATCACAAAATATTTCTCTTGACGCGCGAATCAAAAGATTCTTCCGAAAATTTCTTGGCCAGTCTACTAGTGATTCCCTAATAACATCATCGACGTTAAAAACAGTTGGCGTTGATAATAACCAATGAAATTCCATTATCAATCCCGTTAATCCGGGAAGACTCAAGCTCCGGATCCACAAAGGCAAAAGAAGTCGGTTATCATTGATCTGCGCCCTCGCATACATACCTTTCAAATGTCGCCCAATTACTAACTCCCATGTAGCGAGATCAGCTCGCACCCCTATGACGGGGGTCTCTTTAAGATCGAAGCCACAACTACATCGATTATCAAGAATCTCGCGTGGAGTCACAGGCTTACCGCACGCATGACACAAGTACAACAAAGGCTGCAGATGCACCGGGCAAAATTGACTATCGTAGTAATCAATGATCCATAATTGGTACCCGAATTCCGCTGCACAGCCGCAACAATATTTCACCCACCTATTCTCGAGCCTCCGGCCCGGAATCTGCGTGTATTCGTCGGTCCACGCAAATGGAGCCTCATGGATCGCGGCCCCACATAATCGCCCCATTGCTTGAAACCACGGGCGAATGCCGTGGCGCTCAAGGAATGGAGTACCGACACGGTGACCATTCGCCTCGTAAACCCGATAAATATACATTCGAACGCTTTCATCCACCTTCGCCCTCGGGCGCAAGGGGAAGTCTGCCAGCACGAACTTGGTCCGCGTCTTCACAATACGCTTCTTTACAAATCACCAAGGACTGCTGACGCTTCTTGCTTCTTTTGAGGCAGATCTGCAACATAGAACGGCTCTCCGTATTCGCTAAGACTGCGTCCGCAAAACTGTGCCGAGAAGGGATTTAGCTCACCGACCCCCTGGTACCATATTTCTGTCAAGAAGGCCCTTTCGAGCAGGTTTCGATCAATGGTCCATACGCCATCAACATGAGCGAGCAGCAGTGCTCTACTCAATAGACTGGCGAGATAACCGATCCGCCCGTCAGTTGCGTAGTAAAATTGCAGCAAATCATCAATTGATACATCAGGTCGAAGCGAGCATCGAAGCGGCAGGCCTTCCAGGAAGGATATAACGATCCCTGCAAATTCATTTATACCTCCCGGGTCGTCCATATTAAATCGTTCTAAAAATATAGTTGCACTGAACCGCCGCCGCAGCTGCTCGTTCGCATCCAATAGATTCTGTGTTCGCGGTAACCCAACTAGCGCAAAAGGACAGCCGGCGGCATTAGAAAATCCCTTTATCCAGTCAGCAGCTTTTGAAATCGTCAAATCCCGCCCACGGTCATGTACATGTTGCATCTCGTCCAGAATAATGATAAATACACCACAACCGACAACGAGACGACACAATCTGGAGGTCTTATCGGAGATCGTTCCGGCCCATGGCGCTGGATCTCCAAGTTTGGAAAGTAGGCCTTCCACCAAAGATTTGATTGAGGCAAGAGCCGGTATTTCTATGTAGAGAACAGGAATAACGTTTCGTTCAGATTCCGTCCTTTCTGGATACTGTGAGACTAACAACTTGCACAACGTGGTTTTCCCGCATCCAGACGATCCTAGGATCAGGTGGTTCGATGCAACCCCGGATGCGCGGTATAGCTCGATTGTCTGCACCAATTGCTCGAAAGCATTACGAAAACGCGGAAACATGAACACGTTTCTTCTCAAAGCCGCTATTGCACAATAAACATCTGATGGCATCGCTTGTGACATGAACGCCTCCACAACTACGGCAGCCGCATTTTGGGAAATGGTTTGACGGACGACAATGCGAGTGACGTGCTCAGGTCCACTTTTTGACGGCTAATACGCTTAGACGTGGCTACTGACCGATCAAGCTTCCTGGTAGGATGCTCACTGGTTGCACCTTGGAGGCGCGCCGCCATTTTGCGGACCCTTAGCTTTCTGCTGCGCAGAAGATCCTGGATCCTTCGGGCAAGATCAGCTTTGTTGTACATGAGCGAGGCCTCGTCTTGTTCGCTCATCCGTCGCTCTTTGGCGAGCGCACGAATCAACCGGTGCTGCGCCAATGTAAGCCCGTTGGCGTACTCCGGAAAGATGGCTGGAACGACCAGAGGGCTATCGCCTTCTGGTGGCCACACAAGGATTTTTCCTAAGTCCTCGGGATCGTACATCAACCGAACGGAAATGCCTTCGCCATAGCGCCTCATGATTTTTCTCAGCGCCTCGGTACTATATCGTAGCTTTGCCAATCCGATGGCGTCATGCCGAATGCAGCGTGTCGTCGAGATGCCTAGGGCCGGCACGATATCAATGGCACTTTGCGGCAGTCTCGGCGGCTGGAATCCCGCAGCGATTGCCCAAGCGTGATACGGCGTGTCTTCATTGAGGCTTCGATGGGGTGTTTGCGCGTAGATGTCAAGTATCCATTTCTCTAGAGCATGCTTGAACTCACTTAGCGTCAGAATGGCATCCTTTAAAGGATCATAATCACCACGCTCAGATAAATGTGCAAGACTGGTTCCCGGCAGGCTGTGCGCAAATCCATAGTTCAGCGTTTTCAGGTAGCGTTCAATAGTTCCTTTAAATCGCGGCTGGCGTACAGGGCAGAAGACCAATTCAATACCCAGATGAAAGCAGGCTCGCCGTAGCGCATCGCTATGGAGCTCCGCCCCATTATCCACGACTAGTCGCTGCATCACGCCATAGCAATGCCAGCGATGCTCCACCGTTAGTCCTGGAATGACGCTTTCCGCAGCGCACTTGGGAAGAATCGCGTGACGTAATGCGCCAAGCACCGCAGATATCGAAGGCCCGCCGAAGCGAAAGTGGTAGCCGAGAACCATGCGGCTATAGTGATCGATCACTATTGTCATGAGCGGCCTCCCCAAAGGCAGGAAGGTCTTGTCAGCGACAATGAACAGGTCCGTCGGTGTATGGTCGAGCTCGGCTCGCTCCAATATTGCTTTGGTCCTCACCGTTTGGCTCGTAAGCTTTACCGCGCAGCGGCCCTTACCACGTGCTACCTCGCTGCTTTCCAACCCATACTCGCCAAGATGAGGAATAAGACGGTAGAGCGTCCTACGGGTTGGCATTTTGAGTTGAAGATTATCCGGCCGCCCATAATTTTCCTTATCCACCAGGTCTTGCAGAGTGGACTCAACATCTACCATGGTCCAGCGCTGCATCGTCTTGGCGGCGTGCCGAACAGCCTGCACTAGCAAAGCGATTACTTCGGGATTTGTATTCGGCCTCGCCGGTCCCCGTCGGTGATACTGGGGCACTAGCGAGCGCACGTCTTGAGTCAGTTGGAGCCGACGATGCCAGCGATACAGCGAACTGACTGTCGGTGGCTTGTCATCGCCAAAGGTTGTAGCAGCCGCTTGGATGAGACTTTCCATCTCGGCTTTCGTCCAAGGAA
Source organism: Cupriavidus sp. UYMMa02A (assembly GCA_001725945.1). Classification (GTDB taxonomy): domain Bacteria; phylum Pseudomonadota; class Gammaproteobacteria; order Burkholderiales; family Burkholderiaceae; genus Cupriavidus. The sequence goes on along the minus strand of LRMT01000217.1, from coordinate 153,575 downwards.
CTCTTCCAGCGTCAGCCAAGAAATCCAAATATCGCTTCCGTCTGTACGCTTCACACTTCACATGATCAGGCAACTCTTCAAGTGGGCGCCCGAATACTCGAAGATTCGGCAACATGGCAGCGGACGGATCATATGCGGAGAGTGCGCCCGCAAGGTATTCATCCAGCAGGTCATCCTTACGGCAGATGGAAACGTAGCCTGTTTGCAGATCCTCCAGAACAATGCTGCCATCCTCGACGATCCGCACGATCCTGACCTGAGCTTGGTTGCGCTCAAGCACCGCCCCCTTACGCAAAGTGAAGCCGTGCATGATGTGCCTCCTTCGGTCGTTGAGCACGAAGAGCAAATCCTGCTATCGAGACGCTAGACCTTTGACGCACGGGTGTCACCCGCTGGCAGCAAGCACGTGCAGACAGAAAAGTAATAGTCGGAGGCGCCAGCTTTGCTAGACGTCATTTGGCTCGCCGGAGTGTGCAGGGTGCGACAGCAGATGTCCTATTGTGCTGAGAAATCCCCTCGATGGAACTTGTGCCGCGGTAGGGTAGTTTCTACCCTGAGTAAGGCGCCGCGGGCATCCCCACTTCGATCGCCCCTCGGCAGAGTTTGCTAGGTCGCGTGGGAATGGGGCCCCACGCATGGGTACGCGCTACCAACCGGGCGCGCGTCCCGTGCCCCGGGCGGTTGCACACCACGTTCGGTAGTCGGTGGCGCAGCTTGCCAGTTCGGCGCGTTACACTGATGTGGTCTTCCAACCGTGCACCACCGATGAACCCTAAAGCCACGCCAGCGCATCATTACACTGGCGCCAGCACGCCGACGCGCTGCATCTCTATGAGTAAGCCTTTGTGCGACGTGACGTTGGAACAGGCCACACACGAAGCGAGCGGCGCAGTCTGCGGTTTATTCGCCTTTGTCGAGCTGACGAGTCGCCAACCAGGAGAACCGGGGTGACCAAAAATGACCTAATCAAGGCAGTTCCTATCAGAGGTCAACGCAGCGCGTGGAAAACGCGCTACTTCATCGATACCGAGTTCAGTGACTTCAAGGCCAGCCAGCTCATCAGCGTGGCGATTGTGGGCGAGGATGGACGCGAATTCTACGGCGAGTCCTCGGACTTTGAATTGCCTCTGTGTAATGGCTTCGTGCGGGAGGTCGTACTGCCCCAACTTGGCCAGTTCCCAAGCCGGTCGATGCCGTTCACACAGTTGCGCGACGAACTACGAGTATGGCTATTGAATGTGCCGCTCAGGCCAAAGCCTGTGCTCTGCTATGACTCCAATTGCGACTACGAGATGGTCACCGATTTGCTCGGTGGACCGTTGCCGCGGGGCTGGAGGCATGAGAACGTGTTCTTGAAAATCGATGCCGAGCGCTTCGCGCAGCACGTCGCCGTGCATGGCGGCGAGCATCACGCCCTGTACGATGCGCGCGCGAACGCTTTTGCTTTTCGCTAGGGAAGCAGAAGGTGTTGTCGTCGTGAAGGTTGTGACGAAAACAACGAAAGAAAAATAGCGGCCGTTAGGCATCCATGGGCGTACGACGCATTGAATCCCAGTATCGGGCTTCACTGTTAGGGAGGGCTGGAAAAACAGCATTTCCGGATGAGCCCAGCTAGTTAAACCGCAGAGCACAAATGCATCTCTGCGCAGGTAAGTGAAACGGGTCGCGGGTTAGGACACGTGACGGAAAGAGGTTCCGTGCAAAGATTGGGACATCTCGCAGAGGTAATTTCCTCTTTCAGTAGCTCACTCGCAGCCCGCCTTTCATCGGTTCCCGAAGACCGCACCGAGTTGTCTCGCACGCTTCGAGTCATCTCCATGAAGATAGCAAGACGTTGTCGAAATCGATGCATGTCGCATATTGTCCCGCAGCGCAAGCAGTTCCACACCGCGCGCCAATGCATGGGTGGCGTGAGTGTGCCGCATCCAGTGAGGCTGGCACGACGTAGCTTCTCGGCCACCGCAGGATGATCGCTTTGAATCAACTCAGCCGCTCGCGAAAAGAACTGCCTTAGCATATGCCCCAAGCGCGTGCTCGTGATACCTGCGCCTGCATGCCTGCCAAGCCCGTCAATGAGCGGAGTTCCCGGACGCCAGCGGTTTCGGGTCACCGGCAGGCTGCGTTCAACCAAATATCGATCCAGTGCGCTTCGTGCCAGCGGTGGCATCGTTACTAGGCCGCTGCGACTCCCTTTGCCCACTACCCTGAGCCAGTGATCGCCCTGACTGTCGGTTTCGATGTCACCTAGCGTCGCACCAACCAATTCGCTAGCCCGCAAGCCTGTTGCATAGCCGAAGTCCAGTACAAAGCGTAAGCGTTGGGCTGCGGTGATTTCCCAGCCATAAGACCACTCCAGGCCGTCGGCAATAGTCCTAACGAGCAGCCACTCGCCTTCGGTGAACGCACGCGAGGCCTCCAACGCGGTCGCCCGCCCACTTCCGCGGACCTTGATGCCGGCGAATGGATTGGCTAACACATAGCGTTGCTGAATCAGCCAGCGGAACATTGCGCTGAGGATCGACAAGGCATGCGCGGCCGAACGCGCCGACAGGCCACCGCTGAACGGCCGCCAGTCCGGCGCGGTGCGCGGCCGTAAGGGCCCGACCCAGCGCTCATGCGGCGTCGGGCGGCGCAAAAACTGCGATAGGTCGTCGCGTCCTCGGTGGTCAGCGACGACAGCGCCCGATTGCGCTCGACAATGGCCCACAGAATAAGGCGTTCCGCTTCCTTGCGGTACGTCCGCTGCGTGGCCGCTGCTTCATGCAGCGCTAACCACGCTTGAATCGCAGCATAGTCGTTGTTAGCGTTGAGCGTGCAAGTCTCGTGCGGCGCGCGGAACCGCCCTTTCGAGCCATCGACCTGCTGCGGCAGGCGTAACTGCTCCCACGGCACCACCACGCCGCACGGCAACTGGGCGACCAATGCCCGTGCCCGCTCGGTCAGGTGCGGATGCCTGGCAAAGAAGACTTCCACCTGGCGCGCGCCGCAGCGCCCAGCCCCGGAATGGCGCCCCACCAGCGACGCCGTCGCGGTACCCGTACCGTGAGCGCCGCCAAAGTGTCGATACCGTGCGCCCGTAGCGCGGCGACCGTCCGCGGCGCGAGCCACAGGGCAATGTCGTCGCTGATGGACGGTGAAGGCGGTACCAACGTCCGCAACGTCTCGATTGCCCGGTCTGCCATCCGGCCTTTTTCGGCACGTTCGGCCGCTGCCATTTCGAACAGCTGCGCCAGGTCTTCGCGCTGGCGGCTGCGGGCATACGCGGCAAGCTGCCGGCGGATGCGGCCGAGCAGGCTTCGCGACGACTGTCGTTCGGACTTCACGTCCCCCAGATACCGTCTGACGGCTTCCCTGGTGCTGAGTCCCGCATGCCACGCGCGCAACGCGGCGAGCGACGCAGCATCGGGGAACCTGGGCTCGACGGCAGATTGGACGGATTGCGGGGTCAGGCGGGTTTTCATGGGCACCAGTTTAGCGCAGTGACGGTGCTATTACGATAAGAAGAGTTATCACAATAGCATGATCGGCAGCACAGTCAATCTTCGGGCAGGGTCTAACTAAGATCACTGGAAATCCCCGCCCATTCAATTGGATTACGTCCTGAACTCGTCGGCACGCCAGATAGGACCGAATTACCTTGCAGTACCGGCGCACAAAATTCATGACGGTTTCCGCTGCAGCGTGCCACGTTCAGGCAAATCGGCCATGTCGGCGCACGTTCCACCCCCCAGAGGACCTCGTCATGAGAAACTTGCTTGGCTTACGGCCTGCCACTTTCCACTTCCGGCCGGCGCTGACCGTGCGGGACTTGGGCGGTGCGCCCTTGCGCTCCTGATAGTCGAATGCAGTCGGGTAATGCCGCGGTCGTAGGCCCTAAAAGGCCCTAGGTAGTATCGTTGCTCGCATTCCGCGACGACCCTGTAAAATAAAATGGGTTCATCGCCGAATTCTGGGGAGGGCTCGTGGTCCGACGGCAGAGTTCGGCCGGCGACATTCAGTTCAGCCCATTCCTGATCCAGTGGAGCGGGCAGACCATTTTGGAATGCCGTTCTATCAGAGATTCGACCAACCTGGCGGGCAGACTCCGCGCTGAGGGCGCATGCGTCATGGCGAACCATGAGAAATGTGGAGGCAATCGCGGGCCTTCTGCGTGGCGACTCCAGCAACGGGCCCGATATTGGCATTATGCCGCGGCTATCGCGCTATTCGACCTTGACGCCGGACAACGCGACGATCTTGCGGGTCTCCTGGGTCTGCGCGTCGATATAGCGCAAGAACTGCTCCGGGCTCTTCTTCATCGGCACCATCCCTTGCGCGGCAAAGTGCTTTTCCACGAAGTCCTTGTCGTCGAGGATCTCGCCGATGGTAGCGTTCAGCTTATCGATCACGGCGCGCGGCACCTTTGCCGGCGCCAGCACGCCGTACACGGCCGAGATATTCATTTCCTTGTAACCTGCCTCGGCAAACGTGGGCACCTGCGGCAGCGCGCGCGTGCGATTGTCGCCGCTGACGGCCAGCACCTTGAGCTTCTTCGCGGCGACGAAGCTCTGGATGGTCGGCAATGCGGGAAACGTCATCAGGATCTGCCCGCCGACAACATCGGCAACGGCGGGCGCCGAGCCTTTGTAGGGCACGTGGACCAGATCTGTGCCTGCCAGCTTGTTGAATAGCGCCCCCATCAGGTGCGGCTGGCTGCCGCTGCCGAAGGAGCCGTAGCTGAGCGCCTGCGGACGGCTCTTCGCATAGGCGGCGAGTTCCTTGACGCTGTCTACCGGCAGGCTGCCCGACACGGCCAGCACCAGCGGCACATAGCCGATCGCCGCCACCGGCGCGAAGTCGCGTGCGACGTTGTACGACACCGACGGCAGCACCAACGGGTTCAGCACGAAGGTGGCATCGTTGGTAAGCAGCAGCGTGTAGCCGTCAGGCTGAGCCTTGGCCACTGCGTCTGCGCCGATCACAGTATTGGCGCCGCTCTTGTTTTCCACCACCACCGGCTGGCCGAGCTTCTCGGACATGCGCTGCGCCAGTTGCCTGGCGATGATGTCGGTGGTGCCGCCCGGCGCGTATGGCACCACCATGCGAATTGGCTGCGCCGGATAGGTCTCCGCCAGGGCGCGCCGGTGCCCGCCAGGCAGGCCAGGCCGAACGCCGCGACACGCCATACGTGGGTCTTGTGTAGTTGCCAGAACATAGTGTCTCCATCCATCAGTTTTGAAGGTTTCCGGCTTGTCCGGGCCGGTTTCCCGTTCAGTTGAATAACCACGGTTCGCGCTGTCGCCGCTCCCGTTCGTAGTCCTGGATCTGCCCGGCGTGGCGCAGCGCCAGCGCGATATCGTCCAGCCCGTTCAGCAAGCAGTGCTGCTTGAAGGGGTCGAGCGTGAAGGCGATGGTCTGGCCGGAAGGCGTGACCACCTGCTGCGCGGCCAGGTCCACCTGCAGCCGGTAGCCCGGCGTTGCCGCGACCTCGGCAAACAAGCGCTCGACCACATCCGGTCCAGCGACGATCGGCAGCAGGCCGTTCTTCAGGCAGTTGTTGTAGAAGATGTCGGCAAAGCTGGGGGCAATCAGCACGCGCAGGCCAAAATCCTCCAGCGCCCACGGCGCATGCTCGCGCGACGAGCCGCAGCCGAAGTTCTCGCGCGCGAGCAGGATCGAGGCGCCGCGGTAGCGAGACTGGTTCAGCACGAAGTCCTGGTTGAGCGGCCGCTTGCTGCAGTCCTGCCCCGGCTCGCCATGGTCGAGGTAGCGCCATTCATCGAACAGATAGGGACCGAAGCCGTTGCGGTGGATCGATTTCAGGAACTGCTTGGGCAGGATCGCATCGGTATCGACATTGGCGCGGTCCAGCGGCGCCACCAGGCCATCCAGTGTGGTAAAGGCTTTCATTGCTCGGTTTCCTCAGGAACTCTATAGCGAGCGAACATCGACAAAGTGGCCCGCCACCGCAGTCGCGGCCGCCATCTGCGGGCTGACCAGGTGCGTGCGCCCGCCCGGTCCCTGCCTGCCCTCGAAGTTCCGGTTCGAGGTGGAAGCGCAGCGCTCGCCGGCTGACAGGCGGTCGTCGTTCATGCCCAGGCACATCGAGCAGCCCGGCTCGCGCCATTCGAAGCCGGCGGCGATGAAAATCCGGTCAAGTCCTTCGGCCTCGGCCTGGGACTTCACCAGTCCGGAACCGGGAACGACCAGCGCCTGTTTGATACGGGGCGAGATATGCCGGCCGCGCAGCACCGCCGCTGCCGCACGGAGGTCTTCGATGCGCGCATTGGTGCACGAACCGATGAAAACCTTGTCCACTGATACTGCCTCGATCGGCGTATTCGGCAGTAGGCCCATGTAACGCAGCGCGTGCTCGATGCTCTTGCGCCGCACGGGGTCGCGCTCGTCGCGGGGATCGGGAATGCGCTCGCCGATGGCCACCACCATCTCCGGCGAAGTACCCCACGTCACATGAGGCCGGATCGCGGCGGCATCCAGTTCCACCACGCTCTAGACGCGCCGGCCGCTGCACAGCGTGCGCCAGTATTCAGTGGCGGCGTCCCACATCCGCCCTTGCGGCGCTGCGAGCGGCCGTCCAGGTAGGCAAGCGTGGTTTCGTCCACCGCGACCATGCCGGTGCGCGCGCCCGCCTCGATCGCCATGTTGCACACCGTCATGCGGGCTTCCATGCTGAGCGCGCGAATGGTGCTGCCGGCAAATTCGATCACGTGCCCGTTGGCGCCGGCGGTGCCGATCCGGCCGATCAGCGCCAGCGCAATGTCCTTGGCGGCGACGCCACGCGGCAGTTCGCCCTCGACCCGCACCAGCATTGACTTCGGCTTCTTCATCCACAGGCATTGCGCCGCCAGTACTTGCTCCACTTCCGAGGTTCCGATGCCAAACGCGAACGCCGCGAACGCCCCATGCGTGGACGTGTGCGAGTCACCGCACGCGATGGTCATGCCAGGTAAGGTCGCGCCGCGCTCCGGCCCGACCACGTGCAGAATGCCCTGGCGCGGATCATCCATGCCGAAATTGACGATGCCGCTGTCTGCACAGTTCCGATCCAGCGCTTCGACCTGCGCGCGGCTTACGGGGTCGGCAATGCCTTGGTTACGTGCGGTGGTCGGCACGTTGTGGTCAGCCGTCGCCAGCACGGAGGCGGCGCGCCAGACCTTGCGCGCGTTCAGGCGCAGCCCTTCGAGGCCTGCGGACTGGTGACCTCGTTCACCAGGTGGCGGTCAATATAGATCAGCGCTGGGCCGCCCAGCTCCTGATGGATAACGTGGCAGGCCCAGAGCTTGTCGAGCAGGGTTGCCGGGCGGTTTGGTTCAGTCATGATGGGGTCTCTCCTTGTGTTTCTGCTGGCTGGTGCGCATTTATCTCGCGCCGACCCAGTCCGGCACGGGATGGAGGTCGGTGCTCTTGCCGGCCTTGACCACCTGCCCGGAAATGTCGTGTCCGACCAGCGCTGGCAGCTCGCGCGCCGCGCCAAGCAGCCGGTCCAAGTCGACACCGGTGTCGATGCCGGACGCCTCCAGCATGTGCACAAGATCTTCCGTGCAGATGTTCCCGGTCGCGCCCGGCGCAAGGGCAGCCGCCCAGCCCGCCCAGCGACGCATCGAAACTGTTCACGCCTGCCGCCAGGCCGGCCAGCACATTGGCGAGGCCCATGCCACGAGTGTTATGGAAATGCAGGGTCAGCGGCACACCCGGGAACCAGCCGAGAAAGGCCTCGACTAGTTCGCTCACCTGGCGCGGGTCAGCCATGCCGGTGGTATCGGCCAGCGTGATGCTGTCCATGCCCAGCTCCAGATAACGGCTCGCGGCCCACTTCACTTGTTCCGGCGCGATCTCGCCTTCGAAGGGGCAGCCAAACGCGGTCGCCACGCAACCGCTGACGGCCAGGTCGCCCGACCGGGCCAACTGCATCACGCTGCGGAACTGCTCCAGCGACTGTTCGCAAGTCATACGCATATTGGCCAGATTGTGCGTTTCGCTGGCCGACATCACCAGGTTGATCTCGTCCATGTCGCACTCAAGGGCGCGCTCGCAGCCGCGCGCATTGGGCACGAGGGCGGTATAGACCACGCCCGGATGGCGGCGGATGCTTTTCGCGACAGCCTGAGCATCGCGCAGGTTCGGGATTGCCTTGGGCGATACGAACGAGGTGATCTCGATCCTAGCGAGCCCGGTTTCCGACAGGCGGTCGATCAGCGCGATCTTCTGTTCGGTGGGGATAAATTCCGGTTCGATCTGGAAGCCATCACGCACGGACACTTCATTGATGCGCACGCGACGGGGGGCGTTCGGAAGCCACATGGTTCTTTCCTTTCTTATGGGTATGTTCAAACCACGCCGGCTTCGCGTAGTGCGCGGAATTCGGCGCCAGCGATACCGATGCCCGCCAGGATCTCTTCGGTGTGTTCGCCAAGTGCGGGGCCGATCCAGTTGGTGCGCCCTGGCGTTGCGCTGAGCTTAGGCACGATGCCAGACAATGCCACCGGCGTGCCGTCCGGCAACTGGTGAGGCTCGATCATGTCGCGCGCGCGGTAGTGCGCGTCGCTGCAAATCTCAGCGGCGGTGTAGATCTTTCCGCACGGCACGGCCGCGGTTTCCAGCGTCGCCAGCACCGTGTCGAGCGCATGCGCCGAGGTCCATGCGGCGATGGCGTCGTCGAGCATGGCGTTGTGCTGCACTCGGCCGTCGTTGTGCGCCAGGCGCGGGTCCTGCCCGAGGTCGTCGCGGCCGATGGCGGCCATCAAGCGTCGGAAGATGGCATCGCCGTTGCCAGCAATGATCACGTACGTTCCGTCTTTGCACGGGTACGTATTCGACGGCGAGATGCCCGGCAGGCTGGCGCCGGAACGCTCGCGCACATGCCCGAGCTTGGCGTATTCCGGCACCAGACTCTCCATCACCGCAAAGACCGACTCGTAGAGCGCCACGTCCACATACTGCCCCTCGCCCTGGTTGGCGCGCAGGTGATGCATGGCCAGCAAAGCGCCAATCACGCCATACAGCGACGCTAGCGTGTCGCCGATGCTGACGCCCGAGCGTACCGGCGGCCGGTCGGGATAACCACTGACATAGCGCAGCCCGCCCATCGATTCGGCAATCGCAGCAAAGCCAGGGCGGTCCTTGTAGGGGCCGGTCTGACCGTAGCCGGAGATACGCACCATGATCAGCGCCGGGTTCACCTTGCGCAGGTCTTCCCAGCCCAGACCCCACTTCTCCAGCGTGCCGGGCCGGAAGTTCTCGATCACGATGTCGCGCCGGCCACCAGCTTACGCACGATCTCCTGGCCTTGCGCGGAGCGCAGGTCCAGTGTCATAGACTTCTTATTGCGGCTCTGGCTGTACCACCAGAGGGAGGTACCCTCGTAAAGCTTGCGCCACTTGCGCAGCGGATCGCCATCCTTCGGCGATTCGATCTTCAGCACTTCGGCGCCGAACTGCGCGAGCAGTCCGCCGGCATACGGCCCTGCGATCAGCGACCCGAGTTCAATTACGCGGACGCCCTGCAGCGGCATCTCTTCCTTGTGTGCTTGGTCAGCCATGGCGGGTTGCTCCTGTCGGAATACGTGGTCTGTCATGCAAGATTGGAAGATCGCGGACAGGTGGTAAAGCAATCATTTGCGAGCCCGCCATTGCGAAACGCGATGGCGGAATTACCGCACTACGTGTCCTCGCGCAAGCGGTCGAGCAGCAGCCGCGCCACCGCCGACAGGCCTTCGTTCGCGCGCACGCCGATCACCAGCTGCCGCGCGGCCCAAGCTTCATCGAGCCCGACCGTGCGGATGCCGAGGGTTGCCTGGTAGGGCGCGGCGCTGGACCTGGGCAGGATACCCAGGCCAAGCCCCGCCTCCACCATCAGGCATAGGCCGTCGTAGCCGGGCACATGGATGCGAGGCTTGAACACCCGCCCCGCCTCGCTGGCGGCCTTAACCAGTTGCAGGTGGATCTGGCTGCCCGCATGCAGGCTGACGAAGTCGTAGTCGAAGGTCTCGCGTAGCTTCACCGATTGCCGCGCGGCCAGCGGGTGCCCGGCGGGCACCACCAGCACAAGTTCGTCGCGCTGGTAAGGGAACGTCTCCAGCTCGTTCCCTCCCGCGCCGGCGGAGAAGATGCCGATGTCCGCGGCGTTCTCGACCACGGCGCGCACGATGGCGGTACTGATGCGCTCGTCCAGGTGCACGTCGACTAACGGGTAGTCGGCCAGGAACGACTTGAGCTGCGCCGGCAGAACTGGTGAGTGATGGCCGAGATATTGGCCATCACCCGCACTGCCCGCGCACCCCGCCGCCGCGTCGAGCATGCGCATGACGATGTCATCGAGGTGTGCAGCACGCCGCGCGCGAGGTGCGCCAGCTCGATGCCGGCCGTGGTCGGCTGCACACCCTTGTTGCTGCGCATCAACAAGGCCGTGCCCAGCCCCTGTTCCAGTTCGCTCACGCGCTTGCTGACGGCAGCCGCTGCAAGATGCGCGCGCTCCGCCGCGGCTGCGATGGAGCCCATTTCGGCCACGCAGACGAACAGGCGCAGTGAAGTGGGGTCGAGTCTCATGATGCGATTTCTCCCGGAGCCGGCGGCCTGTGGCCCCGGCCCCTGTGTTCGGGCCAGCCTGTGGCGGCTAAAATACGGCCATGACCTCCGCCGCCAAACCTGCCGCCCCCGTCGACAGCGACGCCCCGCCGAAGCTCGAAGAAGGCCACCGCGACTACGTCGCGGCGCTGCGCGCGGGCTCGCGGTGATCCAGGCCTTTACCGAGACCGCGCCGGAACTGACCCTGAGCGAGGTGGCGCAGGCCACCGGCATGACGCCTGCGACCGCGCGCAGGGCGCTGCTAACGCTGCAGTCGCTTGGCTATATCGGCGCCAACGGGCGTCGCTTTGTGCTCCTGCCCAAGGTGCTGTCGCTAGGCGCCGCGTTCCTCAGCTCGATGAACCTGCGCGACATCGTGCAGCCGTTCCTACAGGAGGTGGCCGAGCGTTTCCGCGATTCGGTCTCGCTGGCCATCCTCGACGGTGACAGCGTGGTCTATCTGGCGCATGTGCCCAGCCGCCGGCGCATCGCCTTCCGGGCTTCGGTGGGTTACCGGCTGCCGGTCCATTGCACCTCCCTGGGTCTGGCGTTGCTGGCGCACGCGCCAAAGCCCCAGCAGAAGAAGATCCTCGACAAGGCGCCGTTCCAAAAATTCACGCCGGTCACGCTCAGCGATGCCGACGCGCTGCGCGCCGCGCTGGCACGTACGCTCGAACAAGGCTATGCGATCCAGGACAGCCAACTCGAACTGGGCGTGCTGTCGATCGCCGTGCCGGTACGCGATCCGCAACAGCGCGTGATCGCCGCCATAAACTGCTCCACCGAGACCGAACGCACCAGCCCGGACGAACTGGTCGCCACGCGGCTGCCGGCACTGCGCGAGGCCGCCGCGTCGATCGAGGCGGCGATCCGGCGCGCGCCGGCGCTGGCGCACTCGATTTCCGCCGCCTCCTGAGCGCGCTGGCCGCCGCGCCTTACTGCTGCGGTTCGGCCTCGATGGCAATGTCCAGCGTGATCAGCTGGTAGCCGTCGCGCTCCGGATGCGGCACCGCGTCGACGATGTGGTCGTCGATGGTGGAGAAAATGCAGTCGACCGGGTTGGCCGGATCGCCCGCGAAATACAGCTGCGACGTCAGCGTCCGGTAGCCCGAGTGCATCACCCGGTAGTGGATATGCGGCGCGCGCTGCCGGTTGCGGCCCAGCCGCTTCATCAGCACCCCGACTTCTGTGTCCTCGCGCCCGATGATGTAGCCGCCGGGGCGGATGGTGAAGATCTGGAAGCCTCCCTCCGCATTGCAACGCAGCTTGCCGCGCAGATTGTCTTCGGACTGCGAGTCGTCTTCGTTCTCATAGCGGCCAAACTGGTTAGGCTGCCACACGATCATCATCGCGCCCGGAATCGGGCGGCCCGTGGCGGCGTCCAGCACCCGGCCGCGCACCTCCAGCCGTTGTCCGGGCTCGTCCTCGCTGGCGAGATAGCACGGGTTCGAGCCTTCGTTCACGTGGTCCTTCGGAAAGGGCCCGGTCACGTTCTGCGGGGTGGCGTGACCGTCGGTGCGCGCCAGGTCCAGCGCGCGCATGGTCAGGCCCATCATGTCGCACAGCATCACCAGCTCATCCTGCTGGGCTACCTTGCCCAGCAGGTGGCAATCTGGTAGAGCTGCTCATCGGTTAGCTTCAGCTCGTCAAGCATGGCATGGAAGTGCTTCAGCGCTACGCGGAACTGCGCCTGCAGCACCGGATCTGCGCCGGGCGCGTCACGGCACATGGCATCGAAGGCGCGTTGCAGGGTGTAGTTGTCGGGGTTGTTCATTGTTGTCTTCGCTAGTTCTGTATCAGTGGCTGGCGGCGGCCAGGTCGATGGCACGGGCAAGCAGGGTCCCGTCCGCTTTCAGCTTGTGCTTGGCGGGCTTGTGCGTCGGCGTGTGCGGAATGGCGTCTACGGCAACGACATAGCGCGGCAGCTTGTGCACGGCCAGCCGGTCCCGCGCCCAGGCGAGCAACTCGGCCGGCTCGAGCGACTGCCCCGGCCGGAAATGCACCGCGAGCAGGATCTCTTCTTCGCCCAGGTCCGCTGGCACGCCGATGGCCGCCGCTTCTTCCACCGCGGGATGCTCGCCGAAGATCCGGTCGAGTTCGGCGCCGGACACGTTCTCGCCCTTTCGGCGGATCACGTCCTTCTTGCGCGCGACGAAGACGTAGTAGCCATCATCGTCCTGCCGCACCATGTCTCCGGTGGCGAACCACCCATCGCGGAACGCGGCCTCGGTCAGTGCAGCGTCGCGGTAGTAGCCCTGCATCAGCGTGGGTGTGCGGATCAGCAGTTCGCCCTCGCAGCCCGCCGCCACGTCGCGGCCGTCATCGTCGACGATGCGGGCCTCGGGCACCGGGACCGCCGGATCCGGGTGCGGCGAGATCAGGCCCATGGTGCCAAGCTTGTGCGGGCCGTCGAACGGATTGGCGATGACGCCGGGGATTTCGGTCATGCCATAGCACTCGATCAGGCGCGGCACGTGGAATTCCTGCGTCATCACCCGCACCATTTCCTGGGTCTGTGGCGCGATAAACATCTTGGTGATGCGATGGCCAGGCACAAATTCATCGCGCGGGCGCCGGGCCAGGATGCTGCCGGCTGCGGCCACCAGGTTGACTTCGGTCGCGCCGGTCTCGGCCGCGAAGCGCCAGAACGACGAGGCCGAGAACCGGCGCACCAGCACCAGGCAGCCGCCGCACGCGAGCGCCCCGCCCACCGAGTACATCAGCGCGTTGATATGGAACAGCGGCATCACGCACATCAGCCGCTCCTCCGGCTGCAGGTGCAGGCGGCCGACGAAGGCCTCGGCGGTCAGCACGTAGCCGCGATGGCTGTGCATGGCGCCCTTGGGAAAGCCGGTGGTGCCCGAGGTGTAGATGATCAGCGCCGTATCCCTGTCGCTGGCTGCGCAGGTGGCCGGCGCAGCATGGGCAGCATGGGCCGACACGGACTGCTCCAGCGTAGGGACATCGTGATCCCCACACTCGTTAGCGCGCAGCCAGACGTTGCTGCCCAGTTCGCGAACGATTGCCGCGCCAGTCTGCAGCGTGGCCGGCGAACACACCAGCCCGCTGACTTGCGCATGCCGGAACACGTAGAGCGCTTCATCCAGCCGGTAGTCGGGGTTCGCGGGGACCATGGTTGCGCCGATGCGCGCCAGCGCGAACATCAGCACCACGGTGGACGGATGGTTGCTCGAGAGGACGCCGACGCGGTCGCCAGCGCGGACCTGCATCTCTCGCAAGAGCCAGTCCGCGGCGCGCGCGATCCTGGCGTCAAACTGGCGATAGCTCCAGGTCTCGCCTTCGAATAGCAGCGCCGGCTTGTCCGGATGCGCAGCCACGCGGGCCGCGAGGAAGCCAGTTAGCGTGAAATCGTGGGCGCGGTACAGCCTGAGCACGTCGAGCGGCGCGACCAGCGTGGCTCCGGCCTGGGATGCGCGGGCATTCATGACGCTTGCGCCGGCGCGGCGGTGTAGGTGATGGCATGTTGGGCCGCGTCGGCAAGGATGAAGCCGATCGGCTGGCGGCGCTCTTCGTGCAGGTGTGCGATCAGGCTGGCCACGCGCGCCAGCATCGGCACGCCCTTGAGCGCCGCAGTGGGATAGCCGGCGTCCAGCAGCACCGCCGGAATCGCCCCCGACACATTGAGCGGCAGTGGCTTGCTGTAGTGCTCGGGCACCACCGCAGCCACGGCCTCGAGCGCGGCGACATGGTCGCCGGCAACGCCGAGCTCGCGCGCGACCGCCAGCAGGCGGTGTGCGCGCGGATCGCCCAGCTTGTGCGTGGGATGGCCGAAGCCCGGCAGCGGCTTGCGCGCCTGGTGCAAAGTCCGCACAACCGAGTGCGCGCTTTCGGCGAGGGTGCCCGCTTCACGGCCTGCCAGCACTTCCGCCAGCATCTGCCCCGCGGTCTCCGAGGCCCCGAGGATCACCGAGCCGCAGCCCAGCACACCCGCGGCTACCGCGCCCTGCAAGGCGTCTGGCGCGGCGGCCAGCGTCATGCGGGCGGCCTGCACCGACGGCACCAGCCCGTGTTCGGCAATGGCGACCAGGCATGCATCGGTAATGGCCACCAGCTTCGCGTCAGGCTGGCGGCCCATCAACAGGAACAGGAAGTAGTTCGTGAAGCCGATCTTGCCTATCAGTTCTTGGCTGAGGTCCTTGCCGTGCACTGATACGCCGTGGATATCCACGTTGGCGATGGCGGTGTGGCCGGCTGGCGCGCGGGGTGGGGTAGCGGGTCTAACGGAAGTCACGTTGTCTCCAATTTCTGCGCTAGGCGCAATACAATGCGGTATACGAATAATGTTAAGTGTTGAGCCGGTGCTTTGCAAGGTCGGGAAAGCGAGGATCCGCACGCTGACGCGCGCTGCTGCGCGGCGCCAGCGGGATGCTCAGGCACCGTCCCAGAACGAGTCGGCCTTGCCAATCCCGGCAAGCGCGCCGTCGGTAAAGGGATCGACTTGGCGGATGGCCCCGTCCGTAAATACGTCCACCGGACGGGCACCGCCATCCACGAATGGGTCTGCCTTGCGCACCGCGATCTTGCGGAATTGCTCATCGGGCAGCCGTTTTGCACATCTTGCAACGCCATCGCGAGAGCCAGCGAGGCCTGCGCCCCACCTGCCCCACCCCTAAGCACATCCGTCGTCCGCACTGCAGCCTGCGCCGCGGAAGCCATTACCACCATCGCCAGTGCGCCAATCATTGCCGTTTTCATCACTTGCTCCTTTAAGCATCGAGAGAAGAGCGTCCGCTTGCATGAGGCTTGGATGCCAGGCCGGTAAGCGAATCGCCCACGGTGCAAATATAGCTACAAACCGTACGGTATGGTACTGTTTGACTTAGAACAAGACATTCGAATTTTTTGAAGTAAGCACTGGATCACAGGATTAGCAACGCGGGTTGCTGCATTTGGTAGACTGCACAAGCCCCATACGAACAAAGGCAAGGTGGATAAGCCCCGAGCCTCCTCCCAAAGATGACCTCCCCAGAAAGTGCCTCCGCTGAGGCCGTCCACCGCCCGCCGCGCATGACGCGCCGTGGCGAGGAGAAACGCGCCCTGCTCCTGAGCACCGCCGCGGACATGTTCCTCGAGCACGGCTACGACGGCGTCAGCCTCGACGACATCGTCAAGGCCTGCGGCGGTTCCAAGACCAATGTGTACAGCTACTTTGGCGGCAAGGATGGGTTGTTCGTGGCGGTGGTGGAGCGGCTGTGTGACCGCTTCCTGGAAAAGACCGAGAAAGGCCTGGACCTGTCGCGCTGCGATGTCGTGCAGGGCCTGCGCAAGATTGCGCATAGCTTCCTGCAGTCACTGCTGGATGAGCGCCATCTGGCGTTCCTGCGGTTGATCTTTGCCGAAGCGCGGCGCTTTCCGGCTCTGGGCAACGCGTGGTACACGCGCGGCCCAGCCGCGACCTCTGCCTATATTGCCAACTTCCTCGCCACGCAGAAGGCGGCAGGGGCACGGCTGTCGGCAAGCCCGGAAGTCAGCGCCCGGCTCTTCCACGGCATGGTGCTGGCCAGCGTGCTGCACCGGACGCTGGCCACCGGCATACGCCCGGACGACAGCGAGACCGATGTGCTGGTCAATGACGCGATCGCCGTGATCGTGGCACGGGATGGCACGCTTCGCTCGCGCCGGTCAGGCTGACCAGGGCACGGCACGGCGACGGGAAGCGGACTTGAGCATGGCTCGACTCCTGGGAATTCGGGATGAGCGCCGCCCTGCAGCCTGCCGGCTGCATCGGCGACGGGGCAAGGGGATTTCAGGCCTCGCTGTTGTGGATGAAGTAGGCCGGGGTATCCGGCCCCCAGAGGTACAGTGAGTCTTCGACGGGGTAGTCGCCTGCCGGCCAGGGCATGCCGGTGGGCACGAAATCGATGTCTGCCGAGTACTCGGCAAACGAGCCCCAGGGGTCGCGCACGTAGTAGAAGTAGTTCGAGCCCAGCACGTGGCGGCCCAGGCCCCAGCCTTCCGTATAGCCTGCCTTGCGCATCTGCTCGGCGCCCTTGCCGACTTCATCGACGCCATCGACATCCCACGCACTGTGATGCCACCCCTTCGCCGAACTCGCGGCGAATGCCACCAGGTGGTGATCCGAGCCATGCCGCCCGTGCATGAAGGCCACGACATCGCGGGAGCGGTCGGACAGCCGCAGGCCGAGCGCATCGCGGTAGAAGGCGATGGAGCGATTGATGTCGGCACTGAACAGCAGCACGTGCGACAGACGGCGCGGCCGCACTACCGAGCTTTCACCGCGGGTGAGCACCGCGCGGTGGCCGGCGCGCCGCGCGTCCCGGACTGCAGGCTTGGGGCGGTGGGCGTGGTCTTCGGCCCGACCTTGACCTGGAGCAGGTTCGTCCGGGTCAAGGAACCAATATCCATTGCCATCAGCGCGCCTGCCGGCCGGCGCCGGCGGCGCGCCGTGGGCCTGGATCTGTGCCACCAGGTCCTGGTATTCGTCGGCCCAGCAGTTGAAGCTCAGGTATGCCATGCATTTGCGCGCGCCTTCTTCCACCCGGGCCCATACGTGCGGATTGCCGAAGGCCCGCAGCGCTATCCCGTGGCCGACGCTGCTGACATCGAGACCAAAGCTCTCGAAAAAGCGCCGTGCGTCATCCAGTGACGGCACTTCAAGCGCGAAATGATCGACCGAATGCACCCCGTAGCGGGATTCGCCGGCTTGATTCCAGGACATCGTTGTCTCCTTGCTCCTTGATTGACCAGAGGCTTCAGGCGTCGGCCGGCAGCGCCAGGATGCCGTGCAGCACGGCGCCGAGGCTGTCCCGGTGGCTTGCGTCGACCTGGCGCCATGCCACGTGCCGATCCGGACGCACCAGCAGGCAGCCGGCATCCGAGATCTCCGACAGCTTGTGCCAGCGGCCGTAGACGTCCTGCGCATCGCAGTCTGGACCGCCGATGGAGACAACGTCGACCGGCACCCCGGTTTCGGCCAAGACCTGCATCGCAGCCTCCCGCCAGGCCGCTCCGCCTACACCTGTAATCAGTGTGAACCGCCCCCGCCCGACGAGATCCAGCGTGGACAAGCGCTCCTGTCCGCGCTGGACCCACGCGTGCGGCAGGCTGGCGCCCGGATGCGTGGTCGGCTGGTGGTAAAGCTCCGGATCGCGCGTGGGCGTGGGCCTGAGCGTGCCGTCCTGGACCACGGCGGCCGAGGTGTACATCTGCCCGAGTTCGACGCCGTGGCAGTTGAACTGGTAATTCTGGAGGTCGACAGCGTCGCGAAGGATCTGGCGCCGCTCGCGGCCATGCGGCGTATCGCTGAACAACTCGCGAATATTGGCCCAGCCTGCGGCCTCGTCCTGCCCCGGCGCAAAACCCAGGCATCCGAGATCGGCAGCATGTCGCGCACCGATTTCATCGCACGGTTGACTACCTGCTCGCCAACCGGCTGTCGCTCTGCGGTGTAGGTATCGAGCAGGGCCGGACCGGCCTTGCCCTTGAGCACCAGGGCGAGCTTCCAGGCCAGATTGAAGGTGTCCTGCACACAGGTGTTGGTGCCCAGGCCGTTGGCTGGCGGGTGGCGGTGGGCAGCGTTGCCGGCAATCAGCACGCGGCCCTTGTTCATGTTCTTGGCTACCACATGGTTGATGGTCCACTTCGACACCGCCTTGATCCGGATCGGGATCTCCGGATCGCCGATGGTGGCGCGGGCGCGCTCTTGCAGCGCCGCCTCGCTCAGGTCAGGTTCGCCCTGTGAAGGGTCGTACATGAACAGCAGCACCCACTCGTTCCACGGCCGCACGCTGATCCAGGTGCCGCTGCCTACCCAGTAGTTATTGCCGGGCTGGGTCATCCAGTACAAGACCCCGGGCCGATGCGCCACGTACTTGGTGAGGTCGGCTTCGACCCACACATTGACTGCGGCGCCCAGGCCCATCTGGCCTTCGGTGGGGAACCCGATCTCCTTGACGACGACACTGTTGTCGCCGTCCGCGCCGATCGCATACTGCGACACCACCTCGAACTCTTCACCGGTGATGCGGTCACGGCAGATCGCGTGCACCTGCTCCGCGTCCTGTTTCATCGAGATCAGTTCGGTGTTGAACAGGAACTTGCCGCCGCGCTCCCGTGCCACGTCGAGCAAGATGGGCTCCATCAGGTGCTGCGGGATGTTGCACATGCCGGATGGGCTGGCCATCTCGTAGTCGACCTTTCGCTCGGGCAGCGTGCCCCAGGTCTGGAGCCTGGCGATCTCGGTGCCGGCAAAGCTGGTGGCCCAGATGTTGTTGCTCATCAGTTCGCTAGGCGTGGCGGCCTGCAGCACGCGCGGCTCGATGCCAAGGTCACGGAAGACCTCCATGGTGCGCTGGTTGGTGATGTGGGCACGCGGGGAATTGGCCGTCCCTGGGTAGCGGGTAATGGTCAGCGTCTCGATGCCTTGCGTCGCCAGCAGGCAGGTCGCGGTCAGGCCGGTAGGGCCGGCACCGGCTATAAACACTGGAACTTCTATTTTGCGCACGGGTTTTCTCCTTCGGTTCAATGTGGTTGCGGCGGGCAGCGTGGCCTCAGACGCGATGTTCGTCGCGGATCGCGTTGCGCAGCAGGCCGATGCGCTCGATCTCGACCTCCACTGTGTCGCCATCGTGCATGTAGAGCTTGGGAGTGCGGCCAAAGCCGACGCCGGCGGGCGTACCCGAGAAATGATGTCGCCAGGCTGCAGCGTGATGGCTTCGCTGACGGTGGCGATGACCGTGGCGACGTCGTAGATCATGTCGTCGGTGTTAGATGACTGCACGGTCTGGCCGTTCAGGCGCGTCTCGATCTTCAGGCCCTTTCCGCCGGCGGGAAGTTCATCGGCCGTGACCACGTAAGGGCCCCAGGCGCCGGTGCCGTCGAAATTCTTGCCCACCGTCCACTGCGGCGACTTGAACTGGTAATCGCGCACCGAGATCTCGTTGCCCACGGCGTAGCCAAACACATACGCCAGCGCCTCGTCCTTCGGAATGCGACGGCCGCCCTTGCCAAGCACGACCACCATCTCGCCTTCAAAGTCCAGCGAGTCGCTGATCTGCGGCCGCTCGACCGCCGCATCGTGCGCCGTGAGACTGGTGGCTACGCGCAGGAACAGCGTCGGGTAGTCGGGTTGCTCATACGGGCTTTCCTTGGTGTGATCAGCATAATTCAGGCCGACGCAGATGATCTTCGGCGGCTCGGCCGCGGCGGCAGGAACGTCACCTTGGCCGGATCCACGACGCGCGTGCTGCGCGCCAGCAGAGCCCGCAGCGACGCCAGGTCCGCGCCACGGCGCAGCAGGTGTCCCAGATCCGTGCCGGCAGGGGTGTCAAGCACGACCAGGCCGCGATCGCTCAGGGCACCGACGCGGCACTGGCCGTCAAGCAGGATGGTAGCTAGTTTCATTGGGAGGTGGTCCTTTGAGAGGGCGGCCGCACGGATCGCGCAGGCAGGTGATCGATCGCTAGATAATATACGATCACATCAAAATATATATTCTCGGTTTCCCTATATGTTTAGATGTAATGTGCGCGTTGATCCGCATTTGTATATAGTAGGATGGAACACAGCATGCAAACCAATTCCAGACCTCCCGGACCATGACCTCCACTTTGGCCGCCAGCATCCTGTACGGACATCATCAACGGCACGTTGCCGCCTGGCTCCAAGCGGCAAATCAGAGAACTGAGTGATAGCGCTGGTGCCATCCCCCCATGCGAGAGGCACTTTCGCGACTAGCCACAAGCGGCTTCGTCATCGCCGAGGGCCAGCGCGGTTTCCGTGTGGCCGATGTCTCCGCCGAGGAAGCGGCCGTCACCTTCCTGGGTCTGTGGCGCCGATAAACATCTTGGTGATGCGATGGCCGGGCACAAATTCATTGCGCGGGCGCCGGGCCAGGGATGCTGGGCTCGCGGCCACCACATGGCTGGGCGAGCGCAGCCGCCAGCCGCTTGCCGGCTCCCTTATCGCGCAATGGCCGGCGGCACGCCGGTCACGGTCGTGGTCAACCATTTCAAATCCAAGATCAGTACGGAAGCCACCGGCGCGCCGGCCGAGCAGGGCGATGGCCAGGGCTGGCGGAATCCCGCGTGCGTGCAAGCGGCCGAGGCGCTAGCTAGCCAGGTGATCGGGGTGAACAGGTACGCGATGGGAGGCCCCCCCCTGTGCGTGCTGGCACTCCACGGCTATGCGGGGACATGGTCGCGAATTTTGCCGGTCGGCAGGCCGGCTATCTCGACTATGTCCTTGCCAACGCTGTTGCCGCGCCGCCTGCATTGAAGTAGGGGCGCGGGCCTTGTCGGCGTGCACCTGGCACCGCGCGATGACGCGCATTCGATGGGCGACTCCGATCCTGCTGCCACCTTCGGCTATGTGGCGCGCGAACTTGGCGAGCGCGGCATCGCCTTCATCTGCTCGCTCGAGGCGCTGGGCAAGGGTCGCCTCGGGCTCACAATGAGGCGGCGACGCCGGCGTCTATATCGCCAACGAAAAGATGCCAGGACATGCCCGCGCCAGCTCCGGCTGGACGCATCGCTCAACGAGCCGCGGGCCTGACACCTTCTATCACCCGCGCCGGAAGTGTATATCGATTACCCGGCGCTCCGGTGCCAGCGTCGACGCGCACTCACACAGCCAGTTCTCTCGTTGCCGCCGAACTATGCGCCGACGCATTGTGCGCCGGCGCGCCTTTGGCCTTTTGCTGCTGCAGATATTTCAGCACCAAGTCCGTGGTTGCCTGGAAATGCTCGGAGAGCAACCGGCACGCTTCCTTGGCGTTGCGATCGACAATGGCCCGGACAATGGCCTCGTGTTCCGCGGCAACATCCCGCGTGCGCTCGGCCTTGGGGGCGGCAAGCGAAAAAAAGCGATAGCGGGCCGACTGGTCCCTCAGCACCGTCGAAAAGCGCCGCATCCACGGCGAACTGCATCCTGCGACCAGCACCTCGTGGAACGCGGCGTGGGCTTCTTCCCACTCGGGATTCAACAGTCCCCCCTTGCCACGTTGCACCATGGGGATGCGCGTCAGGCGGAAATGGGCGGCGACGACCTCGCCTTCCCAGGCGATATTTCCAGCTTCGATCGCATCGCGCAACGCGCTGGTCTCGATTTGTTGCCGGACCCGCGTGATGTCCAGCAGTTCTTCCGGTGACAGTTCCGCCACCCGGAAGCCCTTCTGGTCGATAGCAAGCACAAAGCCTGTCGTGCAGAGTCGCGACAACGCCTCGCGAAGTGGGATCACGCCAGCCTGGTAGCGCTCGGCCAGTTCCTTCAAGCGCAGCTTGCTCCCTGCCGGCAGCTTGCCCTTGATGATGTCCTCGCGCACCGCCTCCTCAAGGACGGACGCCCAGGTGCGTCCGCCCAGATCCGGCGTTTCTGCCGGATCTGCCAGGACTTCCGTGACGACGGACGCTGCTGACTTAGTTCTCGACACGTGCGGCCCCGCTGATGATAGATAGTATTAGTCATTATATATTCTTCGGGAATCGCACACACGCTGCCAGCGGAGCAGCACCGTGCGCTCCCGTCAACCGACCACTGCGCATGCCGTCAGGGTGCCCAGCGGTGCCCCGACGGCGTCCGAATCCTGGCAGTATGCCTTGCATGGCATCCAGCAACGCCTGCTCGGCACCGGCGCCGCCTTGCTGTTGCCGCCACCCGACAAACCGGTCTGGCCGCGCCAGCACCGCGCCGGAATCGGCGACGTCGCGCAGTTCGCTCCAGGTTCCATAGACATCGTGCGCGTCGCAGTTGGGACCACCGATGCTGACCAAGAAACCGCGCCAAAGCGGGGCACGACCGGTAACGCTGCCGAGAGGCAATGAGGCACCTACAATGCGCGCATGGCTTCCGATCTTGGGCCGGCGACCTCGGTTCTACAACTTCGAATTGCTCTGCGCGGCCTGAGCCCACCGGTTTGGCGACGCGTCCTCGTGCCCGAGCACTTGACGCTCGGGTAATTGCACAATGTCATCCAGGTCATCAAGGGCTGAGCCGACGAGCATCTGCTCACGTTAGCATTCGTGGCAGGCGTTACGGCGAAGCTCATGAGGGCGTCTTGCATTCTGCTCAGTCGCAAACGAACTGCCGTTGACTGCATTTCATCTCCGCAAACACGAAGGCTTCGTCTACGTGTATGACTTCAACGCGTGGTGGCGCCGCGAGATGCGCCTGGAGCGGCGTATGCTGCGACAACGGACTGGCCAGTTGCCCCGTTGCGGGCCATGTCCGCCCGAGGACATTTGCGGGATCGAGAGGTATCTGGAGGCCAGCGACGAACACAATGAATATGAGTTCCTCGATTGGTCGCTGCGGGAGGGGCCAATCGTGCTGGAACACTTACGCGATCAGGTCGCATTGTCCACGTGCGGGGCGCAGCTGGCTCGCAAGGGCCACCATCACTTGGTCTTCCGTAGCGCATTCGGGCGACTGTCAATTGATCAAGGCGTTGCATGGCGCCAAGTGGCACCTGTGGCACGGCTGCCCCTTCCGGCGTTGCGCCGCCTGGAAAGCTTGAGCAAGGATCTGGACCCTGGGGAGCCCCTCTGCACGCGCACAACCTGCTACAAATCTGGACTGCCGTGCTCAATAACCTGCTCCGGTCTTACGTTGAACGATGGTATCCGTCCATTTCCCGAGGAGATGACCAACGCCTTGCCGCTTTAGTCAGCCCCCGGTTTGGCACGGTCTCCGCCGGCACGCAATTGCCAGGATGCCTGGCGACTCAGTGCAGCCGGCCCTCGCCTCGCTGGCGCAGCCATGAGTAGCGTTCGACGTCGTTGCCCCCGTAGTCGGGATCGAGGTAGACATAGCAGCGCTGGATCCGGAAGTCGCGGATCTCGAAAACGTCGCACCAGCGACCCGCATGGGTAAGACCCGCACGCCAGGTCTCCCCGCTTTTCAGGCTACCGCTGGACGTTCCCTCGACCACCAGCATGTCGCCCTGCTCTACAAAATTCAGGTAGGCGACGTCGTGGGAAACCGATGCCAGGATGCCCATCAGGTCCTCGAACAGCCGCCCAATTTCGGCCCGGCCGCGCGCAATGCCCCACTTGGGGAAATAGAACTCGGCATGCTCGTCGAACAGATCTAGCACACTCTCGCCGCGGTCCATCCGCTTGAAGTACTCCAGCGCAATCGCTTTGCGCTGTTCATCCGTCATCGGTCTAGTTTCCATGATGATTGGTCCAGGTTCCAGGCTGTCGCTATTGGGGGAGCCAGGGATACCGCTTCGTATCCGCGCCCGCATAGTCGGGATCAAGATAGATATAGAGGCGTTGGATCTTGAAATCGCGGATCTCGAAGACATCGCACCAGCGGCCGGCGTGCGTCACCCCGGCCCGCCACTCCACGCCTTCCCGGGTTCTCCCGTGCGTCGTGGACTCCACCGCCAGGCGATCGCCCTGCTGGATGACATTGGGATAGGTGTAGTCGTGGCTGATCTGGTCGAACAGTTGCGTCAACTCACCGAACAGTTGTTCGATCCTGGCCTTGCCAATCGCAACCCCCCATTTGGGGAAATAGACCTCGGCCTGCTCGTCGAACAAGTCGAGCACACTCTCGCCACGGTCCATCCGTTTGAAGTACTCCAATGCAATCGCTTTACGCTGTTCGTCAGTCATGGTGCGGATTTCCATCGTGCCTAGTCTCCTTTGGGTTGTTGCGCTGCAGTTCGAGCGCGGAAGCGGATAGGGAAATGCAGGTCGCCTGTATCTCCCCTATCCTGGTTCAGTTGTTCCTGGCGCCTTCGGCAATCCACTGCCGGATCAGCGCGATCTGGGCAGGCTCAAGCGGCGGCGCACCCAGCGGCATGGTCGCGCCCTGCCCGCCGACATCCATATGCGTGCCCGCCAGCTTGTGCATCAGGTAGCTCTTGTCCGGATCGGCGGGCGCCACGCGCGGCTGTGGACTGCCCGTCGAGGGGACGCCGGCGAGGTTGGCATAGGCCGCCTTTGGCAGCAGATCGAGCCCTGCCGGCGCCGCCGCGCCCTGATGGCACGACACGCAGTGCTGCGTCAGCAGCGGCCTGACCTCCTTGCCGAAGCTCACTTCCCGGGCCATGGCGCCGGCGGCGGAGAGGGCCAGCAGCATGCCGGTCATGCCGATTCGATAGGGTTGTCTCATTGGGTTCAGTGCAAAGGGTTGATGGGGATAGCTGCCGGCAATGCCATCGCCGGGCAGGCTAGGGCCTGGCGCACGGGCACCGCAAGTTCGGCCACCTCAAGCGAACTGGCGCCCGCGATCCAGCGGGATTCGACGATCGCGCCACGGGCAGTCAAGGCGCGTGCAGTTTCCTCGAGCAGGGGCTTGCTGATCCGCTCCTCGGCGGGGTCGTGGATCAGCATGACCTGCACGCCGTCCATGGGCCGGACCGGCGCCTGCCAGCCATGGACCGTGGGCCAGTAGCCGCCTAATGCAACCACACGGCTGAACAGTTCCGGCCAGATCGATGCCAGCATGAGGCCAGCACGGCGCCCTGGTCGAAGCCCACGCAGGCCTGGCGGCGCGCAGGAAAGCCCATCTGCGCATCGCCGCCAACCATCTGCCAGATGAATTGCTCGAGCTGCCACAGGGCGTCGCCGAAACCGATGGGTTCAATCACGGGAATCTCGGCCGCCTGAAACCAGCTATAGCGCTGGCCGGCCGCAGACCATCCGGACCAGCGCCCTGACTTCGGCGCGACCACCATGCAGTCCGGCGCCGCCGCGGCCAGCAAAGGGAGCAACTGCCAATGGTCGGCACCGGCGCCGTGCAACGCCAGGACCATCGGGCGATCCGGGCCGGCGACCCCGCTGAGGTAGAACTCAAGCATGCTGCGCGCTGTGGTTTGGCCCATGCTGCGCGCCTCAGGCCGGCTTGATCGACGAGCCGCTTGCATGCAGGCCGGCGATGTAGCCGAAGGTCATGCCGAGGCCCAGCGTGCACCCACCCGCCCAATAGGTGTTGTGGGCCGGGCTGGCAATGCAGTTGCCGGCACCATAAGCCCCGGGACGGGCTGGTTGTCATAGCGCATCACCTGCGCCTGAGCATTGATCACCGGCCCGCCGTTGGTGTCGAGCGTGCCGGGCGCGAGGATGATGCAGTAGTACGGCCCTTGCTCCTGCAGCGGGAACATCACCGGATTCTTGCCGGCGCTGTCACCCCAGCGTGTTCCCTGGCGCGGCAGGCCGAAGAGCGGGCGATACTCCAGATCGTAGGCAAATTCGCCGCGCTGGAAGTCCTCGTCCTTGCCGTGCCGGGCGAAGCCATTGAACCGCTCAACCGTGGTGCCGAGGGCCTGCGTGAATCCCGGCGCTAGACGCATGCCGCCGGTGCTGGCGGAAAGCGCCTCCAGCCGCGCCTGGATGGCGCCAGCCAGCGCGTCCCAGGTGTCGCCGGCGATCACGTAGGGTGCGCCGGCCGGCTTCTCCGGAATCGGGTGGTTGCCCCCGTAAAGCTCCGCGGTGCGCTGATCGTAGATCATGAACAGCAGCTGATTGGGGAACTCCGCCTGGTTCGGGTCATAGTGGTGATGAACCCGGGCGCGATCGTGATAGTTGCGCTTCTCGTTGAAGACGCGCTGCCCGTGCCGGTTGACCACGATCATGCTGTCGCCTTGCGGCTGCCAGACGTCGTTCGGCACGCTGTGATACTGGATGGCCTCCTCAAGCACGATCTGGGATCGCCACGCGCCCCCCATATTGCCAAGCTTGGCACCGATGGCACCCGCGATGGCAATGAAATCGCCGGTGCAGGTCGCACGCCACAGCCGCCAAAGACCGGACCGGCCTGGTAAAGGTTGAGCAGCTCGCGATTATATGTATAGCCACCCGTGCCGAAGACCACGCCCCGACGCGCGCGCACGGCGACCTGGCCACTCATCATTCTCGGCGATCACGCCGACCACCTCGCCGCCCTTGTTCATCACCACTTTGACAACCCGGTGGCTGGTCAGGACCGGGATGCCGAACGCGTCGAGCTTTGCCTTGAGCTGTCCCATCAGCTCGCTGCCAAAGCCCAGGCTCCCGTCTGCCTTCCTTGCACCCAGCCCGCGTCCGCGGGCCGCCTGGTTCTCCTCGCCGTGCTCGAAGTAATCCGGCAAATCCAGCGCTTCGTTCTCAGGCAGGATATGGAAGCGGCCGGCGCGCAGCGCCCCCATCCTGCGCATAGCATCCACCATGACAGAGCCCTCCTCGTAGTAGGCTGCGATCAGGTCATAGGTCTCGCGCGACAGCCCCAGCGTGGGCGACTTCGGGTTATAAAGATGCGGATAAGCGTACCTAGCGCAATAGGCGATGAACTGCGGCTTGGGATCCGCCAGCCCCTTCTCCCGCATATGGAAGTTATTGGCAATCCAGAACATTCCCGCCGATTTCGCCGAGGTGCCGCCGAATACCGGTGATTTCTCCAGCATCAGCACGCGGCTGCCGCGCTCATGGGCGGCCAGTGCCGCGACCGCGCCGGAGGCCCCGCTGCCGACCACGACCACATCGGCCTGCTGGTCCCAGCGAACGGCGGCTGCCGCATTGCCGGGGTCCAGCGTGAGCACGCCAAGCGTGGTCGCTGCGACACCAGCGCCCCCGGCACGCAAAAATCCCGTCGCGATACTCGCGATTGGCGCGATACGCCAGAATTCGAACCCGTCCCGCTATTCATGCACTCCCTCCGCCATTCAAATTCCTGGTCCGTTTGCGCGCCTGCCGGGCGCGCACGATTGCCGCGATGCGAACGCCTCGGGCAGCAAAGCGGCTGTGCGCCCTGCCCACTGCACGATGACGCCCGACTTGCCTTACTTGGCGATCGACTCCAGCGCGCTGTAGGTCAGGTCGCCTTCCTTGATCTTTGCTTCGTTGAGCTTGTAGTTGCGGAACAGGAAGATCGAGGCATGGCGTGCCTTGAAGTCGATGATGTCGCCCTGGATGGACGAGGAATACTTGGTGCCATCCTCGCCTACCGACGGCGTCATATGGAAGTTGATGAACTTCCAGAACTCGCCCTTCTTGTCATAGGCTTCGCCCATGTAAATGCGTGGATAGTTCACGTCCATGTAGACAACCTTTTTGCCGTAGGGATGCTCAGTAGGCGGCGTGCCTTCGATGACCCAGACTTCGCGCGGCTGCCAGGTCTGCACCGGATTCCAGTACGGCGCATTCTTCAGATCCACCGTGGCCCATTCCTCCGGGGTTCCCTTCTTCGACGGCGTGTAGCCAAGCTTGGCATCCGAGATCGCCAGCACCCAGCGGCGGCCAACCACCTTGGTCTTCGGATACCACGAGGGGCGGGCATTCCAGACATAGATATCGTCGTTCAGCATGTCCAGGCCACCGACCGGATCCATCCACGCCCCGCCGGAAAGACGCCGGGTGCGGCGCGCCGACTTGATGTAAGCCCAGCTGTCCTCGAGTTTCGGGCTATCGTAGCGGATGGTGAAGGTGCCGACGCCCTTGATGTCTTCCGCGCCGTCGCCACGAACAGCGTCTTGCTGAGGGTGCCGCCATCGCCCAGCACGGGCTTGTCGCCACTGATGCGGCCCTTCATGTAGTACCGCTCGAACAGCCAGTCCTGCGTCGACTCCAGGCCCTTGTCGCCGCTGATCATCAGGAAGGTCGCCTTGTTGTTGATGACGTCGCCCTCCGGCGAGGCGTAGTAGAAGTTCCAGACCAGCTTGTCACCGGCAAAGGGATCGTTCTGGCTTACCTCCGGGAAGGGAATGCCGGCCACCCAGCCGGTCACTTCGCGGGTCTTCTCGTCGAACTGCGCCTTGCCCGCGTTCTTCTTCGTAGCGTCGATGTATTTTGGATCGAGCTGCACGGGCTTAGCATGGCCGAGGGGAATCTTCAGGCCCGTATTGCGGATCTGCCATTCCAGCTTGTCGGTCAGCAGGCTCGCGATCGTGTGGCCGTCGAACGTGTCGTTCTTGACCTTGTCGAGGTTGGCCTTGTCGATCACGGTACCGGCCGGTAATTCCGCCGCGCCCGCGATGGTCGCTGCGGCACTCAACGCGGCGATGGCGCAGAGCGCAACGGCTTTCTTCCTGATGGGATGCATGCTTTGTCTCCTGCTTAGAACTGTCGCGTCAGACGGGCGACGAATTGGTCATTGTTGGCAAACGATCCGAACAGACCGGTCGAGCTTTCGATCTGGCCGGGCTGGCGCTTGTGTTTCGAGAAGAAGAAATCGGCCTCCAGCACCAGTCTCCAGTGGTCCCCATAGACGAATTCGACGCTGGGGATCAGGAAGCCGCCGCCGCCCTGCAGCGAAGCGCCGGCCGCCAGTTGCGGATTGATCTTGTCGTTCTTGTAGTTCAGGCCGAGGATGACAGTGGCGATGGTCGAATGCTGGCTCGCCGCCCTGCCATAGCCAACCATGTTGACGATGTCATCCGAGCGCTTGTAGTTCTGGATCCATTTGTCGAACACCTGCACCGAGAAGAACGACGGCCTGCTGGTGCCAAGCAGATGGGTCAGGTTCAGGTTCTTGTCCATGCGGACCATGGTGGTGATCAGGTCCTTCTTGATGATCCCGCCGAACCCGGGCAGTGCGCCGCCGAAGAAGTCTGTGCCGACGTTGTACGGTGCGTTGCGCGTATAGACCAGTTCCGTGCTCAGCACGGAATCGATCGCCGGCACATAGCCGCTGACGGTGGCGCCGAACAGGTCCATCTTGGGAAAGATGAAGTCGCCGAGCGCTCCGGTCGGGGTGGAGCCGGCGGGTGCGAACGCCGAATTGACGACCGGGTCGTTGCTGAAGGTCTTCAGATAGGCGAGCGAATAGTTGACCGGCCCGGCGATGCCCTCCCAGCGCATGCCCCAGGTCTTGTCGCCCACGTCCGCGCCCGACGCACGATAGTTGTAGTTCAGCGCACCGGGGGCGAGGAAGTCCACGCCCTTGTACGGCTGGCCCGCCCAGCGCCCGCCGTACAGGTCGTAGTTGTTGCCGACGTCGCGCAAGCGGTCGATGCCTGGCCTCAGCAGCAACTGCAGGCTGCCGTCCGCCTCCGGCACATTGACCTTGGCCTTGATCAGGAAAAGCGGTTTGCGCAACTCGTCGCCCTCGCGCTCCAGGAACGAGCGCCACCGATAGTCGAAGCCATTGACCAGGTCGAGCGCCCGAAAGAAATCCGTCTCGCCCCAGACAACCTGCTGCTTGCCGATGCGAAAGTTCAGACGGTCGGTGAGCGAGAAGTCTGCGTAGTACTCGCGCAAGTCAGCATTGTCATACTGGTCCATCAGCCGGCTGCCCGGCCCCCCCGGCGAATGTTGCTGGTTCAGTTGCTCCAGGTCTTTCAGGTACCTTGTCTTGTATTCCCCATCTGCGCGCCTACGATCTTCCATGTCACCGGGCCGGTCTTCGCGTCGGCGTCGAGCAGCAGAGAGCCGCGCAGCATGGAGGGCGAGTACCGGTCATTGCGACTGGTTTCCGGCGGGTTCTGCAGATTGAAAGAGGCCCAAGTCCGGGCGTAGCCGCCCAAGTGGAAGCTGTGGTCCTCAGAGTGACTCTCGCTTTCTGCGATGCTCTGCGCACTCAATTTGGCGGCCTCATCCGGCTCTGCCGCGGTGGCATTCGATGTCGCGGCGAGAAAAACCAATGCCAGCCCGGCCGCGCCATATCTCATGCCGATTTCATGCCTGGAATACAAATTCACGTCTCCTCCTGTTGACTTCCGTTTGTTGTTTTATTGAGCTTTACTTATTCACGACAACACGACGTTCTGACCATCCGGTAAGCGCCCCGTGGCTGCCGTCTTGACGATGAACGACGGTCGGAACACCAGCACCATCGCGGGCATGATGAACAGGGCACTCAGCGCCGAGACGAATAGCCAGATCGCCATCAGCACGCCCATATCCGCCTGGAAGCGCAGCGACGACGCACACCAGAGCACCACGCTGGTGGTCAGCGTGAGCGCGGTCACCAGCACGCCGCGGCCGGCGCCAAACAGCGAGGCAATTGTGGCCGCCGGCAGGTCCTTGCCCTCGCCGAGCTTTTCCTTGATGCCGTCAACGATGTAGAAGGCGTAGTCCACGCCGAGCCCGATGCCCAGCGCGGCCACGGGCAGCGTGCTCAGGTTCATGCCGATGCCTTTCCACGCCATGTAGCTGAAGGTGATGGTGTTGGAGAGGATCACCGGCACCATGAAGAAGATGCCGGCAGTCACCGAGCGGTAGGCCACTGCGCAGCAGATAACCAGCACCAGTAGCGCCAGCGCGATGCTTTCGATCTGGCCGGCAAGAATTACCTCATTGACCGCCGCCAGCACGCCGACCAGTCCACCGGCCAGCCGGTAGCTGCCTTCGACAAGTGGATGGGCATCCACGTAGGCCTTGAGCCGCGCCATGGCCGTGCGGATGCTCTCGCCCTGGTGATCGCGAAAGTAGAAGGTCACCGAAGCATCCCGCGACTGGGCATCGGTAAAGCGCGCCATGTCGCCCGGGTCGGAACCGGAGATGAACATGTACATCATCTCTCCGTTCTCCTGCGCAGTCCGGCCAAGTTCCCGATAGCGCGGATTGTTCTCGTTCAGCACGCGCCGCACCGTGGGGATGACATCCGCAACCGACACACTGCCGCCGATTTCAGGCTGGGCGGCCATGTAGCGCTGTAGCCCCGCCATGCTTTCCAGCACCCTGGGCTCCTTCACGGCATTCGGCTGGTTGCCCGAGAACACGGCGTAGAGCCGGTCGGCGCCCTGGAACTGCTGGTTGATGGCTGCCGCGTCGCGGTTGTAGGTCGAGTCTTGCCAGAGGATTGGGGAACCCGGCTGCGCATCCCCCACCTGGATGCGGGTGGCGTACCACGCGGAGACCGCGAACACGGCGACAGCGGCGCTCAGCACCGCGTAGCGCCACCGCGACGTAGCGCTACGCACGCAAACGTTCAGGATGCGATCGAGATACGGCGCGAGATCCAGGCGGTGGGCGTAACCGCGCGGATAGCGCACCCAGGACAGCAGTACCGGCGTCATGACGCAGGCGCTAAGCGCGATCGTCATCACCCACACCGTGCCGATGATCGAGACCTTGTGCATCAGCGGAATCGGCGTCAGCACCACTACCACCATGCAACCGGCATCCGCAATCACGCCCAGCATGCCCGGCTTGAACAGCTGCAGCATGCTGGCCTTGGCCGCGGCGTAGGTGGAGTCCGCGCCCGCGGCAATTTCCTCGTCGAAGCGCGACACCAGCTGCACGGAATGCGAGATCGCCCGGGCCTGATCAGGAATGCGATCACGATCACCAGCGGGTCCAGATTGAAGCCCAGCAGGCGCGCCACGCCGAGCGCCAGATCGCACTGCTCAGCCCCGCCAGCAGCGGCAGCAGCGTGCCGCGCCAGGTGCGGGCAATGATGAACAGCAGCAGCACCAGGCAGCCAATGGTGAACAGGAAGATGTGCAGGGTCTCCGGCAGGAAGTGCTTGACCCAGCCATAGAGGATGGGCTCGCCGGTCACTCGCACCCGCACCCCGTCGCCGCGCGCGCACCGGCAATGGCCATCACCTGCGGGAAGATCTTGTTGTAGTCGGCCGCGCTCTCATAGAAATCCACCGTGACCAACGCCGCCTTGAGATCCTTCGAGACATAGGCGCCATAGACCAGCGGATTGTTCAGCACCGCCTGCTTCAGGGTGTCCAGTCCGGCCTGATCTTGCGGCACATCGGGCCACATCAGCGGGTTGGATTCGATGGCCTCGGTCGAGCCGCGAATCTCCTTGAGCTTGCGCGACGCCAGCGAAACAATCTGGAACTGGTTGGCACCATCTACCTTCTGCAAGGCGGTGGTCACGCTCTTGACCTTGCCCAGGAACGGGGCGGAGAAGATGTCTCCCTGCTCGGCCTCGAGCACGATGCTGACCACGTTCGACCCTCCGAAGGCATGCTTGTACTGCTCGTGAACCTGGATATAGGGGTGGCTGCGCGGCAGCAAGTCTTCGAAGACGGTCCGCACTTCCACCTTGAAAGCCGTCACCAGCATGGCGGCCGTGATCACGACAAAGATGCCGGTCACATAAGCCCGCTGCCGTATGCAGAACTCGACAAAGCGAGCGAGCCTGCCTTGATCCATCGTATTCATGTTCTCCTCCAAATCTTTGTCCGGCCTCTTACAAGGCAGCCGCATCCTTGACCGCAAGCCGCGAGCCGGCCACGAAATACTTGCCGCCCTGCGCCAGCACCCTGGTGTACCAGCCACGGTCCTGCGCCGCGAAGCGGGTCATGCGCCATGGGCCGGCATCCTCGGCGGCCACCAGGACCACACCCTTGTCGCCCACGGCAATCCATTGCCGGCCATCCCAGGCGACGTCGAGCAGGTCCTCCTCGGTCGTCCTGGCGGCCTGCGCCCAGCTGGCTCCGCCGTTGTTGCTGACCAGCACCGTTCCGGCCAGGCCCACGGCGACCGCGTGGCTGGCGTCCCGGAACCGGACCGACATCAGGCTGTGCTTGACCGGGCTGGCTACGCTTGCCCAGGTTTCGCCGGCATCGCCGGAGATGCGGATACGGCCGAACTCACCCACCACGCAGCCGCGCTGCCCATCGAAGGCAATGCCATTCCAGGCCGTGTCCTCGCCCTGCGCAGCCGATTGCCAGCTCTTGCCGTAGTCCCGCGAGCGCAGCAGCGCACCGCCGCTGCCGACCGCCCAGGCGCTGCCGTCCTGGCTGGCATGGACGCGCATCAGCTTGTTGCTGATGGCTGACTTCGCGCCTGCGCCGGCGTCCATGAGTGCCCGCCGTCCCCGGTGGTCAGCACCACGCCGTCATTGCCTACCGCCACCGCCCGGCGCGCGTCCCAGGCCGCGACATCCTGCAAGGTCTCGCGGCTGCCGGTGCCTTGCCTACGCCAGCTCTGGCCCGCGTCGTCGCTGTACAGGATCTTGCCGTTGGAGCCGACCGCCCACATGGCGCCATTGGGCAGCGCGGCAATGCCGTAGAAAGCATCGCCGCGTTGCACGAGCGGCTGCTCGACCGCCTTGCCGACCGGCTTGGGCTTGACGAACAAGCCGGCATAGAGGAGCCCCCCGACAATGGCGAGGGGCAGGCTTGAAAGAATGATTCGTCTGATGCGTTCCATGGCTGGTTGCTGCTTCCTGGTGAGTTCGCGCAAAGGCTGCGGGCGCACGCTGCCCCGCAGGGTTCCACTGCTTGCTTTGGTCGGATCTGGTAAAAGGCGCCGCGCCGGCTAGCGCGGCGTCACGCGATGCTCAGCCAGCGCCGGGGGCTGTGCGCGGCCATCGTTGCGACTGGCCGTGCCGGGTTCTGCTTCTGTCCATCCCTGTCTCCTGCTGTTCTGTGTTGGCCACCGTCGGTTGCGTGCCGCGTCCTCGACGCTTGCCAGTGGCACTCAGGACTGTGCCGCCCCGATTAATGAGAATCTATGATATTTTAGAACATATACATTTTCAAGCTATGCATATTAAAAGTTTTGCCCGGAACGGAGCTACCCCCTGGCCGGATGCGCCGCGCAAAGCCGCGCGCGAGCCTGACGCGGGCGCAGGCCGCCCTGCAGAGGGTTCCACTGCGCGTTTTGGTTGGATCAGGTGGGATCAGGGCGCTGTCGCGGGTGTGAGCGGAAGCCAACAGCCGCAGTGAACGGCGGTGTGCTGATGAGCGAATGCCACCATGGCTGTGCTGGCTCGAGCTGAGATCCGGACTGGCGGAGGTGTGGCGACCATCGCTGCCCCGCGCACGCCGCGCCCCGGGTTTCTGAATCCGTGGCGGACTGGCTGCTCGCCATCGCGCTCCAGCTCCTCGTGGAGGATGCGCGGATTGAAGACAAACTGGTTCAGCCGTTTCGATCTCGACGCGCTCGATCGGTCCTGCCTGCCGGGGCGATCGGCGCCTCGGCCTGTTCGCGGCCTGTGAATAATGACGAGAACAATCCTTGCGGGCGTGCATCCTTCCCGCACAGGCACGGCGCAAACGACGTCGGTGCCGCCAATCGCCTGAACTTCGCCGTCCATCTTTGCTGCATGTGCGATCGCAAGATCCGCCGAACAGCCCCAGCCGGCTAGCTACTTCCGTCGAGATGCCTTCGGTGCTTTTTCCTCAGCATCGCGTCATTGGCCTGTCGGTGCAGGGTCATGAGCTTGACGAGATAGAGTTGCTTATCTCGGGAAACGCTCAGTTTACGAGCGAGAAGTCGGTGGCCGCGTAGTCCACGATTTAGGATGGATGGCTCTGGTCCGCAAGTCTCGTCTTCGCTATCTCTCGCGCGGGTGGAGGCCGATTGGGCCGAAGGTTGTCTTAGAAAATTCACGTCACGTCGAATCCAGAACGGTCGTGCTCGCAACACCAAGGCGAAGAAGCTGAGCATCAGCGCCGTTGCCGAAGAGGCTGGTGTGACAGGTCCGCTAATCCAAAACCACTACCCCAAGATCGCCGAAGCCATTCGACTTGCCCAAGGTCACGACAGTCGCGCTCAACGCAACGCAAAGCAACTGGAACTAAAGGCTGCACGTGACAAAATTCGTGAGCTTCGGCAGAAAATTGCAAGCCTTCGCACAGATGTTAGTCGGCTGGCATCGATCAACGAGGTATTGCTCGCTGAGAATGTCATGCTGCGGGCGCAGCTGGGTTGCGATGTGGTGTCGATGGTCAAGCAACGTCAAAACTGACGCCCACGGCTTCGCAGGCTACTCATGCCGCCACGAAACCATGCCAAGCGCGGAACAGGCTCCGACAATGGTTGGTTCGGATACCAATTCACAGACATCGCCGTTTTTTGACGTTGGTGGAAGTCACCTTCCGGGCTAGAAGCAGTCGGTCAGCACATTTTCTGGGGTGACCGCTTCAAGGCTGTACTGAGTCGTTCGCGCGAGGAGGACCGAACGGTAGCTGCCACGAACACCGGCCATTGACCGGAAGCGGCCTCGACCGCCAGCTTCACCGTCGATACCGGTCGCTCAACCACGGTGGACCCGGTAACCTGGCACAAACGGTCGCTGTAGCCGGTCGCAGAGGCCCCGTCCCGCGGGGCCGAATCGCCGAAGGACTAACGTTCAGTGCGGCTCGATTCTTTCAACGGGGATCAACTGAGCAGCCATCTGCTCAGCGCAACGCATAGGCTGGTGATGCTTGGAACCGAGCGTTTACGACATTGCCAAGCGGCGGATCTAACGTACAATTTCGCAGGACCGCCACGCGGGCCCCCAAGGCAATAGCATCAAGACAAAGGCGCCTGGGCAGGGAAAGGGAGACCGGACATGAAGCTGTCCGAAATTGCGATCACGAATTTCCGGCTGCTACAGGACGCCCGTATGCGGCTGGACACGACAGGCATCACCACGATCCTCGTCGGCCCCAACAACAGCGGCAAGACTTCGGCCATCGAGGCCATGCTGACATTCCTGCAACGACCGATCAAGCAGCTGTCGATCAATGATTTTTCTCTGGGGTGTCGCGATTCCTTCAAGAAGTTTGAGCAGCACGTCTTGACGCCGCCTGCGGCGGCCGCACCCGCCGGGGGCGAAGCTGCAGTAGCCGCGCCACCGCCCGTCGCACCGTCCCTCCCCGCCTTGCCGGTCTTGTCGTTACGCCTCAAGTTCGACTACGACGACACGGGCCCGGATTTGGCGATCGCTGGCGAGCTGCTGATGGATCTGGAGGATGCGTCCGCCTCGGTGATGGTCGAAATCCGCTTCGCGCCTGCGAATACCGAGCAGCTGGCGCAGGCCTACCTGAAGGACCGGGACGACGATCAGTCGCTTGTCGACTATCTTGCGGCCACCCTGCATGACCATTACAAGCTCGAGCAGTTCAAGTTGAGCCCTGACGGCAGCCAAGCCGAGCGCCTGCCCGACCGCGGCATTCTGCAGCGGCTGATACGCATCGACGTCGTCAGCGCTCAGCGCCACATCGACGACCGTGAAGAAGGCAGCAAGGCCACGCGCCTGTCGACATTCCTCCACGCGCACTACGAGCGCCGCTACAAAGTCGATGCCCCCAACGATTTCAAGGCACTTGAGAAGATGCTGCGGGACCAGTCCACCACCCTCGGGCCCCAGTACGTCAGGGCTTTCGACGGCCTGATGAAGGGGCTGGCGAAGTTCGGCCATCCTGAATCCCCCAAGCTGACTGTGCGCGCTGAGCTCAGCGCCGATGGCCTCTTCAAGGACACGACGCGCGTCTACTACGCGGCGGCCAGCGCATCGACGCCACTGGCCGAGGGAGCCGTGGCAGCGCTCGACCAGGCCTTCGAGCTTCCCGAGCGATACAATGGGCTCGGGTTCAAGAACCTCATCTACATCGTCCTGTGCCTCAAGTCCTTCCGTGAGGACGTGGAGTCCGACCTCGAGCACCGTCCCCGTGTCCACTTGATCGTCGTTGAGGAGCCCGAGGTGCACATGCATCCTCAAATGCAGGCGGTCTTCGTCCAGAAGGTCAGCGAGTTCCTCACACCCGCTGCGGGCGAGACCGGCGTGCAACTGTTGCTGACGACGCACTCATCGCACATGGCGGCCAACTGCGGCTTCGCGCCGATTCGCTACTTCCGGCGAAACAAGGGAACGGTCGAGATCAAGGACCTGCTGTCCTTCGAGTCCTCCGCAACGACCGCCCCCGAAAAGGCCGCGATGGAGTTCCTGCGGAAGTACTTGACGACCACCCGATGCGACATGTTCTTCGCGGACAAGCTCGTGTTCATCGAAGGGCAAGTCGAGCGCATGCTTCTGCCCCGCCTAATCGCCGCCCTGGATATCGCACTGCGCGACAAGCTAACTTCGACTTACGTCTGCACGGTCGAAGTGGGCGGCGCGTACGCACATCTCTTCCGCAAGCTGATCGAGTTCCTGCAGTTGCCGGTTCTGGTCATCACCGATCTGGATTCGATCGACGGCACGACCAAGAAGAAGGCGCCCGTCGCAAATGGGCATGCCAGCAGCAATGCAACCCTGTCTCAGTGGCTTCCAGGAAGTTCTGATTTGCCTGCGCTGATGGTGGCTGGCGAAGCAGAGAAGACCTCTGGACGCGTCCGGGTTGCTATCAAGTCCCAGAAGCGGCCGGCCAACCGTGCGCTCGCAGCTTCGAGGAGGCCTTTGTCTACGCGAATGCGGCATGGCTGATCACCAACAAAGCCAAGCTGTTGGCCATCGGAGGAACCTTCACTCATGCCGACGCCGCAGCCCTGACCGCGGACGCCTACAACGTCAGTCTGCCGAAGGTCGACTTCGCGCTTGATCTGCTGGCCAACGAAGGCTGGGCAACACCCATGTATATCCGCGAGGGGCTCGAATGGTTGGCGAAGCAGTAGCCGCGGCCGCGCCCGAAAAGACAGCGGACGAGCGCATCGCCGAATGTCTCGCCGAGGGCCGAAGTTTCGTTCTCGACGCTGGTGCCGGCGCGGGCAAGACTTACTCCCTCGTCGAGGGTCTGAAGAAGCTCTGTGCACCAACGGTCGCCGATCGGCTCAGGCGTGACGGGCAGCAGATCGCCTGCATCACTTATACCAATGTGGCCAAGGACCAGGTGATTGAGCGCATCCAGGGCAACTCTCTGGTGCGTGTCTCGACTATCCATGACTTCCTATGGAGCACGTTGCACCCCCACCAGCAAGCCCTTCGGCAAGCTCTGCTCGATTTCAATGCGGCGCTCCCCGTCGGGAGCTCGCGTCGGGTTGATCAAGCGGAACTGGAAGCAAGGGTCGCCGCCCGGCTTGAGGTGAAGTACTCGGATCGGGGCTCCAAGTTCCTCGAGGGTCGGATCTATCACGACGACCTGCTTTCGATCGCGCGCATCGCCTACACCCGATACGACAAGCTGGCGCGCATCGTGGCGAGCCGCTACCCCTACATCTTCATCGACGAGTACCAGGATACCAGTGAAGCAGTGATCGACATCCTGCTTCGCCGGATGCTGCCGCTGGCTGGCAACAAGGTCGTGCTCGGGTTTTTTGGCGACAAGATGCAGAACATCTATCACCACGGAGAACACAAGGGGATCGGCGAGCTACCGGCTGAGCTGGCAGCGCCGCTTGAGGTCATCGTCAAGCGCGAGAACCGTCGTTGCTCGCTACGCGTCATGGAGGTGTTGAACAACATCCGGACCGACATCACGCAGATTCCGGGGAACAACAACGTGCAAGGCGACGTAGCGTACATCCGCGTTGCGGCTGGTGCCGATGAAGCGGGCCTTCAACGCGCGCGCGACCTGCTGACCGACACCTTGAACTGGGACCTGGCAGGCCAAGGAACACGCGAGCTTTACCTCACCCATCGGTTGATTGCCCGCAAGGCTGGTTTTGCTGACCTGCTTCAGGCCTTCACGGATCGTGGGTCCTTTGCCAAGGACGCCCTCACCGACGGGTCTGATCGGCGGATCGCGTTCTTCCTGGAGAAGGTTGAACCGCTGGCCCTGGCCTGGGAGAAGGGACAGATCGGCGAGACGCTGGGCCGGCTCCATGGCGCGGGTCACCGACTAGCCAGTCGCACAGCAAAGTCTGGCGTGCGCGATGCGCTCAATGCCCTGATGGCAAAGCGAGCTGCCGGCACGGTCCGTGAAGTGCTCGAGACGATCCGCGACCGCCAGCTATTCCCACTGACCGATGACCTGGCCCTCCGGCTTGTGAACACGCAGCCCATCCTCACTGCGGAGATGGATGACGCCGCTCAAGAGCGCGAGCAACAGGACGCGACGCTGTACGCGGCCTTCTTCGCGCTTCCCTACCAGCAGGTCGCCGCCTTCGCCCGGTTCTTCATGACCGGCACGCCGTTTGCCACCAAGCATGGCGTGAAGGGAGATGAGTTCGATACCGTGCTGGTCGTGCTGGACGACTCCGGCGCCGCGTGGACCTTCTATTCGTTCGACAAGTACCTGTCCGGTTCGGATGAGACGGCGAAACCAGAGCGCGCAAAACGCTCTCGCAATGTCTTCTACGTGTGCTGCTCTAGGGCCCGGCAGAGGCTGGCGGTGATCGATCTCGCCGGTGCTTCCGCGGCGAAGGACGAGCGAATGCGCGCGTGTTCGGGGCGGACCGCTGCTATGAGCTGTAGCAGCACGGCGCAGATCCGTGACGGGCAGGGAGGACCCAGATGACGTGGGACATCGGGAAAACATTGGACCTAGTCGAGGCCAGATTCGGCCGGTCTCAGCGGATGTTGGCGAACGCGTCCATCCAGTCGACCAGTCAAAGGCTGCGCTATGCGCACTTCCACTACCACCAACTGGTCGATGAACTCGATGCCTATCGGAAAGAGCTGGGCGACCGTCTGGTGATCGACGCCGCTTTCGGCCAAAACAAAGACGTGCAGCAGGCGTACTACGCCTTCATGGAACGGGCGGGTGCCCACGCGGTGGCCAGCGTTCAGTCGATCCATGCGGTTGCCGACCTGCTGGCGGCATCGGTGTTCATGGGCCTGAACCTCAGCGCAAAAGCAAAGCGGTGGCCGAGCACGACATCACCTTCCGACTGACCCTGGACCGCCTGGCGACCGACTCGAAGAACTCCACCATCGAATCCATGCTGAGGGGCCTGATGGCAGATGCCGGTTTCAAGCATGTGATTGCGCTGTCTAACAAGGCCAAGCACAGCAGCATTGTCCAGCCTGTGCTCAACGAAGATTTCACCGGCCTGCGGGACAAGCGGCTCGAAGTCCAGTTCCAGGAGTTCGAACGCAAGGGCGTGAGGTACCCGCAAGGATCGATCGCTGACGTGCTCGGGCCAGCCTACAACCTCGCCTCCGAGACTGTGGTCGATGTGGGCAAGGAAATGATCAAGGTCCTGACCTGAACTGGCCAAGGCTGTTGCAACACTTCCATCATGGCGCCCATTGACCAACTGCTGGCCAGCTCACACGACTTCTCGGTGGCATTGCTGGCCGCCTTTGCGAAGGGCCTAGGCTGTCAGTTCGCCAGGCCTGACGTCAATCACTGGACTCGAGTACCGCAGCGAAGTGAGCCGCCTGCGCTGGCTATTGCGCCCACATAGATTCAACCTCAGAACAAAGTTGCTCAAGGGTTAGGAAAAAGAGTTAGCAGACCTAAGTGGTTGATTGGAAGAAAAATTCTTCCACCTAACTGTTAGCAACGTTCCGAAAGCATTGTACGTACCCGGCTTCTGCCGTTCCATTGCCGCAGTCCAGCCGGGCAGGCGGCATTGATAGCGCATCGGAATGACGGTGAGCTGGCCATGCTCGACGACGAGCACGGGCGCGTATGGGCGCTGATCGCCGGCCTGCCGGCATCGTTCCACCAGCGGGCACCACCTCCGGCGTCAGCGCAAACTTCCAGTTTTTCTGTCACCGTTTTCCAGGAATTGTGTCGCCAGTCGCACCAATTACGTCACACGACAATTTTTCCCTTGCCCACCCCTCAATACTGTATATATTTACAGTAACTGTATGGATAGACAGTATGAGGGGGTTATGGAACATCTGATCCGCGTCCAGAACGACTATGACCGCCAGGTCCTGGCCTGGCTGCGCGCGCGCATGGGGGATGCGGCGCTCCAGTCCGCGGCGCTCCGGCTCGCCGGCGCGCGCAAGCCTTACCTGTCCACGATCTGCCGAAGCCTGGGCATTCGCCCGCCGAGCCGCCGCGACTTCGCGCAGGAGGCGCGCGCACGCATCGCGCGGTCGGCGACCACTATCTTGCGTGCATCCGTGCCATCCTGGCCGTGCCGGCCGGTGCGGCGCGCTGATCCGGCTGCCTGCAGTGGCTGGGCAATGACTATCATCAATCACGACGCAGCGTGCGGCGCCACCAGCGTCGCCCGCGCCGCCGCGCCACTGCAACCCACCGGACAAGACCATGAGCAAGATCGGATTCATCGGGCTGGGCGTGATGGGCACGCCCATGGCCGGGCATCTGCTGCAGGGCGGTCACACCGTGTTCGCGCACAGCCGCAGCGGCGTGCCGCAGGCACAGCAGGATGCGGGCATGCATGCGTGCGCCAACGGCACCGAGGTCGCGCACCAGTCGGAGGTGGTGATCCTGATGCTGCCCGACACGCCCGATGTGGAACGCGTGCTGTTCGGCGAGAACGGCGTGGCTGCCGGCCTTTCCAGCGGTGCAACCGTCGTCGACATGAGTTCGATCTCGCCCATCGCCACGCGCGATTTCGCTCGGCGGATCGAGGCCCTCGGCGCCGACTATGTCGATGCCCCGGTATCGGGCGGCGAGGTCGCGCGCGCGCCGCCACGCTGTCGATCATGGCAGGCGGGCGCCAGCAGGCCTTCGACCGCGTGCTGCCGCTGCTGCAGCTCATGGGCAAGAACATCACGCGGGTCGGCGAGGCAGGCGATGGGCAGGTGGCGAAGGTCGCGAACCAGGTGATCGTCGCTCTGACCATCGAGGCCGTCAGCGAAGCGCTTGTGCTGGCCGCGCGCGCCGGCGCGGACCTGCGCGCGTGCGTGAAGCGCTGATGGGCGGCTTTGCCAGCTCGCGCATCCTTGAAGTGCATGGCGAGCGCATGCTGCAGCGCAGCTTCGACCCGGGCTTTCGCATTGCCCTGCACCAGAAGGATCTTGAACTGGCGCTGTCGACGGCCCGGGCGCTGGGCGTCGGCCTGCCCTCTACCGCTTCATGCCAGCAACTGTTCAATGTCTGCGTCGGCATGGGCGGCGCAGGCTGGGATCATTCCGCACTGGTTCGGGCCATCGAACACATTTCCTCGTTCTCGCTCGACGACACGCCCGCGGGCTGAACGGGTCTGCGCAGCCGGCCCGCCATGCCGCGCGCTCGCGTAGCGCTGCTGACAGCGCTGACCATGCTGGCCTTTGCCGGCAATTCGATCCTGTGCCGGCTCGCGCTCAAGGGCACGGCCATCGACGCGGCGACTTTCACGCTGGCCCGCGTCGGCAGCGCGGCGGTGGCCTTGTGGCTGATCCAGCTGGTCCGCCACGGTCCGCGTGGGCTCGCGCGCGGCGGCAACTGGCCTTCGGCGCTGGCGCTGTTCGCATACGCGGCGGCATTCTCGTTTGCGTACCTTCATCTTTCCGCGGGCACGGGTGCGCTGCTGCTGTTCGGGACCGTGCAGGCGACCATGACGGGTTACGGCCTGTATATCGGCGAGCGCCTGCGCGCCTGGCAATGGGTGGGGCTGGCACTGGCGCTGGGGGGACTCGCGTGGCTCGTTGCGCCGGGGCTTGCCGCGCCACCGCCGGGGTCATCGCTACTGATGGCGGCGGCCGGCATCGCGTGGGGCATCTATTCGCTGCGCGGCAGAGGGTCGGCGGATGCCATTGCCACCACCGCGGGCAACTTCGTGCGCGCGGTGGTGCCGACGCTTGCGCTGGCGCTGCTGATGCATGCGCAGCGCCAGCTGGACGGCGCCGGCCTGGCGTACGCGCTGGTGTCCGGCGCACTGACTTCGGGACTGGGCTATGTGGTCTGGTACGCCGTGGTGCCGCAGCTGCGTGCCGCCACCGCCGCGACGGTCCAGCTCAGCGTACCGGTGATCGCCGCGGCGGGCGGCCTGGCGCTGCTCGGCGAGGCCATGTCCCTGCGGCTGGCCGTCAGCGCCGCCGCCGTGCTCGGCGGCATCGCGCTGGTCATCGCCGGCAAGCAGCGCTGATCCCCGCAAAGCCCCCGGCATGGAAGACCAGCGGCTCTCCACGGTCCATATGGTACTGCACGGCACTGGAACTCTGACGTCACAAACGACCCAGGGGCCCCGCAGAGGGCCCCTGGACTTGTCGTATTTCCGACCGGGTGGCCGGCGCGGCTATGCAGGCTGCTTCGGCTACATCTTCTGCTTGGTGTCCTGCGCGGCTCCCTGTACCTTCTCGCCGCCACGCTCGAGGTCCTTGCCGGCGCCGGCAACGGTATTGCAGCCGGTAACCACCAGCATGCCCGCCAGGGCGAATAGTGCGCACAGCTTTCTCATGATGATCTCCTTGCTTCGTGTGGATGCGGGCATATTCCGCAACAGGAATGAAGGGTCCGGACTGGCAAGTTGAGCGTAGCAAGCGACGAACCGTGCGGGCAGTCCGCATTCGTCCTACAACGGTGTCAGCGGGCAGCGCAAATGAAGGCCGTCGCCGGTGGGCTCGGAAGATGCGTAATACGCCATTGCGCGACTGCGTTGAGTCAGGTCAAGCGACCGAAGACAGACGGGCGCGCCGATGGCGGGCGTGACCATACTGGAACCAGCAAGACACGCGGATGTGGCCCTGTAACAAGGCGAAAGTTCAAGCCGGGCCGCGACGCTGCCGATAGATTCTTCCAATACGACTGACGACATCATGCCTTTCAGCCTCAGGTTCAGCCCCCACGACATCTACCCCGACGCGCTAGAGGCCCGACTGGCCGAGCTGCATGAAATCGCGGAAGACGTGCAGCGCGCCCAGGAACGACGCTGGCGCAAGCACGGCACGCTGCTCTCGCAGGGCATCCCGTCTCAAGGCGATCCGTACACGCGCACTGAGTGCGCGCTCAGCCTCACCGCAGATAGCGCGTGGCCGGACAGTTCAAGCTGCAGCGAATGCGTCAGGGCCAGCACATAGATACCTTGGTTGCACCGTAGACGCCATTGCGCCGCCGGGCGCTGGCCACGGCGGCCCGAATCGCGCAACCGGACGACGATTGCAACAGACTTCAC
The DNA here is from genome assembly GCA_001725945.1 of Cupriavidus sp. UYMMa02A. Classification (GTDB taxonomy): domain Bacteria; phylum Pseudomonadota; class Gammaproteobacteria; order Burkholderiales; family Burkholderiaceae; genus Cupriavidus. Next base: position 109,535 of record LRMT01000217.1, on the reverse strand, counting down.
CGCCAATTGTGAACAACTGTGATATGCGATTGGCAACGCGCGGGGGCTGCGGAAGAATGGGCAGTTCGAGCCGGCGCGGCGACAGAAGGATTCCGCCGCCAGGCAGATCTTTCCGACGTAGCAACATGAAACGACCAACCCGGGAATGTGTACTCGCGCTGATCGCCTGCTTGCGCAATGCTGGCCCCATGCGACGCGATCATCTCGCCAGCGCCTGCAGGCTGACCGCCCCCGAACTGACACGAGCGCTGAAATCCGCGCGTCAGATGGGCGTGGTCGAACATCTTCCGGCCGCTGACGACATTGCGCAGACCGAGCGGCTGTTCTGCCTCACCGGCAGGGCGCTGCCTCCGGCGCGCCGCGTGCCTTCACGCGACGCTGAAACCGGTCCGAGCTTCCAGCCATTGCTCGACGCCTGGGGCATCGCCCGGCCAAGCAGCCGGCGGGGCAGCCATGTTTCATGACGGTGGCCGCAGGCTGCGCAGGATCCTGAGGAACCTGACCTGCCGGTAGCGGCCCGGTTTCAGCGCACGCGCCGGTAGCTCGCGCGCAGGGTCATAGCCCAGCGTCATGACCGTGGTGGTCTGTGGCGACCCACTCGCGCACCAGCCGTTGCACTCAGGGGGTCTGGCCTAAGTAGAGCGTTTCGCGCGCCAGGCACTCGGGCTGCAGCCGAAGCGCTCACGAAACCATCGCGTAAACGCGCTGTGCATCGAGAAGCCAAGCAGTTCAGCGACATAGCTGATCGGCTGCTCCGTTTGCTCGAGATATTCGACGGCCCGTGCGGCGCGCACCTCGTCGTAGATCGCGCTGAATGTGAGACCCTCGAGTGTCAGCCTGCGGTGAATGGTGCGGCGGCCGACACCAAGTTGGGCGGCAACCTGTTCAATGCTGCAACGGCCCGTCCTGAGCAACGAAAACACGATGCGCCGGACCTTTTCCGCGAGGGACTGATTGGTTCTCGCAAGCATGGAGTCCAGATAGACGTGTGTATGACTGAACAGGCCCGGGTTCGCCGTGGAGAGAACAATATCCAGATCCCTGCGATCGCAGACGATTCCGTTGAAATCATGACCATAGGTTACCGCGTCGCCAAAGACACGCAGGCGTGTCGCCGCTTGTCTCGGGGCGCTGTGTGACAGGCAGATCTGACGTGCGCGCCAACTTGGGCCAAGCAGTTCACGCAGCATCCGCGAGAGAGCGCCAATTACCATCTCGTGCGCCTGCCGCGTCGGCACAAGGGGGTCCACCATCAGTGACAGGTGGAGGATGAAAACACTCTCACCCTCCTCGATGTCGAGGATTGCCGCCTCGCTGTGCAGCGCAATGTAGCGGGTCATCGCGGCCAGCGCGTGACGCAATGTCGGGGCATCCTGAACGACCGTGCCGATCGGCCCGAGGACCGAAAGCCGGCGGCTTTCACACATCCGCAGTCCGAAGTCCTGGACGCCGGAGTCTGCCGCCGACATTTCCAGAAGCTGGCAGACCGCGTCCACCGGAATCAGAAGATCTGCAGTATCAAGCGCGCTGGAAGGGATGCCAACCTTGGCCAGGAGCAGTAGCGGATCCAGGCCCGCCGAGCGGGCCACCTCCTGGTAGCCGGATAGAGTTGCACAGCGGACCAGCCGGTTCATCGGCCCCCTCCTTCCATGTCCGCGGGTGCATCCACCGCGGATACGACTTTGGCTCTCCATAGCTCGCCAATACGCTCGCGAACGTTAAGCCCAGGCCATCCGGACCGCTGGCCTCGGACAAGCGGATTGTTGGTGAAATTGCCTTTCCCAGTCTTCCTTGTGGCTTCTTGTCACATTTTTCAGCCTAGGCAATCGCAATGTAGTGCGAGTCAGTATTCGGGAAGATGCGCCTTATCCTTGACATTTCGGGGCACATTTTTTTCATTTCGGGGCCACAAGGGAAACCCCTATGACCGCACGACTAACATTGGCACTACCGGCAAAGATCACCTCGCTCGCCGAGCAGCTCAGAGAATCGGGCAGCGCCGAAGCGTAGGCGTGCACCAAGGTCGATCAGTGACCGCATAGTTCTCCGCTGAGGATCCCGCTCCGAAAGATCGCAAGGGTTCGCGCAACTGCCTCACGCAGCGGCGTAGCCGGCAGCGTGCCGATCACCTTTTCCAGCGCAGTAGCGTCGTAGTCTTCCGGAAGATCCAACGATGGGCCGGCATAGGTGATCGATCCGCGCGCCTCCGGAACCAGGGACTCGATGCTCTCCACCACGTCGCCCATGTCCGCTACGACGCCGCGCATATTGAAGACCTCGGCGCCGCGATACTCGGAACGCGCGCAAGCGATGAAGATGCGCGCCAGGTCGTCCGCGTAGTGAAGATGGCTGCGGCCGCTGTAGGGAATATGCAACGAGCGCCCGAGCGCCGCGGCAAGGACCGCCTGCGTGGGCGCCGCCGTGAGGCCGTAGTCTCGCCCGACGCCATATACCGTTGCCGGCCGAAGCCCGATGCTGGAAACGCCCCTGTCCTGGAAATACACCCGCGCCATCCCCTCTTCGGCCTGCTTGTACACCCCATACAGGGTCGTCGGATGTGCGGGACCGTCGTGCTGGACGGCTGCACCATCGGCCGCGTCGGACTTGTCATACACCGCAATCGACGACGCATACACGATACGAGGAATCCTCTGCACGCGCCGGGCCACAGCCTCAAAAGATTCACGCCGCCCAGCACATTGACGCGGGCGCCAAGCGGCGGGTCGCTCTTGAATCGCGGATGCAGCACCGCGGCCAGGTGAATGACATTTGTGATGCCGTGGACGTCCAGCGTGTCCTCAAGCAGGGCCAGATCGGTGATATCACCGTTGACGAAGTGACGCGCGACAGTTGCGCGTCGTCCATCAGCAGGCGCAGGCGCCGTACGTCCGTGTCCGCATCGAATGCGACGACCGGAACGCCTTCCTGCACCAGCCGGAGCACTATCCACGCACCGATACAGCCTAGTGCCCCGGTTACCAGGAAATGTTCAGATGCAGCCATGGCTTTCAGTCTCCGTTAGGTCAATTTTCCTGCGGCCAGACAATGCGATGTTCCTCGCCAATGGGCAGCGTCAGAACCGTGTCGGTATCCACAAAGTTCCCTTCGTCCGGCTTGACGGATTCGCGAAAGAGCTTCGAGCTCACCAATGCCTGCAACGCGGCATCATCCTCGATCCAGATCTGTGCCGCGCCGTCGAAGCGCGGCTCTCCGGACCCATAGGCTGCTGGCAACAAGGCACTTTGCACATAGCGGCGCAGGCCGGGCACCGACGCGGCCAATGGCCCATGCGTGCCACGCCAGTATCGCAACATGTCTTCCAGGCACAGGCGCGGCTTTCGCTTGAAGAAGGTCATTCTCTTTGGCAGTGATTCCTCCCTGCCGATCCAGCGGCCGGCATGCACGACGTGGTCTGTTGTCCGCAGCGTCACGCTGTGCCGTGCGTCGATCAGACCGGCCATGCCTGTCGGCGCCCCATCGCCGTCAGCCGCCCAGTGCGGCAGGCCGTCGAGAACGGCCTCGTCGTCGACCCAGATCTCCTCCACGCCGTCGTAGAGCGGAGCGTTTCCAGCGACAGTCGAGACGGTGTTATGAACGTACCGGCGGACGCGGCCACGCCGGCTACCTGCGGCGCATGAACCTCGCGCCAGTAGCGCAACAGCTCCTTACGAGCCAGGTCGTCCCGCAGCTTGAACAAGATCAGAAGATGAATCATGTCTGCATTAGTTCGCCGTCACGGGAGTTGCCCAACACGCTCGCATGTGCGTGCGGAGGCAAGCCGTACTCCACGGGATGCAGCGTCGGTTCATTTTCGTCATAGGTACCTCTTCAAAGTTTCTCCCAAGGCAGAGTATTGAAGACGCAGTACGCGGCCGATTGACATCTCGGGTCAGCAGCCTTCGGGATTGGAGAGCCCTATGGAAATCCATGAGTCTCGCTATCTCAGCCAGATCTCACCGACCTTCTCGCTTTGAGGCGGCACGCGCGAAATCCTGCGCGGCAGGATCGACCGCCACCCGCGCCGATAGCCACGGTGCCTGGCTGATGGTCGTTCCGCCTGAATGCGTATTGCAGTCACGGCAGTAGGAGCCAGCGTCAATGTTTCGGTTCCGGCCTTTACGACCTCACGCAAGTCATTGATTCGTATGAAATTGAGTTCCCATTTACGAGGAGGCCCGACAGGGACGGTGCGCCTATTCCGGCAGCCGCACCTTGGTGACGACGAACTTGTTGCCTGGGGCGCGGATCACGTCGCACTGGACCTTGGCCTTGCGCGGCGCGCCATCCGTTCCGACATACTCCACATCGGCAACGACGCTGTATGCATCTTCGGCGACTTTGCGGTAAGTGCTGCCATCCCACTTGAAGTGGTCGGGATTCGGCAATTTCTCCTGCGCGGCTTTCCTGCAAGCCACAGGAGCGCCGGGCGCTTCGTCCTTGCCGCGCGGCCGGGGCATCTCCAGATCCGCTGCCAGCACCGGTCCCGCAGCCAGCAGCAAACTGCCTGCCACAAATACTGCACGGATTCGACGGTTGAAGACGAGCGTCATGAAGATCTCCTGAACAAGTGGCGGCGCCACATTTTACGCGTGCGCGCCCTGCCATGCTGTCGTTCAGGCATCTCCGCGTGTGGCGCGGCCGGCCAGTATGGACATGTTGCGCATCACGAACACGCCGAGCAGGAGCGCAGCCACGCTCCACGCCACCGGTGGAAGCCATGGCAGCACGGCGACCACCCCCGGAAGCCGCGAAGCCCCGGAGGCAACCATGGCAATGCGTATGGATGCCGCCAGCGCCGCCAGGGCAAACACCAGTCCGGTCAGCTTTCCTTCACGGCCGATATGACCGGCGTCGAGAGCCGCGCGGGCCGCGGCACAGAACACCACGCCCCACAACACTCCGGCCGCGCACTGCGCGGCCAGCAACCCAGCCAGCGAGGACACAACCGCAATGCTGGCCAGCACCGGCACCCCGAGCGCCGCAGCAACCATCAGAGCGCCATGCACCGGGAAGCGTCCGCGTGGCAGCCATGCCGGCATTAGCACGCCAAGCGCGAAGCCAGTCCAGAGGCCGGCATCACGCGGACCAGTTCCGTAGGCTTCACGAACTTCAGGTAGGCCGGCGTGGAATTCATTGCGCTGTGAATCTGGAAGCCCAGCGCCAACAGGAACACCGCAGCCAGCATCAGCCACGCCATCACGACCCCGCCGCCGTGACCGGTTTGCGCCGGCGTGACTGGCGTCGCCCCGGCCTGGCGTTCAGCCCACTGCAATGCGATCACGGCGGCCACCAGCCCACGCTTGCCACAAGAAAAGGCAATGCCGGCGCTGGCCGCGCATCCAGACCGTGAGCAGGGCCCCAGCGCCGAAGCCAGTCCTACGCCGAGCAGCGAGCACCCGACCAGGAAAGCGGGTGCCGAGGCCTGCAGCCGACGCGCGATGATCACCATTGGCGGCGCTCGCAACGCCGAAGATGTCGCCGCCCAGCACGCGGTAAGCGCAAGCAGCATCGGTGGCGAGGCCGACCTGGCCAGCAGGACAAACGCGACGGCGGAAACCACAGTCGCGGCAAGAATCCATGCGCCAAGCCGGCGCGTGGCATCGGCCACCCGGTCGGCCGCGACGCCGAGGGCGCAGTCCATCAGGACGAAAATGGCCTGGTCCATCAGCAGGATCCAGGCCACCTGTGCTGCCGGCAAACCCGCCTGCGCGGCCAGTGCGGGCAGGAACGCCACGTAAAGCGTCCACGTCACCGCCAGCATGAACTGCACGGAAAACAAGGCCAATGCCTGCATATCTGCCTGCCGCTTGCCGGTCAGCCGCGCAACGGCGCGTACGGCGCACGGACGGCATGCGTGCCTGCGCAGGCAGCCGGCATGGCGGCTGCGGCCGGCCGCCATGCATCAACAATACTTGCTGGCGCGACTCAGAAGCGCGCCGAGTATTGGACCAGGAAGAAATTGATGCCGGGGTTGGGTTCCTTGATGCCCCCGTTCGAATAGTGCTGCAGGCGCAGGGCAAGCTCCGAGTCCAGCGCATCGCCGAAGCGGTAGCCGACGGCTACGCGATCGCCGAACTGGAACGCGGTCGAAAAGATCTTGTCGTCGGACACCCGCGTGCGTGACAGCACGTGAACGCCGACGCCGGCTTCGACGAACACGCCGCTGCGGCCTGCGCCCTGCAGGCGCAGGATCGGCGTCAGGCCGAGATCGCCAAGCGCATTCCCGCCGCTGCCGTGCGGATTCCAAACGCCGGCGGAGGCCTCGAGCCCGAGCCGCAGGCGGACGGATTGCGACGACGTCGCCCACAGGTCTTGCTTCATGTCCCAGCGGGCTTCGAGCCGCGCCATGGCGGCGTCGTTTCCGGCCCCCGCGCCACGCCCAGGCGCACCGGATCAAACCATGGCTCGGCATGCAGCGGGCCGCTGGCCAGCGCGCCGGACGCGGCAATGGCGGCCAGCGCCAAACGGCCTGCGAGACGGCCTACGAAACGACGTATGACGGGGCTGGACGGAAGGCGATGCAAGGGAAGATGGCTGGGCATGACAGGCGTGACAGGACAGGGAACAGGAGGAGCATGGCCACCGCGTCCGGGAAGGTGGCCGCAGGCCCTGCTCTGGCGCGGCATTATGCTCCATTCGCCGCACCGCAAAAAGTCACGTGGATTGCACACTGAGTTCCGTTTTGGAACAATAGACGCGGCGCGTGGCGCGCTGATGGAACAACCCGTCGGCCTGACTTGCCGGCACACAAAAAAAGAGCCCTCCTTGCGGAGGGCTGAAGTCGGGGGGTTGTAGCAAGATGCCACGTGTCAGATTCTAGGGATCAGGCTTCGCTGCAAAGGCTCGAATAGTTGCTGCCGCCTTGCCGTATTTGCGCGTTTGTTACGGCGCCCGTCAGTCATGGCGGGAGCGGCTCAGAACGTGTGCCAGTCATCTCCGGCATCATTGCCGGCACGCTGCTGGGCACGCGTGGGTTGAGAAGCGGGCGCAGCGGCCGCCATACAGGCTGCAGCTTGCCCCTGGTCGCACGCTTCCCTTCCCTGGCGAATGCCGCAGACGCGCTCGGCAGGCTGCTCCCTTCCGTCCCGGCAAGCCGAAATACCGAGACCGCATCGGCCATGGCATTGGCCTGCGCTTCGAGCGACTGCGCTGCCGCCGCCGACTGCTCGACCAGCGCGGCATTCTGCTGGGTACCTGCGTCGATCTGGCTGATCGCGACGTGCACCTGCTCCACGCCCTGGCTCTGCTCGCCGGATGCCACCGAGATCTCGCCCATGATGTCCGAAACCCGCTGGACGGCGCGAATCACCTCGCCCATGGTCTGGCCGACTTCCGCCGCCTGCCGCGACCCGTCCTGAACCATGCCCGCAGAGGAATCGATCAGCTCCTTGATCTCCTTCGCGGCCGTCGACGAACGCTGGGCCAGCGCGCGCACCTCGCCTGCCACCACGGCGAACCCGCGCCCCTGTTCGCCGGCCCGCGCGGCCTCGACGGCGGCATTCAGCGCCAGGATATTGGTCTGGAAGGCAATGCCTTCGATCAGGCTGGTAATGTCCGATATTCGGCCCGAACTGCCGCTGATGCGGGCCATGGTCTCCACCATGGCCTGCACCGCCGCGTTGCCGGCATGGGCGAGGTCCCTGGCGTTGCCCGCCACCGTGTTGGCCTGGCAGGCGTTGTCGGCATTCATGCGCACGGTCTGCGAAATCTCCGTCATGCTGGCCGCGGTTTGCTGCAGCGAGGCCGCCTGCTGCTCGGTACGCGCCGACAGGTCCATATTGCCGCTGGCGATCTCGCGCGACGCCACACGCACCGCTTCGCTCGATATCTGGATGCCGCGCACCGTTTGCGCAAGCTGTCGGCTCATGCGGGCCATGGCGTCCAGCAGCAGGCCAACTCGTCGCGCGAACGGGTCTCGATCTGCTGGTCGAGGCGGCCCGCGGCAATCTCGTCGGCAATCTCCACGGAGCGGCGGAGCTGGCGCGTAATCGTTCGCTGGAGGTGGCATGACGTTGCCACCGATACCAGCAGCCCGAGCACGATCAGCACTCCCGTCGTCCACAGGGCCGTACGCGCCTGCGCGAGACTGTTGCGATGGTAATCGCCGGCCTGGCTCAGGTTGCTTTCCACGCCGCGCGTGATCAGCACGCCGACCTTGTCGCCGGCCACACCGAGCTCGCTGTCGTGCAGGCGTGCCGCGGCGGCGCGGTCGCCGGCTTCCAGCAGTTGCATCTCCTGCGCGACAAGGTCCGCGAACCGCCCGAGCGCGGCGTGAGTGCATCGGCCACGCTCCGTTCCCGTGCGGACGTGACACGGGCGGGGTAGTAGGCCTGCCAGCCCTTCTGCATCTTCGCGTGGTACTCCCGGATCAATGCGAGGTCGGCGCTGCTCGCCTCCTCCGACGTCGCGCGGAGCTTCCACAGAAGCCGGCGGATATGGAGCTGTGCTACGCGTACGTCCGCCAGTTCACCGATGGCCACGGTGTTCTGCTCGTACGCGTCATGCATGTTCTGGTTCAGACCGGAGATGGTCTGCAACGCGAACAGCCCGATCGCCAGCATCAGCGCGATACAGATGCTGAACACCAGGATGATCCTGAACTTGATCGTATGGATGAACTGACTCATGGTGGAGATTCGATTGCCGGCATGGTGAAGCCCCCGATCCTCGCGGCCGGCATGCCTGTGCGGGCGCGGTCCGTGCATCGGCCGGGACAGCCGGGCGCGGCTTTTCGCCCTTAACGGCAACGCTGCGCACGGACGTAATGTCCATCGCCTTGATCGTTGATATGCCACAAACAACGGCATTGCCGGAGGGAACGCACTTGCACAACGCTGACATCGGACAGCGGCCCAGTGTCGGCTAGCGAACAGTCTGCCGTTGCCCCGGCCCTCAAGATGGGCATAACCGCCTCCGGGTGCCACGACGCCGGGCCGCGGTGGCTCATCACGGAGGCCCGCCATGTTCAGGAAATCCATGCTGACCGGCAAGCCGCAGGCTTGCACGGGAACCGCCCCGGTGCCGACCCACGAGGCGGCCGCGGCGGACGCCGTTCCCGACCAGCTCTCGCGCAGCCTCAGACCCAGGGCGATGCCATGGTGCAGTACGGCGCACGCCTGCTGGTGCTGCGCGAGTTCCTGGCCGCGCTGTGCGCCGGCATGGCGGCGGAGCGCCGCGAAAGCGTGGAAGCCGCTTTCCGCAAGCGCGTCGATGACCTGCTGTGCCTGACCGACGACCGGCAACTGCCCGAAGCCTTTCACTCCACGCTGCTGGCCGAGATCAACTACTACCTGGGTGAACTGAAGCGCCGCTGACCGGGCGCGATCCCGCGATTCGTTGGGCCAGGCACCAACAAAAAAGGCGCTCCGCACACCGCGCGAAGCGCCTTCCCTGTCAGGCCGACAACATCAGGTCACCGCATCAAACCGGCACATCCCTGGTCGGATCCGGCTTGCTGTCATCAAACCAGCGGTACAGCGTCGGCACCATCACCAGCGTAAGCAGCGTGGAGGTGATCAGCCCGCCGATCACAACTACCGCCAGCGGCCGCTGCACTTCCGAGCCGGGGCCGGTCGAGAACAAGAACGGCACCAGACCAAGCATGGCAATCGTGGCAGTCATCATCACCGGCCGGAAGCGCTGGGTCGCGCCCTGCACCACCGCCTCGGTCAGGGACAGCCCCGAATCGCGCAGCGTGCGGATGTACGACACCAGCACCACGCCGTTGAGCACCGCCATGCCCCACAGCGCGATAAAGCCCACCGACGCCGGCACCGACAGGTATTCGCCGGTGACGAACAGCCCGATGATGCCGCCGATCGACGCAAACGGCAGCACCGTGATGATCAGCGTGGCGAAGCGCACCGAATTGAACAGCAGGAACAGCAGGAAGAAGATCGCGGCGATCGTCACCGGCACGATGATCTTCAGGTGGCCCATGGCGCGTTCCATGTTCTGGAACTGGCCGCCCCACTCGAGGTAATAGCCTTCCGGCAGCTTGACCTTGGCGCCCGTGGCCTGCTGCAGCTCGGCGACGAAGCCGCCGAGATCGCGGTCCTTCACGTTGATCATCACCACCACGCGGCGCTTGGCCATTTCGCGGCTGATCTGCGCGGGGCCGTCGCTGACTTCGATCTTCGCCACGCTCTGCAGCGGCACCTGCATGCCGTCCGGCGTCGTGACCAGCAACTGACGGATTGCCTGCACGTTGTTGCGGAATTCCTCCGGCAGGCGCACGGCCGCGGCAAAGCGGCGTTCGCCTTCGAAGATGTCCGTGGCGCGCTTGCCGCCGATCGAGATCTCGATCACGTCGTGGATGTCCGACACGTTGAGGCCGTAGCGCGCAATCGCCTGGCGGTCGATCTCGATCGACAAGTACTGCTGCCCCGACACGCGCTCGATGCGGATATCCTGCGAGCCCTGGATGCCGCCCGCCACGCGTGCGATCTCGCCCGCCAACTCGCGCAGCTTGTCGAGGTCGTCGCCGAACACCTTCACCGCCACGTCCGAACGCACGCCGCTGACCATCTCGTCCACGCGGTCGGAGATGGGCTGGGCCATCACGATCTGCACGCCGGGAATGGCCTTGAGCTTGTCACGGATGGCATTGGCGATATCGTCCTGCGTCCAGCCGTCGGGCCACTCGTCGCGGTCCTTGAGGCTCGCGATCGGCGTCGATTCATTCTGGCCCTGTGGGTCCGCCGGGCTTTCGCCACGGCCGACGCCGGACACGACCGACTTCACGCCCGGCACGCTCAGCACCAGCTTGTTGGCCTCTTTCTCGAGCTTGATCGACTCTTCGAGCGAGATGTTCGGCACACGGTCGATGGCCGGCACGATCGAGCCTTCCTTCATCTCCGGGATGAACGACGTGCCCAGCAGCGGCACGATGGCCAGCGTCAGCACGAAGGCCCCCACTGCGCCAATCACCGTCTTGCGGCTGTTGCCCAGCGCCCAGTGAAGCATGCGCAGGTAGTGCCGCTTCATGAACGCGATGATCTTCGTGTCATGCTCCGCGCCGCCCTTGAGCAGGTATGAACTCAGCACCGGCGACAGCGTCAGCGACAGGAACAGCGAGATCGCGAGCGCAATCGAGATCGTGAACGCCAGCGGCGCGAACATCTTGCCTTCCATGCCCGACAGCGTCATCAGCGGCAGGAACACCAGGATGATGATGCCCACGCCGACAATGACGGGCGTGGCCACCTCCTGCACGGCCTTGACCAGGATCTCTGTCTTGGTCAGGCCCGGCTCCTTGTGCCCCAGCCGCTCGAACGCGTTCTCGACCACCACCACGGAGCCGTCCACCATCAGGCCGATCGCGATCGCGAGCCCGCCGAGCGACATCAGGTTGGCCGACAGCCCCACCTTGTTCATGACCATGAAGGTCAGCAGCGGCGTGAGCACCAGCGTGGCCAGCACGATGATCGACGAACGCACATCCCCCAGGAACAGGAACAGCACGATCACCACCAGCACCACACCTTCGAGCAGCACCTTGGTCACTGTCCAGAGCGCGGAATCGACCAGCTCGCTGCGGTCGTAGTACGGCACGATCTGCAGCTTGCCGGGCAGCATGCCCTTGCCGTTGATCTCGGCCACGCGCGCCTTGACGCGGCTCACCACTTCCTTGGCATTGCCACCGCGCATCATCATCACGATGCCGCCAACGGCCTCGGTCTGGCCGTTCTTCACCAGCGCGCCCTGGCGCACCTCGTGGCCAATGGTCACGGTGGCGACATCGCGCAGATACACCGGCGTGCCGGCCACTTCCTTGAGCACGATGCTGCCGAGGTCGTCCACGCCCTTGGCCAGGCCCACGCCGCGGATCAGGTACTGCTCGGCATAGTGCGGCAGCACGCCGCCGCCGGAGTTGGCGTTGTTGCGCGCGAGCGCCTGGTACACCTGCTGGGTCGAGACGCCGTAGTGGCGCATGCGCTCCGGGTTGACCAGCGCCTGGTACTGGCGCACGTAGCCGCCCTGCGAGTTGATTTCGGCGACGCCAGGAATCGAGCGCAGCAGCGGACGCACCACCCAGTCCTGGGCGATGCGGCGCTCGGCCAGTTCTTCCTGCGTGAGTTCGCGGTTGCCGTCGTCGGAACGGTCGAGCGTGTATTGGTACACCTCGCCCAGGCCGGTGGAAACCGGACCGAGCACTGGCGTCACACCCTCCGGCATGCGTCCGCCCACTTCGATCAGGCGCTCCATCACGAGCTGGCGGGCGAAGTAGACGTCCGTCGCATCGGTGAACACCAACGTGATCAGCGACAGGCCTGCCTTGTTCAGCGAACGCATCTCTTCGAGCCCGGGCAGGCCGGTCATGGCCATTTCCACTGGCACGGTGACAAAGCGCTCCACCTCTTCCGGCGAACGGCCGGCGGCCTCGGTTGCGATCTGCACCTGCACGTTGGTCACGTCGGGGAACGCGTCGACCGAGAGCTTGGTGGCCGCGCGCAAGCCGAAGAAGAACAGCACCACGGCAATCACGCACACGACCAGCCGCTGCTTGATGGCGGCTTCGACTAGGGATTTCATCATGTCGCTCAACCCTGTTCGAGGCGCTTGCGCTCGTTGTCGAGATGGAAGGCACCATCCACCACGACACGGTCCCCGGCCTTGACACCGTTGAGCACCACGCGCATGCCGTCGCTCTCGGCGCCGAGCTTGACGCGTGTCTGGCGGAACTGGCCGCCGGGCATTTCGACGTAGACGAGTTCGTCGTTCCCTTCACGCACGACGGCGGATGCCGGCACCACGAGCTGGTCGACCGGCTTGCTGGCGATCAGCATGCTCGCGAGCATGGCCGGCTTGAGATGGCCCGCGCGGTTTTCCAGCTCCGTGCGGACCAAGACTGTGCGCGACTGCGGGTTCACCGTGCGTCCCACGTAGATCAGCTTGCCGGTGATGGTATGGCCGCCCTTGCCATTGGCCAGCGACGGCACCTCGATCTCCACGCTCTGTCCTTCCGCGACCTGCGCGGCCTGCTGTTCGGGCACTTCGGCCACGACCCACACGCGCGACAGGTCGGCCACGGTGTAGAGCGCGTCGGCCGGCTGCACCACCTGGCCCTGCGCTACGTTGCGTTCCACCACGGTGCCGCTGATGCTCGAATACACGGGCGAATGCGAATTGATGCGGCCGCCCTTGGCCAGCTCCGCAATGGCAGCCGGCGACATGCCGAGCACGCGAAGCTGGTCGCGGTACGCGCGCATTTCGGCCGAAGCAATCGCCAGTTCGCTTTCGCGGCGCTGCAGCTCGCCGCGGCCGATCACGTCGGCGGCGTACAGTTGCTTGGCGCGTTCGGCATTGCGGGCCTGCAGTTCGTGCTGCGCCTCGCTCTTCAGGAAGGCCATCTGTGCCGCGCCCAGCTCGGTGCTGTGCAGGCGGGCCAGCACCTGGCCGGCCTTGACCTCCTGGCCCAGGCTTGCATACAGGTCGGTCACGCGCCCGGTCACGCTGGCGCCGACGCGCGCGACGCGCTGTTCGTCGAAATCGACGCGGCCGGCCACGCGCAGCATCTCGCTGAACGGTGACGTGGACAGCGGCGCCACCTTCAGGGTCTGCATCAGGTTGGCTTCGGGCTTGACCACGCCGGGCGGCGGCTTGGGTGCTTCGGTGGCTTGCGCAGGCTCTTTCGAGCAGCCCGCCAGAGCAAACACCATGACGGCGGCGGCCGTCAGCGAAAGCAAGAAATTGGGACGCATGGTTATTGGTGATGAATGTTGGAAGACGGCAGGGCCGCGGGCGTGGCGCCAGGAGTCGTCGACATGAGCTTTTCGATCTGGATGGCGGCTACCTGCAGGTCGAACTGGGCCGCGATCAGTTCATTGCGCGCGCCGCGCAGCACGCGCTGCGCGTCCAGGTAATCGAGGATGCCGCGCTCGCCGAAGCGGTACGCGGACTCGGCGACGTTCAGTGCGGATTCGGCCTCGCGCACGATGCCGGACTCCAGCGCGGTCACCTGCGACTGCGTGATTTCGTACTGGCGGTACGCGGTTTCCAGTTCCTGGGCCAGCTCGAACTCACGCGCTTCCAGCGCGGTGCGCGCCTGCGTGGCCTGGGCGGTGGCCTCCCCGACGGGGCCGCTGCGGCGGTCCCACAGCGGAATCGTGAGCACGAGGCCGATCTGCGAAACGTTGTTGTCCGGCTGGCGGTCCGTGCTCGCGCGCACGGCCACTTCCGGCCAGCGCAGCGAGCGCTGGTAGTCCACGCCCAGGCGGGCGCGCTCCAGCTCCATGCGGCGTTGGGTCAGCTCGGCATTGCCCGCGGCCATCGCACTGCGCAACTGCGGCAGCGGCGATATCTCGGGCGCCTGCCCCAGGGCTCCGTCCAGCGAGAACTGGGCCGGCATTGCGCCGCCAACCTGCTGGCGCAGCGCGGCCTTGGCCTGGTTCACGCGCAGTTCGGCAGTCTGCTGGCTCTTCTGTGTCGCCAGCAGTTCGGTCTCGGCCTTGATCAGCTCGTAGCGCGGCGCCTCGCCTACTTCCACGCGCAGTCGGGCGCGCGAATGGATCTGGCGCATCATTGCCAGGTCTTCGGAAGCGGCCTGGAGTTCGCTCTCGCGGCGCAGCACCTCAAAATAGGCCGTCTTCACGCGCGCGGCCAGTTCGGCGCGGAAGCCCTGGCGCACCGCCTGCGATGCTTCCAGGCCGCGCGTGGCCATGTCTTCGCGCAGGCTGCGCTGGAGCGGATAGTCGAGCTTCTGGGTGATGGCGTACGTGGGCGCATTGCCACTGGTGACGCCGGGCTGCTTGCCCTGCAGGCGCGTACATCACCTCGACCTGCGGGTTCGGATAGGCGCGCGCGCTGGTGATGGCGGCATTGGCGGCATCGACATTGGCCTGCGCGGCCTCGACGCCCTTGTTGGTGGATTGCGCCAGCGCCAGCAGGTCATGCAGCGCGTAGTAGGGGCCTGCGGGAGCGGCGGAAGGCGCGGGCGCGGTGTTGCCGGCGGCGAGGACAACGGCGGCCGGCGGGCGCACGTCATCGCTGGCGTGGGCCGGCATGGCGGCGAACGCCACCAGCGAAAGCGACGCGATCAGGGTCAGCTTGGTATTGGTCATGAGTCGGGAAAGCAAGCGATACGGCTGCCTGCGCCATGCCGTAACCCCCGGCTCGCGCGACGCGCAAGACGGACGGAAGACAGCAACGGACTCAGCCGCTACCGCGAAGCGCGCCGGGAGTTCTGACGAGGCAATGGGACGCAACCCGGTCGCGGCAAGGCCGCACGCCGGGCGCGAAGGGAATCAGGCGAGGGAAATCGGCGGCTTGAAGAAAGCCGTGGCGGGCGGCGCGGTGCGCCCGGAGGGTGCCTGCCAGAAATCATCCGCAGGCAGCAGGAGCTTCGCGGTCGGCAGGTCGAACAAGGCGCTGGACTCTTCGATTTCGTCCAGCAGGTCAAGCGGATCGAGCAGATCCGCCGACCAGATATTGCAGTAGCCGGGCGGCGGGTCGTCGACGGCGTCTTCGTCATGCAGGCCATCATCGCCGGGGGCGATCACCCGCCCCATCTCTCAACGGACGGCAGCGCTGCGACTTCCGTGACTTTGTCCGGCACAGCGGCCGACTGGAACACCGCCGTCGCGGCGCTTCCCTGCAAACCCGCGTGCGCATGCGCCGCCGCTCCGAAGGAGAGCAGCGACAGGCACATGGCAGTCAGCAGCAGGAAAAGAAATCGCATGAGTCGGGAGGGGCGTTCAGCAGGACCGGATACTGCCGTTTGCAAACAAGCGCTGGCCGTACCGCGCTATAGCATTGTAACTTAGCGATTACGATTGACAGGGGAATCGTTACGTTCGTTCTGTGCGATGACAAATAACAGAACGCGACCTTCTATAGCAACGCCGCCGACCAACGAGAGCTAGCCCGTGGGGCGTTCCAGCGATTCGGCAGAGTCAGCCGGGATGCGATGGTCAATGGCGACCTTGAGCCGGCCCGACGTTCGCAGAGGGTGTCGCAGCAGACCTGAAGATCGCCGTTGACTGGCATTCACCGTCGCTCGTAACGCCCTGGTGAGGATCGCCCGCGCCATTGTGAAGGCATGGATGGAGGTCGAGCAGCGCCAGCAAGGGGAGCCAATCGAGACTCCGGAGCCCCGGGTTGCTCCCCTCGAAGTCAAAGACGGTCCCACTTCCGCCTCATCTCCGTCCGGGCAGGGATTGACCCTGCGCGCGTTGCCGCCGAGGATGGCCGTGCCCTGCTACTCCTGCTGGCGCATACTGGCGCCTGCATTGGGGAGATCGCGCAACTCCGGGGCGAGGACTTCATGGTCCGCAACGGCCTCACCTGTGTTCGCATTACCGCCGAGGCCGCCACTGTGAAGACCTCCGCCTCTGAACGGGTTGTCCCGCTGGCGGCCCATCTAATGAGCGATCCGTGGTTTGCTGCGTGGGTCTCTCGCGCCATGGGCGCCGACGGGCCAGCCCTGCCCTCAATGCACGGCAGGAAGACCACCCCGGGCAACATTGCCGGTCGGTGGTTCCGCCAGTTCCGTGGGGATGCCCGCCTGCCCGACGGCGGCCTAAATGGTGCCCACAAGTTCCGCCACTGGCTACGGACGGCGCTGGCCGAGCAGCATGTCGCCGTCGAGGTGGCCGACCAGATCACCGGCCATAGCGCCAAGGGGTCGGCCGGTCGCGTCGTCTACACGGGTAAGGTGTCACTGGCGGTCTTGGAGGAGGCTTTGGACCGCGTGGCTATCCCGGCTAATGACGGCAGGACAGGAACTCCCCGAAAAATCTGACGAGAAGATTCACGCATACCCCCTGGGCGGCCACGCAATCGCGGATTTTCCCCGGTACCCGGGGGGCTTCATTGGCCGACCAGGAACGTCCTTGGTCGTGCGGCAGATCATGTCTTGGCAACTATGTGCTGATCACACGCCCTCCGCAGACAACTCAGCCTGCGACGTAGGTCGTCTTTACCGTCGTATAGAACTCCGCGGCGTAGCGCCTTGCTCGCGCGGCCCCAGGCTCGAGCCCTTGCGGCCGCCGAACGGCACGTGGTAGTCGACGCCGGCTGTGGGCACGTTGACCATCACCATGCCGGCCTGCGCGTTCCGCTTGAAGTGCTGCACGTGCTTGAGCGAGGTGGAACAGATGCCAGTGGCAAGGCCGAACTCGGTGTCGTTGGCAAGCTCGAGGGCATGCTCATAGTCTCTGGCCGGGATCACGGCAGCGACCGGTCCAAAGATCTCTTCGCGGCAGATGCGCATTTCGTTGCTGCAATCCCCAAAGATTGCCGGCGTCAGATAGTGTCCCGGCGTGGCGCGCGTCACCATCTCGCCGCCGCACACCAGCGCGCGCCTTCCTGCTGCCCGATGGCGAGATAGCGCAAGTCCTGCTCGAGCTGGTCGGCGCTGGCCACAGGGCCAATATCGGTGCCGGCGGTGAGTGCATGGTCGATCCTGAGCGCCACGGTGCGCTCCTGCATGCGCTTGATAAAGCGCGCGTAAATGCCTTCCTCCACGATGAGCCGGCTCGATGCCGTACAGCGCTGGCCGGTGGAAAAGAACGCACTCTGCACCGCGCATTCCACTGCCAAGTCCAGGTCTGCATCATTGAGCACTACCATCGGGTTCTTGCCGCCCATCTCGAGCTGGACCTTGGCCAGACGCTGCGCGGCAGCCTGGGCCACGCGGGTGCCGGTGGCAACTGAGCCGGTGAACGAAATCGCGTCGATGCGCCGGTCGTCAAGCATGGCCTGGCCGACTTGCGAGCCGCGGCCCATCAGCAGGTTGAACGTACCCGTCGGCAACCCCGCACGACTGATGATTTCCGCCAGTGCCCAGGCACAGCCCGGCACCAGTTCCGCCGGCTTGAACACCACTGCGTTGCCAAACGCCAGCGCGGGGGCGATCTTCCAGGCCGGGATGGCCATCGGAAAGTTCCACGGCGCGATGATCCCGACCGTGCCCACCGGCTCGCGCGTAACGTCGATCTCCACCCCGGGGCGTACCGAGGCCAGCTTGTCGCCACGCTGGCGCAACGCTTCGCCGGCAAAGAACTTGAAGATATTTCCGGCGCGCGTGACCTCGCCGATGCCCTCCGGCAAGGTCTTGCCTTCCTCGCGCGAGAGCAGCGCGCCGAGTTCTTCGCGGCGCGCCAGGATCTCGCTACCGATCTTGTCGAGCGCGTCGGCGCGTTGCTGAGGCGTGCTGCGCGCCCACAGCGGCGCGGCCGCGTGGGCGGCCGCGATGCTTCGCCCGCCTGGGCGGCGTCGGCCTGGGCGTAGTGGTCGATGATGTCCGTGGTGTCGGACGGATTGATGTTGGCGGCGCTGGTGACGCCATCCAGCCATTGGCCGGCAATATAGTTTTGCTTCATTCGGTTTTCGTTCCTGTTTCGGATGCATGACTCGGACGACAGCCGTTCCCTCTCCCGCCCGCGCGGGAAAGCTGCTGACAACCTGTCGGACTGGATCGAGTGCCGGACCGGGGTCCGGCGCTCAGGTATCGAGCAAGGACAACTCCACCTGCTTCAGGCGGTGCGCGATGCCTCTGACGAATTCATGGGTGACGTTGGACAGCGCACGCTGGTTCGGTACGATGATGCCAACTCTGAGCGCGTTGACATTGGGCTCGTCGAACGGCCGCCAGACCACTTCGCCCTTTTCGATTTCTTCGAGGAAGGCCAGCTTCGAGAAGAACGAAATGCCGCGCCCAGAGGCCACCAGCCGCTTGATCAAGGTAGTCGAATTGCAGGTGACACTGGGCGTCAGCATCTCCCAAAACTCGGCAAACCTGGGCGAGACCACGCCCTGCATCGGCGAGCGTCCCTCCAGGCGCAGGAAGGCATGGTTGCGGCAGTCGGCAAAGTTCAGGCGCTCCAGCTTGGCCAGGGGATGCGAGGAGGCCATCACCACGCCAGGAGGCAGGGCCACCTGCGCCACCACGTCCAGTCCCGCGGGCAGCTTGGCGATGAAGGTGACGCCGACATCGTATTCGCCGCCCAGAACCTTGGGCGCCACGTCCCACGGCGTGACCGCTGCGATAGCGTATGTCACGGCCGGGTAAAGCTCTGAGAAATCCTCCACGGCAGCCGGCAGGAAATCGACAAACAGCGAATCCATCGCCGCCACCGACACGTGACCCTTGCGCTCGTCCTTGAGTTCGTCGAGTTCGCTGCGCATCAGGTGGAAGTCGTTCAGCGTCGCGCGGATATGCAGCAACATCCGCTCCCCCGCGGCATTCAGGCGGATGCCATTGGGCAGGCGGTCGAACAGGTCAGTACCCATTTCAGCTTCGAGTTTGAGGATCTGCCGGTTGACTGCGCTCGACGCGACGTACAGATTTTGCGCAGCCTTGCGGATCGATCCACAGCGTGCGACCTCGACGAAGTACTTCAGAATGCTGGCGTGCATGACCTCTTCCCTCAAATCACGATGGCGGCGCCCCGGCCTAGTGCCCTTCCCTGGCCGCCGTGGCCGCCGCCCTGACCGGATACGCCGCCACCAGAGGATGGTCGCAAGCGACCGGCCCGACATAGTCGGCTCCGCCTGGCGAGCCGATGCCGCTCACCCCGATGGCAAAGAAGTCGCGGTTGATCTCGGCAAATGCCGATTCGGCCGGCGGCAGTTCCACATCTTCATAGATCGCTTCAGTCGGGCACACCGACACGCACACCCCGCAGCTGATGCATTCGTCCGGGTGGATATAGAGGGTGCGCCCGCCTTCATAGATGCAATCCACCGGACAGCATTTTACGCAGGCGCCGTCCTTGACGTCGATGCAGCCCGAGGCAATGACGTAGGCCATCAGCAACCCCGCCACTGAGGCTTGCGCTTTTGCTGGAAGGCCAGCACGCCTTCGTGCGCGTCCTCGGACTGCAGCGCGGTCACCAGCGCCGGCAGGCGTAGCGCCTGAGCATCGGCGGGCGACAGCGTCGAGGTGCGCCGCACCACCTGCTTGATGGCCTGCTGCGACAGCGGCGCGCAGGCCAGCAGCGCGTCGACCCAACGCTGCACTGCCGCATCCAGCCCGGCGCGCGGCACCACCTCGTTGATCAGGCCGATCTCGGCGGCTTCGCGTGCCGGCATGCGCTGTCCCGTCAGCAGCATCGCCATCGCCTTGCGGAAGGGGATCTGGCGTTGCAGCAGGGTCATGCCGCCGTCCAGCGGCATGCGCCCGACCAGGGCTTCGGGCAGGCCGAAGCTGGCCTCCTCGCAGGCCACCACGATATCGCAGCCCAGCACCATCTCGAAGCCGCCTCCGAGCGCAAAGCCGTTCACACGGGCGATCACCGGAACATTCAGCGACTCGCGCAAGGCAATGCCGCCGAAGCCGCCGGGACGCGCCGCGCCCCAGTACTCCAGGCCGGTGGTGGAAGGATTCTTCAGGTCGGCACCGACGCAGAAGGCACGCTCGCCCTCACCGGTCAGCACCACCACGCGCACATCGCGGCGGCCTTCCAGCTCGGTCCAGATACGCTGCAATTCGGCCTCGGTGGCGAGGTCGATCGCATTGAGCACATCGGGCGCGACAGAGTCACCGTGGCGACATAGTTCTCGACTCGCAGATGGACCCTCATGCTGCCTCCACTTTTGCGCTGGCCAGTTCGCCCAGAACTTCGTCATTGTGCTGGCCCAGGCGCGGCGGCGCCCGGCGCAGGCTGACGTGCGCGCGCGACATGCTGATCGGGCTGCCGATGAACCGGACGGGCCGCCCTTCGCCGTGGCCTTCCAGCAGGATCTGGTTATGCAGCGTCTGCGGGTCCACCAGCGCCTCGCGCAGGTCGCGCACCGGCGCGCACAGGATGTCCTGCGCTTCCAGGCGCGCCAGCCAGTGCTCGCGCGTATTGGCGGCAAAGCGTTCGCGCAGCAGGGCCTGCAAGGTGGCCTTGTTGCGGAACTGCTGGTTCAGGTCGCAGTAGCGCGGATCGGCCGACAAGTCTTCGAGCTCGAGTGCGGCGCAGATGTCGCGCAGCGGATTCTCCTTAAAGGCGCCGACCATGACCAGCGGCCCGCCCTGGGTATCGAACACGCCGGACAGCGGCATGGCGGCCCAGTTGACCTCCGAATCCTCCATCATGATCATGGCCGCCTCCTGCATCTGCATGGCCAGCATGGAGTTGTACAGCGACACGCTGATCTTCTGCCCCTCGCCGTGCGGGTGCGGTGCAGCAGGGCCAGCAGCACGCCCTGCACCATATGCATGCCGGCCGAGTAGTCGGCCAGCGCCGTCGGGTAGACCGAGACCGGCACCGACTCGTCGGCGCGGCGCGCCATGACGCCGCTGACGGCTTGCGCCAGGACATCCTGCCCGCCCTTGTGCGCGTAGGGCCCGCTCTCGCCGAAGCCGGTGCCGACGGCGTAGATGATGCGCGGGTTGAGTTCGCGGCAGGCCTCGTAGCCCAGGCCCATGCGCTCCATCACGCCAGCGCGGAAGTTGTTGACGACCACGTCCGCGCCGGCGATCAGCGTTTTCACTTGCGCCATCGCGGCCGGATCGCGCAGGTCAAGCGCAAGGCTGCGCTTGTTGCGGTTCAGGCTGCAGAAAATCGGGTTATCGGTGCCCGCCACCGGCTCGAAGGTCGAGCGGCTCAGATCGCCTGCGCCCTTGCGCTCGATCTTGATCACATCGGCGCCGTAGTCGGCCAGCGTCTGCGTGCACACTGGGCCCATCATGACCTGGGTGAAATCGATCACCCGGATACCCGTCAACGGCATGTCTTGCTGCATAGCTTCTGTCTCCATCTCGTTCATGCTGCCTGTGCCTGCGGGATATAGGCGGCCAGCGCCGGAATATCGGCGTTGCGGCCTGCCTGGTTGCCGGGATCGGCACCCTGGGCGCGCAGGGCCTTCTGCACGCTGCCCACGTCCACATCGCGCACCGACACACCGGCGTTGAGCGCCAGCGCCGCGGCCACGCCGGCGGCTTCGCCCATCGCCATGCACGGCGGGATCTCGCGCGAGATCTTCTGCGCCTGCGAGGTGGCCGAGTAGTGGCGGCCGGCCACCAGCAGGTTGTCGACCTGTTTGGGCAGCAGCACGCGATAAGGCATGTAGTAATCGCGGCCGCGTGCGATGCTGTCGTCAAAGCGCAAGCGCTGCGCCACGTCCTCCTTGCTCATCACATACTCGCCTTCGAGCAGGCGGGTCTGGCGCACGCCCGTCTGCGGCGCGACGTCAATCACAAAGCAATGCTCGAAGCCGGGCAGCTTGTCGCGCACGAACTCGACCACGGCGTGGATGTGCTGGCGCCCCTGGATCTCGGCACGGGTCAGGTCTTCCGCCTTGAGGCCGTCGATGCCAGCCATGTGCGGGCAGTTGCACCACACCACGCCGGGAAGCGGCGTCTTGAGCCACCACAGGCCCCACGAGCCGCCGAGAATGCGCTTGATCTGGCGGTCGAGCTGGGCGTAGGCCTCCGGCTCTTCCTGCTCGAAGCGTTCCGCGGCTTCGGTATCGACCCCGCCCAGGCGGAACACGGTGGTGGTGATATAGCTGCCGCCGATGTGCGGCGCGCCGGCCGATGCGGCCACGTCCAGGTCGCCGGTGGCATCGATCACCACGTCGGCCAGGATGGCTTCGCGCCCGCTCTTGGTTTCGCAGATCACGCCCTTGACCTGTCCGTCTTCGACCAGCGTCTGCGAGAACCAGGAGTGCAGCCGCAGCTGGATGCCGGCTTGCTGCACCATGTCGAGCGCAACGCGCTTGTAGGCATCGGGATCGAAGGCCGCGGCAAAACAGACGGGATGGGGCGTCTTCTGGCTGTGGAAGTCGAAGGTGCCCCAACGGCCCCAGCGCCGGTACGCGGCGGGATCCTCGCCCCACTCGTTGGCGCGCGGGAACTTGGCCAGGCCCAGCGCGGCCATGCGCTCGATCATGGTCAAGCAGTTGCCTCGCACCGAGATTTCCTGCAGGTGGCTGTCCCACATATCGTCCAGCACCAGTACCATGCCGCCCGAGGCCAGGCCGCCCAGGTGGTTGTAGCGCTCGAGCAGGATGGTTTCGGCACCGTTGCGCGCAGCCGCCAGCGCGGCCGACAGGCCAGCCGGGCCACCGCCCACCACCACCACATTGGCCTTGGCCGCGATGCGCACGTCTTGGGCCGGCTGGCGGATCCAGTCACTGATCTTGGTCATTGCTATCCTCGAAATTGTTGTTGTGGTGCGGTGCTCAATGGGCGTTCTCGGGTTGCCACTTGATGAGCCAGCGTTCGGTCGCCGCGATCACCAGGAAGAAGGTCCCGGACATCACCGCGCACATAACGATTGCCGCGTACAGCAGGGCGGAGTCGAACGCATAGGTAGCCTGGATGATCATGGCCCCGATGCCTTCGGTGGCGCCGACCCATTCACCGACCACCGCGCCAATTACCGACATTGACGCAGCGATGCGCAGCGCGGAAAACAGGTAGGGAAGCGAGTTGAACAGGCGCAGCTTGAAGAAGATCTCGCGCTTGCTGGCCGACAGCACCTGCATCAGCTCCAGCGACTGCGGATTGACCGCCTCCAGCCCGCGCACCATGTTCACCAGCGTGGGGAAGAAGCAGACGATGGCGGCGATGGTGATCTTCGGCTCGATGCCATTGCCCATGATCAGCACCAGGATCGGCGCCTTGGCCACCACCGGGATGGAATTGATCATGACCGCGACCGGGTAGAAGATCTCCTGCAGCGTCTTGTTGTGGACAAAGACCGTTGCCAGCAAGATGGCAAGCAGATTGCCCAACAGGAAGCCGCCGGCCGCTTCGATGGCGGTGGGGATCAGGTTTTGCAGCAGTACGTCGCGCTTGTCGAACAAGGTCTGCATCACCAGGCCGGGAGATGGCGCGATAAAGGGCTTGATGCCGAAGCCCACCACCACCGCCCACCAGGCGAACAACAGTCCGGCAATGCCCAGCGCGGGCATCGCACGCGCGCGCAGATACGGCGGCGGCGGCTGGCGAACCAGGCGTCGGCTTCGGTGTCCGGGCCTACGCCTGGCAGGTCAAGCTTCATCTCCGATGTACTCATCAGCAGGTCTCCAGCACGCGCCGCAGATGCGCGCCAAGTTGTACGAATTCAGGCGTCTCGCGGATGTCGAGGGTGCGGTCCTCGGGCAGGGTGACCGGCACGATCTCCTTGACCCGGCCCGGATTGGCCGCCAGCAGCAGCACGCGCTGGCCGAGGAACGCGGCCTCGTGGATGCTGTGGGTCACGAACAGGATGGTCAGCCCCATTTCCCGCCAGACCCGGCGCAGTTCCTCGTTGAGCCGGTCTCGCGTAATCTCGTCGAGCGCGCCGAACGGCTCGTCCATCAGCAGCACTTTTGGATCGCTGACCAGCGCCCGGGCAATCGCCACGCGCTGGCGCATGCCGCCGGACATTTCGTGCGGGAAGGCATCCTCGCGCCCCTTCAGGCCAACCAGTTCCAGCAGCTCGCGTGGCGTCGCGCGGCCGGCACGCGCACGGCCGTTGGCAACCTCGAGCGGCAGCTCGACGTTCTGCAGTGCGGTGCGCCATGGCAGCAGTGCCGCATCCTGGAACACGAAGCCGATGTCGCGGCGCGCCCGCGCCACCTGCGGCGCGGCGTCGAGCACGCGGATCTCGCCACGGCTGGGCTTGACCAGGTCGGCCACCACGCGCAGGAAGGTGGACTTTCCGCAGCCGGAAGGGCCCAGCAGCGTGAGGAACTCTCCGCTGGCCACGTCTAGACTCAGGCCCGCAATGGCGGTTGTGCTGCGGCGGTCGGTGAAGAAGCGGACGTTGATATCGCGGCAACTGATCGACAGCGGCGCGCGCGCAGGATTGGATTGAGTAGCTAGCATGGTTTACACCGTCAGTCGGGAGGACTTGGTGGCCTGCAGGATGTCCAGCGTCATGACATCCTCCAGCCTGGGAGCGCGCGCGCGGAACTGCCCGAGCCGCGCGTACAGCGAGATTTGCTCCTGCCATATGGCCGGGTCCATGGTGCCCCAGCCTTGCGTGCTGCTCTCCTTGTTGAAGGCATAGCCCATCAGTGAGTCGATCGAGGCACGTTCGTCCGTGTGGTTCAGGCTGGGGTAATCCTTGAGCAGCAGATCGACCGCCTGGTCACGGTTCTTGTTGGCGTAGAGCCAACCGCGCGCGGTCGCGCGCAGGAAGCGCTGCAGCACCTCCGGATGGTTGCGCAGGGTGTCGGTGTGCGCGTAGTAGGGGAGCGCATAGAGACGCACGCCCGAGTCCCACAGGCTCAGGTCGACGCGGTCCGCACCCAGCGCCTTGAGCGCCGAAACGTTGGTTTGCCAGCCGGTCACCGCATCGACCCGCCCGCTCAGCAGCGGCATCATGTCGGCACCGATCGGCACAATGTTGACCTGGCTCTCGGTGATCTTGTGCTTGGCCAGCAAGGCCTTGAGCAGCACCAGGCCGGTAGCCTGGATGCCGATCCGCTTGCCGATCATGTCTTGCGGAGAACGGATCGGCGCCTTCTTGAGAGAGAAGAAAGCATAGGGATGCTGCTGCAGGCCGACCGCGAAGCATTTGACCGGCAGCCCTTCCGACACCGCCAGCATCACCGAAGGGCTGGAAGAGATCTGCCCGACCTCGCCGCGCCCCGAGGCCACGATGGCTACCCCATCGATATTGGGGCCACCGGGCTGGATCTTGAAGTCGATGCCCTCCTGCTCGTAATAGCCGAGGCGCTTGGCCACCACCTCGCCCACCTGATTGCCGCCGGGCACCCAGCCCAGCTGCATGGTGATCGCGGCGCGCTCGGTGGCGAGGGCTCGCACCGACAGCAATGCACCCGAGGCAGCCAGCCCACCCGCCAACAAGGACGTTTGCAGCACACGGCGCCGACCAGGATTCTCTAATCGTGGCATCTCCAACTCCTTTAATAGCTGTCTCATTGCGCTGGCCTGGCAGAGCCAGCGGGATTTCGCGTTGAGGCTATTTTGAGGTTGAGGTGGTGCTCTAACAAGAACTGATTTTAGAGCGCAGCCGATGCCAAAATTAGAGCACTATTTCCGTGCGCGGCCGGCACCAGAAGGGCGCCACGGCACGCCATCCTGGTGCATAAAGCGGAGCACTATTAAGCACAGCGAGCGAATAATTCGCTCGGCGGTGACAAAAATCGGTGCTTCCTGCGGCGATTCGTCTGCATGGAGAATGCCCTTCAAATCTCATCGATAAAGAGATTCGAGAGGAAGAGATATGACAAAAGCATTTCGCTGCATGGCCCCGTCATTTTGTAGCTTGATCCGCACATAGCAGGCCCGCCCCCTCTCGCCAAATCCAGCTCCCGTCTCTACCTGATCCCTGTGCACCCGGTGCACATGGGGAGGGCTGCGCTTATTCATCACTCGACAGGAAAGTCACCATGAAGCGATGTGTCATAGCTGCCGCCGCCACGCTGCTGGCATGCCCGGCATCCCATGCAGAAAGCGGCGTAAATCTGTATGGCCTGATTTCGACCGGCATCGTGTATGCCAATAACCAGAACGGCCATTCCCAGGTGCAGTTGGCGAACGGCCCGATGCAGACGCCGCGCTGGGGCCTGCGGGGAACGGAAGAACTGGGGGGCGGGAACACCGCCTTCTTTACGCTGGAAGGCGGCTTCGCCATCGACACTGGCACCTTGTCGCAAGGCGGCCGCCTGTTTGGGCGGCAGGCATTCGTCGGCATGTCGTCGCCGGATCTTGGCACCATCAGCCTGGGCCGGCAGTATGACCTGTCCGCGGCGACATTGTGGCCCTATGAATCGGCGACGCAGTTCGCCGCCTTCGGCACGCATATCGGCGACAGCGACAATGTCTTCAACACCTTCCGCGTCAACAACACGATCGCCTACAAGAGCCCTTCGTATGGAGGGCTGCAATCGCCGGCATGATGAGTCTTGGCGAAAAGCCGGGAGACTTCCGCTCCAACAACGCGTACAGCCTGGGCATTTCCTACAAGCGGAATGATCTATCGCTGGGCATTGCCTATGAGGAACTGAACACCCCCAACAGCGCGGGCAACCAGTCCGGCGCGGTGGTTGGCGACTATGGCTTCTCCTCGCCCTTCGTCACGAGCAAAGCCAGTGGGGCCAAGGTAGACCATCAGCGCATCTTCGGCGCTGGAGGCGCCTATCAGTTTGGCAAGGTGGGGGTATCGGCGCTGTATACCAATGTGCGATTCGACTACCTGGACAATACCAGGCTGACGGTCAACAACGGCGAAATCTCCCTGACCGACTACATCACGCCCAACCTGCTGCTCGGGGCCGCCTACATCTATACCTGGGGCGAGTACCAGCCCGGCGGCAGCCAGCCGAAGTGGCACCAGGTCAACCTTGGCGCGGACTACTTCCTGTCCAAGCGTACCGACCTGTTTCTGGTCGGTATCTATCAACGGGCGGCCGGAGACGCAACTTACGCTCAGATCTATACACTCTCGCCGTCGTCCAACAAATCGCAGATATCTGCCGTGGCAGGGATTCGACATAGGTTCTAACCGACGGAGATTGCGCCTGCGGGCGCGCGGCCCTGCGTGGGAGGCGCAGGCCGCGGTGGACGCGTGCCCCGGCGCTGCGCATCGAGCCGACGGGCCACGCAGGCGGTCTTGGCCTTTTGTCGCTCGATTTTCTCCACGACAACAAAAGCTTTTTGTTTTCAACGAGTTAATTGCAGTCGCCATCTCAAGTCTTCAATTAAACGGGTTACAGCATCGGCCCATTGCGCCACCAGCGGCTGGAGCAGGCTACCGTGCACCGAGACATGAGGCTCCGAGGCCGGATCGCCGGGCAGCTGAACGGGCTGCCGCCCGCCCGGATCCGGAGGCTTCCCCGTCAGCCGAAGCGCCCGCCTGATTCCCTGTCCTACAAACCAAACCCATAGAGCACTGCCGCATTCCTCCAGCGCAGCGCCTCTGCAAAGCTGCTGTCATCCGCCGCATTACCACGGGCGCCTGGCTCGCACGGCCAGTTGAACAGCGCAGCGGATTCGTCGGCACGGACAGCGGATTCATGATTCGTCCACGGCCAGTCACTGCCAAGCAACAGGCGCTCATGTCCCACGGTCTGGCTCCATGTCCGGGCAAGCGAACGCCAGTCGGTTGCGGGCGGCAGCCGGTACGGAGCGCTCAGCTTCACCCATACCTGCCGTCGCGCCAGCATTTGTGCCGCCACCTCGAACACGGCGTCGCGGGCGCCACCCTCCCCGGGCCTGCCAAAGTGGTCCAGCACCACTGGTGCAGAGCAATGCCCGAGCGCGGCATCGAGCGCGGCCAGCAGCGCACCGCCCTGCCCGTTCCCGGTATGGAGCTCCACATGCCAGCCCAGCGCGGCAACCCGCGCGAACAGTGCGCGCCATGGCGCCGTACCGATGCGGGCCCAGTCCGGATCGCCGAAGAGATTGAGCCGGATGCCGCGCACCCCCGCCGCATCCATGGCCGCCAGCGCATCGTCCGTGACCGACGGATCCACCACCGCCACGCCGCGCAGCCGTCCGGCACTGGCACCCAGCGCCGCGAGCAGCGCCGCGTTGTCCGTGCCTAGGAAACTGGTCTGGACCACGACGCCATAGAGATCCCCCAGCGGCGCCAGCAGGCGCTGCCAGTCCTCAATGCGCGCCGCGTACGCGGGCCGATAGCGCGCGGACGGCGTGCCGGCGCCGGCATCGAACAGGTGAAAGTGGCAATCCACTAGCGGTATCGCATTACGCATCATCGTCAGCCGTTCCTCGCATGCGGGTAAGCCCTGATATGGCGCCTGGTGACCCGCAGCTACTCTAGTCCTCTAGAGGAGATAAATCTAACACGGACCCCGATGCAAGACAACGACCCGCTGCTCAGCGCCGCAAGCTCCCCCGGCATCAGCCGTTATGGCCGGATTGCAGCACAACTGCAACGCAAGATCGTGGACGGCGCATGGTTGCCGGGCACGGCGATCCGGCGGAAAGCACGCTCGCCGCCGAATTCGGCATTGCGCTGGGCACCATCCGCCAGGCCATTGCCGTGCTGGTGCAGGAGGGACTGCTGGAGCGCGTGCAGGGCAAAGGCACTTTCGTGCGCAACGGACTCACCGGCGCCAGCATGATGCGGTTCTTCCGCTTTCGGGCCGATGCCGGTACGGCTGGCGTGGCAATCCCGCGGTCCGAGATCCTGTCGAGCCGGGCGGCGCGGCTGGACAAGAACGTGGCCGCCTTGTTCGGGCTCGATGCCGGCGCGCGCGGGCTGGCAATCTCTCGGCGGCGCTGGCTCGACGACAAGCCGCGCCTGCTCGAATCGATCTGGCTGCCGCTGCCGCGCTGCGAACCATTGCAGCGCCTGCCCAAGGCCGAATGGGGCGACCTGCTCTATCCGCTGCTCGGCTCGCAATGCGGCATCACCATCCATCGCGCCGTGGACGAAGTGACCTTCCGCACGCTGGATGCCGACGAGGCCGGCCTGCTCGAACTGCCCGACGGCCATCCATGCGCGCTGGTGACACGGCGCGCCTATGACCTGCAAGGCCACTGCGCGGAGTACCGGCTGACAAGGGGCGATGCCTACGCGTTCCGCTACCAGGCGGACATCCGGTGACCCATGAACGAAGAAGGAACATTGAATTGGAGACAAGCTTGAAGCATTTGCCAACACAGATCGCAACGACCCTGGCGGCCGCCTGCTGCTTGCGCCTGCCGTTGCGCAGGCCACGGAATCGCCCGCGCAGTGGCCGAGCCGGCCCATCACCATTGTCGTGACCTACCCGCCGGCGGAGGTGCGGACCTGATGGCGCGCCTGATCGCACCCGGGCTCGGGCGTGAACTGGGCCAGTCCGTCATCGTGGAGAACCGGCCCGGGGCCGGCGGGCAAATTGGCGCGTCATACGTCGCCAAGGCGGCGCCCGATGGCTACACGCTGATGGTCGATGCGTCGTCCTATGCGGTCAATCCGAGCCTGTACCCGCGCCTGCCCTATGACCCGATCAAGGCCTTCATGGCGATTGGCGTGCTGGCCCGCTATCCCAACGTGCTGGTTGCCACGCCGGGGTTCCCGGCGCACTCGGTCAAGGATGTCGTGGCCATGGCGAAGCAGAAGCCCGGCACGGTTGCTTTTGCCTCGTCAGGCAACGGCTCGGCCCAGCACCTTTCCGGCGTGCTCTTCGAGCAGCGCGCCGGCGTGGACCTGCTGCATGTGCCCTACAAAGGCGGCGGCCCCGCCATGACGGACGTGATCGCGGGCCAGGTGCCGCTGTTCTTCGCCAACGTTGCCTCGAGCCTGCAGCACATCAAGGCCGGCAAGCTCAGGCCGCTTGCCGTGACCAGCCACACGCGCACACCGGCGCTGCCATCGGTGCCGACCATGGAAGAAGCCGGCGTGGCAGGCTACGAAGTTTATGAATGGAATGCGGCCTTCGTCCCCGCCGGTACGCCGCAGCCGATCGTCGGCAAGCTGTCCGATGCCTTGCAGAAAGTCATGAACAGCCCCGATGTGCGCAAGCGCATCGCGGAACTGGGCGGCGAGGTCGTGGCCGCGCCGCCCGCCGAAGCCGCCCGCTATATCGACAACCAGACCCGCCTGTGGGCCAAGGTCATCAAGGACGGCAACGTCAAGCCCGAATAAGGTGAGCGCCGCTCACCCGCTGCCAGCCCCCAGCCATCGAGAATCCCCGGAGACATGCATGACCCAGTTTGACCCCTTCCGCCGCGACGTCCTGAAGCTTGCCGCCGCGCTCGCGCCGGCGCCCTTGCGCCTTCGCTTGCGCGGGCGCAGGCATGGCCCGCCAAACCGATCCGTCTGGTGGTGCCGTTCGCGCCGGGCGGCAGCTCCGAGATCGTGGCCCGATCGACGGCCGCCGAGCTGACCCGGCTGCTCGGCGTGTCGGTATTCGTGGAGAACAAGCCCGGCGGCGCAGGCAACGTCGCCATGGGAGAGGTAGCACGCGCGGAAGACCAGCACACGCTGATCCTGGGCCATATCGGTACCCTCGCGGTGAATCCCTACATCTTCGCCAAGCTGCCGTACGACCCAAACAAGGACTTCCGCCCGGTCTCCCTGCTGTCCAAGGTGCCGAGCCTGTACGTGATCCATCCCGACGTGCCGGCGAAGAACCTGAAGGAATTCATCGCCCTGGCCAAGAGCAAGCCTGGCAAGCTCAACTACGGCTCCGCCGGCAACGGTAGCGCAGGCCACCTTGCCTTCGAGTACCTGAAGGCCGCCACCGGCACCTTCATCACCCATGTGCCGTACCGCGGCAGCGGCCCGCAGATCACCGACCTGCTGTCCGGCAGGCTGGATGGGGCCGCGGTTGGCGCGCCGGCCATCCTGCCGTTCATCAAGGCCGGCAAGCTGCGCTGTATCGCCACCGGCACGGCCCAGCGCATCCCGCAGCTGCCCGATGTGGGCACCGTCGCGGAACAGGGCTATCCGGGCTTCGAGATGACGCAGTGGTACGGCTTGCTGGCCCCGGCAAGCCTGTCGCAGCCGGCCACCGACAAGCTCGCCGACGCCGCAGTCAAAGCGGTAAGGAGCCCGGCTTCGACACAGCGGCTGAGCGCCGATGCGGCGCTGGTGGTGGGCAGCACGCCGGAGGAGTTCGCGCGCTTCATCGCCCAGGAACAGCAGCGCTGGAAGCCGATCATCGCGCGTGCCCAGATCAAGCCGGACTGACGCCGACGCGCCCCGGTCACGTTGCAGTCAACGATACCCCGGCCGAACTGTGGACAGGCGCTCGCCTGTCGCATCCCGCAGTGGCGGGGACATCGCATTCGGCGATGCCCCGCGCTCTCCGCTAAAAAACGGTTGGCGGCGGAATAAACGCGCGCCCTCGTGCGTCTACCAGGCATTGGTCCACGTCCCGGACCGCCTGAACGACGAGGAACCATGGCATTCCCGCCCCGCCCACCGCGCTCCCCC
The DNA here is from genome assembly GCA_001725945.1 of Cupriavidus sp. UYMMa02A. GTDB lineage: Bacteria > Pseudomonadota > Gammaproteobacteria > Burkholderiales > Burkholderiaceae > Cupriavidus. The sequence goes on along the minus strand of LRMT01000217.1, from coordinate 77,757 downwards.
GCCTCTGCTTGGACCGTCCTGGCATTGACGGCGGCCTTCCTGCTGCCGGCTGCCGCCATGGCCCAGGGCACCACCGACCAGCAGAAGTTCGCAGCCGAGAACGAGGCCGCCATGGCAAAGATGATGGACGGCATGGCCGTCCAGCCCAGCGGCGACATCGACCACGACTTCGCCGCCATGATGATCCCGCATCACCAGGCGCCATCGACATGGCCATGGCCGAGCTGCGCTACGGGCGCAATGAACAGCTGCGGCGCATCGCGCAGGAAATCATCGTCGGGCAGCTTCAGGAGATTGCCGCGATGCGGCTGGCGCTCGGCCAGCCGTTGCCACCCTCTGCACCGGCACCGACCCAGCCGGCAAGCAACGACCAGCCCGCACCCCAGGCGGCCGGGCACAGCCACGCCACGCACCCGCACTGACAACAAGGACAATCCATGCCCCCGCTCAAGACCCTGAAGACTGCCCTGACTTGCACGATCCTGCTCGGCTTGTCGGGCGTCGCGCTGGCCGCGCAGCGCCCGGCCCGCAGAGCGCGCCCGACGTGCCTGTCAGCCACCGCGACCGCATCTACGCGGCCGAACAGTTCTCGAACACGGTGTCGGTGACCGATCCGGCCGATAACAAGCTGCTGGGCGTGATTCGGCTGGGAGATCCGACACCGGGCAACCTCAGTCCGCTCTACCGTGGCCAGTTGCTCGTACATGGCCTGGGCTTCTCGCCCGACCGGCGCACGCTGGCCGTGGTATCGATCGGTTCCAACTCGGTGTCCTTCATCGATACGGCCACCAACACCGTCAAGCACGTGACTTACGTGGGACGCTCGCCGCATGAGGCGTTCTACACGCCCGACGGCAAGGAAGTCTGGGTAACGGTGCGCGGCGAGAACTACATCTCGGTCATCGACGCAAAGACGTTCGCAGAGAAGACGCGCATCACTGTCGCAGCCGGCCCGGGCATGCAGATCTTCTCGCCGGATGGCATGTACGGCTACATCTGTTCATCCTTCAACCCGGAAGTCGCGGTGGTCACCGTGGCCGACCACAAGGTCGTCGCGCGCGTGAAGCAGGAAAGCCCGTTCTGCCCGAATATCGCCGCCACCCCGGATGGCAGGCAGGTCTGGTTCACGCTCAAGGATATCGGCAAGACCCAGGTGTTCGAAGCGCGTCCACCGTTCCGGCTGCTCAAGACCCTTGAGACCGGCGCAATCACCAACCACGTGAATTTTGCGCACACCGCGGCTGGCACGTTTGCCTATGTCACCATCGGCGGGCTGAACCAGGTGAAGGTCTTCCGCACGGACGACTTCACCCAGGTCGCGACGATTCCCGTGGGCGCCTGCCGCATGGCCTCTGGCCTTCCGGTGACGGCACCCGCATCTACGTGGGCCTGGAGAACGCGGACGCCCTGGCGGCCATCGATACCGCCACCAACCAGGTCGTGGCCAATGTGCCCGTTGGCCAGGCCCGCAGGCCACGTCTACGTGCCCGGCGCCGTCAGGCCCGAGGCTCAGGGCACGGCAAGGCTGCAGCCCTCGCGCGCCGGCCAGACCACGCAACTGAAGATGGTTGCCCTGGCCAATGGCAAGCCGGTGGCAAGCGACGGCGCCCCGACCACCGTGACCCTGTTCGACCAGGCCTGCTGCAGGTGCTGCAGGCCTCGGTCACTGGGCTGCAACCCAAGCAGGCGTATGTGCTCGCGCTCGCGGCCAGGCAGATGGCACCGGGCCGCTGGAACCGCTGGCGAACTTCACGGCGAACCCCGCCGGCGGGGCCATCGTCAACGCGATCGGGCCGATCCGGCAGGTCGTGCAGGGCATTGCCGGCCCGCAGGCACGGCGCTATCTTGTGATCGCGCCGGCCGTCGATGGCAAGCCTGCCGCACCGGTGCAGGTGCAGGCCATGTAGGCGCCTGGTTGTCCATGCATACCGGAGAGGACTGGCTGTGAAGGACCTGCTGCAGCATGTCGAGCCGATGATCCCAGCGTTGCGGCGCTACGCCCGTGCGCTGCTGCGCGACCAGCCCGCCGCCGACGACCTTGTCCAGGACTGCCTGGAGAAGGTCATCACCTACTGGCACAGCCGCCGCAGCCATGGCGACACCCGCAGTTGGGTGTTCGCCATCCTGCATAACCTGGCCATGACGGCGCTGCGCCGTCAGGCGGGCTCGCGGGGCCTGCATGTCGCCATCGAAGACGTGGCCGAATCGCTGAGCGCGCGCGCCACGCAGGAAGACGGCCTGCATTACCGCGACCTGATGAGCGCGCTCGATACATTACCGGCGGAACAGCGCAGCGTGCTGCTGCTGGTGTCGGTCGAAGACATGTCATACGCGGACGCGCACGCGTGCTGGAGATTCCCATCGGCACCGTGATGTCGCGCTGTCGCGCGCGCGGGACAGGTTGCTGAAAATCATGGATGGCGGCGCCGCGGCAGCATCAGGATCTGGGCAGAAGGCGGCATTGCGGAGGGTCAAATGAACGAGAACCGGCCCGTGCAGGAAGAAGACCTGCAGGCCTACATCGACAACGCGCTGGACGAAGCGCGCCGGCACGAGATCGAAGCCTATCTGCACAACCACCCGGAAGTCGCGCGCCGCGTCGACGGTTATATCGCCCAGCGCCAGCAGTTGCGGGCCGCGTTCGGCCCGGTTGCTAGCGAGCCGATTCCGCCGGAACTCAACCTGCGCCACATGCTCGCGCGCGCCGCACGCGCACAGCCACCCCCGTGGCGCCTTGCCGCTTCGGTCTTCGTAGCGCTATGCGTGGGCGGCCTGGCGGGTGGATCGGCGCGGCGCCACCGAGCCGGCATCGGGCGGCATTGCCGCGCTGGCCCGCGAGGCCACGGCCAGCTACCAGGTCTTCGCATCCGATCCGAACCGGCCTGTGGAGATCGGCGCGAACGACAGCGCGACCTGGTCAAATGGGTATCAACGCGGCTGCAGCGCCCGGTAGCGGTACCGGACCTCACCGGGTCCGGCTATCGCTACATGGGCGGGCGACTGGTGGCGACCGAACACGGCCCTGCCGGGCTGTTCCTGTATGACGACGGGCATGGCACCCGCCTGGCCATGTTGGTGCGCCCGATGCAGGTCGAGCAGGACATGCCGATGAAGCCGCACCGTCAAGCCGGCGTGGCAGGATATTCGTGGGCGGACCAGGGACTCGGCTACAGCCTGGTCGGGTCCGCGTCCACCGGCGGCTTGCATCCGCTTGCCGACGAGATGCGGCGGCAGATCGACCAGCAGGTGCGCAAACCCACGCCGGCATGAAGCCGGCATGAAGCGGCTGCGCCGGTTGCAATCAGCGTTCGCCTTTGCCGAGCAGCCGCTTCAAGCGCTCCCAGAGCACGCCGAAGAACAGCGCCACCGGATTGAGCTGCACAGTCTTCATCCGCTCGGACTCGCTCAGCGTCGGATCCATCCTGCGCGCCACCGATTTGCCGAAGTCGGCGATCATGCGCCGCACGAAGTCGCGCACCAGTCCCGAGCGGGAGAATTGGGCAAGCGGCCCTTGCAGCGAGTACTGGAGATCCACGGCCACTTCGGTTTCACTGGCCGAGCGCGCGGTGAGCTGGTAGGCGATATCGCCGGCGGCCTTGGAGTTGCTCAACGAATCCTGCCCCGCCCCCTTGAGCACGCCGCGCTTGCCGCCGTCGTCGCGCTGCAGGCGCGCCGCGCCGTCAAAGCGCGCGGACATCGGGCCGAACTTGATGGCGATGTGACCCTTGACCTTCTCGCCCTCCACTTCGGTCAGCACCGCACCGGGCAGGCAACCCGCTACCGCGGGCAGGTCGGCCATGAATGCCCATACGGCGTCGATGGCATACGGCACAGTAAAGCTGCCTTCGATGCGCGACCAGCCCTTCCGGTCCGCAGCGCGCCCGGCGTCATTGGCCGCGGGGGCGGCCTGCAGCGGGGCGGTGCCGAGAGCCTCGTCGGTAACGGCGAAGCCGGTAAACGCCCGAGCACTGGCCACCGCTGGCACGGATGGCGCAGGATCCGACTGCGCCGAGCGGCGCGCATCCAGCACCGAACGGATCGCGGCAACAATTCCCATGTACCCCGTACAGCGGCAAAGGTTGCCCGACAGCTCGTGGCGGATGGTGGCCTCGTCGGCGTCAGGAAGACGCAGCACGATGTCGCGCGCGGTGGCAAGCATGCCGGGCGTGCAAAAGCCGCATTGCAAAGCGTGATGCCGATTGAAGGCGGCACGCAGCTCGGCCATGACGGCATCGTCCTGGTAGCCTCGACAGTGACGATGTCGGCGCCTGGCAACCGGCGGCAAAGGTGATGCACGAGCGTACAGGCTTGTCGTCGAGCAATACGGTACACGCGCCGCAAACGCCATGCTCGCAGCCGAGGTGCGTGCCGGTGAGGCGATGGGTGTCACGCAGGAAGTCGCCAAGATGCGTACGGTCCGTGCACGCGCCGGATACCTGGAGGCCATTGACGGTGAATGCGATGGTTTGCACGGGGTTCCTCAGTTCAGCATTTGCGTGACGCAGCGCGTCACCACGGTACGGCACAGCTTGCAGTCGATGGCATCCTTGTCGGGCGCGGCGCTGGCGATGGCCTGGTCCACGGCCTGCACGGTCAGGGCGGCGGCGCCTTGCGCCGCGACCGCGCGGGTCAACTCGCGCAGGACCACCGGCGGACCATCGAGCGCGCCCAGCACGATACGTGCGAAACGGCGGCTGGCATCGAAATAGGCGGCACAGCTTGCCTCGGCAAACTCCCCGGTCTTGCGGCACAGCTTCTGGTAGCCCCAGCGGGTGTCGGCACTTGCCGGGGGGATGCGCACGGCGGCGATCAGTTCGCCATCCTCCAGCACCGTGGTATAGGCGCCGATCATGAAGCCGTCCATCGGCACCATACGGGTCTCCGCTGCCGAGGCTATCTCGACCTGGGCGCCCAACGCTGTCATGGTCACCACCCAGTCCGCCGCAGGATCGGCGTGCGCAAGGCTACCGCCCACGGTGCCGCGGTTGCGGATCGCGCGGTAGGCAATACCGCCCGCCACGGCCTGCAGCATGGTGCCGCGCAATGGTTCGAAGACGCCATCTTCGATCTGTGCGTGAGTCACGCAGGCGCCAATGCGGACACAGTCGGAGGTGACCGAAACCTCGCGCAGCTCCGGCAGCCGCGCGATGTCGACGACGGTATCCGGGCGCGTCAGGCGCAGGTTGAGCATGGGGCCGAGCGACTGGCCTCCGCCCATGGTCTTGGCAATGTCGGAGCCCGCGCCAAGGCGGGCCAGCGCATCGGCCAGCGAGCCGGGCGCTTGATAGGAAAAGGCAACGGCTTTCATCGGTCAGGCAACCTTTCTGCTTTCGGACTGGGTGGCGGCGGCATCCAGCGCCTCCAGTACCTTTCTTGGGGTCAGCGGCGTCTCCTTGAGTTCGACGCCGAAGTCGCGCAACGCATCATTCACGGCATTGAAGATCGCGGCCGGCGGAGCAATTGCACCGCCCTCGCCCATGCCCTTGGCGCCGAACTCGGTGTGCGGCGACGGCGTCTCGAAATGGTGGATGCGGATCGATGGGATCTCGGTTGGCCCGGGCAGCATGTAGTCCGCCAGCGTCGAGGCGAGCGGCTGGCCGTTGCCGTCATAGCGCATCTCTTCGAACATCGCGGTACCGATGCCCTGCGCCACGCCGCCGTAGGTCTGCCCTTCCACGACCATCGGGTTGATCATGGTGCCGCAGTCCTCGACCACCACGTAGTCGAGGATCTCGACGTGCCCCGAATCGACATCGACTTCCACCGCGACCGCGTGCGTGGCATAGGTGAAGCTGCCGGTATCGACGGCCGGCTTGAAGCCCATGGTGACTTCCAGCCCCTGCGCATCCACGTCGGCCGGCAACAGGTGCGGATTGATGTACCACGCATCGGCAATGCGCTCGACGGCAATGCTGCCCTCGCCCGCGCGGACTAATCCCCGATCGAAGCGTGCGGACTCGGCCGGCTGGCCCAGCATGTGCGCGCCGATCCTGAGTAGCCGCGGCAACAGCGCCTTGCACGCGCGCGACACCGCGCCGCCCGACATCACGAGCGAGCGCGACGCATACGTGCCGGTCGAAAACGGCGTGAGCCCCGTATCGCCATGGACCACCTTGATCCGTGCGACATCGATACCGAGCACTTCGTTCGCGATCTGCGCGAACGTGGTTTCCATGCCTTGCCCGTGGGAATGCACGCCCACGCGGACTTCAAGCCCGCCATCGGGCGTGATGCGCACGGTAGCGGAATCGAAGCCCGGAATCACCGGCGTGCCCCACGCGGCGAACACCGAGGTGCCATGGGCCGACTGCTCGGTGTAGGTGCCGAAACCCACGCCCACATAGCGGCTCCCTTGTGGGCCAGCCTGCTGGCGTGCGCGGATCGCGGGCAGGTCGATCATCTCCATTGCCTTGCGCACGCTGGCCGGGTAGTCGCCGCCGTCGAAGTGCTTGTTGGTCACGTTGACATACGGCATGGCCTGCGGCGGCACGAGATTCTCGCAGCGGACTTCCCACGGTTCGCGGCGCACCTCGCGCGCAATGGCGTCCATCAACAGCTCCATCGCAAAGCACACGCCCGTACGGGCCACGCCGCGGTATGGGACGAAGCCGGGCTTGTTGGTGGCCACGCAGACCGTCTCGCAACGATAGGCATCAAACGCGTACGGCCCCGGCAGGTTGCCGATAGCCTGGCCCGGCTCCAGGCCGATGGTGAAGGGCCACACCGAGTAAGCGCCGCCGTCGATGGCGATCTTCGCGTCCAGCGCGAGCAGCTTGCCGCGCGCGTCGGCGTAGCCCGTCAGTTCATAGTGGTGCTCGCGCGAATTGCGCCCGCGGTCAGATGCTCGCGCCGGTCCTCGATAAAACGGAACGGACGCTTGTAGGTCATGGCCAGCCAGGCGATGCACAGCTCTTCCTGCTGCAGCACGCACTTGTAGCCGAACGCGCCGCCCACATCGGGCGAGATCACGCGCACGCGCTCCTGCTCCAGCCCGAGGCAGTGGCTCAGGATGGTGCGGATCATGTGCGGCACCTGCGTGGCGCTGTACACGACGAGCTGGTCGAACTGGTGGTCCCAGTAGGCCAGCACCGCCTTGCCTTCCATCGGCACCATGCACTGGCGCGCGAGGTCGATCTTTCGGTGGACCACCACAGTCGCCTCACGCTGGCGCGCTTCGAAGTTCTTGTCGGCGGTGAGCATCAGGAAGTTGTTGTCGTGCCAGTGTTCATGCACGCGGATATCGCCAGCCAGTTGCTGCGCCTGCGCGACTTCCGTCAGCGCGGTCAGCTCGTCCAGTTCGAGCAGGACCTGCTCGGCAATGTCCTCGGCCTCGGCCGGCGTCGGGGCAAAGGCCATGGCCACCGGTTCGCCAACGAAACGCACCTTGCCGCTGGCCAGCGGCGGCTGGGCCGACGGCTGGTACGAGGGGAAGGCCGAGTCGGCCACGATATCCTTCGCGCCCGGCATGTCCTCGCGCACGATCACGGACGCGGCCAGTCTCTGCGGCTTGGTAATGGAGAGCAGCCTGGCATGTGCCACTGGACTGCGCAAAAACGCGACCTCCTGCAGATCGGGCATGGCGATATCCGCCACGAACCGGCCTTTGCCGTGGAGATGCCGGGCGTCTTCCTTGCGCAATACGCGGGCGCCGACCCCCTGGCCCCGCCCTTCCAACGAATGATTCGCTTCCATCGATGTCCTGTCTTCCTGACCGGCGGCTGCGACGGGCACCAGAATGCCCGCCGCAAGCCGCGATTTACTCAGCACACTGACCAAAATGCTAAGGAACGTCTCCCCGGCCTGTCAATTGCGGCTTCACCGCATGGCAGCGACGCATGCGCCATGCCAGCGCTCATTCCTGCACGCCGATCTCTGCCAGCGCCGCCGACCGCGGCATGACAGTGGCGTACTTCTGCTCCATGTCGAACAGGTTGGCCTCATGCGGGCCAAGCGCGCGATCGCCCACGCAGTCCGACAGTACAAGCGGCCGGAAGCCATGCTGCATGGCATCAACCACGCTGGCGCGCACACAGCCGCTGGTGACGGCGCCGGCGACCACCAGCGTCCTGACGCCGCGCTGGGTCAGCCACGCGGCCAGCGAGGTGCCGAAGAACGCCGACGGCACGGTCTTGCGTACCACCAGCTCACCCGGCACGGGAGCCAGCTCGTCCACGATGGCGCTGTTCCGGTCATGCTCCTTCAGCGACAGCATGTTCGGGACCTTCATGGAGAAGACGTTGTGGTCCGCACCATCGTCCGCATAGACGATGCGGCTATGCGCAACGGCCCAGCCTTCGCGGCGCGCCGCGGCGAGCAGCGGCACGGTGGCGGCAATCGCCTCGCGGATATTGCCGCCGCCAAACACCGCCGGGTCGCAAAGCCATTGACGAAGTCGACAATCAGCAGCCCGAACGGCGGCGCCAGTTCAAGCTGGTTGCCAAAGCCCTGGCGCTGGTACGCGCCGATTTCCTTTTGCATGGGCTGCTACTCCTTCGGATACTGGAAGCCGTCTTTGACCTTGCCATCGGTCACCACGTCAACGCCGTCGAGGCGCACGGTGCAGCGGCGCAGGGGGATGTCGATATGGCAGGTAGTCGTGCGCCGACCGCCCGCCTCGTTGTTGGGGCCGAGCGAGAACAGGAAGTTGCCCTCGAACGCGCGCGCGTCCATGCCGATGGTCGCCTCGCGGTCATACAGGCCCAGCGTCGCCCAGTGCGCGCGCGGCTGCAGGCCCCAGCCGATGTGCGAGATCGCATAGGCTTCCGGGTCCTTGAACGACGCCATGTATTCGCCGAGCAACTCGGCGTGCAACCCGCCTTCGATACGCGTGGCAAAGCCGTTCTCGACCGTCAGCGTGACCGGTTCGGTGACATAGGTCTTCTGCGGCAGCAGGATATCGCCGCGGTCCAGCACGATAGTGCCGCCGGCCCCGCCCTCGTTCGGCCAGGTCAGCACGAAGCCGCTCGGCCAGTGGTCCCAGCGCCCCGGCTCGTCGACAAAGCCGTACTCGCTGATCGCGGGGAACTCGCCCAGCGGACAGTGCAGGTCGGTGCCGGCCGCCGACACGACGTGCATTGCCTTCGCGCGTCCAAGCCGCTGCGTGGCTGCCTTCACGCGCTCGCGGTCAGCCTCCGTCGGCACCATGCGCGCGAGCACCTCGGGCGGCTCTACGGCGAGCAGGATCTTCGTGCCCGCTTTCAGGATGTCATGCTGCTCCGGTGAAAACAGCAGCGTCATCAGGTCGAGCACAAGGTCGCTCGCCTTGAGCGCGGCAATGGCGGCGCGGTTGCCGGTCAGTGGCGTCGTGCCGAGGTAAGCCAGCGCATCGCGGCTCAGCGCCCGCTCACCGTTGACCGGCGGCAGGTCCAGCCGGTTCACGATCGCGCCCATCGCCTGCGTCGCAATCAATGCGGTCGACAGCGTTTGCGGATGCGTGGCGGCACTGGTGAGGATGGTCACCGTCTGCCCACGCTCGAGCTTTGACAGCTTGAGCACCCGGGTCCAGGCTTCGATCATCTGGTGGTCACTGACGGGCATGTCGGCTCCTTGTGTGACTGAGGTGGGTGACAGCGCTCATGGCAGTACCGGTGCGCCGAGGAAATCGCCAAAGGCATGGTAGAAGCCGGCCTCGTCATCCCACGGGATCATGTGGCCCGCATTGGCCACGTGGCTGACCAGCACGCCCGGCAGCAGCGTGCGGATTTCCTCGATGTCCTCGGCGCGCACCACGTCGCCGCGGCCGGCGGTCATCAGCAGCGTCGGCACGGTCACGTGAGGCAGGTTGACGTGGACATCGTCTTCATGGAAGCCGTTGAAGCTCGCCAGGATGGCGCGCTCGTCGCACGTGTGCAGCCATTCGGCACGCAGGCGCAGTTGATCTTCGGTCCACGTCGGGCAGAAGCGGCGCATGCCTTCTGCGTCGATGCCCTGGCGAGCGAGGCGGATCGAATCGATGTACCAGGGTAGTTGCGCGGGATAGGCGCGGCGGCCCGGGCCGGAAACTGGCGGATCGACCATCACCAGGCGCGTGAGTCCTGACGGGCGCTGGCGCGCTGCGCGCACGCCAATGCGTCCGCCCATCGAGTGGCCGACGATGGCGTAGCGTTGCAAGCCCAGTGCCTGTGCAAACGCAATGACGTCGCGGCCTGCGCATCGAGGCTGTAGTCGAGCGCGTCGCCGGCTTCGGAGAGACCTCGACCGCGCACGTCCAGCACGTAGGTATCGAAGCGCTGACCGAACTGCTCGCCGACGAAGCCCCAGGTGATAGCCGGGCTCGTGATGCCCGGCACGATGATCACGGCATCGCGCGACGCACGTTCGCCGTCATTGCCGCCATAGCGCAGATAGTGCTGGCGGATGCCGTTGGCATTGACGTTGCCGCCGTAGAGAAAAGTGCTCATGGCGCAGCCCTCAGTAGGCGCCGGACAGCAGCGCACCGGCGCCGGGACCACCGGCTCCAGATCCAGTGCACGCAGCATCGCGTAGGTTGTCGCAATCGCCGCGGTGATCACGGGCTTGCCGGTCATCGCCTCGACCTTGGCGACCGCCGGCAGCGACGGCATCTGCACGCAGGCTGACAACACGATGGCGTCGACATCGGCAATGTTCATCTGCGCGACGATGCCGGGCAGCTTCGCAGGATCGTGGCGGCCGACTTCGAGGTTGTCCGGGATCTCGAGCGCGCGGTAATCGACTACCTCGTAGCCTTCATTGCGGATGTAGTCCACGACCAGCTCGGTCAGCGGCTTCATGTACGGCGCCACGACCGCGATACGCTTCGCGCCGATCACCTTCAGCGCATCCACCAGCGCGCCGGCGCTGGTGATCACCGGGGCATCGCCGCCGTTCTCGGTGGTGTGTGCCTTCAGGCGCTGTTCCGACTTGCGGTGATAGCCATGGCCCATCGCCATGATCGCGACCAGGCAGGCATAGCCGAGCACGTCGACGCGTGCGTCGGACAGCTCCACCGCGCAGCGGTCGGACTCCGCATCCATGGCGGCCAGTTCTTCCTTGACCACCTTCTTCATGCGCATGCGGCTCGAATGGAACGTGAACCGTTCGGGACGGATCTGCTGCCGTGCGCTCAGCATGGCCGGGATCTCGGTTTCCATCGTGGTATTGGAGCTCGGCACGATCTGGCCGATGCGAAAGACTTTTTGCATGGGGTTCCTTGCGTAGTGCGATTACAGCTTGAGCAGGCGTTGTGCGTTGCCGTGACAGACCAGAGCGCGCGTGGCATCGTCGAGCGGCGCTTCCTCGATGAACTTCGCCGCGACCTCCGTGGATTCATAGGGATAGTCCACGGAGAACATCACCGCCTCGGGGCCCATTTCGGCAATGGCGCCAGCCAGCGCGCCTTGCGAGCACACGCCCGAAGTCGTGATCACGATATTCGTGCCGATGTACTCCGACGCGCGCGCGCCAGCTTGACGCCATGTGAATAGACCGCAAAGCGGCTATCAAATCGCCAGCGCTGGAACGGCAGTCCTTCGCCCATATGGCCGAGGATGATCTTCAGGCGCGGGAAGCGGTCGAACACGCCACCGAACAACAGGCGCAACGCGTGCGACGCGGTTTCCACGCCCCAGCCCCACGCGGCGCCATCGAGTTCCCGATGGCCGTTCAGGACCTGCGGCTTCACATAGGCATCGGTCGGATGCAGATACATCGGCACGTCGAGGGATTGCATCCGCTCCCAGAACGCGTCATAGGCAGGATCGTCGTAATAGCGCCCTTGCGTGTGACCATTCACGAGCGATCCCTTGAAGCCGAGTTCGCGTACGGCGCGCTCAAGCTCCTTGCCCGCCTGCTCGGGATCATGCATGGGCAGTGCAGCAAAGCCGGCAAAGCGCGTGGGGTGGCGCGCGATCTGCCCGGCCAGAAAATCATGCTTTGCTTTGCACGTGCCACGGCAAGCTCGGCATCGGACTCGCCCTGCACGCCTGGGCCAGTCTGCGACAGCACGGTGATATCGATGCCCGCGCGGTCCATCTCGGCGAGGCGCAGCGCGTCGAAATCGGCAAGGCGGCGGCCCAGGTCGGCGAACACCGCCGGGTCGATATGTTGCGTGAATCCCTTCGAATAGGCCTGGAAGCCTGGCGTCATGAAATGCTCTTCCAGGGCGATCTTCTTCACTCTCGTCATGCGGGGGCTCCTGATGAGGGGGAATGCAACGCGCCAGGAACGCTTCTCAAACGGGGGCGCGAAGTCATTTGTTCAGTACACTGATTAATTGCGGATTCTAGACAGCGAAATTCCAAAAGTCCAGACAGCAGCCGGAGGGTTAACACCTATAACGATGACCCAACGCGCTATTACACTGAGCCACATGCTCAGTATGCTGACAATATTAGCCGGGCACTTAAAAACAGGTATTGCAGGCAAGACGGCCTCTGTGGTCTGGCCCGCATTTTGCTCAGCATACTGCGCTTCTCATCAGCATACTGACTGATGCACCGGAAGCAGGCATGGCAGCACGCCAACGGGCCAACGCAGCCCGAACGCGCTGGCAGCACCGCCCGGGAAGCAGAAAAGACAAATGAGACAACTGGCTTCACCATAGGACCCCCGCCATGACGATGAGCCTGACCCGCGATGAAGCGCGCGCCTCCGCTTCCGGCATGACCGCAGAGGAGCGCAAGGTCATCCTTGCCTCCTCCTTCGGCGCGCTGATGGAGTGGTACGACTTTTATATTTATGCCGCGCTCGCGGTTTACTTCGGCGCCTGTTCTTCCCCAAGGGCAATGAAACGGCCGCCTTCCTGGCCAGCCTGGCGACGTTCGGCGCCGGCTTCCTGATCCGCCCCGTCGGGGCCCTGCTGTTCGGGCGGCTGGGCGACCTGATCGGCCGCAAGTACACCTTCCTTGTCACCATCCTGCTGATGGGCATTGCGACCGTGGGCGTTGGCGTGCTGCCCACCTATGAGCAGATCGGCATCGCCGCCACCGTGCTGCTGGTGCTGTTGCGCTTGCTGCAGGGGCTGGCGCTCGGCGGCGAGGTCGGCGGCGCGGTCACGTATGTGGCCGAGCATTCGCCGGTGCACAAGCGCGGCCTGTACACCAGTTCGCTGCAGACTACGGCGACCCTGGGGCTGCTGTCGTCGCTGCTCGTGGTGTACCTGCTGAAGACTTTCCTGACCGAAGTGGAGTTCCGTGCCTGGGGCTGGCGCATTCCGTTCATCGTGTCGCTGGTGATGCTGGTGATCTCGGTGTACATCCGCGGCAAACTGCATGAGTCGCCGGTGTTTGCACGAATGAAGGCGAGCAACACCACCTCGAAGGCGCCGATCCGCGAGAGCTTCACGCAATGGCAGAACCTGAAGTTCGTGCTGCTGCTGTTCGTGGTGGCGGCCGGTCTGGGCGCAATTTTCGGCACCGGCCACTTCTACACCATGTTCTTCGTCAACAAGACGCTGCACGTGCCGATCGAAACCGTGCACATGCTGATCGCCATCGCGCTGGTGGTGGCCACGCCGTGCTATCTGTTCTTCGGCTGGCTGTCCGACCGCATTGGCCGCAAGTACATCATGATGGCGGCCTGCCTGCTGGCCGCGCTCACCATCCAGCCGATCTTCAAGGGCCTGACGCACTACGCCAACCCGGCGCTCGACCAATTCCAGCAGCAGGGCACGGTGCAGGTAACGGCGGGCAACTGCAAGGCCCGGCTGTTCGGCGAGCCGGTGTCCGACTGCGACAAGATCCGTGGTTACCTGACCGACCTTGGCGTGGGCTACACCTTCGTGGCCGCAAGCGACACGGCCCAGGCGCAAGCCGCATCGGCACGCAGACGCTGCACGGTTTCGACCGCGACGCCATCAAGCGCGCGCTCGTCGCTGCCGGGTGGCCGGAGCGTGCGACCCCGCGCGGATCAACATGCCGATGCTGTTCGTGTTGCTGCTCGTCCCGATCCTGTTCCTGGCCATGGTGTACGGACCCATGGCGGCATTCATGGTCGAGCTGTTCCCGGCCCGCGTGCGCTACACCTCGCTGTCGCTGCCCTTCCACCTGGGCGCCGGGTGGGTCGGCGGCATGCTGTCCTTCGTCGTCACCGCAATGAACGTCTCCAGCGGAGACGTCTACTACGGGCTGTGGTATCCGGTGATCATCGCCGGCGCGGCCTTCGTGATCGGCATGCTGTTCGTGCCGGAGACACGCGGGCGCGACCTGTCGACCTGAACGGCGCACGGACCAGCACAGGGCGGAGCGATCCGCCCTCTTTACCACCCCATCGTCAGCATACTGAGTTCATGATCGAGTGCCCCGGCATGGCGATGATGCCGCGGTACCGCAAGCCACAACCATCGCACCCACACCAACGAATCGCGAAGACAACCGGGAGCCTCCAATGTCCAAACCTCGTACCCTCCGCACACTTGCCTTGTCGTCGGCCCTGCTGGGCCTCGCCGCTGCCGCGCCGGCCTGGGCTGATGCCAATGGCGTAAAGATCGGCGTCATCACCGATATGTCGGGCTCGTACGCTGATCTTTCCGGCAAGGGCTCCGTACTCGCCGCACAGATGGCGGTCGAGGAATTCGGCGGCAAAGCGCTCGGAAAACCTGTGACAGTGCTGTCGGCCGACCACCAGAACAAGGCCGACATCGCCTCGTCGCTGGCGCGCCGCTGGTTCGATACCGACGGCGTCGACATGGTGATCGATTTCCCCAACTCGTCAACGGCCTTGGCCGTGCAGGAAGTCGCAAGGCAGAAGCAGAAGATCGACATTGTTTCAACCGGCGGCGCCATGGCGCTGACCAACCAGAACTGCTCGCCCACGGGCTTCCACTGGGCATGGGATACCTATTCCGTGTCGTATCCGCTGGTCAAGCGCATGATCGACCAGGGCCGCAACAGCTGGTACTACATCACGGTGGACTACGCGTTCGGCCAGTCGCTGGAAGCCGACTTCCGCAAGGCCGTCGATGTCAGCGGCGGCAAGAACGTGGGCAGCACGAAGCATCCGCTCAATGCCAGCGACTTCAGCAGCCCCGTGGTGGCCGCATCTGCGTCCAAAGCCAAGGTCGTGGTGCTGGCCAATGCCGGCAATGACATGATCAACGGCGTGAAGGCAGCCGGCGAGTTCGGTCTGACCAAGGCCGGTCAGACCGTGATCACGCCTCGACCTTCATCACCGACATCAAAAGCCTGGGCCTGAACACCGCGCAGGGGCTGACCTACGTGGACCCGTTCCGCCTGGACCTGGATGCAAAATCGAAGGACTTTGTCGAGCGCTACTACAAGCGCCACAAGGCCTACCCGACGCATGGCCAGATCGGCGTCTACTCCGGTGTGCTGCACTACCTGAAAGCCGTAGAGGCCGCCAAGACTGTCGACGGTCCCGCCGTGGCCGACAAGATGCGCGCGCTGCCCGTCAACGACGCTTTCGTGCACAAGGGCACGGTACGTGCGGATGGCCGCATGGTGCATGACATGTACCTGGCCCAGGCCAAGACGCCGGCCGAATCAAAGGATCGTGGGATCTGGTCAAGTACATCGCCACGATTCCGGGCGACGAGGCGTTCCGCCCGCTGTCCGCGAGCGAATGTCCGCTGGTGAAGAAGTGAGCGCCATGTCCGACACTGACGTCATTCTGCAGACACACGGCCTGACCAAAAGCTTCGAGGGGTTCACGGCCGTGAACGATGTCAGTCTGCGCGTGCGCCGCGGATCGATCCATGCGCTGATCGGCCCGAACGGCGCGGGCAAGACCACCTGTTTCAACTTGCTGACCAAGTTCCACGCGCCCTCGTCCGGCTCCATCCGCTTCAACGGCACCGATATCACCGCCCTGCGGCCGGCCCACATCGCCCGCATGGGCGTGATCCGGTCGTTCCAGATCTCCGCGGTATTCCCGCAGCTGAGCGTGCTGGAAAACGTGCGCGTGGCACTGCAGCGCAGGCTTGGCACGGCCTTCCACTTCTGGCGGGGCAAGCGGTCCCTGTCGGCGCTGGACAGGCGTGCCATGGAACTGCTCGATGCCGTGGGTCTGGCCAGCTTTGCCCACCTGCCGACCGTGGAGCTGGCCTATGGGCGCAAGCGCGCGCTGGAGATCGCCACCACGCTGGCGATGGATCCGGAGCTGATGCTGCTCGACGAGCCCACACAGGGCATGGGCCATGAAGATGTGGAGGCCGTCACCGCGCTGATCAAGCGCGTATCGGCCGGACGCACCGTGCTGATGGTCGAGCACAACATGAGCGTGGTGTCGTCGATTGTCGACCGCATCACCGTGCTCCAGCGCGGCGTGATCCTGGCCGAAGGCAGCTATGAGGAAGTCTCGAACAATCCGCAGGTGAAGGAAGCCTATATGGGAACCACCGACGAGACCGCGGACCTGCACGCCCGTGCGGAGGCCGCATGACCCGGGCCATCACCCCCGCACTGGAAATCCGCGACCTGCACGCCTGGTATGGCGAATCGCACATCCTGCACGGCGTGAACCTGACGGTGAAGCCCGGCGAGGTTGTCACCCTGCTCGGCCGCAATGGCGCCGGCCGCACCACCACCCTGCGCGCAATCATGGGTCTGGTCGGCCAGCGCAAGGGCTCGGTGCGCGTGCATGGCCGGGAAACCATCGCGATGAAGACGCACCGCATCGCACCGCTCGGCCTTGGATATTGCCCGGAGGAACGGGCGATCTTCTCCAGCCTCTCGTGCGAGGAAAACCTGCTGCTGCCGCCAGAGTTCCCACGCACGCCCGGTGCCGTGGGCCTGCGCGAGCCGATGCCGGTCGCCGAGATCTACGAGATGTTTCCGAACCTGCTGGAACGGCGCAAGAGCCGGGGCACCCGCATGTCAGGCGGGGAACAGCAGATGCTGGCGGTCGCGCGCATCCTGCGTACCGGCGCCAGTGTGCTGCTGCTCGACGAGATCTCGGAAGGCCTCGCACCGGTCATCGTGCAAAAGCTCGCGAAGATGATCACGATGCTGCGCCGGCGCGGCTACACCGTGGTGATGGTGGAACAGAACTTTCGGTTCGCCGCGCCGCTGGCCGACCGCTTCTACGTGATGGAGCACGGCGCCATCGTCGAAGCGTTTGAATCCGCGGAACTGGAACGCAAGATGCCGGCGCTGAACGCCCTGCTCGGCGTCTAAGGAGATTTGCCAATGGAATTGTTCGGAGTGCCCCTGCCCGCGCTGCTCAGCCAGCTGCTGCTGGGGCTGGTGAACGGATCGTTTTACGCGATCCTGAGTCTGGGGCTGGCCGTGATCTTCGGCCTGCTCAACGTGATCAACTTTGCCCACGGGGCGCTGTTCATGCTCGGGGCGGTGCTCGCCTGGATGGGCCTGAACTACCTCGGGCTCAACTACTGGCTGATGCTGCTGCTCGCACCGCTGGTGACGGGCGCCATTGGCGTGGTGCTGGAGCGCACCATGCTTCGGCACCTGTACCAGTTCGACCATCTCTACGGCCTGCTGCTCACGCTGGGCATCTGCCTGCTGCTGGAAGGACTGCTGCGTTCGGCCTACGGCGTTTCCGGCCTGAGCTATCCCACGCCGGATGCATTGACCGGCGTGACAAACCTGGGCTTCATGGTGCTGCCCAACTACCGCGCGTGGGTGGTGCTCGCATCGCTGGCCGTCTGCTTTGCCACCTGGTACATGATCGAGAGACCCGGCTCGGTTCCTATCTGCGCGCAGGCACCGAGAACCCGCGCATCGTCGAGGCATTCGGCATCAACGTGCCACTGCTGGTGACGCTGACCTACGCGTTCGGCGTAGGACTGGCGGCGCTGGCCGGCGTGCTCGCGGCCCCGGTCATGCAGGTGTCCCCGCTGATGGGCCAGAACCTGATCATCACGGTCTTCGCGGTCGTGGTGATCGGCGGCATGGGCTCCATCCTCGGATCGATTTTCACGGGCCTTGGACTGGGCGTATTCGAAGGCCTCACCAAGGTGTTCTATCCCGAGGCCTCGGCCACGGTCGTGTTCGTGGCCATGGTGTGCGTGCTGCTGGTGCGCCCGGCCGGCCTCTTTGGAAAGGAAGCATGATGACGGCACGCGACTACCGCGCTACGTTCGCTTACGGGCTGCTGCTGGCGGTCCTGGTGGCTGCCCCATTCCTGGGCGCCTATCCGGTCCTGGTGATGAAGCTGCTGTGCTTCGCGCTGTTTGCCTGCGCCTTCAACCTGCTGCTGGGCTTTACCGGCCTGCTGTCGTTCGGTCACGCCGCCTTCTTCGGCGGCGCGGCCTACGCTTGCGGCTATGCCATGAAGGTCCTGCATGTCACGCCCGAACTCGGCTTGCTGTTCGGCACCGCATTCGGTGCGCTGCTGGGTCTGGTCTTCGGCACGCTGGCCATCCGCAGGCAAGGCATCTACTTCGCCATGATCACACTGGCATTGGCGCAGATGTTCTACTTCTTCTGCCTGCAGGCGCCCGTCACGGGCGGCGAGGACGGCCTGCAGGCGGTACCCCGCGGCAGCCTGTTCGGCGTGTTCTCGCTCGAACCCGACATGACCATGTACTACGTGACGCTGGCCATCACCACGGCGGCGTTCCTGGGCATCATGCGCATCGTCAACTCGCCGTTCGGTCAGATCCTGCGGGCCATCAAGGAGAACGAGCCGCGCGCGATCTCGCTCGGCTATGACGCGGACCGCTTCAAGCTGCTGGCGTTCATGCTCTCTTCCGCGCTGGCGGGCCTTGCCGGTGCACTCAAGACGCTGGTGCTCGGCTTTGCCACGCTGACCGATGTGCATTGGATGATGTCGGGCTCGGTGATCCTGATGACACTGGTGGGCGGCATGGGCACACTGTCCGGTCCCATCCTTGGCGCCGTGGTCATCGTGGCGCTCGAGAACAAGCTCGGCGATGCCGGCAACGCGCTCGCGGCACTCACGGGCATCCCATGGTTCGATGCATTGGGCGAGTCCGTCAGCATGGTCACGGGGCTGATTTTCGTGGTCTGCGTGCTTACGTTCCGGCGCGGCATCATGGGCGAGGTCGAGGCCCGCTGGCAGGCCCGCCCGCGGCAGCGGCCCATCGTTGCTGCCGCGGCGGCACCCCGTCCCGGCGCCGCCGGCACCGGACAGGGTTAACGAGGATAGTTCCTGCAAAAACATCAGTACACTGACTGTTATAGTCATGGCAACGGAGAATTCCATGGCATGGATTGAAATCGATACAGCCAGCATGCTGCAGAACGACGAAGTGATGCCGCTCACGCTGGGCGACCGCCAACTGGCCGTTTACCGCAGCGACGACCAGTACTTCGTCACCGACAATGTCTGCACCCACCAGTACGCGCTGCTGTCCGACGGCTACCTCGAAGACGGCTGCATCGAATGCCCGCTGCACCAGGCCCGCTTCGACATCCGCACCGGCCAAGCCATGTGCGCCCCGGCCACCACCGACATCCGCACGTACCCGGTCAAGTTCGAGGACAGCCGGGTCTGGGTCGAGCTGTGACGGAACCGCGTATGTCACAGCAGGCACCCATCCTCATCGTCGGCGCCGGCCAGGCCGGTGCAATGGCCGCGGCCGAGCTGCGCAAGCTCGGGCACGCGGAGCGCATCGTCATGGTCGGCGGCGAGCGGCACGCGCCGTACGAACGACCGCCGCTTTCCAAGGCGGTGCTGGCCGACGCCAGCCAGCAGGGCCAGATCGGCGTGCACCCGCCTGGCTTCTATGCCGAACGCGACATCGACCTGCGCCTGGGCACCACGGTAACCGCGATTGCCCCCTCGCACAGCGTCGCCACGTGCGCGGACGGCCGCGAGATCCGCTTCAGCGCATGCTTGCTCGCCACGGGCGGCAGCGCACGCATACTGCCCGACCTGCCGCCAGGCACGCCGAACGTGCATTACCTGCGCACGCTTGACGATGCCGCCCGGCTGCGCGAAGCCATGCAGCGCGCCGACGAGGTCCTCGTGATTGGCGGCGGCTTTCTCGGGCTGGAGACCGCTTCAACTGCCGTGGACCTTGGCCTGAAGGTAACCGTCCTTGAAGCGCCGGGCGGCTGCTCGGCCGCGCCGCCCCGGCCGAACTGAGTGACTGGTTGGCACAGCGTGTACGCGCTCGCGGCGTGGATCTCAGGCTCGGCTGCCGGATCGCCGCAATGGAACCGCTGCCGCAGGGCGTGCGGGTACGGCTGGCGGACGGTACTACGTGGCAGGTGCCGGTGCTGGTCGTGGCCATCGGGCTGACGCCCGACACCGGCCTTGCGGCAGCGGCAGGACTTGCGCTGCACCCCGGCAACGGTGGCATCCGTATCGACGAACAAGGCCGTACCAGCGCGCCCTACATCTACGCCGCCGGCGATTGCGCCAGCCAGTTCCAGCCGCTGTTCGGCGCCGAGATGCGCATGGAGTCGTGGCAATCGGCCAACGAGCAGGCCCGCATCGCCGCCACGTCGATGCTTGGCCTGCAGGCCGCGCCCGCAGCCACGCCGTGGTTCTGGACCGACCAGTTCGGCTGCAACGTACAGATGCTCGGGGCCTCGCGCGACGGCATGCGTTACACGTGGCGCGACACGCCTCCTGGCGATGCGGCAAGCCCGAAGTTCATGCTGCTCGGCATGCTGGACGGCCGTCTGGGCCATGCCATCGCCGTCAATGCCGGCGGCGACCTGCGCCAGCTTCGCCCGCTGTTCGGCTTGCCCGTCAATGAATACCTGGCCCGCCTGTGCGATGCCGCCCTGCCCTTGCGCCAGATCGTGCGCGAAGTACAGGCGGAAGCGGCAGGCAGGACCGCCAGCCTCACGACAAACTGAAAGGACCCCCATGTACCAGACGCAAGCGGTGATCCAGCACAAGCTGGGACGCAAAGACACCAGCCTGGCCGACTGCCGCTGGCCCGAAGACGGCCTGCACTTCATCCCGGACTGGGTCTACACCAGCCAGCCGGTCTATGACCTCGAGCTGGAGAAGATCTTCCGCGGCCGCTCGTGGAACTATGTCGCGCTGGAAGCGGAAATCCCAAACGCGGGCGACTTCAAGCGCTCCTATGTGGGTGCTACGCCGGTGGTCGTGTCGCGTGCCGAGGACGGCTCGATCAACGTGTTCGAGAACCGCTGCGCGCACCGTGGCGCGGAATTCTGCCGACACAGCCAGGGCAACACCAAGGAGTTCGTCTGCCCTTACCACCAATGGTCCTATGACCTGAAGGGCAATCTCCAGGGCGTGCCGTTCAAGCGCGGCGTGAATCGCGTGGGCGGCATGCCGAAGGACTTCCGCAATGAGGACCACGGGCTCGTGAAGCTGAACGTGGCCACGCGCAACGGCGTGGTGTTCGCCTCGTATGCGAACGACATGGAAAGCCTGGAAGAGTACATGACGCCGGAGATCCTCAAGGACTTCGACGTGGTGTTCAACGGCAAGCCGCTCAAGGTGCTCGGCTACTACAAGAATGAGCTGCCGTGCAACTGGAAGATGTATCACGAGAATCTGAAGGACCCGTACCACGCCACGCTACTGCACTCTTTCCTGGTGGTGTTCGGCCTGCTGGTAGCGGGCAACGAGTCGGCCATGATTGCCGACCCCGTGCACGGCCGCCACGGCACCATGGCCTCGGCCAAGAAGGAAGACAAGTACGCGGCGGTGAGTGACGAGAACAAGAAGGAAATGCGTTCGTACCACGAAGGCATGCGCCTGGAGGACGAGCGTTTCCTCGAATATGTGAAGGAATTCGACTCGCCGTGGTCGGTCACCATGCAGACCATCTGGCCGAACCTGATCGTGCAGCGCGAGATGAACACGCTTGGCGTGCGTCATATCGTGCCCAACGGCCCCGACAGCATGCTGATGCTATGGACCATGTTCGGCTATGAGGACGACACCGAGGAAACGACGCAGCACCGCCTGCGGCAGGGCAACCTGATGGGACCGGCCGGCTTCCTTGGCCTCGAGGATAACGAGGCGATGAAGTTCGTGCAGGAAGGTGTGCGCCGCTCGACCACGGACGTCAACGTGCTCAAGCTCGATGCCAACCACGTCGGCACGTCGAACTCGCTGATCTCGGAATCGGCGATCCGCGCCATGTACCAGTACTACCGCAGCGTGATGGGGTTCTGAACGATGAAACCGATGAACTACGCCGTCTATCGCGAACGCACGCTTGGCACCGCGCGCGCCATCGAGTTGCGACTGGAGATCGAGAACTTCCACGCGGAATACTGTGCGGTGCTCGATGCAGGCCTGGTCGAACAGTGGCCGCGCTTTTTCACCGAAGACGCGCTCTACCGCATCACGGCCCGCGAAAATGCCGAACTCAACCTGCCCGTGGGTCTGGTCTATGCTGAGGGCATCGGCATGATGCGCGACCGCGCCGTCGCCATCGCCAATACGCAGATGTTCGCGCCGCGCTACAACTTGCACCTGGTGACGAACACGCGCGCCACCGACGAGACGGCGGACGGCGACATCGTCGCGCAGGCCAACTTCATGCTGCTGCAGACGCTGGTGGAAGGTCCTACAACCATGCATATGGCCGGCACCTATCACGATCGCTTTCAACGCACGGGAAACGGGCTGCTGCTGCGTGAACGCCAGGTGATCTACGACACGACGATCATCGCCAACGATCTCGTCTATCCGGTCTGACGTCCAACGGAAAGCAGAAGGCGGGCCTTGCGCCCGCCTGACCGCATCGCCATCTTAGTCGGCCCCAAGCGTCGTTACCGGAACCCAACGGCCACCTCTTACCTGGTAAAGCGTCGACATCGGATTCTTCAGGTCGCCGTTCGGATCGAAGGCAATCTTCCCGGTGATGCCCTCGAATTGCGTCGCGCGGAGCGCGGACACGAATTCGGCCGATGTCGCAGAATTGGCCTGCCTGATGGCGTTTATCGCCACCCATGTGGCGTCGTACGCGAACGGTGCATAGATGAGGCTGTCGCTACCGAAGCGCTTCCTGAACTTGCGCATGAATGCCTTGCCTTGCGGCAGCGTTTCAACAGGTCGTCCGTATTCCCAGGCCATCGCGCC
Source organism: Cupriavidus sp. UYMMa02A (assembly GCA_001725945.1). Taxonomy (GTDB): domain Bacteria; phylum Pseudomonadota; class Gammaproteobacteria; order Burkholderiales; family Burkholderiaceae; genus Cupriavidus. The sequence continues at coordinate 54,837 of LRMT01000217.1, read as the reverse complement.
CTCCCCTGCCGGACCCGCAACGTTCAGGAAGATACTGTCGGCGATGCCACCGCTTCCGACGAATTGGGTGCGCATGCCGAGCTCCCTCATCCGCTTCGTAATGAGTGCGGCCTGGTTATCCAGGCGGCGAAGAACAGGAGGTCTGCGTTGGCGGCCCGGATATTGGTGAGCTGCGCGCTGAACTCGACCACCTTGTCGTTGGTGTATTCAGCCATCACGATTTTGCCGCCGGCGCTGGTGACCGCCTTCTTGAACTCGTCCACGGCCCCCTGCCCGAACGCCGTGCGATCGTCCATCACGGCAATGCGCTGGCCCTTCATGACCTTGACTGCGTACTTCCCAGCCGTACCGGAGTTTTGCGTATCGGTCGCAATGATGCGGAAGACCGTATTCAGGCCTTGACGCGTAATCGCAGGATTGGTCGCAGCAGGATGAATGACCGGGATGCCTGCCCTGGCAAAGACCGGCGCCGAGGGAATCGCAACGCCCGAGTTGTAGTACCCGACCACGACAGCCACTCCGTCGTCGACCAGCTTTTGAGCGACCTGAACGCCGATACGCGGATCACTTTGGTCGTCCACCGAATCAAGCTCGAATCGGGCCTCCCGGCCATCCAGCTTGATGCGCTGGGCGTTGGCTTCTTCAACAGCGAGACGAACGCCGTTCTCGATGTCCTTGCCATTGGCGGCATTGATCCCGGTAAGAGGACTGGAAACTCCGATTTTGACGACCAGTTGCCCATATGACTGGCCGCAGCCGAAGGACAGCAACAGCGCGCTCAGGCTCGTGACGAGCAGCCGTCGAGGAAAGTGGATCATTAGTCAACTCCGGCGACTCAGGGCGGCGGAGCCATCGTTGCCGCCCGCCTGCTTGCCATTCTAATGGCAACCCTGTTGGCGACCTCTATTGTGCTGCCACCGTGGCATAGAGAGAAGCACAGGACGCTGAGCACTGACCAGACGCTAGTGTTTCGGCCTCGACAGCGATATCAGCTCTCGTCGACGTCACACAAGATGCGATGCGCGAGGCGAAGGTGTGGCCGATCTATCATTGCATTGCCCAGCCTGGCCACACCCGAGGCGCCGACCCGCGAAAACGCCTCGACCACCTTTCTGGCCCAGCGTATTTCCTCTTCCTGCGGTATGAAAGCTCGGTTGATCGCATCAATATGAGAAGGATGGGCCGCCGCCTTCGCCGAAAACCCGTCTCGCTTTGCCTGTGCAGATTCTTCGCCGATCTTCGTCGAGTCCGTCAGGCTTGTGCTGACCGCATCGATGGCATCGATGCCCGCCTGGGCGGCCGCCAGCAGGCACATGGTACGAGCCACGGAAAACGGCGCGGTCAGTTCCGTACCGGTATGCGATGAAAATGCACCCAGGTCCGCCGCAAGGTCGTCCACGCCCCACATCAATGCGCGCAGCCGCATGGGTGCGTTGCGATACGACGATAATCCAAACACGCTTTCGGAAGACTCGGTCGCCATCGCGATGATGGAGACCTCCCACCGGTCCTCCAGCAGCGCGCATTCAAAGGCCGCAAGGAAGTCGCAAAGGCGATGCACATCGTCGACACTACGGCACTTTGGCAGAACGATCGCGTTCGGCCGGTGCGGGATCACGGCGGCCAGGTCGCGCAGAATGTGGCCGGATCCCAACCCGTTGACACGTATCAGCAAGGCCGATTGCATCGAGGCGCGATGCTGCGCGAGGAAGGCAACCAGCTTGCGCCTTGCATCGTCCTTCCCCGACTCCGGAATCGCATCTTCCAGATCAAACACCAATCCATCCGCTGCCGACTTCAGCGAAGACGCGAGCTTGCGGTCGCTATCCGCCGGGACAAAGAGGAGCGAGCGCAGCCGCTGTGGCAAGTTGTCATGCATAAGCGTTCGTACTGATATTCTCGTGCGGCTCAGGTTAGTGACAGTTTCGACGTCGTCAAGCGACCGCCTTGCGGTGGCTGCACCGGGCTCCCGTCCCGCACGAAGGGAGGACGAACGACCCTTGCAGAGACGCTCTTGTTGTAGACCTCGACACTCACATGCGAGCCGCACTCGATATCCGGGTTAATCAGCGCCAAAGCGATAGCGATCCGAAGCGTCGGACTGTAGGTTGCGCTGGTGACCCGCCCTATCACTGCCCCCTGGAGGTCGATTACCGGGCTTTGCGTGCGAGCAACCGCGGCGCTTCCTTCAAAAGCGAGCCCAACGAACTGCCAACCCTGGCGTCGAGCATCTAGCGCTGCCTTGCCGACAAAGTCGCGCCCTGGCCCCTGATCAACAGACCAGCCTAAGCCAACGTCAAAGGGCGACGTCTGCGGGCCCATGTCCCGGCCATTCACGTGCATGCCTGCTTCGAGCCGTAGCGTTTCCCATGCGTCGAGACCCGCTGCCGAGATACCCGCCGCGCTCAGCATGTCCCATACTTGAACGGCGCTCCTGGCCTGCATCATGATTTCGAAACCATCCTCGCCGGTCTTCCCCGTCCTGGCCAGCATCAGTTCACCCAAGACCGGGTCGTGCACGATGATGGAGTTGAACGGCTTCACCTTGTCAGCGGCTTGCGTTGACGGGATGGCTCGAAATACCTTGTGCCGAGCATTTGGACCCTGCACGGCGATGATCCCCAGTGCCTCCACATCGCCAGTGGCAAGATCCTGGCGCCGTGCGATCAGAGTCACCGAGCATTTCGTCTCGACGATTTGCGACCGGATCCATGGAATGTCCCGGCTTGCAGCGTCTGCGCTCAAGACTACGCGGAAGCATTCATCGTCCAGGTAGTAGACGACAAGGTCATCGATCACCCCGCCGTCCCGGTCGAGCATGCAGGAATAGAGCGCCTTGCCGGGCGATCGGAGCTTGCCGATATCGTTGGCGAGAAGCCCGCCGAGAAACCTTCGGGCGTCTGTTCCGCATATGTCGGCCACGCACATGTGCGACAGGTCGAACATGGCGGCATCCTCGCGCACGGCATGGTGCTCAGCGATCTGTGATCCATAAGCAATCGGCAGATTCCAGCCGCTGACATCCGCCATGCGGGCGCGGATGAGTCGGTGACGCTCATACAGTGGGGTGCGCAGAGAGTGCAGGATCGTCTGGCTCATGGCAATGTCAAGTTCAGCAGTCAAGCTGTGCAATATCGTGCAGTCATCTCCGGGTCTGATCGCAGCGGGACCCGGCACCTTGGTGGGCGCTTCGTTCCCTGCAAAGGATCATCCCGCCGGTCGGCGTTCGTGGCTCGGCGCAAGACCGAACTGAGCGCGGTACGCCTTGCTGAAATGGCATGGTGAATGGAAGCCGCAGACCGCCGTAACGCTTGCGATCGACGCATTCGTAGTGCGCAGCAACTCGCGCGCGCGCTTCAGGCGCAGGGTCATGTAGTGGTGGGTTGGCGACACGTTCAGATAGAGCTTGAAGATCCGCTGCAGATGCCGCTGCGACAGCCGAACGAGCCGAGCCAGCTCATCGAGCGACAGCGGCTCCTCAATATTCGCCTCCATCAGCCGCACGACCTCAATGAGATCCGCCCGCGAAAGGCCAACGCGCGCATCGACCGGAATCGGCTGTGGATCGGTCGCACCACGGATCCGCTCGAGAATGAACTGTTCGGAGACCTGCGCGGCCAGTTGCCGCCCGAAGCGCAGGCCTACGAGGTTCAGCATCATGTCGATCGGCGCTGTGCCGCCCGTGCAGGTAAGCCGGTCCCGGTCAATCACGAACAGTTCGTCGGCGAAATTCACCTCCGGAAACTCGCCGTGCAGCGCGGATCGGTTCTCCCAATGCACGGCGCAGCGGTACCCGTCGAGCAGACCGCTCGACATCAGCGCATAGGCGCCAGTGCAGATGCCTCCGAGCGGCATGTCGTTCGCGGCGAGTTTCGCCAGCATCGTGCGGATGCCATGGTCAACGGCATCACGAATGCGGATGCCGCCACAGACGATCATTACGTCCGGCAACCCCGAGCCGTCAAGCGCGCGTGTCGGCCGTACCGCGATGCCATTGCTCGCGCTCACCGGTGTGCCTTCGGATGAATAGATCGACCACGTGTAATGGTCGGCACGCCCCACGTAGTTCGCCATCCGCAGCACTTCGACCGCGCTCGAGAATGCGATCATCGAGAAATCAGGCAGCGTCAGGAAGCCGAAATGCGCGAGCGATGACATCGACGGCAAAGGGCTGTCAGACAGCGCGGCGGCAGCGGATATCACATCGCTCTCCTGGCGAACAGATGACCGGCCTCAGGCGTGGGCCGTCGTGGTCTTGGCGCCGAACAGTTGCCTGAGCCCCGAGAAAAGCGGTGCCTTCGCGGTGCCTGGCGCGCGCCCGAAGCTCTCGGTAATGCGGTCGAGGATAATTGCCAGCAGCACAACCGACAGTCCGCTCTCGAAGCCCAGCCCGATGTCGAGTCGCTGGATGCTCGCCAGCACCTCGTTGCCCAAGCCCCCCGCTCCGACCATCGATGCGATGATCACCATCGACAGCGCCATCATGATCGTCTGGTTGACGCCCTGCATGATCGATGGCAGCGCGTTCGGGAACTGCACCTTGTAAAGCAGCTGCCACGGCGTGCAACCGAAGGCATAGCCGGCTTCGACGATCTCCATGTTCACCTGGCGAATGCCAAGGCTCGTCAGGCGCACCGCGGGCGGCATCGCAAAGATCACCGTCGACAGGATGCCCGGCACGCGGCCCAGGCCGAAGAGCATCGCGGCAGGAATCAGGTAGACGAATGCCGGCATCGTCTGCATCAGGTCGAGGATCGGGCGCACGACGGCCGCAACCACTCGACTCTTTGCCGCCCAGATGCCAAGCGGCACGCCCAGGATCAGACTGATGATGGTCGACGAAAGCGTCAGGCCCAGCGTAATGACGGTCTGATCCCAGAATCCCGTAGCGAAGATCACGAACAGCGACGCCGCAGTGAAGAGCGCGAAGCGCCAGCCAACGCGCCAGAGTCCAATGCCGATGAACAACGCCATCATCAGCCACATCGGCACCGACTGCAGTCCGTGCTCAATCAGCGCAGCGAGGCCTTCGATCGCGCGCCCGACCGCGTCGAAGGTTGCCGCGTCGTGATCGAGAAGATAATGGACAGATTGGTCGACCCAGTGGCCGAGCGGAAGGGATTCAGACATGGTGACCTCGCAGATGCGTGATGGCTTTCAGGATGACCGCACGGTCGACCGAGCCGCAGTAGCAGCCATACTCGTCGACGACGGGCAGCGCGTTCGGGCTCGCGACGACGCGCTCGACAACGTGTTCAAGCGACGCATCGAGCCGGATGCTCTCGACCGGCCGCACGCTTGCCGTCGAATCACGCATGACGCAGCCACGAAGCTTGCGTTGGGCATCGAGTACAAAGGCGTATCCGGCGTGGCCGTTCAGGGTCGACGCGATCGTCGGCGCGTCGAGCTTTGACACGGTCGGTACGGCATCGGTCTGCATCAGGTCACCGGCCGTCAGATAGCGGCTGGTGTCGATGCCGTCGAAGAACGTGCGGACGTAGTCGTCGGCCGGTTTCGCGATGATCTCCTGCGGCGTCCCCACCTGAATCAGGCGGCCACCTTCCATGATCGCGATCCGGCTGCCGATGCGCAACGCTTCCTCCAGATCATGCGACACGAACATGATCGTGCGGCGATGCTCTTTCTGAAGCTGCAGCAGCACGTTCTGCATTTCCTTGCGCTTCAGAGGATCGAGCGCGGAGAACGCTTCATCCATGATCATCAGCGACGGGTTGACCGCAAGCGCCCGCGCCAGGCCGACGCGCTGCTGCATGCCACCTGACAACTCACGCGGCAGCTTCTGCGCAAACGTGGAAAGACCGACCTCCTCGAGTACCCCCATCGCCCTGCGCTCACGCTCCTTCCTGCTGACGCCGGCGACCTCCAGACCGAACGCGGCATTCGACAGTACGGTGCGCTGCGGCATCAGCGCGAACGACTGGAACACCATGCTCATATCCTTGCGACGCAGCGCGATCAGTTCCGAGCGGCTCACGCCGGCCACATCGCGGCCGCCAATCAGCACCTTTCCGGCTGTCGGTTCGACGAGTCGGTTCACGAGACGGATCAACGTCGACTTGCCGGAACCGGACAGGCCCATCAGCACGAAAATCTCGCCTTCCCTGACGTCGAACGATACGTTGTGCACGCCGACGACCTGGCCAGTGCGCCTGAACACCTCGTCCTTCGTCGAACCGGTGGCGAGCATGTCGAGCGCCTGCTGCGGATTGCTGCCAAATACCTTGCACAGACCTTCGACCACGACTTTTGGACTATCCATCGAAACCCTCTCCTGGTCCTGCGGGGACTCATACGTCATATGGCATGCCTGCACCTTCGTTTGTCCGATATGTGCCGGCGGTGCTTCACTAACGCTTCCCTGGAATGCGTTGGAAAATTCGATTCGTCGCATCACAAACAGACATGGTGCGATCACCTACATAGTTGCCATAAAAGGCTGCCCTCAGCCGATGAATTCCGACAAGTGCTTGCAGAAATGCGACACCGGCAATCATGGCAACCTCATGGCAACCGATTGTCCGACCCGGCTTGTCCGCAAGCGACGCCGAATGGATCGATTGCGACCCGCTTGCGCTGACACGCTCACAACACCGGCATCGCGCCGCACCATCCGCGTTGGCGCGCCGATACCAGCCACGCGGCGCTTCGGTTCTATCCAGCCTGCCCCGCCTCCTGCTTACTGCGCGCATGGCACGCGCGAGCGCACGAGGCGCCCGCCGGCCGAACTCCCCCGGAAAGGAATTCCATGGAAACCCAGCCCCGATCACAACCATTTGTTCTCACCCTGTCGTGCCCGAGCGCCCCCGGACAGGTCGCCGCGGTCGTTGGCCTGCTGGAGCGCCACCGCTGCTACATCGACGAACTGACCGTCTTCGATGACGACCTGAGCAACCGTTTCTTTCTGCGCTGCGTCTTCCATCCGACACACGCGCAGGCACCAGCTATTGACGTGCTGCGGCGGGAGTTCGCACCGATCGCTGACGGCTTCGGCATGCAATGGGCGATCCACGACGCGCTCGCGCGCCCGAAGGTACTCATCATGGTGTCGAAGCTCGAGCACTGCCTCGCGGATCTGCTGTTCCGCTGGCGAATGGGTGAATTGAAGATGGACATTGTCGGGATCGCCTCGAACCATCCCGACCTGGAACCGCTCGCCCGTCAGCACGATCTCCCGTTCCGGCATTTCCCGATCACCCCAGAAACTAAAGCGAAACAGGAAGCGCAGTGGCTCGATCTGTTCGAGTCGAGCGGCGCGGAGCTTGTCATTCTTGCGCGTTATATGCAGGTCCTCTCCCCCGAGACCAGCGGCAAACTTGCCAATCGTGCGATCAACATCCACCACTCCTTCCTGCCTGGTTTCAAGGGCGCCAAGCCGTATCACCAGCGCATGCGCGCGGCGTCAAGCTGATCGGCGCGACCGCGCATTTCATCACCGACGATCTCGATGAAGGCCCGATCATCGAGCAGGCCGTCGAGCGTGTCGACCATTCGTACCGGCCGGAGCAATTGCTCGCGGTCGGACGAGACGTCGAATGCATCACGCTCGCCCGCGCCGTCAAAGCCTTCATCGAGCGGCGGGTGTTCCTGAATGGAGACCGTACGGTCGTGTTTCCGTAACCCTCAAAAGCACAGCGGCCACGATCGCAATGCGATCGTGGCCGGTGCCTCCTGATCCCCTTGTATCGTTTGACGACTTAACGCTCGCCTTCGAGCCACGCATTCACGCGGTCCCCATTCGCGGAGATCCACGCATCCGCCGCCGCGTCCGGCTTCGTGCCGCCCTGGATCGCCAGCATCACGCTATCGATCTCGCCGGGCTTCCACTGAAACTTCTTCAGAAACAAAGTGACCGGCTTCGCCTTTGCCTCGAGACCTGGGTTCACGATGTTGTCAACGTGCTCGGCCTCACCGAACACTTTCTTCGGATCATCGAGGAAGCGCAGCTTCCATTTGGCGAACATCCAGTGCGGCGCCCAACCCGTCACGATCACCGGCTTGTTCGCGTTCATCGCGCGCGCCAGCTCGGCAGTCATCGCACTGCCCGAACTTGGCATCAGCGAATAGCTGAGCCCATAGCTCTTGATGGCGTCGGAGGCTTTGCGCATGACGCCAGCGCCGGCATCGATACCGACGATGCGGCCGTCGACGCCGCCTTCTGTGCGTTCAGGTCATCAATGCTCTTCGCGCTGACGGATGCCGGAACGATGAGGCCAATTCTTGCCTCGGTAAAGTTCGGCCCCAGGTCGACCACCTTGGTCTTGAACTGATCCCAGTACGCGCCCTGCGTCACCGGCAGCCAGGCCGACAGCGTCGCATCGAGATCGCCGCGAGCGACGCCTTGCCACATCACGCCCGCCGCGAGCGGCACGAGCTGAACCGGGTACCCCAGCTTTTTCTCGATGATCCGTGCGGCGACGTTGGTCGTCGCGACGCTGTCGTCCCAACCCTCGACGTAGCCGATCTTCAGGGTCGGTTTGGCTTCCCCAAGCGCGAACGCGCTCCATGTCATCATCACCGACGCCGCGCCGGTAAACAGCAGTTTGGAAAGGAGCTTCATGGCATACCTCCATTGGCCGGAGCGGAACTGCCCCGTGAATTTAGAATCGTCGAGAGCGCGGCTGACGGTCTTCACACCGCCAGCCGCGTGGCAGGCGCTACTACACTATTTATCGATGACGAGATTCGACAGCGGCTTGCTGCAGCACAACAACACCATCCCCTGGTCGATCTCGCGCTGGCGAATGCCGCCGTTGTGCTTCATTTCGACCTGGCCGGACACGAGCTTGACCTTGCAGGTCCCACACATGCCCTGCGTGCACGACGCTGGCAGCCGCAGGCCAGACTGCGCGCCGCATCGAGCACATGCTGGCTTGAGCTGCATACGATCTCGCGATGGCTCTTCGCGAAGCTCACGCTGAACTGCGCGATGTCCGCATTGCCATTGGCTGCCGGTGTGAGGTCCGCAACAGCGCGTCGGCCGAGCCCTCCGCCACCAACGTCTCGAACGAGAAACTTTCCTCGTGGTAGCGCCTGCGATCAAAACCGGCTTCGTCGAGCAGGTCCCGCACCGCCTTCATGTATGGCGCCGGACCACACGTGAAGATCTCGCGATCCATGAAATCCGGCGCGATCAGCTTAAGGAGCGGGAGCGACAGGAACCCCGTCACGCCTGGCCAACTGGTACGTGCGCCGACCCGCTCGCAGACAAAGGAGGTGCGAAAATTCGCGTGGTTCGACGCAATCAGTTCGAGCTCGCGCGAGAAGATGATGTCGTCCGGCGTACGCGAGCTGTGCACGAACACGATGTCGCGATCGTCGCCGAGATCATGGTGTGCACGGCTCATGGACATCAGCGGTGTGATACCGGAGCCCGCGGACAGGAACAGGTACTTGCGCGCCGGATGACGTGCGCAAGTGAATTCGCCGGCCGGGCCCAACACCCGGATCTGCGTGCCCGGCCGCACAGTGTCGTGCAGCCAGTTCGACACCTTCCCGCCCGGCACCCGCTTGACCGTGATCGAGAGCGTATGCGGCCGCGCGGGCGACGACGAATCGTGTAGCACCGGTTGATCGTCTCGCCCTCGATCTCGAGCTCCAGCGTGATGAACTGCCCCGGCTCGAACACAAACGCGCGGCCCTCCGGCGAATGGAAGAAGAAGCTCTTCACGTCGTGCGTTTCCTGCCTCACGTGGCAGCACACAAGCGTCTCCTCGACGTCGCTCGTCCAGCGCTCGGGGAGCGCGCTCCAGAACGCCGGGCGCGTCACCCGGCTGTCGGCGGGTTCGAATTGGACTGCATCGCGCATCATCTCCATCTCCGCTTCCTTTGCTTGCGCCTATGCGCCGACGTGCTCGGCAAGCCGGCGGATATACCAGGCCGAGAACTTCTCGACGAGGCCCTCGGTGAATGGCGAGTAGGGCCCGGGCTCGTACGCGCTGCTTGCCGCGCCGCGCTGCGAGTACTCCACGAGCACGCGGTCCTGGTCATTGGTCGCGTTCCACACCGCCGTCAGGTTCTCCACGTTGTAGTCGACGCCTTCCTGCGCATCCTTGTGGACGAGCCACTTCGTGCGCACGAGCGTTTCACCGGCTGACAGCGGAATCACGGAGAACGTGACGATGTGGTCGCTCATGAAGTGATGCCAAGAGTTCGGCTGCGTCCAGAACGAGAGCCCGCCCAGGTCGGCCTGCTCGAATTTGCCGAGCAGCTTTTTCGAAGCGACCTTGGCGTCGAGCGTCTGCGACTCGCCGCTGCGGTCGAGCGGCAGGCGCTGCGTGCGAAAGCCGGTGGTTGCGAGCAGGTGCTCGATTTCCGCTGATGGAAGGTTCAGCGCTTCCCACTGCGCCGCGCGTGCAATGCAGGTTTTCTCGAACGCTTCCATGCCCTCGGCATTGGCCGGCGACTGCTGATAGCCGAATCCGTATTCGTACAGCGAGATAGTCAGCTCGGGATGGTTCGCCACGCAGTGATAGCACTCGCGGTTGTTCTCCATCGTAAGCTTCCAGTTCCCCTTCTCGATGATGTCGACCTGCGCCGCGATCTTCGTGTTCGGCAGGTCATGCGGCAGCAGATAGGGCTCCATCGCGGCGCGCATTGCCGCGAAGTCCACGGGCGCCTCGTCCGCCAGGCAGACGAAGATCAACCCCGCGAGGTTCTGCACATGCACGGATTTCAGGCTGTGCTTGCAGCGGTCGAACTTCTCGCCCATGTGCTCGGCGAACATCAGGTCGCCGTTCAGGTTGTAGGTCCAGCTGTGATACGGGCAGACGATGTTGCCGACCGTGCCCTTGTCCTCGTTGCACAGACGTGCGCCGCGATGGCGGCATACGTTGTGGAAAGCGCGCACCTGCATATCGTCGTCGCGCACGACCAGGATCGAATCGCTGCCGAGCTCGACCGTCACGTAGTCGCCCGGCTCGGGCACGTCCGGCTCCACCGCCACCTGGATCCAATGCTTGCGGAAAATCGCTTCCATATCGAGCGCGAATATCTCCTCGCTCTGATAGAAAGGCGCCTCGAGGCTGTAGCCTTGCTTGCGCCGCTCCACCAGCGCACCAATGTCTGCCGATACTTTCATCGTTTGGCTCCGGATTCCCTGCATTCCTGGTTTGTCTGCCGACGAATCGGCAACCTCAGTAGTCAATAAGTTGATGCTCGCGTAAGTACGCGAGGATGACTTGCGCTTTTTCGACCGAAGTCCCTCCGTTTACGACGTTTCCGCCGCGGCTCTCGGTCGTCGTCGCCGACAACATCCGGGCATGCCCGGAGCGCTTCTCCGCGGCGGCCAGCCTGACTGGCTTGCGCTCGGGCGCGCCGAGCGTCCACGCGGCAGCTTCCGGATCTTCGAATCGCGCGGCAGGCGCTGTCCGAATCGCGCCCGCACGCAACCGCGCGTATGCATAGCGCGGCCGCGCGCTCGCGAGCGGATGGACTGCCACGACGGCCGGCAATACCGCCTCGACACGCCGGCGCAGGCCCTTCGGCAGGAACTGCCGCACGGTGACGCGCCCATCCGCGATGTCGACATCGACGGCCGCCCCGACCAGCGGTCGGCCGAGCGACGCAGCAACGTGGTACGGCAGCATCCCGGTGTCGTATGCGCCCTCTGCTCGGGTACCGGTCAGAACGAGGTCGTAGTCCTTCACGCGGGCGGATAACGTGCGCCCGGCGTCATCCCCTGTCCCGCAGGCAAGCACCTCGACTTCGCGCGCCCCGAGCGCCAGGTACTCGGCGAGCGCTGGCTCCGCGGCGTCGCCGGCGTGCAGCACCGCGAGCTGCGCACGATGCTTCTCCGCCAGGGCTCGTCCGATCTCGAGCGCCGCGGCGTCGTTGCGGCTGTAGCGCGTTACCCCGCTGACCGGATGACGGCCAACGGACACGAGCACTGCGATGCGCCGGATTTGCTGGTGGGCGTTCATGCTGCGGCTCCTAGCGGTTCACGGACGCTGGCCGCTGCCGGCGCCCTTCCATGCTTGCGGCGCGCGGTCTGCACCGCTTCAATCAGCGCCGCAATCGTCTCCTTCGCATCACCGACGATCGTGAGGTTCGCGCGCTTGGCAATGGGTGCGCTGCCGTCCAGATTGACGGCGATCACGTGACGACAATCCTTGATGCCCTGAAGGTGCTGCACCGCGCCGGAGATGCCAAATGCGATATAGACACTCGCCTCGACCGTCTTGCCGGTTGCGCCAACCTGCTTGTCGCGCGTGAAATGGCCGTTGTCGACGGCGACGCGGCTAGCGGCAATCGCCGCGCCGAACTCGCCGGCAAGCTGCTCGAACGCCCCGATATCGGTGACCCCATTGCCCGCGGACACGATGAAGTCTGCCTCCTCGAGCGCGACCTGTGCGGCATCGATCTCATCAAGGCCGAGGTCGCGGTACGGCTGCGAGCCGTCGTCAATGCCAAGCAGAAAGTCGCCTGACAACGATTGCCCCGCGCCGGTGAATGGCAACTTCGTGTCGACCGCGCCCGGTGCAAGCAGGATTACGTCGGGCAGCGAGCGTGTCGCAAAAGCACGCTTCGCCTGTGCATAGCTGCCAACGTGGCTTGCGTCGATCTCGACAACGTGCGTGGCAACGCTCGTGCCCGTCGCAGCCACGTAGCGGCGGCCGAGATCGCCGTCGCCGGTTGCGTTATCAGGCAGGAAGAGATGCTTCGGCGATAGCGCGGCCGCGCAGGCCAGCAGCGCCTGCAGTTCGGCATCGGGCGCAAACGCGCGACGATCGAACGAGGCAACGCGATGACCTTGTCGGCGCCGAGCGCCGCCGCGTCGTCCTTCAGCTCGCCAAACACCAGCAGCACAACCTCGGTCTGCGCATCGGCAAGCAGCGCGGCCGCGGCGAGTGCCTGGCACGCATGGTCGTCCAGCGCACCCCGCTCGCTGTGCACGGCAACGAGCAACACATGCTGCGCATCGCTGAGCGCGCGGCGCGGCCTTGTCGCCGTTCCGCCGTGGCCGTGAGCGTGCCAGTGCCCGGCATTCGGATCCGCGCTGCCGGCTTGGCCGAGCGTGATCCGTCTCAAGCCTGCCGCCGTAATCACGAACGGCCGACGAGGATCGATACGTGGGATCTTGTTCATCGAGTCACTCCAGCGAGGCCGCAACGAGTTCGGCAACATCCAGCACCTCCGGGCGCGGGCCGACCACGCCTTCGAGCATTGCCGTGCAGTTCGGGCATCCGACCGCGACCACTTCCGCGCCCACAGCGCGCGCATCGGCGATGCGGATATCGGGGATGCGCTGCTTGCCCGGGATATCGGTCAACGGCGCGCCGCCCCCGCCGCCGCAACAGCGGCCACGCATGCCATGGCGTTCCATCTCGACCACCTTGATGCCGATCGTCTTCAGCAGCTTGCGCGGGGCCTCGGTCTCGCCGTTGTAGCGGCCGAGATAGCACGGGTCGTGATAGGTGGTGACCTTCTCGCGCAGCGCTTCAACCGCCTTCGGCGCAATGCGGCCGCTGTCAGCCAGCTCGGCGAGATAGCTCGTGTGATGCTTGACCGTGACGCGCAAGCCCAGGGCGCGATACTCGTTGCGCAGGCTGTGCATCACGTGCGGATCCGCCGTCACGATCTGCCTGAAGGACAACGTGCCAAGCGTGCCGATCAGGCGCTTCGCCATTTCCTGGAACGTCGCCTCGTCGCCGAGACGGCGGGCTACATCGCCGGTATCCGTTTCCACGCCGCCGAGCACCGCATATTCGACGCCAGCCTTGTTCAGTACCTTCACGAGGCCCGCAGCGTGCGCTGATAGCGCATGTCGAAGGCACCCTCGCCGGCAACGATCAGCACGTCTACGGCCTTGCCTCGCTGCGCGACCGGCGCATTGAGGTCTACCGACCAGTCATAGCGCGCCGTGGTGTCGTAGCCGCCCATCGTGCCGGTCTCGCGCAGGTTCGCGAGCACTTCGGCCCCTTTGCCAGGCACAGTGCCGTGCACGAGCGTCTGGTTGCGGCGCATGTCGACGATCGCATCGACATGCTCGATCAGCATCGGGCATTCCTGCACGCAGGCTCGGCAGGTCGTGCACGACCACAGCGTCTGCGCGTCGATCAGTCCTGACACGATCGGGCCGTTCGGCTCCCCGCGATGTCGGCCAACGGGGATGCCCGGCGTCGGGCTGCCCGCATATGCGGCATCGCTGCCCCCCGCCATGCCGACCACGAGATCCTGGATCAGTTTCTTCGGATTGAGCGGCTGGCCAGAGGCGAATGCGGGACACGCGGCCTCGCACTTGCCGCACTGCACGCAGCGTCGAAGCTCAGCAGCTGGTTCCAGCGGAACTCCACGGGCTTGGCGACACCGTACTCCTGCTTCTCGATCTCCGGCAGCTTGAGTGCGGTCGGCGGCGTGGCGTTGCCGCTGCCCGTGTACGAGTCAGGCTTGCCGGCAAACCGTTCCTGGCGCGGATGGAACGCGAGATGCATGAGACCGGCGATCGCGTGCTTCATCGGCCCGCCTTTCGCCGCGCCGAACGTCATCGCGAACGCGCCGGCGCCGATCAGCAGCGCGCAGGCTACTGCAAACGCGCCCGACATGACGTCAGCCGGCACGGCCACGAACAGCACGAGGCCAAGCGCGAACGAACCCAGCAGCCACGGCAGCACGTTCCATGGCCCCTTCGACAGGCGCGCGGGTACGTCCTTCGCGCTGCGGCGGCGCCAGACGAACATCGCGCCAATCAGCATCGCAAGCGCAGCGGCAAAGATCGCCTTGTCGAGCCATGGCGAGTAGATCGCAAGACCGTAATTGACGAACACGAGCGCCAGCGCCCCGATCGCACCGCCGGCCGTGGCCACGTGCGTCCTGGCGATGTACGGATCACGGGCGACGACGTGGTGCAGGTCGACGAAATAGCGCTTCGGGATGGCCAGCAGGTTCGCGATGCCGAACGATCCGGGTGCGGTCGCGCGGCCGAGCCGCCAGTACGACGCTCGCTTCACGACCGCGAAGGCGAGCCCCGCCACCGACAGCCACAGCAGCACGGTAATCAGGAGGGACGGGTTCATCGTCAGAAGTCCTTCACGAGCCGCAGCGCGTCATAGATCGCGCCGTGAATGTTGTGCATCGAGATGCAGTCGCCCACGCGAAACAACAGGAAGCGGCCATTTCCGAGCGGCTCCGACAGGCACGGCTGCGGCTCCGACGCAAACAGCTTGTGCACGTCGACCTGGCCGCGATTGAGCGATTCCGGCTTGAGCTTCCAGTACAGCGCGTCGTTCGGGGTCGAACCGTTCTCGATCACGACCTGATCGACGGCGCGCTCCTCGAGTTCTTCCGTGTACTCGTTGCGCAGCACCGCGATCTTCTTGCCGCCTTCCTCGTAGACACGATCGAGCCAGTAGTTCGGCGTATGAATCACGCCCTGCGCGTACAGGCGGCGGTAGAAAATCGGGAAGGTGGTGCCGCCGCAGTCATCGGCCACCTTGACGTCCGGCGTCACGATCTCGACCTTCGCACCGCGGCTCGCCAGGTAGTCGGCAACCCCCGCACCGGCGTGGGTGCTCACGCCGTCGTAGACGAGCACGTTCTCCTTCGCCTCGACGCAGCCGGCCAGCACGTCCCACGAACTGACCGCGAGCCCCTCGGCGACGGCCCAGGCGGGCACCTGATCGGAGAATGCCCGGCCGCCCGTCGCGAGCACGATGATGTCCGGCTTCTCCGCCATGATCATCTTCGCATCCGCTTCAACGCCCAGACGCCGGTCGACGCCGAGCCGCTTGGTCTCCATGTCGAACCAGCGCACGATGCCCTGCATCTGTTCGCGCTGCGGTGCCTTGGCGGCGAGCACGATTTGCCCGCCCACTTCGGTGTTCTTCTCGAACAGCACGACGTCATGGCCGCGTGAGCGCGCGACGCGTGCCGCTTCCAGGCCGGCCGGGCCCGCACCGACCACCACCACCTTGCGCTTCGGGCCACGCGACTTCTCGATGATGTGCGGCATCGTCGCCTCGCGCGAGTCGCGGCGTTCTGCACGCACAGCACGTCGAGGCCGTTGTACTGGCGGTCGATGCAGTAGTTAGCGCCGACGCATTGCTTGATCTCGTCTTCGCGGCCGTCGCGAATCTTGATGACCATGTGCGGGTCGGCGATCTGGGCGCGCGTCATGCCGACGAGGTCGACCATGCCGTTTGCGAGCAGGCGCTCGGCCTGGCCCGCGTCGCGGATGCTCTGCGCGTGCATCAGCGGCACCTTGATCACCGACTTGATGCCCGCGGCAAGGTGCACGAACGGCTCGGGCGGGAGCGCCATCGGCGGCATGCAGTTTGCGAGCGTGTTGTGCGTATCGGCGCCGGAGCCGACCACGCCGATATAGTCGACAAGCCCCGACTCGGACATCGCCTGCGCGATCTCCTTCAGTTGCTCGTGATCGAGACCGTCTTCATGGAACTCGTCGCCGCACATGCGCAGACCAACGCAGAAATCCTTGCCGACCACTTCACGCACCGCCTGGAGCACCTCCACGCCGAAGCGCATGCGGTTCTCGACGCTACCGCCCCACTCGTCGGTGCGGAAGTTCGTGCGCGGGCTCCAGAACTGGTCGATCAGGTGCTGGTGGGCGGCCGAGATCTCGATGCCGTCCATGCCGGCATCCTTCACGCGCTTCGCGGCTGCGGCGAAGTCGGCGATGATGCGGCGGATCTCCTCGACCTCGATGATCTTCGCGTTGCCACGGTGCACGGGCTCACGCACGCCGGACGCGTCATCAGGTGCGGCCAGTGCTCACCGTGAAACGCCGAGCGGCGTCCCATATGCGTGGCCTGGATCATGATCTTGGCGCCGTGCCGGTGCATCGTTTCGGCGAGCCGCGACAGCGGATCGATGATCTTGTCGGTCGAGAGATTGACCGACTTCCACCAGCCTGGGGACTGTCGATCGACACGGGGCTCGAGCCGCCGCAAATTGCCAGGCCGACGCCGCCCTTTGCCTTCTCTTCGTAATAGCGAATGTAGCGGTCACCTGGCAGGCCGCCCGGCTCGGCATACACTTCCGCGTGCGCCGTACTCACGATCCGGTTTCGGAGCGTCAGCTGATTGAGCTGCAAAGGTTTGAACAGGTGGGGATAACGCATCGCGGTCGACCTCTGGGCGTTGGTGTGTCTCGAATTTTTGGGGGGGCGGACGGCTTCGGTGTCAGCGCGCGATCGGCGACACTTCGAATACGCAGTGATCGTGCCCCTCGGCCGCGCACTGCACTTCCTTCGACTGCGCGCGCGGGGGCGCTTGCTTGCCCGCGGGAGTGGTGTCGTTGACCCAATCCATTGCGCCGGCGAACCAACCGGCGAACATGTAGCAAAGCTTGCCGCTTTTTTCCGGCTGCTGGAGCACGAATGACGAGTGGCGCAGCGCGATGCGCGCGCTCGCCGTCGCCGGATCGGCCTCGAGGATCGAAAACAGTCCCCAGCCGCGCTGCGACAGCCGCTTCAGGTAATGCTCGAACACGGCCATCCCGCTGATGTCATGCAACTGCGCCTCCTTATCGCACCAGTGGTAGGCGGACTTGTAGCCGGCCTTGTAGAGGATCTCTTCGTACGCCTCGCGGCCAAGCGCCTCTTCGACCGCGACATGGTTGTTCGTGAAGAAGTGGCGCGGCACATAAAGCATCGGCAGCGCGTCGGTGGTCCAGACACCGGTTTCGGGATCAACGTCGATTGGCAGTTGCGGTTGCATCGTGATAACTCCGTGAGGAAAGGAAAGCCGCTGGTAGCGTTGCGTAGACGCGGCGTCGCCCGCGAGCGCGCGCTATCGCGCGCGCCCGTCCCGTTTGTGGTGATTTGATTGAAAGCTGGCGCTGTCGGGGATCAGGCGCCCCACACTTCCCTGAAGACGCGCACCCAGTTCTCGCCCATGATCTTGCGGATGCGAGAGGCCTTCCAGCCGGCTCGCTCCATGGCCGCAGTCAGGTTCGGAAACTCGCCGATGGTCCGGATCCCTTCGGGGTTGATCACCTTGCCGAAATTGGTCAGGCGCCGGTAGCGGCCCTTGTCGTGCGTCAGCATGTCGAAGAACTCGGTGCTGTAGCCCTGCGTGAAGTCGGTGCCGATGCCGACCGCGTCCTCGCCGATCAGGTTGACGACGTAGTCGATCGCTTCGATGTAGTCGTCGACCGTCGCCTCGATCCCGCGCTTGAGGAACGGCGCGAACATGGTCACGCCGACGAAGCCGCCCGCATCGGCGATCTCCTTCAGTTGCGCGTCGCTCTTGTTGCGCGGATGTTCCTTGAGGCCGGACGGCAGACAGTGCGAGTAGCAGACCGGCTTCTTCGAGAACGCAATCGCCTCGGATGAGGTGTTGCCCCCAACGTGCGACAGATCGACCATGATCCCGACGCGGTTCATCTCGGTGATCACTTCACGGCCGAAGTCCGACAGGCCGCCGTCGCGCTCGTAGCATCCGGTGCCGACCAGGTTCTGCGTGTTGTAGCAGAGCTGCACGACGCGCACGCCCATATCGGCAAAAGCTTCGACATAACCGAGGTTGTCCTCGAACGCGTGGGCGTTCTGGAAGCCGAGGATCACGCCGGTCTTTCCCTCATGCTTTGCGCGGCGGATGTCGTCAGTCGTACGCACCAGCGTCAGCAGTTCGCT
Source organism: Cupriavidus sp. UYMMa02A (assembly GCA_001725945.1). Taxonomy (GTDB): domain Bacteria; phylum Pseudomonadota; class Gammaproteobacteria; order Burkholderiales; family Burkholderiaceae; genus Cupriavidus. The sequence goes on along the minus strand of LRMT01000217.1, from coordinate 36,227 downwards.
GTTGTCGCGAATCGCCTTCTTCATCAGCGCAATGTTGTCGACGGTCTTGGTGAAATTGTCCCAGACCGAGACCGTACAGTTCGCGGCCGTGACGCCGCCCTTCTTCATGTCTTCAAACACCGACCGCTCGAACTTCGAGATGTTCAGGCCGTCGATAATGATGCTGTCCTGGTGCAGCGGGCTCATGGGGGCTCCAGTCTTTTCGTTCGTCGGGTCAGTAGATCGGGAAGCGATCGCACAGCGCGAAGATCTGGTGGCGCACGCGCTGCTCGGTGGCGGCGTCGCCCTCCGGATTCGCGCGCAGCGCTTCGAACACCTCGAGGATCAGGCGGCCGATCTCGCGGAACTCCGCAACGCCGAAGCCGCGCGTCGTGGCGGCCGGCGCGCCGAGCCGGATGCCGGACGTGATGGTCGGCTTCTCGGTGTCGAACGGGATGCCGTTCTTGTTGCAGGTGATGCCGGCACGTTCGAGCGCCTGCTCGACCTGCGTGCCCTTGAGCCCCTTGGGGCGCAGATCGACCAGCAGCAGGTGGTTGTCGGTGCCGCCGGTGACGAGATCGACACCGCCTTCCTTCAACACTTCGCCAAGCGCCTTCGCGTTCGCGAGGACGTTGTCGATGTAGGTCCTGAAGTCGGACGTCAGCGCCTCGCCGAACGCCACCGCCTTGGCTGCGATCACGTGCATCAACGGGCCGCCCTGCAGCCCGGGGAACACGGCCGAGTTGATCTTCTTGGCGATCTCTTCATCGTTGGTCAGCACGAAGCCGCCGCGCGGGCCGCGCAGGGTCTTGTGCGTAGTCGAGGTGACGACGTGCGCATGCTCGACCGGGTTCGAATGGCGGCCCGCAGCGATCACACCGGCGATGTGCGCCATGTCGACCATCAGTTTGGCGCCGACGCTGTCGGCGATCGCGCGGAAGCGGGCGAAATCGAGCTGGCGCGGATACGCGGAGAAGCCGGCGATGATCAGGCTCGGCTTGTGCTCTTGCGCGAGCGCTTCGACCTGATCGTAGTCAATCAGCATCGACTCGCGGTTCACGCCATACTGCACGGCGTTGAACCACTTTCCCGACAGCGCCGGCTTGGCGCCATGGGTCAGGTGGCCGCCCGCGTCGAGCGACATGCCGAGCACGGTGTCGCCCGGCTTGGTCAGCGCGAGCATCACCGCGCCGTTCGCCTGGCGCCCGAGTGGGGCTGCACGTTGGCAAAGCCGGCGTTAAAGAGCTGCTTCACGCGCTCGATCGCGAGCGATTCGACTTCGTCCGCAAATTCGCAGCCGCCGTAGTAGCGCTTGCCTGGGTAACCTTCGGCGTACTTGTTGGTCAGGACCGAGCCTTGTGCCTCGAGCACCGCACGCGACACGATGTTTTCCGAGGCGATCAGTTCGACCTGCGACTGCTGGCGCTCGAGCTCCTTCGAAAGAGCGCCGCGAACCAGCGCATCGCGCTCGGCCAGGGGCTGCGAGAAGAAAGACTGGGTGTTCGACATAGAGGTCCGTGTTGGATGAATTGGCTGACTGGGGGCGAGAGGCCCGCTGCGCCAGGCTTGTTTGCCGGATCGGCACAGCGTTGCCAACGGATCTATTCTTGTCGTTCGCGTTTTTGGCCGATTGATGAATTCAGACGCGTTCTTTTCCATTTCCGCCATTCGCGTCCGATTTGCACAAGTGGCCCCGGGAGAGCACAGCGGCGGTGCGTTGCGGGCATTGCGGGTGCGGGGTGTCACGTTTGCGGTGCAACAAGAAACGCGTCCAACGTGTCTCCAGCGGGGCACCCCACTAAAGAGCTAGGGTTTCGCCGTATGGCATGGTTGTTGCGGCTGACTTAACAATAAGTAAAAAGCATCCAGGCCCTTTTCCCGAGGGCTGGAGACGCACCTTAAAAATGTGAAGGACGCCCCCATGTCGACCGACCGCACCGCGTCGTTATCTCACTTCGCGTTCATGCCGCTACCCAACTTCACCATGATCGCGTTCACCAATGCGATCGAAGTGCTGCGCATGGCGAATTACCTCAGCGGCCAGGAACTGTACCGCTGGAGCATCATCAGCCCCGACGGCGGCTGGTGACGGCCAGCAACGGCCTGGCGCTCGACACCCAGCGGGCAGACAGCATCGGGCGTCCTGACATCGTGTTTGTTTGTGGCGGCATCGACGTGCAACGTTCGACGACAGCGGAGCACCTCTCCACGCTGCGTCGCGCGGCGCGCGAGGGCACCTTGCTGGGGAGCCTCTGCACCGGCACGTACGCCCTCGCGAGATCCGGCCTGCTGGCCGGCTATGCCTGCGCGATCCACTGGGAAAACATGTCCGCACTCAAGGAGGAGTTTCCCGACACGCGTTTCCTGAAGGAACTGTTCGTGATCGACCGCGACCGGGTCACGTGCACCGGCGGCGTCGCGCCGCTGGACATGATGCTGAACCTGATCACCCGTCGCGTCGGTACCGCGCGCGTCACGCAGATTGCCGAGCAGTTCATTGTCGAGCATGTGCGCGACACGAGCGCGCAGCAGAAAATCCCGTTGGTCGCACGATTGGGCTCGGCGAAGAAGTCTCTGTTCGAGGTGGTCTCGCTGATGGAGAACAACATCGAGGAGCCACTGTCGCGCGAAGAGCTCGCACGGCTGGCGAACCTGTCGCAGCGGCAATTGCAGCGCCTGTTCCGCGACCATCTCGGCATGACGCCGACGCATTACTACCTGACATTGCGCCTGCGCCGTGCGCGCGAACTGCTGCTGCAGACGGATATGTCGATCATGCACATCACGATGGCATGTGGCTTCCAGTCCGCGTGCCATTTCAGCAAGAGCTACCGTGACGAGTTCGGCTTCGCGCCTACACGCGAGCGCAGGGCGCAGAGCGCGCCGCTGGCAAAGTCGTCGGGGCATACATCCTCTTCAGTGATGCTGCACGCGTGAGCGTCGGGGGAAGCGGCAGTGAACCACACTGCCCCAATAGCAAAACGGGCGGTCGCAAATCGGCCGCCCGTTTTGTTTCCGTGCGCGTGGTCAGGCCGCCAACAGCCCGTGCGGATCGATGACGAATTTGCGTGGCGCGCCGCCATCGAACTGCTTGTAGCCTTCCGGTGCCTGGTCAAGTGGAATGACCGTCACATTGACGATCTCTGCAATCGGCAAGCGATTGTGGAGGATCGCCTGCATCAGGTTGCGGTTGTACTTGAGGACCGGCGTCTGACCCGTATGGAATGAGTGCGACTTTGCCCAGCCCAGGCCGAAACGGATGCTGAGGCTACCGCGCTGCGCCGCGGCGTCCTTGGCACCGGGATCATCGGTCACGTACAGGCCCGGAATGCCGATCGCACCGGCGGGCCGCGTGATTTCCATCAGCGAATTGAGCACCGTGGCAGGCGCCTCCTCCACATAGCCCGACGAGCCGTGACCATGCGCCTCGAAGCCGACGCAGTCCACCGCGCAGTCGATCTCGGGCGTGCCGAGAATCTCGGCAATCTGCTCGCCGAGCGTTGCGTCCTTCGACAGATCCACGACTTCGAAGCCCATCGCCTTCGCGTGCGCGAGACGCGCCGGGTTCATGTCGCCGACGATGGTGCAGGCCGCGCCGAGCAGGCGCGCCGAAGCGGCGGCCGCCATGCCGACCGGGCCCGCGCCGGCGATATAGACCGTGGAGCCCGGCTTCACACCCGCGGTGACAGCGCCGTGATAGCCCGTCGGCAGGATGTCCGACAGGCAGGTGAGATCGCGGATCTTCGCCATCGCCTGGTCGCGGTCGGGAAACCTCAGCAGGTTGAAGTCGGCATACGGCACCATCACGTACTCGGACTGCCCGCCGATCCAGCCGCCCATGTCGACGTACCCATACGCGCCACCCGCACGCGACGGGTTGACGCTAAGGCAGACGCCGGTATGCTGCTCCTTGCACATCGCGCAACGGCCGCACGCGACATTGAACGGCACGGACACCAGATCGCCAAGCTTCAGCGTTTCGACGTCGCGGCCAATTTCGATGACCTCGCCGGTGATCTCGTGGCCGAGCACGAGGCCAGTCGGTGCGGTCGTTCGGCCGCGCACCATGTGCTGGTCCGACCCGCAGATGTTCGTGCTCACGACCTTGAGGATCACGCCGTGGCCAATGGCCCGGCCGCTGGGATCGACCATTTTCGGATAGTCGATCTTCTGCACCTCGACCTGTCCCGGCCCAAGATATACGACTCCTCGGTTGCTGCTCATCGCGTTGTCTCCATGTCTCGTTGAATCGTGCCGAGGCCACGCCGATCGGCGCGGTATGCGCGGCATGCGTCTTGGAGCGTATTCCGGGATACCGGTGCGGGATGTCCAAAACCCGACAGGCGCTTGCACGCCGCCGACATCGAAGGCGCGCCGCGCTCCTCCCGATATCGCCACCCCGCGGCTGTCCACCGCAGGCGGAGCGGCACTGCGCCACACCTTTCCGACGATGTCGGATTTGCACAGACCGGCGACGGGTATGCTCCAGAGCGTGCTGCGATAACCGCGTCTACTGAAGATTGGGGCCTGCAAGCAACCTGCTAAGAGGCCCTGATTTCTTTCAAGGACGCCATGCCAACACCCACCGCCTCACCCGCGCGCGCGAATGCCGCCGCCCGGCTGGAACGCCTGCCGTTCTCCGGCTACCACAAGCTGATTTTCATCATCGTCGCGATCGCATTTTTCTTCGACTCGGTCGATCTCGCCACCATGACCTTCATACTGGGCTCCATCAAGCAGGAGTTCGGGCTTTCCACTGCCATGACCGGCGTCGTCGCCAGCGCAAGCTTCTTCGGGATGGTGGTCGGCGCGGCGCTCGCCGGCCTGCTCGCGGACCGCTTCGGACGCCGGCCCGTGTTCCAGTGGAGCATGGTGCTGTGGGGCGTGGCGTCGTACCTGTGCTCGACCGCGCAAAGCGTCGAGGCGCTGATCGCCTGGCGCGTACTGCTCGGGATCGGCATGGGCATGGAGTTTCCGGTCGCGCAGACGCTGTTGTCCGAATTCGTCCCCACCGCGAACCGCGGCCGCCTGATTGCACTGATGGACGGCTTCTGGCCGCTTGGCTTTATTACCGCAGGGATCGTCTCTTACTTCGTGCTGCCGCAGTTCGGCTGGCGCGCGGTGTTCGCGCTGCTTGCGATCCCGGCCGTATTCGTGCTGATCGTGCGCCGCATCGTGCCCGAGTCCCCGCGCTGGCTCGAGCATGCGGGCCGGCACGCCGAGGCCGACGCGGTGATGTGTGGCATCGAGGCCAGGGTGATGCGTTCAGCCGGCGTGGCGATGCTGCCGCGGCCGTCGCAGCAGCCAATGGCCGAGCCAGTGCGCGGGCGCGGCGCGCTGCGCGAGATCTGGAGCGGCGCCTACCGCCGCCGCACGACGATGGTATGGCTGCTGTGGTTCTTCGCGCTGCTCGGCTTCTACGGACTGACGTCCTGGCTTGGCGCGCTACTGCAGCAGGCCGGCTTTGCGGTCACGCAATCGGTGTACTACACGGTACTGATCTCGCTCGGCGGCGTGCCGGGTTTCCTGTGCGCGGCGTGGCTCGTCGAGCGCTGGGGGCGCAAGCCCACCTGCATCGCGTCGCTGCTCGGAGGCGGCATGATGGCGTACCTGTATGGCCAGAGTGCGCTGTACGGCGGCAGTGTCGCGCTGCTCGTTGGCACCGGCCTGGCGATGCAGTTCTTCCTGTTCGGCATGTGGGCAGTGCTTTACACCTACACGCCGGAACAGTATGGCACCGGCTCGCGTGCTACGGGCTCGGGCTTCGCCTCGGCAGTCGGGCGAATCGGCTCGCTGATCGGGCCCTATGTGGTTGGCGTGGTATTGCCGGTCTTCGGTCAAGGCGGCGTGTTCACGCTCGGCGCGCTGTCGTTCGTCGTGGCGGCACTCGCTGTGTGGATGCTGGGAATCGAGACCCGCGGCGTCGCGCTGGAAGCGCTGGCGTCTGAGGACGCAACCGGCGAGACCCTGCATTATCCCGCGGTAGCGGACAAATCTTCCTGACGCGCAGGCCCGGCTATCGCGCAAAGCCCTGTCCGGGCCGTCTGCCACGAGTCGCTGTTGCGACTCGCGGCGCCCTTTAGAAAGATATCCGTTTAGAACTTGTGGCGAATCGCAGCGCGAACCTGGAACTGACTCGACGTCGATGAAGCGTTCGCCGCCCCGGGCAGGTCAGCCATGTCCAATGCGGTGCCGGTCTTGCCGCCGGCGACACGCTGGTAGGCGCCCTGGATATAGACATCCGTGCGCTTCGAGAAGCTGTAATCCGCCATCAGGCCAAAGGAATGAACTTTCGGCTTCGCGTCGCCCGACGAGGCGTTGAAGTTTTCCAGCGTAAGCGTGTACGCCCCGCCCGCGTAGAAGGCGGGCGTGAACTGATACTTGAAATTCACTTCAAGGTTCTGGAACCGCAGCGAGTTCAACGTGCCGTTGGCCGGCAGGATCGAGCCTGAAATGTACGAGGTGGACAGCGGTTCGGTCAGATTCGAGTTGGAGTAAGCGAAGCCGGCCGTCGCCGCGCCGAAGGTGTAGTTGATGCCGGCACCGAAGATGCGCAAGCGCTTGGCAAGGAAGTTCTGGTCGCCGCCGTTATTGATGGCGCCCCCCGAGGTGGCCGACGGGTTGTCCGCCTGGAGATAGGCCGCAGCCAGCAACAGACCTCCGTTCGCATACTGCATCCCCGCACCGTACTGGCGGTTGTTGGCAAAGTTGGTGTCGTTGCTGAAGCTGTAGGTGCCGCCGAACTGGAAGCCGCCAAACGTGGGACTCGTGTACTTGACGGTGTTGTTGACGCGGAACGAGTAGATCAGGTTGTCGTTATCGTAAGGGTGGCCGAACATGGTCCCCCCCCAATTTCCGGCGACAGTCGTCGCGCGAGATAGTCAATCACCGAATCATACTGCGCCCGAGCGTGACGCTCCCCCACTGATTGTCGGAAAGTCCGACGTAGGCTTGCCGGCCGAACATCAGCCCGCCCTGCGCGGCCTTGCCGTTGCTCGCATTGAAGCCGTTCTCGAGCTGGAACAATGCCTTGAGGCCGCCGCCCAGGTCCTCCGTCCCCTTCAGGCCCCAGCGGCTGCCCTGGGCAAAGCCGCTTGCCAACTCGGTCAGGCTATGTCCGCCGACGTTATTCGTGTAGTTGATGCCTTCGTCGACCACGCCGTACAGCGTGACACCGCTTTGGGCAAAGGCGGACGCGGAAAACATCAGCGCCAGGACCGGCCCGGCAGTCGCTCCCTTTTTCATTGAATTTCCTCCTCGTTTGAATGTGACTCGCACCGCCGCCGCGCCGATCGGCGTGGCCTATGCGGCAGCGTCTACGAGAGTAGTGCGAGAGACCGGGAAACCTATGTCCAATACCGACACGCGTTTGAACCACGCCGACACGGCCCGGGCAACGCTCAGCTCACCTTTCCGCTGCGCCGCAGGTAATCGGCGCGTGTCCACTCGAGTGCCACGCCGACGCGTTGTGTGCCAGGCCGGATCTTCGGCTTGTGCACGGCGAGCGTCAGCGTGTCAAGCGCTGGCCATTCGCGGAACGACAACTCCGCGATATCCGCCACGAGCGTCTCGAGCAGGCGCGTATGAGGCCTTTGCGCGAGGAAGGCGGCGACGCGCGCGCAATAGCCTTCGTAGTCGATCCACTCGCCCTCTTCGCGCGGCTCGCAGCGATAGCCAAGACGCGCGTCGATAACGATGGGTTGTGGTGCGTCATGCTCGTGCGGATGGATGCCGATTCTCACCGGCACCGCCAACGCGTCGATGAACACGCTCCATCCCTTGCGCGGCAGGAACGGCGCATCGAATGCAGCGAGGGGCCCGCCGAGCGTGCTGTCGACGAGCTTCATGATGTCAGCGGCTCCGCTGCATCCAGCATGATGCGGCAGAAGTAATCGGCAAAGCTGCGGCGCACCACGATCTCGAAGCGGTCATTTCCGGTTGGCACGAGCACGATCGAGGCCTTGAAGTAGTGGCTCTGCACACATTGCCCCGGCTTCAGCACGCGCGGATGCAAATCAAGCGGGCAGCCGCGCGCCAGCACATCGCATACGCGCTCGCCGCTGATTTCGACGACCGTGTAGCCGCTGCCGACGTCGACCGCCGCCGCGTACGCACCGGCAACCGCCTGGGCGAGCTTCGGCTCGAGCACGCCCGCCGGCACCGGCGCGTTCGACCGCACGAGCCATTCGTCGGGGCCGAGCCAAAGTACGTCATACGCGGCGCTCCGCGCGACCGTGTTCGGCGCGGCCGGCGGACAGCACCCGACTACGCTCTCAAACGCGTCGACGAACACGGGATCGGACAAATCGCCTCGCACGTTGACGAGATCAAGAAAGGCCCGCTCGCGCATCACGAAGTGCTTCGACGCGCGCGCCTGCTGCGCGGTCAGCAGACCGGCGGCGCGATAACGGCGACTCGAGCCGCACCCCGCGCTGGCGCGCGGCGGTCGCCGGCATGTCGGCGACCGGCGTAGCATTTCCCGTTTCATTCCACATTCTGGCGTACTCCTTCGGTATCGTAGAAAACGGGGCTGGAGATCTTCGCCATCACGCGCCGGCCGTCGGCCAGCGGGATCGCAACGCTCTGGCCCATCTTGCCCAGGCCGCCCTTCACCACGGCGAGCGCGATCGATCGCTTCAGGATCGGACTGTAGTAGCTCGACGTCACATGGCCGATCATCGGCGTTGGCTCGGTCGTCGACACGCGCGTGCCCGGCGCGAGGATCTGCGCGCCCTCAGGCAGCACCAAATCCGCGTCGTCGGTCAGCAGGCCGACGAACTGCTTGCGGTCTTCCTTCGCGGTATCCGAGCGCGTCAGCGAGCGCTTGCCGAGGAAGTCCTTGGACTTTGCGACGACGCCGCCCATCCCGAGATCGTACGGCGTGATCGACCCGTCCGTGTCCTGGCCGACGATGATGTAGCCCTTCTCCGCGCGCAGCACGTGCATCGTTTCCGTGCCATATGGGGTGATGTCGAACTCGGCGCCAGCGGCCATCAGCGCCTCCCACACGGCACGGCCGGCGTTTGCGGGCACGTTCACTTCGTAGGCCAGTTCGCCCGAGAAGCTGATCCGCATCACCCGCGCCTTAGCGCCAGCGACGGTGCCGTTTCGATAGCTCATGAACGGGAACGCATCGTTCGCGAAGTCGATGTCCTCGCAGACCTTGCGCAACACCTTGCGGCTGTTCGGGCCGACCACCGCGAATGTCGCCCAGTGGTCGGTCACCGATGAAAGGCGGACCTTCATGTGCGGCCATTCGGTCTGCAGCCAGCGTTCCAGCCAGGTCAGCACGCGTGCGGCGCCGCCCGTCGTCGTCGTCATCATGAAATGCTGCTCGCCGAGCCGCACGGTGACGCCGTCGTCGAATACCATGCCGTTCTCGTCGAGCATCAGGCCATAACGGCACTTGCCGACTTCAAGCTTGTTCCACGGGTTCGTGTACATCCAGTTCAGCAGCGTGACCGCGTCCGGGCCCTGGATGTCGATCTTGCCGAGCGTCGACGCGTCGAGGATGCCGACGCTGTTGCGCACCGCGAGGCACTCGCGCTTCACCGCCGCGTGCAGGTTCTCCCCCTTCTTCGGGAAGTACCAGGGACGCTTCCAGTTGCCGACGTCCTCGAACAGCGCGCCATGCTCGACATGCCATTCGTGAATGCAGGTCTTGCGGATGGGGTCAAGGAAGTCGCCCACCTCCGGCCCGCGAACGTGCCGAACGTGACCGGCGTATAGTTCGGGCGGAACGTCGTCGTGCCGGTTTCGGGAATCGACTTGCCGAGCGCCTGCGCCAGGATCGCCATCCCGTTGATGTTGCCGAGCTTGCCCTGGTCGGTACCGAAGCCCATCGCGGTGTAGCGCTTCACATGTTCGACCGATTCGAAGCCTTCGCGCGCGGCAAGCAGGATGTCCGACGCGGCAACGTCGTTCTGGAAGTCGACGAACTGCTTCGGCCCGCGTGCGGCGGCCGCGCGGCTGCCGACAAGCCAAAGCGGCAGCAGCGCACCCTCTGCGATGGGCGTGACCTTCGGCACGGCTGGGGCCGTTTCGGGACGGAATCCGGCGCTTGGCCGCGTCGATCCCAGCCTCCAGCGCGAGCGGCAGCGCCATCGCCAGGTTGAACTCGCCCGCCGCAGCACCCACGCTCACCTCGGCCTGCAGCGACTTGCCCGGCACGAAGCAGGCCTTCTCATCGCTCCACTGCGCCTTGCCGCCAGATTGCGCGAACAGGTGAAGCACGGGGCTCAGGCCGCCCGACATGGCAACGAGATCGCAAGGGATCTTCGACATCTGGCTGCCAGACTGTCCGTTCGCATAGGAAGTCACATTGACCGAGGTAACGTGCCGCTTGCCGGACGCGGCCATCACGACTGCGCCGTTCATGACGGTCACGCCCTGCCGCTTCGCGAGGGCGGGCAGCGTGCCACTGGTCGAGGCTCGCGGATCGACGACGGTCACCTTCGCACCGTTCGCCTTCAAGTCGAGCGCTGCCTGATAGCCGCGGTCATTGTTGGTGAAGACAACCGCATCGCGCCCCGGCAGCACGCCGTAGCGATGAATGTAGGTCGATACCGCCGACGCCATCATCACGCCCGGGAGATCGTTGTTGCCGAAGACGATCGGGCGCTCGTGCGCGCCGGTCGCCAGGATCACCCGTTTTGCGCGGATCTTCCAAAGCAGTTCGCGCGTGCCACGGCGCTTCGATACGGGCAGGTGGTCGGTGAGGCGCTGCGTGACAGTGACAAGATTGTGGTCCTGGTAGCCGAACGCATTGCTGCGCGACAGGATCGTCACCTCGGGCAGCTTGCGCAGCTTGCCCTCGATCTCGCCGACCCACTGCAGCGCGGGCTTGCCATTGATCTCGCTCCGGCCGGCCAAGAGGCTGCCGCCGAGCTCACGCTGGTCGTCGACAAGGATCACGCGCGCGCCGCCCACGGCCGCCGCATGCGCGGCCGTGAGGCCTGCAGGGCCGCCACCAACCACAAGTACGTCACAGTGCGCATAGCATTTGTCATAGCGATCGGCGTCCATTTCTGTCGGCGCCTTGCCGAGACCGGCCGCTTCGCGGATCTTCTCCTCATACGTGGGCCACATCTTGCGCGGCCACATGAATGTCTTGTAGTAGAAGCCCGCGGGCATGAAGCGCGCGAACTTCTGGTTGACCGCCATGCGGTCGCGCTCAAGATCCGGCTCCGCGTTGACGCTCGTCGCGACGAGCCCCTGGTACAGCTCGATCTCCGTCGCACGGGCATTCGGCACCGTGTGTGCGCCCCGCTCCAGTTGCACCACGGCATTCGGCTCCGCGACATCGGCGGTCACGATGCCGCGAGGACGGTGGTACTTGAAGCTGCGCGCGACGAAGCGCACGCCGTTCGCGAGCAGCGCCGATGCCAGCGTGTCGCCCTGGTAGCCCTGGTACTCGCGTCCGTTGAACGTGAAGGTCAGTGGCTCGCCGCGATGGATGCGTCCGCCCGTGCCGAGACGATCTTTCTGGCTCATTTTGGCCCCTCCTTGCGGTGCGTTGGCGCCGGGCTGGACGAAGGTTTCGTAGCCCTTGATGTCATAAGAGACCGTATCGCGCTCGACCTTGAACCACCGGCGGCAGCCTGGGCGTGGATCCATTGCTCGCGATGCGTGCCGCGGGTATTGGTGCGCATGAACAGGTAGTCTCCCCATTCGCGGTCGGACAGCTTGTCGGTTTCGAGCGGGCGCGCGATGTCGGCCTCGCCGCCACACGAGAATTCGGATTCGGCGCGCGGGCCGCACCACGGACATTCGATCAGCAACATTTCTTTCTCCTCGGGGCGTTCAGTGCGCGACGGCGGCAGCGCCGTGCTCGTCGATCAGGTGGCCGGTATAGAAGCGATCCAGCGCGAACGGCGCGTTCAGCGCATGCGGCGCGTCGCGCGCGATCGTGTGCGCGAATACCCAGCCCGAGCCCGGCGTCGCCTTGAAGCCGCCCGTGCCCCAGCCGCAGTTGAAATAGAGGCCCTTCACGTCGGTCTTGCTGATGATCGGGCAGGCATCCGGCGACACGTCGACGATGCCGCCCCACTGGCGGTTCATCCGCACGCGCGAGAACACCGGGAACATTTCGACGATGGCCTGCAAGGTGCCTTCGATGATGTGGAAGCTGCCACGCTGGCCGAAGCCGGTGTACTGGTCGATGCCCGCGCCGATCACAAGGTCGCCCTTGTCGGACTGGCTGATGTACGCGTGCACCGCGTTCGACATGATCACCGAGTTCACAACCGGCTTGATCGGCTCCGACACCAGGGCCTGCAACGGATGGCTCTCGATCGGCAGACGCACGCCGGCCATGTCGGCCAGGGTCGTCGTGTTGCCGGCCGCGACCACCGCGACCTTCTTCGCCTTGATGAAGCCCTTCACCGTATCGACGCCGACGACCGCGCCGCGATCACGACGGATGCCGGTCACCTGGCAATTCTGGATGATGTCGACGCCCGCGCGATCGGCGCCTCGCGCAAAGCCCCACGCGACCGCGTCGTGCCGGGCCACGCCGGCACGGCGCTGGATCGACGCGCCAAGCACGGGATAGCGGCTGTTCAGGTTGATCGTCGGTTCGATCTCCTTGATCTGCTGCGGCGTCAGGAACTCCGCGTCGACGCCGTTCAGGCGGTTCGCGTTCACCCTGCGCTCGGTATCGCGCACGTCCTGCAGCGTGTGGGCCAGGTTCATCACGCCGCGCTGGCTGAACATCACGTTGTAGTTGAGGTCCTGCGACAAGCCTTCCCACAACTTCATCGCCTTTTCGTAGAGCGCAGCGGACTCGTCCCACAGATAGTTCGAGCGGACGATTGTCGTGTTGCGCGCCGTGTTGCCGCCGCCGATCCAGCCCTTCTCGAGCACCGCCACGTTCGTGATGCCATGTTCCTTCGCGAGGTAGTATGCGGTCGCGAGACCGTGCCCGCCACCGCCGACGATCACAACGTCATACTCGCGCTTGGGCTCCGGGCTCTTCCATTGCTTCTCCCAGTTCTCGTGATAGGACAGGCCGTTGCGGAACAGACTGAATATCGAATAGCGGCTCATTTCATGGACCCTCGTTAGCATTCAATGACGTTCACGGCCAGGCCGCCGCGCGACGTCTCCTTGTACTTCGTCTTCATGTCGGCCCCGGTCTCGCGCATGGTCTTGATGACAGAGTCGAGCGAAACATAGTGCTGGCCGTCGCCCTTCAGCGCCATGCGCGACGCGTTGAGCGCCTTGATCGCGCCCATTGCATTGCGCTCGATACAAGGAATCTGCACCAGCCCGCCGACGGGATCGCAGGTCATCCCGAGGTTGTGCTCCATGCCAATTTCGGCGGCATTCTCGACTTGATCGGGCGTACCGCCCATCACGGCGGCCAGCGCGGCAGCGGCCATCGAGCACGCGACGCCGACCTCGCCCTGGCAGCCGACCTCGGCACCCGAGATGGAGGCCGTCTCCTTGTAGATCATCCCGATGGCGGCTGCCGTCAGCAGGAACTCAACGATGCCGTCGTCATTCGAACCCGGCACGAACTTCACGTAGTAGTGGAGCACCGCTGGGATCACGCCAGCCGCGCCGTTCGTGGGCGCGGTGACGACGCGGCCGCCCGCCGCGTTCTCTTCATTGACGGCCATCGCATACAGGTTGACCCAGTCAAGCATCGACAGCGGATCACGCAGTGACTCCTCGGAACGTGTGCGCAAGCGGTGGTTGAGCTCGGCCGCGCGGCGCTTCACGCGCATCGGGCCGGGCAGCTCGCCCTCGACCTTGCAGCCACGCTCGACGCAGGCGGCCATCGTTTGCCAGATCGCCAGCAGCCCGGCGCGTACGTCTTCGGCCGGGCGCAGCGCGCATTCATTGCGATAGATCAGCTCCGCGATCGACAGCCCGCTATCGCTGCACGCCTGCATCAAATCGGCACCGGTGCGGAACGGATACGGCACCTCGCCGGCCGCACGCACGCCGTTCACGCGATCGCCGTCGCGATTGATCACGAAGCCGCCGCCGATGGAGTAGTACTCCTTTTCCACGAGCAACTGTCCCTGCTCGTCGAACGCCTGGAAACGCATGCCGTTCGGATGCACGACGTTGCCCGTGCCGCTCATCAGACGCCGAAAGAAGCCGATGTGCTCCTTTTCGTCGAAGGCAATCTCATGCGTGCCAAGCAGCATCAGGCGTTTGTCCTTGCGGATCTGCGCGAGGCGCGGCTCGATAACGTCCGGATCGATCCGGTCGGGAAGGCTCCCCTCAAGGCCGAGCAGCACCGCTTTGTCGGTACCGTGGCCCTTGCCGGTCGCACCGAGCGAACCGTACAATTCGGCCCGCACACGGCGCACGAAGCCGAGCAGGTTCGCATCATCGAGGTGCGATGCGAATCGGCATGCGGCAATCATCGGCCCGACCGTATGCGAACTTGATGGACCGATGCCGATTTTGAACAGGTCGAAAACGCTGACATTCATCTGGCTGCCTCTTTGCTTTTGCCTGGTGTCGTTGGACGTCAGTACATCAAAGCGCAGAGTTTGCCGATAGAACAAAAGCGGCATCGACGTGGGATGACGCCGCCAGGCGCCCGGCCAGACCTGTCGGAAGTTCGCTTTGACGATGATTCGCGTCGGAAATTTGCAAGTCCCCGGCAGGCTGATCGGCGACGCTGACGGTGACGGAGGCGCTTCGAGCGGATCGGGGGCGAGCGCTGCTCGGATGCCGCAAGCATCACCGGCGTTCGCTGCCAAAGCGCCTCCCGCCCCCAACCCGGATCCGCCCGCATGCCCGAGCCTGTCAAGATGGATGCCGCCATGACACCCGACGTTCCCATTTCCCCTGTCGCCGAGCCGGCGCCACGCGCGTGCGCTTTGGCATCGTGCTGTTGCCGAACTTCACGCTGACCGCGTTTTCGGGTTTCGTCGACATGCTGCGGCTGTCGGCAGACGATGGCGACTACAGCAAGCCGGTGCGGTGCGTCTGGAGCGTGATCGGGAACACACTCGCTCCGGTACGCGCGAGCTGCGGGATCCAGATCGCGCCATGGGAAACGTTCGACGAGGCAGCGCCGTTCGACTATGTGGTCGTGGTCGGCGGGCTACTGCACTCGGGTCCGCAGACCGGCCCTGAGACGCTCGACTTCATCCGTCGCGCGGCGGGCGGCGGCGCGACGATCGTGGGCATCTGCACCGGCGTATTCGCGTTGATGCGCGCAGGTGTGCTCGAGGGGCACCGCACCTGCGTCAGCTGGTTCCATTACTGGGACTTTATGGAGCGCTTCCCGTCGGTGGATCCGAACCTGCTGATTGCCGACCGGCTGTTCGTGATCGATCGCCGGCGCATCACCTGCTCGGGCGGGCGCGCGTCGATCGATGTCGCAGCCGCCATTCTGCTGCGCCACTTCGATCACGCCACCGTGCAGAAGGCGTTGCGAATCCTTCTGGTCGGCGAGATGCAGAAGGGCAATGCGCCCCAGCCGCATCCACCCGGCCTCGAGCCCGCGACCCACCCCAAGGTCAAGCGCGCGATTCTGCTGATGGAGCAGCATGTCGGCCGGGCCCTCCCGCTTGAGGCGCTTGCCTGCAAGCTCGACCTGTCACCGCGACAGCTCGAGCGCCTGTTCAAGGCCGAGACGGGCAAGAGCCCACAGGCATTCGCCAAGCATGTGCGGCTAAGGACCGCTGCGTGGCTGTTGACCAGCTCGGACCGCACGGTCGTCGACATCGCCTTGAGCTGCGGCTTTGCCGACGCATCACACCTGGGCCGTGAGTTTCGCAAACAATTTGGCGTACCGCCTGCAACCTACCGTGACAGGGGCGTGGATTGCCCCGAGTCGATGCTGCCCGACGGCGATGCGGGCGAGGTCGCGGCGCTCACTGAAAGTGAAAGTGAAAACGAGTATTGAACCTGTAACTTCAGGATGATGAAACGACGTTTCTCCGCATTCCGGTATCGGATCGCTATTGCCGTCGGCCAACTTACGTCTGTCTCCGGACAAATGTACGCTCACTGGCGCCATCACCATCTTCGGTCCGCCTATAGTCTGGCGCCAAACCTCATTTCGTTAGAAGAGATCAATGAAAACACGCGCAGCAGTTGCCTGGGGGGCGGGAAAGCCGCTCACGATTGAACATGTGGACCTGGCAGGCCCCCGCGCCGGTGAAGTGCTGGTGGAAATCAAGGCCACCGGCATCTGCCATACCGACTACTACACCTTGTCCGGCGCCGATCCGGAAGGCATCTTCCCGGCGATCCTCGGCCACGAGGGCGCGGGCATCGTCACCGACGTCGGCCCGGGCGTCACCTCGCTCAAGCCAGGCGACCACGTGATTCCGCTGTACACGCCCGAATGCCGCCAGTGCAAGTTCTGCCTGTCGCGCAAGACCAACCTGTGCCAGGCCATCCGCGCCACGCAAGGCAAAGGCCTGATGCCGGACGGCACCTCGCGCTTCTCGATCGGCGGCAAGCCGATCTTCCACTACATGGGCACGTCGACGTTTGCGAACCACATCGTGGTGCCGGAAATCGCGCTCGCGAAGATCCGCCCCGATGCGCCGTTCGACAAGGTCTGCTACATCGGCTGCGGCGTGACCACCGGCGTGGGCGCCGTCATCTTCACGGCCAAGGTCGAGGCCGGCGCCAACGTGGTGGTGTTCGGCCTGGGCGGCATCGGCCTGAACGTGATCCAGGGCGCGAAGATGGTCGGCGCCGACAAGATCATCGGCGTGGATCTCAACCCCGAGCGCGAGGCCATGGCGCGCAAGTTCGGCATGACCCACTTCATCAACCCGAAGGACGTGGACAATGTCGTCGACCACATCATCCAGCTGACCGACGGCGGCGCGGACTACTCGTTCGAATGCATCGGCAATACGCAGGTCATGCGCCAGGCGCTCGAGTGCTGCCACAAGGGCTGGGGCAAGTCGATCATCATCGGTGTGGCCGAAGCCGGCGCGGAAATCTCCACGCGCCCGTTCCAGCTCGTGACCGGTCGCGAATGGAAGGGCTCGGCCTTCGGCGGCGCGCGCGGGCGCACCGACGTGCCGAAGATCGTCGACTGGTACATGGACGGCAAGCTCAATATCGACGACCTGATCACGCACACGCTGCCGCTCGAGCGCATCAACGAAGGTTTCGACCTGATGAAGCGCGGCGAGTCGATCCGATCGGTGGTGCTGTACTGAGACGCACCTTTCCCGCGAGTAGCCCTTGCCGGGCGGGGACTGGATGAGCGTGCCGTGAGGACCTTTACCGAAAGATCCACCTTCGGTGAGCGATTGCCCCAAGCCATGTGCTGCCTGAGGAACCCACGCCGCACAGTGCGAAGCACATGGGGCGTCACTCCGGCCCGCCGTTTGGCCTGATAGCACAGCGCCGCGAGTCAGCGCGCTGCTTCTCGTTCGACGGGCCTGCCGGCCTTGATAAGATTGAATGGTTGACTGTCGCTGGCCCCATCAAGGGGACAAGCTCCATGCGCTGCCAAAGCTGCGGGTTCGAGAATCCGGCAGGCGCCAAATTCTGCGAGGAATGTGGGGCCAAGCAGGGGCGCGTCTGCCCGGCTTGCGGGCAGGAGGCCGGGGCCAGTGCCAAGTTTTGCAGCGAATGCGGGGCGCCGCTGACCGCCCTCTCAAGCGCCCCCGCTAAATCAAACGCGGCCGTGCGCGCCGCGTCAACTGCGTCCAGCACTCCCATCGATTACACCCCGCCCTATCTGGCCGAGCGTATCCTGGCGGCTCAGGCAGAGATGGAAGCCCGCCGCCAGACGGACGGCGAGCGCAAGATGGTCACCGCGCTGTTCGCGGACATGGCCGGCTCCACCGCGCTGATCCATGATCTCGATCCCGACGACGCCCGCAGGCTGATCGACCCGGTGCTCGCGCTGATGATGGAGGCCGTTCACCACTACGAAGGCTATGTCGCCAAATCAATGGGCGATGGCATCCTGGCGCTGTTCGGCGCGCCGATCGCGAACGAAGACCATCCACAGCGGGCCTTGCTGGCGGCGCTTCGCATGCAAGAAGCCATGCGTCATTACGCAGACCGCGTGCGCCTCGCCCAGGGCATCGCGCTACAGATCCGTGTCGGCATCAACTCCGGCGAAGTGGTGGTGCGCACCATTCACATCAAGGATCTGCATACCGACTACGACCCGGTCGGCAATTCGATCCATATTGCATCGCGCATGGAGAGCATCGCCATTCCGGGCTCGATTGTCGCAAGCGAACACACCCGCAACCTGACCGAAGGCTATTTCTCGTTCAAGGCCCTCGGCGCGACAACAATCAAGGGGCTGCCCGAGCCGCTGGCCGTCTTCGAAGTTGTTGGACTCGGCCCGCTGCGAACCCGGCTGCAGGTATCGGCCAGCCGCGGACTGGCGCGTTTGTCGGTCGTACCCGGGAGCTCGAACAATTGCGCGAAGCGCGGGCACGGGCACGGGCCGGACATGGGCAGATTGTCGGCGTGGTCGGCGAACCAGGGGTGGGCAAGTCAAGGCTTTGCCACGAATTCAAGCTGCTTGCGCCGCGCGATTGCCTGGTGCTCGAAACCTTCTCGGTTTCGCACGGCAAGGCCTACCCCTACTTGCCGCTGATCGAGCTGCTGCGGAACTACTGCCAGATCACGGCGCAAGACGATGAGCGCCGACGGCGGGAGAAGCTCACTGGCAAGCTCCTGACGCTTGACCGCGCGCTGGAAGACACCCTGCCCTATCTTTGCCACCTCCTGGGAGTCGTCGAACCAGGCTCGGCGCTGGCGCAGATGGACAACCAGATCCGCCAGCAGCGGACCTTCGAGGCAATCAAGCGGCTGCTCCTTCGCGAAAGCCTGACTCAGCCACTGGAGCTGATCATCGAAGACCTGCAGTGGCTCGACAGCGAAACCGAGGCCTTCCTTGGGTTTCTCGGCGAGAGCGTGCCCAGCGCTCGCATTCTGCTGTTGGTCAACTTCCGGCCGGAGTACCGGCACGACTGGAGCCGCAAAAGCTATTACACCCAGCTGCGCCTGGATCCGCTCGGTGAAGACGAAGCGCGGGACCTGGTGCACGCGCTGCTGGGCGAAGCCACCGGACTGGCCCGGCTCGAACAGCTGATCCTGGAGCAAACCGAAGGCAACCCGTTCTTTATCGAGGAAGTGGTGCAGGACCTCGTCGAGGGGCAGGTGCTGCGCGGCGAGCGCGGGCATTACCGCATCGAGCAGATCCCGGGCAAGCTGCATATCCCTGCCACCGTGCAGGGCGTGCTCGCTGCCCGTATCGACCGCCTGCAGCCTGCCGAGAAAGCGCTGCTGCAAACCCTGGCGGTGATCGGCAAGACCTTTCCCTGGAGCCTCCTCGCGCGTGTCGTCGAGCAGCCTGAAGACAGGACGAAGAGCCTGCTGGCGCGGTTGCAAGCCGGGGAGTTCATCTACGAGCAGCCGGCGTTTCCGGAAGTGGAGTACAGCTTCAAGCATGCACTGACCCATGAGGTGACGTACGGCTCCCTGCTTAGCGAGCGGCGTCGGGCGTTGCATGAGCGCACCGCGCAGGCCATCGAGACTCTGTTCAGCGCCCAGCTCGAGGAGCACTGCAGCGAGCTGGCCTATCATTTCAGCCGCAGCGGCAACACGCCCAAGGCAGTGGAGTACCTGCACCGCGCCGGCCGGCAGGCCGTGCAACGCTCGGCCGACGCCGAGGCCGTCACCCACCTCACCACGGCACTAGGCCTGCTCGCCACGCTCCCTGATTGCCCCGAGCGCGCACAAAAGGAACTCGCGCTTCAGATTACCCTCGGCCCCGCCTGGATGGCCAAAGGCGGCTTTGCCGCCGCGGAAGTCGGAGCGACCTATGCGCGCGCGCTGGCACTTTGCCAGCAGCTCCAAGACACGACCCAGCTGTTTACTGCCCTGATGGGGCTGCGCACGTTCTACACAGTACGCGCGGAACTCCGGACCGCTCGCGAACTGGCGGAGCAGTTGCTTGAGCTGGCCGAACGTGAGCAGGATCCTGCGTGGCTGATCCAGGCACGTCGGGCCTTGGGCGCCAATCTGTTCTATCTTGGCGAACTGGTCCCGGCCCGTGCGCGGCTGGAACAAGCATGGCACTCTATGACCCCCGGCAGCACCACTCGCACGCCTACGTCTATGGCCTGGAACCCGGTGTGCAAGGGCTGGCCCTGATTGCCATGGACCTGTGGATGCTTGGCTACCCGGCGCAAGCCTGCACACGCAGCCAGGAGGCGCTCACCCTGGCCCGGAACCGTCCCACCCCTCGGACACGGCCGATGCGCTGATCGCCGCTGCGCAGGTCCGTCTGTTCTGTGGCGAAGTGCAGCTGGCGCACGATCTTGCACAGGCACTCGTCGCCCTGGCCACCGACTATGGTTTGCCGTACGGCCTGGCTTGCGGAACCATCCTTTCTGGCGCTGCCCTGGCGGCTAGCGGGCAAGTCGCAGAGGGGATCGGGTTCATTCAACAAGGCCTTTGCGCATACCGCGAAACCGGGGCCGAACTTCTGCGAACCCATTTCCTCGCGCTACTGGCCGAGACCTGTGGCAGAGCCGGACAAGTTGAAGCAGGGCTTGCGGCGGTAGCCGAGGCGCTGGCTGTTGTGGAGCGAACGGAAGAGCGGGTGCACGAAGCCGAATTGCACCGGCTCAAGGGCGACCTGACGCTGCTGCAGGCGGGCCAAACCGGCGAAGTGAACGAGGTCGCCAACCAAGCTGAAGTCTGCTTCCAGCAGGCGATCGCGATTGCCGGCAGGCAGGAAGCCCGATCGCCGAAGCTCCGCGCAGTGGTGGCGCTGAGCCGCCTGTGGCAGCAGCAGGGCCGCCTTGCCGAGGCGCGCGCCTTGCTGTCCAAGACCTACGGCTGGTTCAGTGAGGGCTTCGACACAGCGGACTTGCGGGAGGCCCGCGCATTGCTCCTCAAACTCGAGGAACAGTGAACCAATCTTCCGCGGGATGGCTAGCGAATCAGGACGTCGTCGTCACCGCGTCGTGGCTGCCCTAGGCTTCCAAAGGGAGAACCGATTCCCGTTCATCCTGCTGGTGGGCGCGTGCTACAAGGTAGCGCCCGTTCCCGAAGACGAGCGGCCTGTGCTCGGACCGTTCCAGGCGGACAACACGCCCGATATAAACGACATGATCACCTTCCGGATGGGCGGAAATCTTCACGCACTCCAGGTTGGCAGCGCATGAACTGATAATTGGAACGTCTCCCAGCCCGCGGCGAAAGACGATATTGCGAAACTTGTCGTCGCTAGCTGTCGAAAATTGTCGCGATATTGGGATTTGATGCTCCGAGAGGATATTGACGACGAACCGCTCGGCATCCCGAAACACGGGGTAGCTCCGCGATGAAAGCGATTGACTCCAAAGGATCAAAGGTGGGGTTAGCGAGACAGAACTGAACGAATTGACGGTGATGCCACATGCCTTTCCAGTGGCGTCCAAAGTGGTCATCACGGTCACCCCGGTGGGGAAAGCACCCAACGCCTTGCGCAGAGTCAGACCATCAATATGTACCATTGCTTTTCCTTTCAGTCCGCCCCGCGGCTTGCCTGGATATGACCCATGGCATCGCATCTGATACAGCGAATTTGTAGCCGCCCTCAACGGGTTCGTTGGTCATGACAAGGTTGTGCCCCAACCCCATCTCAATCGCGTTCGCGATCTGTTCGTTGCTGCCGCCGAGCACCGCAATCAGCCCCGCGGCGGCCATCGAGCAGGCCACCCCGACTTCACCATCGTTACCGGCCCCCGCCCTGGCCATCGGCGCACTCTTGCTATAAGCGATGCCGATGGAGGCCGCGGTTAACAGGAAATCAACCATCCCATCCTCATTCGCTCCGGGTACGAACTCACGGTAGTACTGCAGTACAGCAGGAATGACACCCGCAGCACCAATTATCGGAACGGTCGCGATTGGATCCGCCGTGGCATTTTTTTCGCTGACCGCCATGGCGCACAGGCAGACATGCTCCACCATCCATGGCGGATGAGCTTCCATGGCATCGGCAATCTCCAACAGCCCAGCGCGAATGTCATAGGTGCTTCGCCAGCACTTCTCGTTCTCGAGCATCAGGTCGGCAATGGTGCGACTTGACTCCCGGCTCATCTGCAAGAGTTCGTCGATGCTCCGAAAAGGGTAAGGAATCGGATGTTCATCGACGGTCTCCGCATGTACGTAGCCAGCTGCGATCATGGGGGCCGCGAGATGCGACCCAGCGGTCCCATGCTCAACCCGGAAGATATCAAATGTGCTGATTGACATACCGCCCCCACCCATGTCAGTTCGGATCGCTCCGAACTGAGCGCCGTCGGCCCTATGGGCGTGTCGCTAGTACATCAAAATCCAGGGGTCAGGAGATAGAACCGGTGCGTCGTCGCATTAGGACGTTTGCGCCAGGGTGCGATGCGTCTGCGGGCACTGACCGTGGCCAGAGCAAAGCGAAGGCAAGACGGCTCGTCTAGACTTGTGACGGAACGTTTCGGGAGCCTTGCCATGTCCAGCCGCAAAATGCTTCGCGCTTGCCACGCACTGGGAGCCGCGATGGTTGGGGCCACATTTCTTGTCGGCGCAGTGCTCGCCCTCGGCGGCTGCGAGGGCGTTCCGCGAGATACCGCCAAGACCCCGCCTCCGCCTCGTCAGCCAATCGCGAGCGGCGATGACCAGTATCCGGCGCCGCGGTCTGAGCGCGACTCGCGTGCCCCGTCGGCGCCAGCACGCTAGGCAATTGGGCCGCTTGCCCGCAGCTTTCACATGCTGCGCAACACCGTACGGCTGTACTGGTTGTTCGCCTCCACCAGCGTAGCCAGCAGTTCCATGAATACCTCGCGCTGGGCCGGCTTCAGCGGCGCCAGCATGCGCTCCTGCGCGCGCGCCATGTCCGCGCGCAACGCCGTCACCACGCTCTTGCCTTCCTTCGTCAGGTAGACATGCCGCGTGCGGCGGTCCGCCGGGTTGTCCCGGCGCTCCACCAGGCCACGCTCTTCCAGCCGGCGCACCACGTCCGCCGTGGTGGTGCGGTCCAACCCGACTTCCTGGCCGAGCGAGGTCTGGTCCAGCCCGGGCAGCACCGACAGCACCGTGAGGATCGCGTATTGCACCGGCGTGATGTTGGGCGACTTGCACTCCTCGAAGAACATCGCGACGTGGATCTGGTGCAGGCGCCGCACCAGGAAGCCCGGCCGCGCCCATAACAGGTCCTTGGCCGGGTCGCTCTCGGCTGCGGTCGCTGTGGCCGCGCCGCTGTCCTCGACGGCTGCTCCGCGCTTTGTTCGTGGAGGCATATCACTCACCATTTGTTAGCACACTGAAAGTATATAGGAAGGCTTCGTGGCACCGGGCTTTGTCCAGACATTTTCCGGACCTGCTCGCGAGTCCATTCCAGAAAAAGGTAAGCCCGGTGAAAGCCGATGTGCAGCGCCGCCAAGCCTGATCCCGAAAACCGGAATAAAGTGCTTTAATTATCACTTTAATATACGATTGTCTCGTTTTTTAGCACTCCAGATTCCAAAAACTAAAACTTTCTATTGACCAAGCGCTGATCTCCGCCTACATTTCCCCCAACAACAATTTTCCGGAACGAATCGTTCCACTTATTACGTCACACAGGAGACACCCATGCGCGACCTCGACACGACTACGCACCCCGCCGTTTCCGGTGGCTCGGCTACCGAGACCCAGGTACCGGCCGGCCCCCAGACCATGACGCCGTCCGAAGCGTTCGTGGAGACCATGGCCGCCAATGGCGTCACCGACATGTTCGGCATCATGGGCTCGGCCTTCATGGATGCATGGACATCTTCGCCCCGGCAGGCATCCGCCTGATCCCGGTCGTGCATGAACAAGGTGCGGGCCACATGGCCGACGGCTATGCGCGCGTGTCGGGTCGCCACGGCGTGGTGATCGGCCAGAACGGGCCGGGCATCTCCAACTGCGTGACTTCGATTGCCGCCGCCTACTGGGCCCACAGCCCGGTCGTGATCGTGACCCCCGAGGCCGGCACCACCGGCATCGGCCTGGGCGGCTTCCAGGAAGCCAAGCAGCTTCCGATGTTCCAGGAATTCACCAAGTACCAGGGTCACGTCACCCATCCGCAGCGCATGGCCGAATTCACCGGCCGCTGCTTCGACCGCGCCCTGGCCGAAATGGGTCCGACGCAGCTCAACATCCCGCGTGATTACTTCTACGGCAAGATCAATGTCGAGATTCCGAAGCCCCAGCGCCTGGACCGCGGTCCTGGCGGCGCACAAAGCCTGAACGAGGCCGCCGAACTGCTGGCCCAGGCCAAGTTCCCCGTCATCATCTCGGGCGGCGGCGTGGTGATGGCCGATGCCATCGAGGAATGCAAGGCACTGGCCGAGCGCCTGGGCGCGCCGGTGGTCAACAGCTACCTGCACAACGACTCGTTCCCCGCCAGCCATCCGCTGTGGTGCGGCCCGCTGGGCTACCAGGGTTCGAAGGCGGCCATGAAGCTGATCTCGCGCGCCGATGTGGTGATCGCGCTGGGTTCGCGCCTGGGGCCGTTCGGCACGCTGCCGCAGCATGGCATGGACTACTGGCCGAAGAACGCCAAGATCATCCAGATCGACGCCGATCACAAGATGCTGGGCCTGGTGAAGAAGATCTCCGTCGGCATCTGCGGCGACGCCAAGGCCGCTGCCATCGCGCTCACGCAGCGCCTGGCCGGCCGCACGCTCGCCTGCGACAGCAGCCGCGATGCGCGCGCCACGGAAATCGCCAGCGAAAAGGCCGCGTGGGAAAAGGAACTGGACGAGTGGACGCATGAGCGCGACCCGTACAGCCTGGACATGATCGAGGAGCAGAAGAACGAGCGCACGTTCAACGGCGGCACCTATCTGCACCCGCGCCAGGTCCTGCGCGAGCTGGAAAAGGCCATGCCGGCCGACGTGATGGTCTCGACCGACATCGGCAATATCAACTCGGTCGCCAACAGCTACCTGCGCTTCGAGAAGCCGCGCAGCTTCTTCGCGGCGATGAGCTGGGGCAACTGCGGCTACGCGTTCCCGACCATCATTGGCGCCAAGTCGCCGCGCCGCATCGCCCGGCCGTGTCGTACGCCGGTGACGGCGCCTGGGGCATGAGCCTGATGGAAACCATGACCTGCGTGCGCCACAACATCCCGGTGACGGCAGTGGTCTTCCATAACCGCCAGTGGGGCGCGGAAAAGAAGAACCAGGTGGACTTCTACAACCGCCGCTTCGTCGCGGGCGAGCTCGACAACCAGAGCTTTGCCGACATCGCCAAGGCGATGGGCGCGGAAGGCATCGTGGTGGATCGACTGGAGGACGTGGGCCCGGCACTCAAGCGCGCCATCGACCTGCAGATGAACCACGGCAAGACCACGATCATCGAAGTCCTGTGCACGCGTGAACTCGGCGATCCGTTCCGCCGCGACGCGCTGGCGAAGCCGGTGCGTTACCTGGACAAGTACAAGACTACGTCTGATCTGGCTGTTGCACGCTACTTACCGATAGCGTGCCCCTCTCCCGCTTGCGGGAGAGGGTTGGGGAGAGGACCGATGCACCCACGAAGTGAGGCGCTGTGGCATAGCGAGCGCCTGCCCTCTCCCCCGGCCCCTCTCCCGCAAGCGGGAGAGGGGAGAACACCAAGGGCATAGCGCGAATCGCTGGCCCTTTTTCTGTCCTACCGAGCCACCCCATCATGAAACCGATCCTCCGCATCATCGACCGCGCCCGCGCCGCGCCCCGTCGCATCGTCCTGTGCGAAGCCGAGGACGCGCGCATCCTGCAGGCTGCCGCGCGCGCCACGCGCGAGGGCATTGCGCAGGTCATCCTGGTGGGCAACCCGGCGCGCATCACCGACGCTGCTGCCGGCCAGGCCATCGATCTCGCCGGCATGACCATTGTCGACCCCGCCACTTCGGCGCTGACGCCCTCGTTCGCGCAGGCGCTCCACGTCATGCGCCAGAAGAAAGGCATGACGCTCGACCAGGCGCAACAGGCAGTGCTCGATCCCCTGTGCTTCGCCAACCTGATGGTGCGGCAGGGCCATGCCGATGCTCCGTGGCCGGCGCCGTCCACACTACCGCCGATGTGGTGCGCCATGCGATCCAGCTGATCGGCCTGGCGCCGGGCTTCAAGCTGGTCTCGAGCTTTTTCCTGATGATGCTGTGCGAGCCGTTCCACGCACTGAAGGGCGGACTGATCTTCTCCGATTGCGGGCTCGTGGTGGATCCCGATGCGGAAGAACTGTCGGAGATCGCCATGGCTGCGGCGGACAGCGCACGCTCGCTGCTGAACGAAGACCCGCGCGTGGCGATGCTGTCGTTCTCGACCTGCGGCAGCGCGAAGCATGCCGCCGTCGACAAGGTAGTCGCGGCCACCGAACGCGTGCGCGAGCAGCGGCCAGGCCTCGCCATCGATGGAGACGTGCAGCTTGACGCCGCCATCGTCGCCGAGATTGCCGAGCGCAAGATCCCCCACTCGCAGGTGGGCGGCCACGCCAACGTGCTGGTCTTTCCCAATCTCGAAGCCGGCAATATCGGCTACAAGCTGGCCGAACGGCTCGGCGGCGCCAAGGCCATCGGCCCGATGCTGCAGGGGCTCAGGAAGCCGGCCAATGACCTCTCGCGCGGTTGCAGCGCGGAGGATGTATTCCATGTGATGGCCGTCACCGTCGTGCAGGCGCAAGCCGCTTCGGCACAGGCCTCTTCCGGAGAACAGGCGGCAGCATGAAGCTGGAATTGTTGATACCCGTGCTGGGCCTGCAGGCACTGCTTGGCGCGGGCACGTATTTTCAGACGGTGACGGGCTTCGGCCTGGGCATGATCGTGATGGGCGCCACGAGCGGCCTGGGACTCGCCCCGGTCGCCACGGTGGCTGCGTGGTGAGCCTCGTAACGCTGGCCAACAGCGCCTTCGCGCTGCCCGGCAAGATGCAGCATATCGACTGGCGCGCGGTATTCGCCGCGGCCATCGGCATCCTGCCGTCGGTCGTGGTGGGCGTACTGCTGCTCGACTATCTGAGCAGCACCGCGGCCACGCTGCTGCAGTTGCTGCTGGGCGCCGTGATCCTGTATGGCGGCCTGAGCGCCGCGCTGCGTCCCGAGCCGCTGCCGCGACGCTCCGGCGACGGCAGCTTTCTCGTGAGCGGCATCTTTGGCGGCCTGCTGAGCGGCATGTTCGGCGTGTCCGGCCCGCCGCTGATTTTCCAGTTCTACCGCCAGCCCATGAAGCCGGTGGAGATCCGCTGCGCGCTGATCCTGGTCTTTACCGTGACCTCCAGCGTGCGCACCCTCTTCTCGGCCTGGCAGGGTCAGCTCGATACGCAGATCTGCCTGCAGGCCGCCATTGCCGTGCCCGTGGTCGTGCTGGCCACGTTGCTGGGACGGCGCTTTCCGCCGCCCTTCTCACCCACGACCACGCGGCGGGTGGCGTTCGGAGTGTTGATGGGCATTGGCGCAAGCCTGATGCTGCCAGCATTGGTCAGCCAGATCGGCTGAGGGCGAGCGAGAGAATCCCGTTAGGCATACTCGTTCGGTTGAAGCAGAAAGTACACGTGGTAACAGCGCGTGGTGGCCGCTCGCGCCAGCGCGCACTGAGCGGTCGCGGCACAGCGTCCGCATCGTGCCGTCCGCGACCGTCCCACCAACGGCCTCAGGCCACCGTTCCGGCAGGCTGCGCCAGCGGCGCCGCTTCCTGTTCCTCGTCGCCGCCGGCCTGCCCGAGATCCATCCCGGTGGTCTCGGGCAGCAGTATCGCCGCCACCACGACCATCGCATAACCAACTCCGGCGACTGCGGCAATCGCAACTGGCAGCGAGGTGCGCCCCGAGCTCAGCCACCCCACCGACAGCGGGAACAGCGAGCCGATCACGCGGCCGGCGTTGTACGACACCCCGTATCCCGTCGCGCGGATATCGTTGGGAAATGATTCCGAGATGGTCGCCCCGATGCCCGCGAACACGCCCTGCATCAGGATCCCCAGCGGGAAGCCGAGGAACAGCATCGAGGTGTTCGACACCGGGATCACCATGTAGACCAGCGCGGCCACGAAGGCTCCCGCCGCGAACACGATGTAGGTCAGCCGCCGGCCCCAGCGATCCGTCGCGTAGCGCCCGCCACATAGCCGATCAGTGACCCGATGATCGTCACGGCCAGGTAGGAACTGGTGCCGAACACCGACAGGCCGCGCTCGGTCTTGAGGAAGGTCGGCAGCCACGTGGCGATCGCATAGTACGCACCCAGCATCCCTCCCGAGAGCAGGCTGCACAGCAGGGTCTTGGACAGCAGCGGGCCACGGAACAATCGGCCCAGGCCCGCCAGCGCAGTTTCCTGGCGGCCCGTCGCGCGGCTCTTCAGGAATACCTCCGGCTCCTCGAGGTTGCGGCGCAGGTAGATCACCACCAGCGCCGGCAGGATGCCAAGGAAAAAGCAGACGCGCCACGCCGTCTCTGCCGGCAGCACGCTGAACGTGAGCGCGTAGACGATGGCCGCCGCCCCCCAGCCGAAGGAATAGCTGCTGGCGGTGAAGCCCGAATATTTGCCGCGGTGCGCGGGGTTGCGGATCATCTCCGTCACCAGCACCATGCACAGCGACGACTCGCCGCCGAAGCCGAGGCCCTGCAGCATGCGGAACAGCATCAGTTGCTCCGGCGACTGCGCCAGCCCGCACAGGAAACAGGCGAAGGCGAACACGATGATGGTCCAGCGCAGCACGCGCACGCGGCCATAGCGGTCGGCCAGGATGCCGGCGCCGATGGCGCCCACCAGCGACGACACCAGCGTCCACGTGACGATCGCGCCCGCGGTCGACTTGCTCATGCCCCACTGCCCCAGCAGGGTGGAGATGAGGAAGGAATAGATCATGAAGTCGAACACGTCGACCGCATGCCCGAGGAACGCGCCGTAGAAGCCCTTGCGCTCCATGCGCGACAAATCGCGGAACCAGTCAGACATGATTCCCTCCCTGTGGTGTGTGTGTTGTGTGGGTCTTAGTGGTGGGGGTTCGCCGGCAGCGCTGACGGCTGCGGCGGCGGCCGGAAAGCGTGGCCTGCTTCTTCGAGCAGTGTGGCAAAACACAGTGCCGTGAGATCCTGGTAGCGGCCGGCGACGATCTGCACGCCGACGGGCAAGCCGTTTGACGCCGGCCCGATCGGCGCAACCGCCGAAGGCAGCCCGCACAGCCCGGAATGGCCGGCCCAGAACAGCTGCGTGGTCATCGGTTGCGCACGGCCGTTGACGGTGAGCGTGCGCGTCCATGGCTCACCCGTTTCGTCCAGCGCGAAGGCGGTGGTTGCCGCGGCGGGGCACAGCAGCACGTCATGGTCGGCGAAGAATCGTTGCCACGCGGCCGCGAACCGTTCGCGCGCAGCCTGCAGGCGCAACCAGTCGCGATGGCTCAGCGTCGCCCCGGTGTACTGCAGCGCGGCGTAGGACACATCGCCCGCATCGGTCCTTGCGGCCCGCTCAAGCGCGGCGGCATAGGCCGTGTCGTCCATATGGACCGCGGTGGTCGCGCGCAGCAGCGTCACGTACACGTGCCACAACTCAGCGGCGTCGAAGTCCGGCCGGACCTGCCATGCCACGCGCGCGCCCTGCGCGCCAGCCAATGGCCAAGCTGCTCGATCTGCGCCGCGACCTCGCCGTCCGCCTCGGCCTGCGGATGTGTGGGCAGCACGGCGACGCGGAAGTCGGCCAGCCGGTGGTGCGGGCACGCGGGGAGTTCGAGCCGGTATGCCTGCGCCTGGTCGCCGTGCGGGCCGGCGATGGCGCGCAGTACCGGCTCGAGGTCTCGCGCGCTGCGTGCCAGCGGGCCGGCCACGTTGATGTCCTGTTCGCCGAAGCGGGCCGGCCCGGTGCCATGGCCGGACAGCGGCACCAGTCCATGGCTCGGCTTCAGGGAAAAGATGCCGCAGTAATGGGCCGGATTGCGCAGTGAGGAACCGATGTCCGAACCCACATCGACGCCGACAGGCGGCGCACACGGCCGCCGCGCTTCCGCCCGATGAGCCGCCCGGGGTACGGGACGGATCGCGCGGATTGCGTGTGGTGCCGTAGATGTCGTTGTAGCTCTGCCAGTCACGCAGGCCGAGCGGAACGTTGGTCTTGCCAAGCAGGATGGCGCCAGCATCGCGCAGGCGCTGCACCACCACGGCGTCGCGCCGGGCCACATGGCCGCGCAGGGCAGGATTGCCGCACGTGGTCGGCCAGCCGGCGACATCAAACGATTCCTTGATCGAGAACGGCACGCCGTCGAGCATGCCGCGACCCTGCCCCGCGCGGCGGCGTCGGTCGCTTTCCAGCGCGGCGGCGCGCGCGGCGCCGAAATCCGACAGCACGAGCGCGTTGATGACGCCATGCCACGCGTGCCAGGAGGTTTCGCAAGCCTCGACCAGTTCCAGCGCCGATATTTCGCCGGCGCAGCCATTGCGCCATCTTCCACAACGGCGCAAGGCCGGCTGTGCTCCGGTCGGGCAGGTTCACGTCGACTCCTTTGTCGATATCCGTGCCAGCAGTGCACGGTTGGGGCATTGGGGGAGAGACTACGGGAGGACTGCTTTGTGTTTCGGTATACTATATTCAATCTTTCACGGACGGCAAGATGATTCTGGGGCGACAGCAATCCGTTCCGCTGCATCGCCGGAAGTCGTGAAAAGAATGGAAGTACGAAGGGGGAAGAAAGTGGCAGGCAGAACGCCCGCCAGGAAGGCGTCGGCTGCGACGGAGCGACGCGGCAGCCGCTTAGTCCAGATCAGACGGCAGGATCAGCAGTGATGGCGGCGCGGCGTCCGGCCACCCAATGCGAGGAAGAACCGGCCGATGTCGCGCAGGCGCAAGGGCACCAGCGGCGTTGCATGCCGGACCGCGTCGCGCGCCGCGTAATAACGCATGAGCTGCTGGCCGACAGGTTGCGAGAGATAACGTTGCTCGGGCGACTTCATGGTAAATCCCAATTGAATCAGATTGTTTACAGTATACATACCATTGGTGCAGTGCGCCATAAAACGGGGCGCAATGCACTGTTGCCGGGCATGCAATGGCAGCACTGGACAATCGGAATTGCGCCCAGCAGGGCGCGGTCGCTGGTTCCAATATAGCCGGATCGCGGAAGACTGGATGGACCGGCGCAGCGGGAGAATTGCCCGGCGAAGGGGCCGGTCAGGGAACTAGCCGGCGGAAGGGGGGCCGGGGGCGGGACGCGCCGGTAAAACGCCCCTCAGGCGGCCTGTACTTGCGCGCTGCCCTGCCCTTCGATCGGCAGGTCGGCCGCCTTGGCGGCACTGTAGACATGACGTGCTGCCAGCAGCGCGGCAAGATCGGCATCCCCGGCGATGACGGCTTGCAGGATCTGGGCGTGCTCGTCCCAGTTCTGCCGCGCACGCACCACGTTTGCCGGCCCGAACAGCACCGCCGTGCGCTCGCGCAGCGAGCGCATCATTTCCTGCAGCACGCTGTTGGCGGCAATCGTTCCGAGCACTTCATGGAAACGGGAATTCAGCGAGAGCAGCTCGTCTGCACGGCCCTGCGCGGCAGCATCCATGCCGTGACGCAGCACGGCCTCCAGCTCGGCGATCAGCGCGGGGTCGCGCCGCTGCGCGGCAAGCTTGGCGTTGAGGGCTTCCAGCGTCGCGCGGACCTCCACCATTTCGCGCGCGATTACCGGCGAGAGGCTGGCCACCGACGCGCCGCGGCGCGGCTCGATCAGCACCAGGCCTTCGCTGGCCAGTGCGCGCAACGCCTCGCGCACCGGAATGCGCGACACGCCGAGTTCGGCCGAGAGCTTGTTCTCCACCAGCCTTTCGCCGGGCGCGTACTTGCCGTTCAGGATGCCCTCGCGCAGCTTGTCCGTGACAAGGGCGAACAGCGGTGAATGGCTGGCACCGAGGCTGAGCGGCTCGGCGCTCGGAGCAGTCGAGGCAGTGGACGATGTAGGGGCCATGGGTCGGCGGAAGTGAAGGCGGACAGTCTGGCCGCCATTGTATACCAGGCCTCCGGCTGTATACCGTAATGTCTTATCAATCGCGCTGAAAGGTAAAGCTGTCGGCGTACAGATGATCCGGACTGGCGCCCTGCGCAATGAATGCGGCGCGGGCGTCACGAATCATGTTCGCGACCCGCACAGGTAGATCGCGTGCTCGCTGAGATCGCCCAGATCGGCAAGCGCCGCATCGTGCACGTAGCCGCGACGCCCTTGCCAGCCGTCGCCGGCGCGGGACAGCACCGGCACGTACTGGAAGTCATAGAGCCGTTCCCCCCACGTCGGGATGTCCGCGTGAAGGTACAGGTCTTCGGGCTGCCGCATGCCCCAGTACAGCGACACCGGCGGCAGTCGGGATCGTCCATCAGCGATTCGAGGATCGCCTTGATCGGCGCCAGTCCCGTACCGGTGGCAACCATCAGCAATGGCCGGTAGTCTTCGCGCGATAGAAAAGGTGCCCAGAGGCAGCTCGACATCCACTGGGTCACCGGCCTTCAGCCGCGGCAGGATGCCATCCGTAAAGGCGCCGCCCGGGATGCGGCGCACGTGCAGGTCCACCCGCCCCTCTCTTGGCACCGAGGCCATCGAGAAGCTGCGCGCGAGGCCGTCGCCGGCCGCGAGCTTCAGGTACTGGCCCGGGCGATAGTCGAGCGTGCCGGCCTCCGGCAACTCGAGTTCGACATGCAGCACGTCCGCCGACAATGGGCGCACTGCGCGCACCACAGCGCGGTGCCGCGCCGGCTCGGCGCAGGCCTCGTCATCGCGCGCGGTGCTGATGACCAGGTCCCCCAGCGGCTGCGCCTGGCAAGCCAGCGCGTAGCCGGCAGCGGCCTCGTCGGGCGCCAGGCCGAACGGCTCCTCGTCATAGCGCACCTGCGTCGAGCAGGCGGATGCGGCAGGTGCCGCAGCCGCCGAGCTGGCAATCGTGCGGCAGGACGATGCTCGAGCGCCCGGCGGCCTGCAGCAAAGTCTCGCCGCGCTCGACAAAGAAGACCTGCTGCGTCTCGGCGATCTGGATGCGGTACGACATGGAACCTCCGCGCAAGGGGGATGGATGGCGTTGCGCCAGGCGCTGCGGCGTTACTTCTTGATGTCGGCCTGCACCAGCACCTTCAGGTCCTGCGGCGCCAGCAGTTCAGCCAACGCCTGCAGCGCCGCCACGCCGGCCTGCGTATCCTGCTCGCCGTTGCCGCCCGACAGTCCGATGCCGCCGATCACTTCGTCATTGACGACGATTGGGAACCGCCCACGAACGCGGCGAACTTGCCTTCGAAGCTCCACTGGATGCCGAATGCCTCGTTGCCCGGCAGCGCCGGCCCGTTGGGCGGCGTGGTGAACAGATGGGTCGAACGCTTGTGGCCGGCGGCCGTGAACGCCTTGTTCCAGGCGATCTGCGGCCCGGTGATGCGCGCGCCGTCCATGCGCTCCAGCACGAGCGGGTAGCCGCCCTCGTCGACCACGCAGATCGACTCCAGCACGCCGATTTCCTCGGAACGGCGAATGGCCGCGGCGACCATGTGGCGCGCTTCGCGCAATTCCAGCTTGATGGCTTTCTTCATGTATATGACTCCTTGCGGCGGCGGGATTCAGACACCCCGATATACCGTCTTGACCTGCGTATAGAACTCCAGCCCGGTGCGGCCCGACTCGCGGAAGGTCGAGGTGCTCGACCGCTTCAGGCCACCGAACGGTGCGTTGACCAGGTTGCCGGTGGTGGTGCGGTTGATCTTGACCGTGCCGGCCTCGATGTCGCTGGCGAAGTGGTGGATATAGCGCGGATTGCTGGTCACGATGGCCGCGGCCAGCCCGTACTCGGTATCGTTCGCCCTGGCGATGGCATCGGCATAGTCGGTGAAGCCGAGGATGGCGATCACCGGCCCGAAGATCTCCTCGCGCGCGATCCGCATCTGCTGCGTCACGTCGGTGAACACCGTCGGCGCCACGTAGAAGCCCTTGTCGAAATCGCCGCCGGTCAGCCGCGCGCCACCGCACAGCAGCGTCGCCTCGGACTTGCCGATATCGATGTAGCGCAGCACGGTTTCGAGCTGCTTGTGCGAGGCCAGCGGTCCCAGGTCCATCCCCGCCGTCATGCCGCTGCCGACCTTGAGCGTGGCCACCTTCGCGAGCAGCCGCTCGGTGTACGCCGCCTTGACGGACTCGGCCACCAGTACGCGGCTGGTGCCCGTGCAAGCCTGCCCCGACAGCGAGAAGCCGCCCTTGATGGTCAGATCGACCGCGCGGTCGAGGTCGGCATCTTCCATCACGATCAGCGGGTTCTTGCCGCCCAGTTCCATCTGCGTGCGCGTGGTCAGCGGCACCGCACGGTGGATCTGCTCGCCGGCGCGCGACGAGCCGGTGAACGAGATCGCCCGCACGACCGGCGCCTCGGTAATGGCCGCACCGATCTCTGCCGCGCTGCCAGTGATGAAGTTGAGCACGCCCTTGGGCAGCCCGGCATTGATCAACGCCTCGGCCAGCCGGTAGCCCGACAGCGGCGCCTCTGAGGACGGCTTGAACACCACGGTATTGCCGGTCACCAGTGCCGGAGCGATCTTGCGGGCCGGGATCGACACCGGGAAATTCCACGGCGCGATCACCGTCACCACACCCAGCGGCTCGCGCTGGCTGTAGACGAGCTGGTCGGGATCGTCGTTCGGGAATACCTCGCCGGTGAAGGTCTGCCCTTCCACGGCGTAGAAGCGCAGGGTCTGGGCCGAGCGCAGGACTTCGTCACGCGCCAGCGACAGGGCCTTGCCCTCCTCGCGGGTCAGTTCGGCCGCGATGCTGTCGGCGTGGGCTTCAAGATGGTCGGCGGCGCGATTGAGGACCGCGGCACGCTTGCCGACCGGGGTCTTCTTCCAGCCGGCGAACGCGGCCGCCGCCGCGGCGACTGCGGCCTGCGCGTCCACCACCGACGATGCCTGGAAGCGGCCCACGATATCGCCGGTGTCGGCCGGGTTGACGTTGTCGAAGGTGCGGCCCGACTGGCAGGCCGTCCATTCGCCGTCGATATGGTTGAGGAATACGTTCATCGTCGATCCGGATTCTGCGATGCTTCGGCGCCGCTCAGGCGGCCATCTCGAGTTCGGGCAGCGGCAGCTCTTTCTCGACGTAGTCGTGATAGAGCGCCGTGGTGTACAGCAACCGCATCTGCGCACCGATCTCGCAGATCTTCAGGCAGCGCTGCTGCAACTCGGGCGTGTTGGCGTGCTCGAGCACGATCTGGTAGCCACGCTCGCCATGGATCTCGTCCGAGACGATATGCAGGTCGAAGAACTCGACCTCCTCGTCCGTGAACTGGTACTTGTCGCGCAGCGTCGGGGTCTGCTTGCGGTAGATCGACGGCACCTGCGACTCCAGCCCGACCACCAGGCCGGCCACCGCGACGATCGGGTCCTCGCGCATGGCCACCGCGTAGCACCAGCTTTGCAGGCCGCGCGTGGTCGGCGACATATTGTCCGGATCGATCACGCGTTCGCGGGTGGTGCCGCAGGCTTCGGCAAAGCGGATCAGCAAGTCGGTATGGCGGTCGCCGCCGATCTCCTCCTCGTACATGTTGGCGAGCAGGAAGTCCTTGGCCTCTGTATACCGGTCGGGCGTGCGCGCATAGATGTAGCCGAGGTAATCCGCGAACGGACCGACATAGTGGTAGTGGTTCTCGGCCCAGCGCGCGAGATGGGCGCGGGTCAGCTTGCCGCTGGCCCAGGCCACGCTGAACGGCGCCTTGTTGGCGCTCTTGCCCTTGATGGCTTCTTCAAGGGCGGCTCGGAATACTTCGCGGTTCATCAGTTCGGCCATGGCGGAGGCTCCTGTTGGCGGATGTGGGGGCGATTCGGTGGGTCGGAATGCCGGTGGTCGCTTTGTTGGGATCAGCCGGTCATGTTTGTATACTATATACAGTTGATGCAGAACAACAAGGGGCTTGGTTGACTCATCACGCTGGGGTTTACCCGGCGAATAGCCGGGCGATAACGTTCAGGCGGCGCGAAGCTCCGCCGTACCGGCGATGCGCGACCAGGCGAAGCCGCCAGGCTACGTCTTCAAGCCCGACGCCGACCGACTTGTAGATGACGATGTCGTCGTCTCGCTGCCGCGGCGACACCTTGCCGAGCACCACATCGCCCAGTTCGAAGATCTTTGCCGCCGGCAGCGCCTGGGGATCTGCCAGCACGATATCGCCGGCCTCGCGCGTGGATTGCGGGCGCCACTCGACCACGACGGCCGCCGCGCGGCGCAGCGCGGCGTCATCGAGCTCGCGCGTATGCGGCAGGCTGGAACCGATGGCAGCCACGAACGCGCCCGGCCGCAGCGACGCGCCGGCAAACAGCGGCGCTGG
>LRMT01000216.1 GCA_001725945.1 Cupriavidus sp. UYMMa02A | reverse complement strand
AATAGGCTTCCGAGCGCGTTTCGCACCTGCAAGTCATCATCGACAACAAGGACTACCGCGTCGTCCTGCGGCGCTGATTCGGCGCGCATCGGTAATACAGCAGCCACGGTAGGGCCCTCCACGTAGCATTGACATCAGAGGCGCGAATCCCCCCATGGCTCCATGTGGGGAGATACGATGCGCCCGACAGCAATGTAGTGTGACACCAGCCCCTTGGCTTGAACGCGTGTGCGCTCCATTGTCTTTTTGTGCTCGGCGCGGGCCAGATAATGGCCGGCAAGTGCTGGCACCCAGGCGTGCCTAGTCTTGCCGACCGCTCCGCCAGTTACCCGGCGTCAGGCCAAGCTTCCTGGAGAAGCTGCGTGTGAGATGACTCTGATCCGCAAAGCCGCACGATGCAGCAATCCCGGCTATCGGCAAGTCCGTGGTGCGCAGCAGTGCCGCCGCGCGCTCGAGGCGACGCTCCAGCAGCCATTCATGTGGTGTTTTGCCGGTACTCTGCCGAAATGCCCGGGAAAAATGACTTCGGGACAATTGACACGCATCTGCAACCTCGGCAATGGACACGTTTCCGTCGTCCAGCCGCGCCGCGAGGAACTCCTGCGCCCGCGCAAGTATGCGAGGCGAAAGTCGGCCCATGGAGTGAATGCGTCCCCGACTGACACCTCCATAGTGTTCGACCAGGTATGTGCCGATCACATGTCCGAGTTGATCGATAAACAACCTGCTGGCGCCTTCAGGCCGCGCAAGCGCGGGTAAGAGTGCCTGGGCGAGATGGGCGAGCACGGCGTCCGTCTGCGCCGCGGCATGCCGCAGTTCAAGACCTGCGGGGCAGCCAAGTTCCAGGGCTGTACGCTCCATGAAGGGGCGCGGCAGTTCGACGAGTACGAAATCAAACGTCCCATACATATCCGCCTTGTAGTCATCCTGGAAGTTCCGCAGATAGATGGAGCCTGCCTCGAATGCATGCATGTTCGCCTGATTCGGACTAAAAATCCGTCGACGATGGCCTTCCATCAGAGAGACGCCAACCAGAAACCCTCGTGCTGAAGCTGGGGTCACTACCTGACTCATCCGCTCAATCACGGAACTCTTGCGGTAGAAATTGAGATCGCCGGCGGCAAGCGCCTGATCGTATCGCAATGCCTCCGACAAGCACCCCAATGAGTCGCGCTGAATGGCCGGCTTGGCAGATTCGTGAGTAGATGTGGAGAGTCGCATGGCCAGGTAGTCATGATCGTCGCGCCAAGCCAGACACGACCGGGCGACCTTGCGTTACTGAAATACCATTGACGCTGGCAGCTCGAAAAGCGCCCGCCTTCCTGCAGTCAAACGACTGCCTGGAGAACCATACTATCATCGCCAACCCCGAAGTAATTTTGGCTGCTGTCAGACTGCTCTGCCGCCGCTACTTCGACGCTCTCGACATGGCGTATCGCCGGTTGCCGGTTTCACTTCTTCGGCGGCGACTCTGGCCATCCGGCTTCACGCAGCCTTGCATACGCGCATGTGATTGGGCGGTCTATGCCGGTCGTCCATGGGGATGCTCCCTATTTGTCGCGCTATATCGCTCGCGCAGCGATTTTTAACAAGCGGCTGGTCACCCAGCGACCTGAACAAGGTACGCACTTGCAAGACGATGACGCTCGAGGCCGCGAAACTCTTGTTGCGCTTCTTCCAAGGGCGATGGGCCCACTAGGACAGCGTTCTCTCGCGTCCCGGCGGAGTCAATTCAATTTTTTTGAATAACTATTTCGGAGATAGGCCGCTCTCCTGGATATAGCGGTCGGTATAGTTCTGCACATGGACAGCGCAACAACGCGATGTCGCCGGCTAGTGAATTTGCGCAGCCAAACAAAACTCGAATCATTGAATCAAATTTTTTGGATAAAATCATGTCGAACGCCAAACTGCAGGTCCTGACCCCGCGCAACAGCCAACTGATCATCATCGACCACCAGCCCAGATGGCATTTGGCGTGCAGTCGATGGACCGCCAGACCATGAAGAACAACGTCGTGGGCCTGGCCAAGGCGGCCAAGATCTTCGAGGTGCCGACCACCATCACCACGGTGGAGAGCGAGTCGTTTTCGGGCTATACCTACCCAGAGATCCTGGACGTGTTCCCCGGCAAGGAAACGCTGGAGCGCACCTCGATGAATTCCTGGGATGACCAGAAGGTGCGCGACGCGCTGGCCGCTAATGGCCGCAAGAAGATCGTCGTGGCAGGCCTTTGGACCGAAGTCTGCAATACCACCTTCGCCCTGAGTGCGATGCTCGAAGGCGACTATGAAATCTACATGGTGGCCGATGCCTCGGGCGGCACGACCAAGGAAGCCCACGACTACGCGATGCAGCGCATGATCCAGGCTGGCGTGGTACCGGTGACTTGGCAGCAGGTGCTGCTCGAATGGCAGCGTGACTGGGCACACCGCGATACCTATGACGCCGTGATGAAGCTCGTCAAGGAACACTCTGGCGCCTACGGCATGGGCGTGGACTACGCCTATACGATGGTCCACAAGGCCGCGCAACGTACTGCAACGACGCACGATTCGATCGCGCCCGTGCATGCGCCGGTGATCGAGCGCTAACCCAACATTCACGTGCTGGGCGCTTCACAGAGCGTTCAGCCATCTCAAAGACCGGGCAAATTGCCCACGCCAATCCCGAACGACGATGAAGAGCATAATGACGATGGCTCGCAAGTGGGAGTTCGCCGCATTTGCGTTTGCAAGCGGATTCTTGAGACATGCGCATACGTCATCGTCTCTCGGCCTCCTCGCTGGTGCGCTTGCGGTGGGCGGATTGGTCGCAGGACGCGGCGTGACGCAAGCCCGTCGCCTCGCATGAACAGGAGCACTTCCATGTCCAAACTACCGTTGCTCGAACCCGCCGATTGTGCGTTGATACTCGTTGATGAACAAGCGGGCCTTGCATTCGCTGCAGGCTCTCAAGACCCCCAGATTCTACGCAGCAATGGCCTTGCGGTCGCGAAGACGGCGGTCGCCTTCGACTTGCCGGTTGTGGTCTCCACTTCGGCCTCGAAGGTGTACAGCGGCCCATTGATGCCGGCCTTTCGCGAGGTACTGCCAAACGTCACGCCGATTGAGCGCCGCAACATGAACCTATGGGAAGATGACGCGGTGCGCGCTGCGATCGCGGCGACCGGAAAGCACACGCTAATCTTCGCGGGCCTCCTGACCGAGGCGTGCGTGAGTTTCCCGGTGCTTTCCGCACTGGCCGAAGGGTATCAAGTCCACGTCGTTGCCGACGCGTGCGGTGGGCTGACGCCGGCAAGCCATGACCTGGCGTTGCGACGAATGAGTGGGGCCGGTGCAGTCATGACGTCCTGGCTCCAGTTACTTCTCGAATTCCAGCGAGACTGGACGCGCCATGACACCTATGAGAAGGCTCGTTCGATCGTGGTTGAGCACGGTGGTGGGTATGGCACGGGCCTCGCATACGCCCGTGACATGATTAAGCCGACATAAGCCCGTCAGCGCCGCGGCTCAATGTTCTGGGTTATCAAGTAAATACTTCTCAATGCGGGAGTCGGGGGCAAACCAGATGCCCGCCATGACCGTCAGTATGAGAAATGAAGCAGCGGTGTTGAACAAGCTCGTCAAAATCGCTAATGCGTAAATTGGAATGGAGAGTTTTCCTTTCAGGTCGCGTCCGATTGCCTGACCAAGCTCGGAATGCTCTCCCTCAAATTTGATGATGAGCTTTGTGAGCAACGAGTAGGAAATGGAGCACATCAGCAGAACAAACCCATAGATCGCCGTGGGGACCTCTGCGAAGGAGGATTTTCCAGTCCACGTGGTGGCGAATGGGATCATGCTCAGCCAGAACAGCAAATGGAGGTTTGCCCACATGATCGTGCCGTTAATACCGTGGGCAACTTTAAACAGATGGTGATGGTTGTTCCAATATATCCCAACGTATACAAAGCTCAGCACATAGCCGAAGAAATTATAGGCATTCTTCAAGATATCTTGCAGTGCGAAGCCATCTGGAACCTGCAATTGAAACAGCATCAGCGTCAGACTTACTGCAATGACGCCATCACTGAATGATTCAAGCCTGCCCTTGTTGATGCTCATGCCGTCATCCACTCACCTGAACTCGTTGCGAAATGCTGCACGCGCCATATACACGACTGGGATGATAAACGGAAAAACGCTCCAGAATCCGATTGCCACGTAGAGGGATGCACCCATGAAAGCGCCGATTACAAATCCGATAACAATGCTTGCACTCTTAAGAAGATCGCGAGCATTGGCGGGTGTCCTGGCACGTAGGTAGTTCGACAGATCGATGCCAAGCTGGGTGGTGTTCCCGGTCATCATGGTGCTGGGACTGATGTACTTGATCAGTGTCTTGCTGGCCGTATTACGGATGCCAAGCCCAATAAGGCCGAGGCCTCCCGTCAACGCGAGATCCGCCCCATTCGGATCCTTGAATGGCTCGAAATACAAACCCGCGATCATGAAGCTCAACAGGAAGAACGCTTCCGCAGCAAACAGCCAGCCTAAGGTCTGATGGGTCTGACGGTTCTGCGGATTGCGGTCAATCAGCATCTTGCTGATGATCACCGTGACGATAAAAAGGGGGATGGCGCCTAGCTTGATCCATAAGCCGGCGCCGCCCTTGACGAACGCCCCTCCTGCGAGCACCAGATTTCCGGTGACGTGTGCAGTGAAGAAGCCCAGTAGCGCAATAAAACCAATGGTATCGATGGCGCCACCGACGATGGTAAGAAGGATAGCGCCTTGCATACTTCCCAGAAACTGGGATCTTCGTCCGCATGGCTTGCTGTGTTGACGCTTGGACTCATGGTTGCGCTTTCGCTCGATAGTTGACGCCAGGGGGCATTGGGATCGCCCAACGCTAGCTGCCCACCGATCCGGCAAGGGTTGATGGGCAGCGAACACTCGCCGGCAGCACGATGGTCGCTTGCATAAGGAAATCGGTCCGGACGACGGGCGTGATGGAGTTCGATGCGAGGGTACCCGACACGGTCGAAGGTATCTACTATCCGGTCGTATTACCCGGCGCCAGCGTTTTCACTGGACTACAGCGCATCAACTCGTTTCGTGGTCACAGGATGCCGGTCGATGTGCTGAACCATGTCGAACCGAGCCGGTTGAACCATACCAAAGGTTGATTGATATATCAGAGGTTTTATGAGGATACTCACGCAAAACGAGTTCATCCCATATCCAACAACGTGCAGTAGAGATAGGAACCATGACACACGGCACCGCACAGATTGGCTCGACGCCCTATCGCACGACCATCGTTGTATCCGGCCACGCCATCACGTCCGATGAACCTCCCGTCCTTGGCGGACAAGGGGCTGGACCGGCCCCTTACGATCTTTTGCTGGCAAGCCTCGGAGCATGCACTGCCATCACGCTCAAAATGTATGCCGAACGCAAAGGGTGGCCCCTCGATTCGCTCGATGTCTCCCTGCGGCTGATCGGGACAGACGAGCGGCGCATCGAGCGGACGCTTGTGATCAAGGGCCTGAATGACGATCAGAAAGCGCGTCTGGCGGAGATTGCCGAGCGTACGCCCGTCACGAAGACGTTGCGATCCGGGTTGCCGATCGAAACTCACCTAGCGTGACGCCAATCCGCTTCACGGGGTAATCGAATGGAAGGGACTTCCCCGTCCCGAGCTAGCGGCGGAAGCCGCCAGTTGGCACCGACGTAGCCAAGTGCCTTCTATCCGGTTCGTGTTCCTCGGCTCGCAGCTTCGCTCCAAGCTTCCTCCCCACGGTCGGTCACCCTTTCGCAGTTGCGCTTCGCTTCGTTCGCTGTAATCAACTTACGGTGGGACTTGCACCCACAAGAGTGCGCCGATGCTGGGCGCACATGAAAAAGCCCGCTGTCAAGCGGGCTCCACGGTGAAACTTTACGAAACTGGGAACGGTGGAATTCAGAACGGAATATCGTCATCCATATCTTCAAACCCGTTCGACGCGCCTGCTGCTGACGGCGTGCGCCGCCCTGCTGGCCACTGCCCTGCTGGCCACCGCCCTGGCTAGCGCCGCCGCCCTGGCCGCGGCCGCC
>LRMT01000215.1 GCA_001725945.1 Cupriavidus sp. UYMMa02A | reverse complement strand
CCAGGCGGACGGTATCGGGCTGGACGGCAAAGGCAAAGCGCTCGCGATACAGGTAGTAGCCGCTGGCCACATCGAAGCGCACCTCGATGGTCTGCGGGTCGAGCTGCCGTGCGGCGAAGCGGAAGCCTGCTCCGGCGGCAGGAAATCGTCTTCCGTGGCCGCGCTGGCGCCCTGCCGAAGCCACGGCTTTCGCCGCCGAACTGCGGTCGCCGAAGCTGCGCTGCTCGCCACCACGGTAGCCGCCGTTGCCACCATTGCCACGGCCGCCACCCGGCTTGCCGCCGAAGTTCGAACGCGGCTTGGGCGAGCGGCGCGGCTCCAGCCCTTCGATCACCGAGGCGTCGATGCGATGGTTGGTGAAGCGCTCGATGCGCTTCCACTGGAACATGTCGTTGTGGTTCACCAGGTTGATGGCGGTGCCCGAGCGGCCCGCGCGGCCGGTACGGCCGATACGGTGCACGTAGTCCTCGGCCTGCTTGGGCAGGTCGAAGTTCACCACGTGGGTGATGTCGGGCACGTCGATGCCGCGCGCGGCCACGTCGGTGGCCACCAGCACGCGCAGGTTGCCACGGCGCAGCGCGGTCAGGGTACGGTTGCGCGCGCCCTGGGTCATGTCGCCGTGCAGTGCGCCGGCGGCGAAGCCCGTGTCGGACAGGCGCTCGGCGAGCGAGTCGGCGTCACGCTTGGTGGCGGTGAACACGATGGCCTGCTTGAGCGAGGAATCACGCAGCAGGTGGTCGAGCAGACGCTCCTTGTGCGACATGTCGTCGGTGAAGTGCAGGCGCTGTTCGATATGACTCTGGTCGGCGCGGGCCGCGGCGATTTCAATGCGCTGCGGGTCCTTCAGCTGGCGCGAAGCGAGCTGGGCAATGCGTGCGTCCAGCGTGGCCGAGAACATCAGCGTCTGGCGGCTGGCCGGGGTGGCGTCGACGATCGCGTCGATGTCATCGGCAAAGCCCATGTCCAGCATGCGGTCGGCTTCGTCGAACACGAGCATGTCGAGCGTGGACAGGTCGATGCGGCCGGCCGAGATATGGTCGAGCAGGCGGCCCGGCGTGGCCACCAGGATGTCAGGCATCTTGGACAGCGCGGCCAGCTGCTTGGGGTAGGGCATGCCGCCCAGGATGCTGGCGCACACGATGCGGCGCAGATTGCGGCCGTACTTGGCGGCAGCTTCGGTCACCTGCAGCGCCAGTTCGCGCGTGGGCGTCAGCACCAGCAGCGACGGCTGTGCCGCGGCCGGGCGAGGACGCTTGCCCTTCATGCGCTTGGCCGGCTCGGTCGGGCGGTTCATGGCGGGCTTTTCGCTGATGCGCTGGATAGCCGGCAGCATGAACGCTGCCGTCTTGCCCGAGCCGGTCTGGCTCGACACCAGCAGGTCGCGGCCGGCCAGGAAGGCGGGAATGGCCTGCGCCTGGACGGGCGTCGGGTTGTTGTAGTTCAGTTCGGAGAGGGCACGCAGGATGGCCGCATCCAGGCCAAGCGTGGCAAAGCCGTTGGTAGCTTCCTCTGCCGCGACGGTCTCGGTCACTTGAGCGGGGTTGAGCATGGCGTCGAGCTTGTCGAGCGGGCTCTGGGCAGCGGAAGTGATCGAAGCGTCGGTGGCGGAGGCAATAGCTTGCTCCGCACGAGTGTCGTGCTGGGTCATGTCGTAAGGATCAAAAATGCATGGCACCCCTGGCAAAGCAAAAATAGGGGCGGGCGCAGTGCAAAGTCTTAAAAAAGGCTTCGGCGCCAATCGGTGAGGCCGTTACGACAGACACAGCTGACAGTACGGCGGCAGGCAGGGTGTCGGCAGGCGCAAGGCCAGCCGCATGTTCCCTGGCAGGCAAACAGCTCAATTCAGGCTGTTCAACAGGATCGGAGACGAGGCTACGTCGGTGAGCGGTGCGTTCTGTCGGCTACTGAATCAAGGCAAAAGCCACGTTCGGGAGCGGGAAAACAGAGCTTGGGAGGGCAGCGGATGCGCCGTGGCGGGAAGTGCCTGGCGGGTGGCGGAACTCACAGTTGCGAAACTCACGGCGCGAATTATAGCAGAACTATTTGAATTTGCTGCAGTGCGAAAAAGTAACCGAATATGTCACGATGCCGGCACTTGGACCCCTTGTTCTGGCACTCGCGGCCGCGCAGTGCCAATTCCGGGTTGAAAGCAGGAAGGGCCATCCTATACTCAAGGCGCGGGCACCGGGTTGCCCGCACGGGGCGGACAATAAAGTTCCCGTACTGGCCTTCTACAGCGATACCGCATCGTTGTTCACTGTGAGCATTGCGGTCATTGTCGTCACTGCCAGAATTC
Source organism: Cupriavidus sp. UYMMa02A (assembly GCA_001725945.1). GTDB lineage: Bacteria > Pseudomonadota > Gammaproteobacteria > Burkholderiales > Burkholderiaceae > Cupriavidus. The sequence continues at coordinate 3,836 of LRMT01000215.1, read as the reverse complement.
CCGCGACTCTCCGGGTGGTCCGGTGGGACGTCCGCGTCATGGGCGGAATCATGGGAAGCCTGCTTGGCTAGAAATGACCGAACTGCTGATGGCGTTGACCCAGAAGGTCCGGGGCCGTCCGCAACCAGCCCGCCATGCCATGGCGGGCTTTCTACTTCTGGGCATGCTGCGCGCCGCGCTTCACTTGCGCGGCAGCTTGCTTTCCACCCGCTCGAGGGGCGCACATGCGGGTTCGCAGGCCAGCCCTGCGGATAAGTGACCAGGCGGGATGGGCCGCGCTGCCGCAGCCCATGCCAGCCCCGGCCCGCCGCACCGCCGCTGCGGCTGCCGCCAAGAATGGCGGTCATGGCCTCGCGATCCAGGTCGATGTTTTCAGTCAGGTCCTTGATGACGATCACTGCCATGGTTTTCTCCGGTCATGCAGCGCCGCGACCGCTGGGGCGGCGCCGATTCAGTATAGGCGTGCGGTCGGATGCGCAAGCGCGCGACGACTCGTCACGCCGTGTCCGGGCAGACGTCGCTGTCCGTCGCTGTCGTCTCCCGGAAGGCAAGAAAACGCAGGAGTCGTGCCAGTTCGCGGACGGCGGGCGCGCGGAATCCGCGCGGGACCAGCCGCCATGCGGGTTTGCGGGATGAACGCCTGCTGCGTGGTGCGATGGTTGCCGGTGACGAATCGGTCCGACTGACGGGAACTCGCCAACAGATTGGTGTTCGCCGTTGGTCCCGAAACGACACCGTCTGGCCGAGATGTGACCTGTCCGCGCACAAGGCGGAAAAAGCCCGGCGGCACCGGCACGCGCGGTTTGCGCATGCCAAGAGTGCGCACTAGTATCCATCGTGGACGGGGCGATTGCGTGAGTGCGTTCCGCTTGCATCCACATCGGGGCAACGCAGGTGGCCAGTGTCAAAGACCTGATTCAGAAGTTCCAGAACGGCGGGCTGTCCGACGACGAGTTTGTTGCGTCGTTCGACATGGCGCTGGCGCACGAGCGCACCACGCCTAGCCAGCTGGCACGCGTCATCATCGAGGAAAACACCCGCTTCCCGTTCCCGCCGGCGGTGTATGCCGAGGTCATGCGGCGCATCGAACGCAGCGGTACGACACAGTTCGATCCGGCCGGCGAATCCACGCACATGGAAAACGCGCCCGTGACCGGCTCGCTGTATGCCACGTCGCCGGCTGTCGGCACGGTGCCGCCCGCATCGCGGCCAAAGGGCGTCGGCGATACGCTGAACGGGCGTTTCGTGCTTGAGGAGTGCCTGGGCGTGGGCGGCATGGGGACGGTGTACAAGGCGCTGGACCTGCGCAAGCTCGAGGCGTCCGACCGCAAGCCCTATATCGCGATCAAGGTGCTCAATCTGCAGTTCAGCGGCCATCCGAAGTCGCTGATCGCCCTGCAGCGCGAAGCGCGCAAGGCGCAGACGCTGGCGCACCGGAATATCGTCACCGTCTACGACTTCGACCGCGACGGCCCGGTGGTCTTCCTCACCATGGAATGCCTGTCGGGCAAGCCGCTCAGCCAGATCCTCAAGGCGCCCGCTCAATGGCATGCCCATGGCCAAGGCCATGCCCATCATCGCCGGCATGTGCCATGCGCTGGCCTATGCGCATGAGCGCGGCTTCGTGCATTGCGACTTCAAGCCCGCCAACGTCTTCCTGACCGACAGCAGCGAAGTGAAGGTGATCGACTTCGGCATCGCGCGCGGCTTCCTGCCGCCGGCGGACGAAGCCGACAAGACGGTCTTCGATCCCGGCTCGCTTGGCGGCATGACGCCGGCCTACGCGAGTCCCGAGATGTTCGAGCACCGCGAGCCCGATCCGCGCGACGACATCTACGCGCTGGCCTGCGTGACCTACGAACTGCTGACCGGCCGCCATCCGTACGAACGCATGTCCGCGAACCAGGCTCGCGCGGCCGGGCTCAAGCCTCCACAACCGCGCGAGCTGTCGCGCACGCAGTGGAGGACGCTGCGCGAGGCGTTGTCGCTGGACCGCGAAACGCGCACGCCTACGGTCGAGCGCTTCCTTGCCGGCATGAGCGCGGCGTCGGCGGGGCCGGCACGGCCGGCGTTGCTGGCCGGCGCTGCGGTAGCCGCGCTGGTGGGCATATCGGCAGTGGGCTACTACGCGTGGCGCACCGGCCGCACGGCCCCGACGCCACCAGTCGTGGCACAGGCCGGCAGTTCATCGACCACGCCATCGACACCACCTGCGTCGACAAAGGAAGCGCCCGCCGCGCCGCCAGTTGCTCGTGTGCAGACCGAAGCGTTCTCCATGCCGGCGGTGCTGCGTGTGGTGGCCGCGGTGCCCTGCTCGCTGCTTGTCGCGAACTCTCCGGAGAACGGCAGGGTCCGCGTGCGTGGCTACCTGGCCGAGAGCGTGGGCGTTTCGCGGCTGCGCGAGCAGCTCAACGCGCTGCCAGGGATGAAATCGCTGGAGGTGGACACGCAACCGCTGAGCGCGGACAAGTGCGATATCGCGCGCACGATCGCACCGTACTGGTCCGGCCGCCGCGATGGCGCAGCCGCGTCGTCGCTGCGCACGCGCGGCAATCACACACAACTGACCGAAGGCACGCCGCTGGTGCTGGAACTGCATACGCCCGCGCGGGACTCATACGTGTATGTCGATTACTTCGCCGCGGACGGCAACGTGGCCCACCTGGTGCCGAGTGCGCGCGTGCCGGGCCAACAGGCGCCGGCGAGCTATAGCGCGACGATTGGCGACGGCGGTGACTGGGTGATCTCGCGGCCGTTCGGTACTGAGCTGGTGGTGCTGCTGACCACGCCGGCACCGCTGTTCGATGGGCGGCGCTCCGACGTGGAGTCGTGGCAGGACTACCTGAAGGCGCTGGAAAAGCCGCTCGGGCAGATGGCCCACAAGTACGGGCAGGACCGCATCAGCGCGGATCTCGTGGAGATCTCCACGCGCGCGAAGTAGGGGAAGGATGGAAGGGCGGTGGCCGCTCTGCCTGGCTACTTCATGTTGCGCGCCACGCGGAAGCCGTTCTGGGACTGCCGTACGCTCGCGCTGTACTTGAAGCGTGTGGAAGACACCATGTAGCTCGCGCCTTCGCGCCATGAACCGCCGCGGATCACGCGCGAACCGCAACTCGGTTCTTCCCAGCTTCGGCCGTCGGCCGGCGCGTTCTTGTAGCTGCTGTGCCAGCAGTCGCTGACCCATTCCCAGACACTGCCGTTGACATCGTAGAGGCCGAACGGGTTGGCCGCGAACGATCCGACGTTGGCCGGCGCATCCTGGCTCCACGGGTCGCCGCAGTCCTTGCAGTTGGCGGTGCCCTTGCGCATCTGGTCGCCCCACCAGTAGGGCGACGCTGTGCCGCCGCGTGCCGCGTACTCCCATTCCGCCTCGGTGGGCAGGCGGTAGGTCTTGCCGGTGGTCTTGCTCAGCCAGCCGACATACTGCTGCGCATCGTCCCAGCTCACATCGCGCATGGGTGCGTTCTTTGCGCTGTTGGCCACGGTCGCGATGCGATCGCAGCCGCCCGTGTCCACGCACGCGTTCCATTGTTCAACGGTGACTTCATAGCGTCCGATCGCGAACGGCTGGCTGATCGTGACATGGTGTGGCGGCTTTTCCGCCGGGTCGCTGGTGCCGCTACCCATCGTGAAGCTGCCAGCCGGCAGGCTGACCATCACGGGGCAGACCGGACAGTCGTGGATCTCGGCCTTGACTTCGACCGGCTTGCGCTCGCCGCCCACGCTGACCGGGCCGGAGACGGTCGTCCCTTGGCGCGAGGATGGCGTGGCCGATGTCGCGGCGCCGGCAGCAGCAGCGGGCGCCGCCGCGGTAGCGGGTGGCGCGGGGTTTTGCC
>LRMT01000214.1 GCA_001725945.1 Cupriavidus sp. UYMMa02A | reverse complement strand
CGCGCGTCCAGCGATGCGGCATCGCCGGCCTCCACCAGGGACACCGCCTCGCCGTCGTAGCCGAGCCCGGCCAGCAGCGCCCTGGCCACGTCGACCTGTTCCAGCAGCGCGGTGCGGTACTGCGGCGCCTCGTTGCCGGTCAGCAGCACGGCCACGCGCGCCGCGCCCCAGCAAAGCGCAGCCAGCCACAATTCCAGCCCGGCCGCTGCAGGGTGGAACAACGGCACCGGCATCACATTCGGCGGCACACCCTGCGCCTGCCCCGCACGTGCGGCACGGCCGAGCGACAGGATGACCGGCGTGCCCGCCTCGTCCCCGTGCAGCAGCACCACCGCCTCGCGCCCGCCCGCCGAGCGATAGGCAGACAGTAGCGTGCGCAAGCGCGTGCCCATCACTTCCGGGCCGGGATACGCGTAGCTGATCGCCCCGCTCGGGCAAACCGTGGTACAGGCCCCGCATCCCATGCAGAGATTGGGCGTGACCTCGATGCGGCCCTTGCCGTCATGCCATTGCGAGCGGATCGCCTGGGTCGAGCAGATGTCGATACATGCCGTGCAGCCGGTGGTCTGGTTGCGGCCGTGGGCGCAGAGGCTTTCCTTGTAGCGGAAGAACTTCGGTTTTTCGAATTCACCGACCAGCTGCGTCAGGGCCAGCGCCTGTTGCTGCTGGCGCAGCGCGTCCCCGCCTGCATGCAGGTAGCCCTGCGGAGGCTGGTGCATGGCAAAGGCGGGCGTCTCGTTGAGATCGAAGACAAGGTCGAAACGCGCCTCGGTGATGGCAGGCGGCCTGTCGAAATCGATGGCTGCCGCCGCGCCACACGCGCGCACGCATTCGCGGTGCGCGCGGCAGCGGTCCATGTCGATCTGGTAGCTGAAGTCGATCGCGTTTTCGGGGCACGCTTCGATGCAGGCATTGCACCGCGTGCACAGGTCGAGGTCGATGGGATTGCTGCGGCCGGCGCCGGTTTCCCAGGAAGCCTCGAACGCGCCGAGCCAGCCGGACAGCGTGCGCAGCGTGCCGCTGTGAACAGGATAGGCATGCTCCGCGGGCGCAGCGGCCGATGCCACGCGGGTATCGGCGGGCGCCAGCAGCACGGTGACCTCGAGCGACATGGCGGCGAGCCGTTCGGCCCATGGCAAGGCACGGTCGGCGGGGCCCATCACCAGCACGGCGCCTTCGGAGCGGTAGTCCACCACCGGCACGGGCTCCGGTTCGGGCAGCGCCGCCACGGCGAGCAGCGCGGCGATCTTGGCATTGGCGGTCTTGGGGTCGCGCTTCGCGCCCTGGGACCAGCCGCCGGTCTCGCGGATATTCACGAAGCGCACGGGGGCGGTCACCATCGCGCGGCCGTCGTTGCCCCGCGCGACCTGGGTGGCGACTTCGGCAAACAGGTGCCGCTCCTGCGTGCAGGCGACGATGACATCGTCGGCACCGTCGAGCGCGGCGGTGAAAGCGCCGATCTCCTTGCGGCACAGCAGGCGGTGGACCTTCAGCGGCCCACCATTGGCTTGCGACAGCGCCGCCCCGTCAAGCGGCATGGTGTCGTTGCAACTGCAGATCAGCGTCGGCATGGCGAGTCCGGCTGACGGCCCGGACGCCCTTCTTGCGAGGGTCTGCAGGCCGGGAATTTTGGGGGAGTCCTATTGTAGGCCCCGCGTTTGCGGGGGGCTACGCGTGTTGTCCGGGGCCTGATCCGTCATTGTTCGGGCGGCTCAGGCGGCTTGGACACGTCGGGGGCGTCCTTCACGGCATCGGGCAAGGCCGCGGCAGCCTGAGCAGGCGGCGGCTGCGGCTCCGTTGCTTCCGGAGTTTCCTCGGTGTCGAACAATCCCAGCGTCTCGGACTGCCTCAGGCGGCGCAGCACGTCCGGCGGAATCGGGTCGGGCTTGCCGTAGTCGTCGATATAGGTGTCGAGCCCGTCCATCACGTTGAAATGCGGATCGGCAAACAGGGTCTTGAGCGCGGCGCGCTTGACGCCTTCGTCCACACCGCGCGCGACAAAGCGGGCGATGTTGTCGCCGGGCCGCAGCAGGGCCGCGTCCGCCATGGTGGGCAGGTCGGGCGGCGTTTCGGTAGCCGGTGCAGGTGCTTGCTCGACTGTTGCCGGCAGCACCTCGGCCGTTGCCTGCTCAGGAACCGGTGGTTCGTCCGGCACGGCAACGCCTTCGCGCACCGCGGCCTTGCGGCGTGCCCAGCGGGACAGGAAGGACGATTCGCTCAAGACGGGCCCCGTCAATAGCGCGCGCGGTCCTCCGGCGCCTTGAACGACTCGGGCCGGCGGCGCTGCTTCGGTTCAGGACGATAGTTCTGGTCGACGTAGGCCTGCAGCCAGTCGCGCTGGTCGGGAGCAAGCGGCACGTTCTCCACGGTCTCGCCGGCATCGAGCCAGCGCCCGGCCTCGTTGTAAGAGAGCGATACCGTCACCGGCACGGGCCGCGCTTTGTCCGCAGGTACATCTTCCTGCATGCGCCAGTGCACGAACCAGCAGGATGCGTCGACGTCAGGTTGAGGTAATAGCCCTCGCCCTGGTCGTGGAACAGCTCGACGCCGAAGCCCGGGTAGACCCAGCGTGCGCCATGCTCGTCCTGCTCCAGGCACATGGGCACGGCGCCGAACTCGCCCAGGTCCGGCCAGACCGCTTCAAGCTCCCATTTCCACGGTTGCCAGCGGCTGCCTAGCGCCACCTTGCGCATGACCACGGCCATGGTGACGGCGGGACGGGCGTGGGACGCGGGCGTGTCCATGGCGATGGCCTCAGGTGTTCTGCACCACGATGCTCGGGAACTTGCTGGTCATGTCGCGCGCCTTGTCGGCCACCTTGATGGCCACCTTGCGCGCGATGCCGCGGTACAGCTCGGCCACCGGGCTGTCGGGATCGGCCACCACGGTCGGGTGGCCGGAATCCGCCTGCTCGCGGATCGACAGGTTCAGCGGCAGGCTGCCCAGCAGGTCCACGCCGTAGTCGGCGCACATTTTCTCGCCGCCGCCCTGACCGAAGATATGCTCGACATGGCCGCAGTTCGGGCAGCAGTACACCGCCATGTTCTCGACGATGCCCAGGATGGGAATTCCCACCTTTTCGAACATCTTCAGGCCCTTCTTGGCGTCGAGCAGCGCGATGTCCTGCGGCGTGGTGACGATCACCGCGCGGTAACCGGCACCTTCTGCGACAGCGTGAGCTGGATGTCGCCGGTGCCCGGCGGCATGTCGACGATCAGGTAGTCCAGGTCGTGCCAGTTGGTCTGGCGCAGCAGTTGTTCGAGCGCGAGACGTGACCATCGGGCCGCGCCATACCATCGGGTTGTCCTGTTCGATCAGGAAGCCGATCGAGTTGGCCTGCACGCCGTGGCCTTCGAGCGGCTCCATGGTCTGGCCGTCCGACGACTCGGGACGGCGTCGATACCCAGCATCATCGGCAGGCTCGGACCGTAGATGTCGCGTCGAGCATGCCCACACGCGCGCTTCGGCCGACAATGCCAGCGCCAGGTTGACGGCGGTCGTGGACTTGCCGACGCCGCCCTTGCCCGATGCCACGGCAATCACGTTCTTCACGCCCGGCAGCAACTTCACGCCGCGCTGCACCGCATGGGCGACGATCTTCATGCTGACACTGACGCTCACATTGCTGACCCCCGGCAATTGACGCACCGCAGCAACGGCCAGTTTGCGAATCAGATCGAACTGGCTCTTGCCCGGATAGCCCAGTTCCACTTCCAGCGACACGTCGCCGCCATCGACCCGGATGTTCCGAGCCGAGCGGGTGGACACCAGATCCTTGCCCGTATTGGGGTCGATGACCGTGCGCAGGACTTCCGTGACCTGTTCAGTGCTGAGGCTCAAGACAAACTCCGCTTGTTTGTAGACGGGCTAATGTATCAAAGTATGAAGCAGCGGCCAGCCGGGGCGGTAATCGGTCTGCAAGCCCTTGCCCGCCTTGTGGGCATTCCGTGGAATTACAGACAATTACAAATCTCACAAGCCTGTACTTGTGCGCGCGCCGCCATATCCATATTGTAGTGCCCCAGTGCTGCACGAGGCTCCGACCTGTCCACCGTTCCCTGCGGCCCGGCCGTACCGCGGGTGCGCAGGGCGTTACTATCGGCGTTACCATGGTGTTGCAGCAGGCAGAAAAACTCTACGGGAAACATCAGAAGGAGAAAGCATGAAATTCAAGTTCGCCACCGTCTCGGTCGTCGCGGCCACCCTCCTGGCGGCAGGCTGCGCCACCGAACAACAGACCCACACGGCCGTCGGGACTGGCGTGGGCGCTGCCGTGGGCGCGGGCCTGGGCAATCTGATCGGCGGCAATACCACCGGCACGCTGGTCGGCGCGGCGGTGGGCGGTGCCCTTGGTGGTGCCACCGGCTACAACTGGAACGCCATCCGCGGCAAGCTGAACAAGGACACCGCCGGCACCGGCACCCAGATCACCGAGCAGCCGGACGCTCGCTCAAGGTCAACATTCCGAGCCAGGTCACGTTCGACACCGACAGCGCCACGATCAAGCCTTCGTTCCGCACAGTTCTCGACCAGGTTGCCCAGACGCTTGGCCAGCATCAGGACGTTAGCGCCAACGTCGTCGGCCATACCGACAGCACCGGCAACGCGCAGTACAACATGCAGCTCTCGCAGCGCCGTGCCCAAAGCGTGGCCGGTTACCTGGGTGACCGCGGCGTCGCCCGCAACCGCCTGTCGGCCGAGGGCCGGGGCCAGAACCAGCCCGTGGCGGACAACGCCACCGAGGCCGGACGGGCAACAAATCGCCGCGTACGAATTTTTTGAAACCAATTCAAGGATGACGCAGTCATAGAAACAGGTACCGCTTGCCACCGTTGCTGGCTCGCGATAGGTGGCTGACCTCCCGGGCGGTGCCTGATTTCTCCTCCTTTTCCGTTGTGGAAAGCTGCGCCGGCGCTGACCGGCGCTTTTTTTTTTTTGGCCCCGCCGTTTGAAGTGACGATGAGGACTCACGAGCCGCCCGCTCTCATTTCATCATGCGCAATGCCCGTCTCCGCGCACGGTGCTTGCTAAAATAGCCGTTTCGCAGCCGGCGCCCGGCCCGGCCGTGGCTGCTGTCCCGATTGCTTCTCGTCATTCCCACCGGCTCTTTTCCATGACCGCTCGTCGTATCCTCGTTACCTCCGCACTGCCCTACGCCAATGGCCAGATCCATATCGGCCACCTGGTGGAGTACATCCAGACCGACATCTGGGTGCGCTTCCAGCGCATGATGGGCAACGAGGTCTACTACGTCGCGCCGACGACACCCACGCACGCCGGTCATGCTGCGCGCCGAGAAGGAAGGCATCACGCCGAAGCAGCTGATCGACCGCGTCTGGACCGAGCACAAGCGCGACTTCGACAGCTTCCTGGTGTCGTTCGACAACTACTACAGCACCGACGCCGAGGAAAACCGCGCGCTGTGCGAAAAGATCTACCTGGCCCTGAAGGCCGAAGACCTGATCGCCGAGCGCGAGGTCGAGCAGTTCTTCGACCCCGTCAAGAACATGTTCCTGCCGGACCGCTTCATCAAGGGCGAATGCCCGAAGTGCGGCGCCAAGGACCAGTACGGCGATTCGTGTGAAGTCTGCGGCACCACGTATGTGCCGACCGACCTGAAGAATCCGTACTCGGTCGTGTCCGGCGCCACGCCGGTGCGCAAGTCCTCCACGCACTTCTTCTTCAAGCTGTCCGACCCGCGCTGCGAAACGTTCCTGCGCGAGTGGGTCGCCGACCTGGCCCAACCCGAAGCGGCGAACAAGATGCAGGAATGGCTCGGCGGCGAAGGCGAAGCGTCGACCCTGTCAGACTGGGACATCTCGCGCGACGCGCCTTACTTCGGCTTCGAGATTCCAGGCGCCCCGGGCAAGTACTTCTATGTATGGCTGGACGCGCCGATCGGCTACTACGCCAGCTTCAAGAACCTGGCCGAGAAGAAGGGCATCGACTTCGACGCCTGGGTCGGCCCGCACTCCACGGCCGAGCAGTACCACTTCATCGGCAAGGACATCCTGTATTTCCACACGCTGTTCTGGCCGGCCATGCTGCGTTTCTCGGGCTACCGCACGCCGACCAATGTGTTCGCGCACGGCTTCCTGACGGTGGACGGCGCCAAGATGAGCAAGTCGCGCGGCACCTTCATCACCGCGCAGAGCTACATCGATACCGGCATGAACCCGGAATGGCTGCGCTATTACTTCGCCGCCAAGCTCAATGCGAGCATGGAAGACCTGGACCTGAACCTGGACGACTTCATCGCCCGCGTGAACAGCGATCTGATCGGCAAGTACGTCAATATCGCCAGCCGTGCGGCGGGCTTCCTGGTCAAGCGCTTCGAAGGCAAGGTCGATGAAGCCGCGCTGGCCCATCCGCTGCTCGAGCAACTGCGCCAAGCTGCGCCGCAGGTCGCCCAGCTCTACGAAGCACGCGAGTACAGCAAGGCGCTGCGCCTGGTGATGGAGCTGACCGCCACGGTCAATGCGTTCGTCGATACGGAAAAGCCGTGGGAACTGGCCAAGGACGAAGCCAAGCGTGGCGCGCTGCATGCCGCTTGCTCGGTGTCGCTGGAGGCCTTCCGCCTGCTGACGGTCTATCTGAAGCCGGTGGTGCCTTCGATGGCTGCGGGTGTCGAGCGCTTCCTCAATGTCGGGCCGCTGGACTGGCGTGCGATCGACAAGCAGCTTTCGGCGGCCAGCCCGGTGCAGCCGTACCAGCATCTGATGACGCGCGTCGATGCGAAGCAGGTCGATGCGCTGCTGGCGGCGAACCGTGAATCGCTGCAGGCGACAGCGCCGGCTGCCGGCGCGGCATCGGCTGCTTCGATCGAGCCGATCGCGGACACCATCACCATCGATGATTTCGCCAAGATCGACCTGCGCGTGGCCAAGATCGTCGAATGCCAGAAGGTCGAGGGCTCGAGCAAGCTGCTGCAGCTCACGCTGGATCTTGCGAAGGCCGTACGCGCAATGTGTTCTCGGGTATTCAGTCGGCGTACACGCCGGAGCAGCTGGTGGGCAAGCTGACCGTGGTGGTCGCCAACCTGGCGCCTCGGAAGATGAAGTTTGGTGTTTCCGAAGGGATGGTGCTCGCGGCTTCTGCGGCGGATGAGAAGGCTAATCCGGGGTTGTATATTCTGGAACCGCACAGCGGGGCGGTGCCCGGCATGCGGATCGGCTGATCCGCTTCGCGGCAGGAAACAAAACAGCGGCGCCCTCCGGGTAGCCGCCGTTTTTCTTTACCGCTACAGCGCCATCACCCTCCCTGCATCCGCGCCGGATCATCACTACGCGAAGTCGTCGTCACCACCCCGTCCGCATTGAAGTGCACATTGAAAAACGCCTTCTCCTGCGACGATTCAAGCCACCGATACCCCCAAACCTCCTCCTTCTTCAAGGCGAATTTCTCCACCTTGGTCGGCTTGCCGAGCATGCGCCGGATCTGGTCCTGGTTCATCCCCGGCCGCACGCGTGCAAAGTTCTCGGCAGTCAGCACCTGCTCGATGCGCGCGACCTTGCCGTCGGCGCCTATCGTCACCATCCACGTGGTGGCACCCTCGGCCCGCGTGGATATTCGAGCCGCCGCGCGCCGTTCTCTTCCTCCCACATGATCTCCGGCTTGCCCGCCTGGCGCACCACGTCGGCCTCGGTCGACTGCCCTGGCTCGATGCCCTTGAACAACTGACTGTCAGGCTTGACCGAGTTCCACGTCGCACGCGCGGTGTCGCCGGCCTTTTTCATGGCTTCGTCGACCTTCCGCTGGTCGCAGCCGAACAATGCAAGCAAGGAAGCGAACAATCCCATGGCGGCAAGGCGTCGCGGCGACGCGTGATGATGGGAAACGGTCAGCGCTTGACCGGCTCTGCGGCGGCAGCCGATGCTGCCTGCGCCGCGCTTTCGCTATCGGAATCCGGATTGCCATCCTGCTGGCTCCTTCTGCTGCCGCTGCGGTTCGAGGCGCCTGAGAACAGGACGCCCCAGTTGTCGAAGCGGCGGTTGAACAAGACCGACAAGCCATTGATCGACCCGCCCTTGGCGATCAGCGACCAGCGCCGCGAGAACGCCCAGGTCAGCTTGACCACGTTGGATGCCGACGTCAGGCTCTGCTCGTAGCCCACCGAGAGCTTTTCGGTCACGGCCTTGCCCACACTGACCACCTGCTGGTCGTTCAGGCCGGCGGTCGACGGGCCGATGGAAAACTCATCGAGACCGAAATGCTGCACCACGCCCTTCCCCGCCTTGCCGCCGAGCATGCCAAGCGCGGCGCCACCGAGTGCCGCGCCGCCGAGCTGCTTCTGCTGGCCCGCCGCAGCGCTTTCCGCGCCGTAGCCGAACATCAGCCATGACAGCTTGTCTTCCTCCGGCACATTGGGCTCTGACACCAGCCGCACGCGCGGCAGCCGCACCGTACCGGTCACTTCCACGCCGGCCTCGACTTCCTGGCCTCGGCGCATCGCGCGGATGTACATGTTCGGGTTATCGATGGGGCCATTGAAGTTAAGGGTACCGCGTTCGATGTTCAGCTTGCGGCCGAAGCCTCGTAGGTCCCCTCGGTCACGCGCACGGTACCGGTGGCCTTCATCGGCGAGAGCGGTTCGCTGCGCACGTTCATCTGCCCGGCCAGTTCGAGGTCGCGCCGGCGCCGCGGAAGCGGAAGTCATTGCCGAGATCGACGGTAATCTCGATCAGCGGACTGAACTTGCTTGCGGGCTTCGCTTCCGGAGCCGGCGTGGCGGCGGTCTTCAGTTCGCGCTGGTCTTTGCGGCGCACCACCACGACGTCATCGCCAAGCACCGGCGCGCCGGCCTTGGGCAGGTCGAACAGGCCGCGGTCGACGCGGAACTTGCCGCGGATCACCATCTGGCGGTTCTCATTGCCGATGGACGCGTCGCCTGACAGGATCAGCGTGCGTTCAGGGCTCGCGAACAACTGCAGCTTGTCGGCGATGATCCTGGCCGTCAGGTTCGGATCCGCCTCGCCGAGCTTGACGTTGCCGGTCGCGGTGACCTTGCCGTCGCCACCGTGGAATTCCACCTGTTTCAGTTCCACCGCGTTCTGGTCAAGCACGATGCGCACGATGCCATCGGTCAGGCGGATGCCAAGGTCGTACATCGTCAGCGCGATGCCATCGCCATCGACGCTACCGGTCAGCACTGGCGCGCCCACGGTGCCCGACAGCCGCAGCGCCGCCGCCAGCTTGCCTTCGAACGCATACTGCGGTCCGCTCAGCGCTTCCAGCGACTTCAGGCGCGGCACATCGAGCTGCACGGTCCCGCCCAGCGTGGACGCAGGTCCCACGCTCATCAGGCCCTGGTCCGGCACCATGCCGGCCGACACATCGACCGCCACCTTGCCGATGCGGTCGGCCACCGTGCCGCCGCGCAGCGTGACGCGGTTGCCCGCGATGTCGGCGCGCAACGAGGTCTCGTGGAGGCCCAGCGATGTAAAGCCGCGCCCTGCGTTGACCGAAACATCGCCGCTGCGGCGGCGGATCTCTGCAAACCCTGCCGCCGTTTCCGCGAGCGTCAGGTTCCAGCGGCCATCGAGCACCAGGTCCGAACGCAGCGGCGGCTTCTCGCCGGTCACGGTTTCGACCAGCTCCAGCACGTGGCCGATCTGCAGCCCATCCAGATTCCCCTGCGAGCGGATGCGGCCATGGTCCCAGTTCAGGCTGTCGATCTGCAGCACCGCGCGGTCGAGCAGCAGCCGCGTGGCGCCAAGCTGCAACCGCTGGTCGGCCACGGTGAGCTGCGTCGGCGCTGCCAGGCGCAGGTTGACGGTGCTGCGTTCCTCCAGTGTGCGGATCGTGCCCTGCCAGCCGTCCTTCGGCCCCTTCCAGGCACCGTGGCCGGACAGCGCAAGTTGCAACGGCCGCCGGTGCAGCGTGCCGGCAGCCTTGGCGTCGAAGGTGTGGTTCGCCTGCGTGCCGTTGAGCGTCGCATCGAGCGTGCTCAGGCTCGCCTGCGGCCCCTTGTAGCCGCGCGCTGCGAGCTTGACCGACAGCGTGCCGTCCAGCCCGCCACGCACTTCGGCATGGCCGCCGGCCGTGGCAACGCTGTGCGGGCCGAAGGTCAACGCCTGCGCGCTGTAGTCGCCCACGATCTCGGGACGCTTGATCGTCCCGCTGACATCCGCGTCAAGCTTGAGCTTGCCCGCGACGCCGAACTTCAGCCGCTCGAGCTGGGGCGCATCCACGGCCACGTGCAGGCGGTCGCCGCGCGCGCCGAAGCTGCCGCGCAGGTCGGCCTGGTTGCCGGCCATGCTGAGTGACGCTTCGCTGGGCAGCAGCCGCTCGCCGGCCAGGCGGATCTTGCCGGCGCCGGTCATCGGCAAGCCAGCGTACTCGCTCTCATGCACCGTGAAATCCACGGCAGCACGAATTTCCTTCGCCAATGTGCCGGTCGCGCTGAAATCCGCATTGATGCGGCCGCTCGCCACCTTGGCCAGGCGCGCCGGGTCGAACGCGGCCAGCTTGCCCTTGAAGTCGAACGCCTGCTGGTCCTTGAGGCCGAGCTTGCCGTCGGCCGTCAGCGTTCCCGCACCGAGCGTGGCACGCAATGTCGCCAGGGTCAGCGTCTGCGCGTCCAGGCTGGCATCGGCAAACAATTTGAGCTCGCCGCCCGAGAGATCCAGGGCCACGCTCTGGCGGCCGGGTTCAAGCCGCATGGCCAGCGGGCCCGACAGGCTCGCCTCGGTCAGCGAGCTGTACAGCGCTGCGGGGTTGAGGCGATGCACGTCCAGGTCGAAGGCGCCGCGGCCTTCCTGCAGCGAGCCGCTGCCCGTGATCTCGGCCTTGCCGGACAGGGCAATGCGCAGATCGCGCAACGCCTGCGACTTTCATTGAGCTGCACGTGGGCCTGCACGGACTGCACCGGCAGCTTGCCGGCGTCGATCAGGCCCGGTTCGAGATTGCGCACCACGATGTCACCGGCGACGGTAAGCGGCGCGGCTGCCGGTGCAGGCACCACCGCGGCAGAAGCCGGCGCCGATGCCGGTGCCGCTGGGGCCACCGGCCTGGCCGGCGCACCCGACGCGTCGACCGGGCGCATTTCGGCGTGGACCGTCAGGTCCGCCTGCGGCGCGAAGGACTGAACAGGCGCGGGTTGATGCGCTCGCCGTCGACCAGCAGGTGCGTGAACGGCACCTTGCCGAAGGGCGTCACATCGGCGGTGGCGCGCGCGCGGATGCGCTCGCCGTTGGCCTCCAGTTCCGCGCGCAATGCCTCGAGCGACCCTTGCGCATCGGCGCTGATGGCAAAGGCTTCCTTCTGCCAACTGGCCTCGAGCAAGGCCTGCGCGCTCAGCGCGAACGGCGCCTTTGCCGCAATCTGCGCGTTGGCGGCCAGCTTGCCGTAAGGCGTCTCGAGCCGGTCGACGACGACGCGGTGTCGCTGTCCGTCGGAATGCAAGGCCCCGGCCAGCCCCGAGAAGACCATGGGCTGCGCCGTGCGAGCGGGGCTCGTGCGCAAGGTCAGCCGCTCCAGCGTCAGCACGTCGACGTCGATCGCCAGCGGCAATTCGAGCGAGTTCGGCATCTTCGCTGGCGTCGTACTGGGCTCGGACGGTCCGAGCTGCATGTCCACCTTGCCGATGCGCAGCCACGCCACATGCCAGCGCCGCGCCGACCACGCCGTGTTCCAGCTGCTGTCTATCCGGTCGACGGTCACGCGCGTTGCGCCGCTCGCGAACACCACGTCGCGCAGCCGCAAGCCCTGGAACAGCGTGCCGCCCTCATACGTGCCGGTCAGCATGCCCGCGGACAGCCGCGTGGCCAGCGCCCACAGGTGCCGCGTGCCCGCTTCGGAGCGCAGCGCCAGCAGCCGCGCGGCCAGCGCCGACTGCCAGCG
>LRMT01000213.1 GCA_001725945.1 Cupriavidus sp. UYMMa02A | reverse complement strand
CCGCCCTCGCGGGCGAAACGCCGGGGCGAGCTCATCCTGCGCGGGCGGCCAGGCGCGCGCGCAGCGATCGCCTCTCGTTCAAACCCCTGCCGGGCCTGCGGTGGCAGCTGGCGGACCGGGGCTGCGCCAAGCAGGCTGTTCTTGACCGGGGCCACGGGCGGCGCCCCCCGGGCTTCGCCAGCCGGCAGATTGCGCCATTCCGCGCGATGCATGTCGCGCGGCACCGGCCGGCCCTCGACAAAGTTGCGTGCCGGCATTCCCGTGATGGCGCCCGGCACATCGCGGTTAAAGCGCGGCTCGCCACGGAGCCGTTCATTGATCGTGACATTGTTGACCGTCACCTGGTTGATCTGCGTTATATACGTCGGGCTGGCCCGGTACACCGGCCGATACACATCGCGCGGACCGAGTGGGTACCAGGCGACACCGGGCCCGCCGCCAATGCTCACGCTCCAGTTGGGACCGCTTGCGCCGACGAAGGCGACCAGTGCCGGTGCATAGCACGGGCGTGACACATACGGGCCCGGCACCATCCCCAGCGGTGGCCGATATGCGCCCAGCGGCCATAGTGAAAAGGCGCGAACCCCCACGGCGCGTCGTCAACCCAGGTCCAGCCCCACGCGCGATCCAGGCCCAGTGGCCCGTGCTGTACGGTGCCCAGCCGGTTTCCACCACGCGGGGGAACCAGATAGCGCCATAACCGGGGTCTTCCTGCCAGTCGCCGTAGTCATCCAGCGCGGCGTAGCCAGTCATCTCTCGCGGCACATAACGCGCTGACCGCGAGACGTCCTCGCGCGCATCGCGCGCGCAGTCCAGCGGTCAAAGGCATCGCCCGGCGGAACATTGCCCGACCCCGCATCGGCCAGATCGGTGCCGGCAAAGCTCATCTGTTCGCCGCGCCGCATTTCCAGCGAGCGGTTGTCGCCATAGATGACGGCGCTGCCATGCCGCATCGTCACGGTGGTGGTGCTGCCGTCGGGCGCACGTCCAGCCGGTAGTCGCCGGGCTCGCGCGGCACGAAGGCCAGGTTGGGCGTATCGACCTCGACCGACTGGTCAGGCGGCAGCGCCCGCACACGCACCTGCAGCGTGCCTTGCGTCAGCTTGACCTGAGTGGCGTTGTCATTGAGGTTAAGTACGCTGGCGGCGGTCGAGCCGCCCATGCGGATGGCGGTGGAGCGGCGTGCAGTTCGGCCCGCCCGCCGTTGTCAACCCACAGGCGGTCGCCTGTGGTGATCGGACGGTTCAACCTGGCCGCGGCCCAGTCGTCGGATCCGGCAGGCGCGAAGCTGAGGTTGCCCTGGACCTCCGTCAGGGTCGCAATGCGCAACGAAGGATCCGTCTGCCCGACTTGTGCGGTGGGATCGCCCAGCGGCGATGGCTGGGCCTGTGCGGGCCATTGCGCGAGCGCCAGGGCGAGCCCGGCCGCCACCGCCAGCAGCCGCAGCCCGCCGGTTGCTGACACAGGGCGGGCGGTGCCGCGGTCGGCGCCATCGAGTCTAGGGAATGGAGCATGGCTGGGAATGATGGTTGAACGGCCTCAGTCAAGCGGGACCATCCTGTTATGAGTGTAGATATCCCAACCAACGCGCGCCGGCACGAGGAGCGCACAGGACTTTGTAAGCGGGTATTGCGCCGCGTCGCAGCGCAATCCGGCCCGCACCGCCCCAACGGGCGCACAGGCGCGGATGGCGCCCGCGCATCCTGCCGAGAGCCGGCCAGGGGCGGACAAAGCCGGATACAACTCCGTGATTTGCCCGCGGGATGCGCCGGAGGCGAAAGCCAGGGATCAGCCGGCTCCCTGGCCGTGCAAGTGCTCGGTAAGGCGCTCGGCAGGCATCGGGCGGCCGTAGAGATATCCCTGTGCCTCCCAGCAGCCGTTAGCCAGCAGGAAGTCGCGCTGCTCGACCGTCTCGACGCCTTCGGCCACGACACCGATCTGCAGGCTTTGCCCGACGTTGATGACGGAGCGGACGATAGCGGCATCCACGGGGTCCTGCGTCACGTTGCGTACGAAGGATTGGTCGATCTTCAGCCGGTCCACCGGGAATGACTTGAGGAAGCTCAGCGACGCGTAGCCCGTGCCGAAGTCGTCGCAGGTCAGGGTGACGCCGTCGCGGCGCAGGGCCTGGAGCTGGTCGGACACCTCGTCGCCCTGCTGCAGCGCGATGGTCTCGGTGATTTCGATCTCCAGGCTGGCCGGCGGCAGCTCAGCGAGCGCAATACGTGGCGCACCTCTGTCAGCAGGCGGCTTTCGGCCAGTTGCGCCGCGAACAGGTTGATGGCGACGCGCGGCGCCTGTGGCAGCGTCAGCGCCAGGCACGCGCCTGCGCGCAGGCGGTCTGCAGCAGCCACATGCCTACGTCGCTGGCGATGCTGCTGGCAGCCAGCGCATCGATGAAGTGTGCCGGCGCGAGCAGGCCGCGGGTCGGATGGCGCCAGCGCAGCAGCGCCTCGGCCCCGTGGATGTGCCCATTGCGCAGGTCCACCTGAGGCTGGTAGTGAAGTTCGAACTGCCGCTGCGTATACGCCTCATGCAGCGCCTGGACGAGCGAAAGCCGCGTGGTGACGTCCTGCCGCATCTGCGGCTTGAAAAACCGGATGGTACGTCCGCCATCGTGCTTGGCGCGGGCCAGCGCCAGGCTGGCCGCCGCGAGCGCGTCCGACGCGAAATCGCCGGCCGCCGGCATCACGCAGGCGCGATGCTGGCGAGTACATGGTGGCGGCGCCCGCTATGCTCGTGCGGGGCGGACAGCATGGAAAGGATGGCGGCACCAACGTGCCGCACCAGCGTCGGGTCGGAAATGGACGGCAGCAGGACCGAGAACTCGTCGCTGCCGATACGGCCGATCACGGCGTCGCGCGGCGATGCATCGCGCAGCCGGCGTGCCACGCCCTGCAGGATCAGATCGCCCTCCACATGGCCGTGCATATCGTTGAAGGCGCGGAAATCGTCAATGCCGATCAACAGCAATGCGCAACGGGGCGCTGCCTCGCCATGCAGGCGCGCCTCCAGCCGTTTTAGGAATCCCAGGCGACTTCCGACCCCGGTCAGCGGATCGGTCTCCCCGCCTGGCGAAGCGCCAGTCGCCTTCGCCCCCGACTTGGCCACCATCCCTGCCTCATTTGCAATGATCGACATTGTTACCAGATCTGCGATTCCGGAAGTGTGACGAAAACCATGGAAAAAGCAAGCGCTTCCCGAAAATCGGCCACGCGCCAATGCGCCGTAGCAACGGCTGGCGCCGGACTGGCCCGCGCCGTTGAAACGGCTCCGCGGTTACAGTACCCTACCGCGGCCCCCTGGCCCCGCGCACCGCACGCCGCGGCTGCCCTCGAAGAAAAACGCAAACGGGAACCAAAACTTGAACCACTGGACCATCCGAACGCGCATCCTGGCAAGCTTCACCTTCATCCTGCTGGTCATGGCCCTGATGGGGGTGGTGGCCTACAACCGCCTGTCCGCCATAGAGCGCGAAACCAGCCTGATGCTCAAGGACGCCTTGCCGGGCCTCAATTACAGCACCGGCATCCGGGGCGCCTGGGGCGAGATCTATGTGCTGGCCTGGGAAACGGCCAAGGCTGGCAGCGAGAACCAGCGCCTGGCCTACCAGCAGCAAGTCGCCGGTGTCCGCCAGCGCCTGGACCAGCTGGAGCAGCAGTACGAGACCACCATCACCCGCGACAACGATCGCGCCACCTTCAACCAGTACAAGTCCGCACGGACCCGTTACGACCAGGTGGCGCTGCCACTGATCCAGCCGGCAAGCTGGAAAGGCGGGGATGCCGCGGAAGCGCTGCTGCGAGGCGAAGCCAACCATCTGTGGGGGGACGTGCGCAAACTCGCACAGACTCTGGTGGACGACAACAATGCCGTCAACGAGAAGGCGGCGCACGGCATCAATGCGGCGGTCGGATCGGCCAAGGTAGGCATCGAGGTGGCCCTGCTCGTGGCCGTGGTAGCGGCGGCCATCTGCGGCTACCTGCTGCTGCGCGCCATCACCGTGCCGATGCGCTCCATTGTCGGCCTGCTCTCCGGCATCCGCGGCGGCGACCTGCGGGTGCGCATGGCGCTCGGGCGCGGCGACGAATTCCAGGACGTCGAGCAAGGCTTCAACCAGATGACCGGCGAGCTGACCTCGCTGGTCGGCCAGGCGCAGCGCTCGGCGATCCAGGTCACCACCTCGGTCAATGAGATCGCCGCGACCGCGCGGCAGCAGCAGGCCACCGCGACCGAAACAGCGGCCACCACAACGCAGATCGGCGCCACTTCGCGCGAGATTTCCGCCACGGCGCGCGACCTGGTGCGCACCATCAACGAGGTCTCGACCGCGGCCGAGCAGACCGCCGGGCTGGCAGGCACAGGCCAGGTCGGGCTGTCGCGCATGGAAGCCACCATGCAGCACGTGATGGACGCGGCCGGTTCGGTCAACGCCAAGCTCGCCACGCTCAATGAAAGGGCCGGCAATATCAACCAGGTGGTCACCACGATCGCCAAGGTCGCGGACCAGACCAACCTGCTGTCGCTCAATGCCGCCATCGAGGCCGAAAAAGCCGGCGAATACGGGCGCGGCTTCTCCGTGGTCGCCACAGAGATCCGCCGCCTGGCCGACCAGACCGCGGTCGCCACCTACGACATCGAGCAGATGGTGCGCGAGATCCAGTCCGCCGTCGCCGCCGGCGTAATGGGCATGGACAAGTTCTCGGAAGAGGTGCGCCGCGGCATGTCCGACGTCACCCAGGTGGGCGACCAGCTTTCGCAGATCATCGGGCAGGTGCAGTCGCTCGCGCCGCGCGTGCAGATGGTCAATGAGGGCATGCAGGCGCAGGCCGGCGGCGCCGAGCAGATCAACCAGGCGCTGATGCAGCTTTCCGAAGCCGCGCAGCAGACGGTCGAATCGCTGCGCCAGTCGAGCCAGGCCATCGACGAACTCACGCTGGTTGCCAACGAGCTGCGCAGCGGCGTGTCGCGCTTCAAGGTTTAGCGCAGTGGGGCGAGAGGCCGCGCACCGATGAAACTGTTCCTGCTGTTCCGGCTCGGCAACGACCACTACGCACTCGATGCCACCGAGGTCGCCGAGGTGCTGCCGCTGACCGCGCTCAAGCAGATTCCCGGCAACCCCGCGTGGGTAGCCGGCGTGCTGTCGCGGCACGGCCAGCCAGTGCCGGTAATCGACCTGTGCGCGCTCGCTACGGGCACTCCGGCGGCACTGCGTACCAGCACGCGCACCGTGCTGGTCCATTACCGGCGCCGTGACAATGACGCGCCGCGCGTGCTCGGGCTGCGCCTGGAGCACGCCACCGAAACCCTGCGCTGCGAGCCGGATTCGTTCGTCGAGACAGGCATCGACGTCGGCACCGCCCGCTACCTCGGGCCGGTGCGCCACGACGAACTGCGCGGGCTGGTGCAATGGGTACGAGTCCATGCACTGTTGCCCGACGACGTTCATGCCATGCTGTTCGACGCCGCGCGCGACGTTGCCCAGGCGTGCCTGCCATGAGCACGGCTCCCCACATCGAGGCATTGCTCAGGACGCGCATCGGGCTGGATGCGCGGTCCATCGGCCCGGGAGCGATCGAGCGCGCGCTGCGCGAGCGCCAGGCCGCCTTGCAGGCGCACGATGTGGCGGCTTACTGGAACCTGCTGCACAGCCAGCCCGATGAATTCCAGGCATTGATCGAAGCGTGGTGGTTCCAGAAACCTGGTTCTTCCGCCACCGCGAGGCGCTGCTGGCACTGGGCCGTTTTGCCACAGAGCGCATATTCGCCGAAACCGACGCCGGCGCCGGGCACGCGCGGCATATACGCGTGCTGAGCCTGCCCTGCGCCAGCGGCGAAGAGCCCTATTCCATCGCCATGGCGCTGCTCGATGCGGGCATCCCGGCGGCACGATTCCGCATCGACGCACTGGACATCAGTGCGCGCGCCTTGAGCGTGCACGGGCCGGCGTCTATGGCAGCAACGCCTTCCGCGGCGCGTCGCTGGATTTCCGCGACCGCTACTTCAAGCTGCCGGGGGTTTGCCGGGCTTTGACGCGCGCGTGCGCGACTGGTGGCCTTGCGGCTGGGCTGACATATCGTCGACCCCAACCTGCTGGCCGGCGAGGCGCCGTACGATTTCGTCTTCTGCCGCAACCTGCTGATCTATTTCGACACCGACTTGCAGCGGCGGGCCGTGCATACGCTGGCGCGGCTGACCGCGAGCGACGGCATGATCTTCGTGGGACCTGCCGAAGCGAGCCTGCTGAGCGCG
>LRMT01000212.1 GCA_001725945.1 Cupriavidus sp. UYMMa02A | reverse complement strand
GCTCCGGGACAAGTTTGGGCGATGCCTGCTGACGGCCCACTCGGCATCCGGCATAAAGGCGGCGTGACTTTGACTCAGGCTTCAGTAAGGAACTTGGGAACCTGTCGTCCCGATGCGAAGGGAGAAATCCAAGCGGAAGGCCTCCGCAAGGATGAGAGTACCGATGCGGGGCACAGGGGCGGAGACGTCCGTAGTAGGGCTGAAGGTCCTGTAATAGGGCTGGACCGAAGGGGCGTCATCGTCTGGCTTTGTACTGCGGGCAACCCGCGAGGGGAGGACCCGCATGGATAAAGCAAAACCGTTTTGTATTTCCAAACGTGAGGTGTGGGAAGCATATCGACAGGTGAAGGCCAACCGTGGGGCGGCGGGCGTGGATGGACAGTCGATGAAGGAATTCGAGGCGGATTTGAAGAACAATCTGTATCGGATCTGGAATCGGATGTCCTCCGGCAGCTACATGCCGCCGCCGGTGCTGCGGGTTGACATACCCAAAGCGGGAGGTGCGGGAACGAGGCCGTTGGGAATACCCACGATCTCCGATCGCATCGCTCAGACGGTGGTCAAGCGATATCTGGAGCCGCTCGTGGAACCGGTGTTTCACGGTGACTCATACGGGTATCGTCCCGGACGATCGGCGCATCAGGCGCTCAACGTCACCCGGCAGCGATGCTGGGAGTACGAATGGGTGCTTGACCTCGACATCAAGAATTTCTTCGGTAGTATCGATTGGGAACTCATGATGCGCGCGGTGCGCTGTCACACGGCCTGCGCGTGGGTGCTGCTGTATATCGAGCGCTGGCTCAAGGCACCCGTGCAAATGCCTGACGGGGCCGTGGAGTATCCGGACAAGGGCACGCCGCAAGGCGGTGTCGTCAGTCCGGTGCTGGCTAACCTATTCCTCCACTATGCGTTCGACCGGTGGATGCAGAAGCATCATCCGGACGTGCCATTCGCGCGTTATGCCGATGATGTCATCTGTCATTGCAAGAGCGAAGCGCAGGCGCGGCTGCTCAAGCAGGGGCTAGAAACGCGGCTGGCCGAATGCAAGCTGGATTTGCATCCAGAGAAGACCAAGATCGTGTATTGCAAGCAGGCCAACAGGCATGCAAGCTATCCGCTATGTCAGTTCGACTTCCTGGGCTATACGTTCAGACCGCGAAGTGTCAGAAGTCGGGTGGGTAAGCTGTCGGTTGGCTTCGTGCCAGCAGTCAGTAACAAGGCTGCAAAAGCGATGCGGCAATAGTTGCGTCGCCGCAGTGTGTTGCACCGCTATGACTTGAGTTTGACTGAGTTGGCGGACCGAACGCGTCCGACGTTGCTTGGTTGGATTCACTACTACGGTCGATTCTATCGGTCTGCGCTGGGGCGGGTGCTGCTTGTGCTCGATGCCGCGTTGGTCCGCTGGGCGCAACGGAAGTACAAACATCTCCGCGGTCGTAAGTTGCGTGCAGCGGCATGGCTAAGAGACATCAAGTCTCGGCAGCCGGGCCTCTTTGCGCACTGGGCCGTGGAGACCACGGTTGGACGATAGGAGCCGGATGAGTCGAGAGATTCACGTCCGGTTCTGTGAGGGCGTGAGGGTGCGATTCCCTTGCGCCACTCGACTATA
>LRMT01000211.1 GCA_001725945.1 Cupriavidus sp. UYMMa02A | reverse complement strand
TGGCGCCCGGCGCGGGCCGCGCACGGCTGATGGCACCGTGCGCGCGAAACGCTCGCCACGCAGCGCGATCTCGACGCAGAGCTGGCCCACGTGGCGGAGGTATTCGCCGAACTGCCATTCCTGGTGCCGCTTGCCCCGCCGAGTGGCGAGCATAGCTGGGTGCTTGACGATCCCGAGGACGCGCTGGCCGTCATCGAAGCGCTGCCGCGCCTGGCCGGCGTGCAGGCGCTGGAGTGGCCCCGCGGCAAGGAGATGCGCGTGGTGCCGGCCGATCTGCCGCAGCTCAGCGTGACCGTTGAAACCCGCAACGCGTGGTACCGGCTCGTGGGCGAACTGCGCGTGGCCGAAGGCCTGGTGCTGGAACTCGGCAAGCTGATCGACTGGACCAGCAGCCACGCGGGCCGCTTCGTGCCGATGGGACAGGGCGTGTACATCGCGCTCACGCGCACGCTGCGCGGCCGACTGCGCGACCTGGCGGGCGTGGCCGAGCACGTGCCCGATGGCATCCGCGTTCCGCTGATGGCCACACCGTGGCTTGACGACGTGCTGGCCGGCGCGGGCGTCGATCCCGATGCGCACTTCCGCCAGCGGCTGGAGCGGCTGCGTGCCGCGCGCGAGACTGACATCACGGTGCCCGCGAACCTGGCCGCTGAACTGCGTCCGTACCAGCACGATGGCTACCGCTGGGCGATGACGCTGGCCGCGGCGGCCTCGGCGCCTGCCTGGCCGACGACATGGGCCTGGGCAAGACGCTGCAGGCACTGGCGGTGCTGCTGGCGCGCGCGGACGGCGGCGCGGGCCTGGTGGTGGCGCCGACGTCGGTCTGCGGCAACTGGCAGCGAGGTGCGTCGCTTTGCGCCGACGCTGAACGTGCTCGTCTACGACCGAAGGCGATCGCGAGACTGTCCTTGGCCCAGGCGGGCCCTGGCGATCTGCTGATCGTTCCTACACGCTGCTGCAGCAGGCGCGCCAGGCCTTCTGCGCGCGCGAATGGCACACCGTGGTGGCCGACGAGGCGCAGGCCATCAAGAACGCCGCATCGCGCCGCGCGCAGGCGTTGTTCGATTTGCCCTCTGGCTTCCGCATGGCGCTTTCCGGCGCGCCCGTGGAAAACCGGCTGTCCGAGCTCTGGTCGGTGATGCGTTTCTGCAATCCGGGGCTGCTCGGCTCGCTGGCCCGCTTCAATGAGCACTTCGCCAACCCGATCGAGCGCAACGCGCGCGCGAAGTCCGGCAACGGCTGCGGCGCATGATCGCACCCTTCGTACTGCGCCGGACCAAGGCGCAGGTGCTCGACGAACTGCCGCCGCGCACCGAGCTGGTCATCCGCGTAGAGCCGGATGCGGTCGAGGCCGCGCACTACGAGGCGCTGCGCCGCCAGGCCCAGTCCGAGGCCGAAGCCGCGCTCGCACGCGTCGAAGCCGCACGCAAAGCCACGCGCGGCGCGCCGGAGGGCG
>LRMT01000210.1 GCA_001725945.1 Cupriavidus sp. UYMMa02A | reverse complement strand
CCGGCGCGGCCGTTGGCAGTACGACCGGCTCGCGCGTAGCGATGCGCAGCGGCGCCAGTTCCAGCCGCGACTTCTCGAGCACGAACTGGAATACGGGCTGCGCCCACGACATACGGTAATGGAGTTCGGCGTTGACCGCGGTGTTGCCGAACTGGGCCCGCAGTTCGCGCGGCCACCACGAGGCAAACCCCTGGGGTTGCACCCGTGGTTTCCAGCGTGCCGGCGAGCGTCCCTTGCCGCATCGACAGTTCGCCCATATGCGTGAGCGTCTGGCCATTGGCCACTGTGATTGTCGCCTGCAGCTTGGTCGCCTTGTCGGCTTCGGCACTGACCAGGCCGTTCACTTCCGCATCGATCGGACCTAGTGCGAGCTTTCCCGGTCCGGACGGCGCCAGGGCGTCTTCAAAGCCGAGGCGGGCCTGCTTGAGCGTGACATGGTCGACGACATAGCGCCAGGCTGCTTCCTTGGCCGGCGCAGCAGCTTGGGGTGCAGACGCAGCAGGCGCCGATGCCGGCGAAGCGGGCGCGGATTTGGCCACAGGCCTCGCCTGCGGCAGGAAGGCAGTGGCGAGATTGAGCGAGCCGTCGGCACGGCGCACGGCAGCAACATTCAGCCCCTCGATCACGACGCTGCGCAGGTGTGCCTGCCGCGCGAGCGGCTCGACACGATCAACGTCCAGTGACAGCTTGCCATTGCTGATCAGCGGCGCGCCAGCGAGCGTGCGCACGTCCAGCTCACGCAGCGCCGCCGTGCCGGACATGAAGATGTCCTGCTTGTCCTTCTGCTGGCGGAAACCGATCGTCAGGCGCGTATCGAGCATCCCGCGCTTGATATCGGCGTCCTTGAGCTTCGGCGCGAACGGCATGAAGCGCGCGACATCGAGCCCATCGAAGTTGACGTTCAAGTGCGTTTCGCGCGAATCGGCAAACGGCAGGACCGTGCCGTCCAGCGCGATCGGCGTGCCGTTGACCTGCGCGCTGAGCGTCGGCCGCGTGACGATTTCCACGTCGTGCGGCAGGTTGGACAGGAACGGCAGCGTCAGCGTCAGGTTGTCGACGCGCACGGCCGTGCCGGCGACCTTGTCCTCATAGGCCAGCGAGCTGCCTGTCACGGCGATGTTGTTGACCGAAAAGCGCGCCGGCTTGGCATCGGGCGGCTTCGGCGGCCGGGCGGCCAGCTTGTCCTGGATATCGGCAAAGCTCATGCGGCCGTCGGCCGCGCGCACCGCGTGCACGGCGAGCCGGTCGACATGCAGGGAATCCACTACCGGGGCGAGGTGCCACACCGACGCCAGCGAGAAGTTGGCCTCCAGTTCGCCAAGCGTCACCGCGGGCGTCTTGCCGTCTTGTTCGTAGATGGTGAGATCGGACAGCGTCGCCGCCAGTTCGAACGGGCGCACGTGCGCCGCGCCGAGCGTCACCTTGCGGCCGAGCGCCTCCGTCGCGTTCTTCTCGATCAGAGACTTGATCAGCGGTGGTCCGCCAAAATAGCCTGCCAGCCCGAACACCGCCAAAGCAGCCACCACGCCGCCGGCCACGCGCAAGGCCAGCCTGCGCCCGCGGCATAGCGTGGCGAGCTGGATGGAATCCTTGAATGCCATGTCATTCCCGAAAAATCTGACCCCGCCACCGGTGACACACAGCACTTTGTGCCCCGGATTTCACTTTTTTTTGACATTATGGCAATGGTTGGAGGTAAAGCAAAGAATTCGTCCTTTGTCTTATCTGCAGGACAAGAGCGGATCTGATATCTTCACGCCCTTGCGAAGCGTTTCGTCGCAAGCCTACGGCTTACCCGCACTTAGTGCCTGCTTCCCCCGCGCTGTACCCTCCGGCCACACCCTCCACGCAATCCGTGTTGTGCGCTTCGCATGAGATCCCTTCATGCGAGTCCATTCATGTCTACCACCAGCAGTACTGCCCCGATCGCCGGCGCGCAGGCACCGTCCGCGCGGCCACTGACCGGGCAGGATTACAAGACCCTCTCCCTTGCCGCACTGGGCGGCGCCCTCGAGTTCTACGACTTCATCATCTTCGTGTTTTTCGCGACGGTGATCGGCCAGTTGTTCTTCCCGCCCTCAGTGCCGGACTGGCTGCGCCAGCTCCAGACCTTCGGCATCTTCGCCGCTGGCTACCTGGCCCGGCCGCTTGGCGGCATCGTCATGGCGCACTTCGGCGACCTGCTGGGCCGCAAGAAGATGTTCACGCTGTCGATCCTGCTGATGTCGGTGCCGACGCTGCTGATGGGTCTGATGCCGACCTATCACACGATCGGGCTGCTGGCCCCGGTGCTGCTGCTGGTGCTGCGCATCCTGCAAGGCGCCGCGGTGGGCGGCGAAGTGCCCGGCGCATGGGTGTTCGTGTCGGAACACGTCCCTGCACGGCACGTGGGCTATGCCTGCGGCACGCTGACATGCGGGCTGACCGCCGGGATCCTGCTGGGGTCGCTCGTGGCTACGGGCATCAATTCGGTGTTCACGCCGGCCGAACTCGCTGACTGGGGCTGGCGCGTGCCGTTCCTGATCGGCGGCGTGTTCGGCATTGCGTCGATGTACCTGCGCCGCTGGCTGCACGAAACGCCGGTCTTCGCCGAACTGCAGAAGCGCAAGGCGCTGGCAGCGGAAATGCCGCTGAAGTCGGTGGTGCGCGATCACCGCGGCGCGGTCGCGATATCGATGCTGCTCACCTGGATGCTGTCGGCGGGCATCGTGGTAGTGATCCTGATGACGCCCACCTTCCTGCAGAAGCTATACGGCTTCGACGCGCGCACGGCCCTGGTCGCCAACAGCGTGGCCACGCTGTGCCTGACCTTTGGCTGCGTGCTATCGGGGGCGCTTGCCGACCGCATCGGCGCGCGCCGCACGCTGTTCTTCGGCGGCCTGCTGCTGGCCGGCAGCGCCTATGCGCTCTACACCACCATCCACACCCGGCCCGACCTGCTGGTGCCGCTATATGCGCTGGCGGGCTTCCTGGTCGGCACCATCGGCGCGGTGCCGTTCGTGCTGGTCAACGCGTTCCCGGCGCAGGTGCGTTTTTCGGGCCTGTCGTTCTCGTACAACCTGTCCTATGCGGTCTTCGGCGGGCTGACGCCCATGGCCGTCACGCTGATGCTCAAGCATGATCCGCTGGCGCCCGCGCATTACGTGGTCGCGGTGTGCGCGCTCGGCATGGTGACGGCGCTGTTCGTCAAGGATCGCCAGCGGGACTGATGAGGGTGGTTACCAGGCAAATCGAGGAACGTCGGGGGCCCTCCCCGTGTCATGGTTCTCGCCAGATTGCGGGGTGGACGTGCTTGGCAGACTACCGCCGATGCTCGCGAAAAAACTCCCACATCAACGCGCTGGCATCAGGCCCAATGTCACTGTGATAGCTGTAGTCCCCGTCTCCGCCGCTCCACGCATGGCCTAGCCCCTCCACCTCCACCAGCGTGACCAGGTCGCGGCTCCAGCGCCCGAAGCGCGCTTCATGGAAATGCCCGGCAGGCAGGCGGACCCGCGTGTCCTGAATGCCGCGAGCCGGTCTTCCAGTTGGTTGTAAGCCAGGAACTGCCGTGCCAGCAGGCGGCCGTTGACCGGATGAACAGCATCGTCGTCCAGTCCGTGCACCACGATCGCGGGCAGTTCGGGGCCACCAGGCATGGCGCCAGCGGCATCGAGCAGCCACGCCGGTTCGGCGGACGACCCATGCAGCATGGCCTTGAGGCCGGCACGCGGGTTATCGGCGGCTCCGACCACCACCCCGGAGTGCAGTCCCACCGCTGTCACGCGGTCGGGATAGCGCAGCGCCACCACGGCGGCCATGGCCGCTCCGGCAGACATCCCGGCAAGGTAGAACTGGTCCTCGCGCACATCATGGCGTCGCGACAGCGTCTCGATCAGCGCCGCCACCGCTTGCGCTTCCCGGCCGCCTTCACCGGCGGCAAGGTCGAACCATTGCCAGCAGCGCTGAAGCTGGCGCCGCAGCGGCTGCTGCGGATAGGCCACGATAAAGCCCTCGTGCTCAGCCAATGCGTTCATGCGCGTGCCGGCCGCGAGGTCGTCGGGTGTCTGCCGGCAGCCATGCAGCAGCATCACCACGGGCAACGGGCCGCGAAAGCGGGTTTTAGCGCTCGCCGGGACGTAGAGGTGATAGGAAAGCTGCGGCACCAGCTCACCGGGCAGCGGCGCCAGGCGCAGCCGGTGCGATTCCCAGGTCCCGGGCAACTGCGGCGCCGGATGCCGCGGAGAAAGCGGAGCACCATGCGGTGTCCGGATACGGCGCCGTGGCGCCAACGGGCTTAACGATTCAATACGTTCCAGCCACGATTTCACTTGTGCTTCGGTCTGGGCCTGCGCCCGGCTGATTCGCCGGAATTGCGCCTGCCAGTCCGTGGCAAGGCTCTTGGCCATGAGGACTCCTGGTCGCGTGAGATGAATCCCCTCCGGTGTTCTGCATGTTGTTGCGATGCAGCATAACACAGCGCCTGATCCGGTTGCCCCGGGCGTGGCTTTTTCGCATCGCCAGCGGCCAGGACCGATACTCCCGTTAATCGAAAACATTCAAGTACGACTGCGAAAGAATACAGATCGCGCATAGATGACCGGCGTTATGGGGCATTTATACTAGGCTGTCGCCAACGGGCGCCCATTCTTCCCATGTCGGATCACGGCTCGCCCTCCTGCTCACTGTGCCTTTTTCGCCATGTCTGCCGCGACGCATCGACGGCGGACATACCGTCAAACGCACAAAAGCCATTGCAACCGGCACAGGTGAGGGTGCCTGCAGGCAATGCATTCTTTCGTCAGGGGCGACCGGTCACCGCAGTATTCCCGCTGCGACAGGGCAGTGCCAAGCAGGTCTATGAATCTCCGCTGGGCTGGCGTCAGGTAACTGGCTTTTCCCTGTCCGGCGACATTCTCGGCCTGGAGCCGAATGAAGCGGCCGCCTACAGCATCAGCGCAGTCGCCCTGCAGGACACGGCGAGCTGCGTCGTGGCGATCGAAGCATTGCGCGCGCATATGGCGAACCCGGCGTTTCGCGATTCTGTACTGGGCGTGATGCGCCATCAAGCGGAACGCGAGCGCATCCTGCTCGTGGCGGTGGGATCGATGAGAGCCGCGCAGCGGCTCGCCATGCTGCTGCTGGACCTGGACAACGAACACCGGCGCCGTGGCCGCGCCGACAGCGCGCTCACGCTGGCGATGTCGCGGGCCGATATTGCCAGCCTGCTCGGTCTGACGCTGGAAACGGTGTCACGCTTGTTGTCGCGTTTTGCCTCGGTCGGCCTGATCTCGGTACAGCAGCGGCGCCTGCGGCTCATTGACCGCGACGGCCTCGCAGCGGTCTATGCGGACCTGAAGCCGATACCCCAACCGGCGACCGCCGCAATGGGCTCACTCGCCGATACCGGCCCCGAACCTCGCTCGTTCTAGTCCACCGCGCGGGGCCCGGCCACCCGCACCGTTCAGTGGTCTGCTACGCGCTGCCAGCCTTCCGGCACGAAGCTGCGGATGGCCTTGGCGCGCACTGGCGTGCTGGTGCCCAGGTCACGCTCGTAAAACACCTTGTCGCTGCCGAGCAGGAAAGTATGGACCCCGCTCAGGCCATACTGCGCGGGCCAGGCCACGAAGGCGTATTTGGCATCGCTGCCCTTGGGCGCCGCGATCACGCGGTAGTGGTATCCGTAGAACGCGGAATCGGCGGGCGTCTCCGGCACCATCGCGAGCGCGTCCGGCCCGACCGGACTGGCGTTCTCCTGGCTGGTGGATGGCCAGTAGAGGCCGTTGGTCTTGCCCGGGCTGCTCACGAGCTGGGGCGCATAGCGTCCGTCGCCGACCTGCTGCGCGTAACGCTCCTGCGCATCGGCGAGCTGCAGCAATGTTTCCATGGCCACCAGCTCATTGCGGCCGAGGCGCCGGTGCAAGACTTCCCGCTCGCCAGCGCGCAGGTCGAATTGCCAGCCATTTTTCTGCCTGACCAGCGGCGCCGGAAACGTCCACCCGCTGTCTCCAACCGTCAGCAGCGCAAGACGATCACCCTCAGGCTGGATGGCGTGATGCCTGGCCCAGGCGGCCAGGAATTCGTACACGTCGTCGCGATCCACGCCACTCGGCGGCAACAGCTTGCGGTACTCGTTGCCCAGCACATGCTTGATCGCGTCGTCGTCACTTCGGGCGATGGCATCGCCGAGCGCTTCGGCCGCGGCATCGGGCGTGGCGTAGACATGCTGAGCCAGCGCAGGCGCACCGGCTGACAACGCTGCCAAGGCCACCAGCACGCGCATTGCAGACAGGTTTTACGCATCACGATTACCTCCGGCCATGCCCAAAATGTCCTCCTCCGCCGCCACCGCCGTGGAAGCCTCCGCCTTGCCGTCCTCCGCCACCCTGCAAGCCGCCGCCCTGGCGCTGCGGGGCGGCCCGGGGGGGCTGCGCGGACACACGTTGCGACTGCTGGCGTACGCGGTCGCCATTGCCGGCATCGCGCAGTGCACTGTTGCGGTTGGCATTGCGTGCGCGGTCGCGCGCTGCGGACTGGTCGGCGCGCTGCCGGTCGCCGCCGGCAGGACGTGGCTTCTGCACACCGCCTCCGCCCGCT
>LRMT01000209.1 GCA_001725945.1 Cupriavidus sp. UYMMa02A | reverse complement strand
AGTATTCTAAGGCGCTTGAGAGAACTCGGGAGAAGGAACTCGGCAAATTGGTACCGTAACTTCGGGATAAGGTACGCCCTGGTAGCTTGACTGGCCTGCGCCAGAAGGGTGAAGGGGTTGCAATAAATGGTGGCTGCGACTGTTTAATAAAAACACAGCACTCTGCAAACACGAAAGTGGACGTATAGGGTGTGACGCCTGCCCGGTGCCGGAAGATTAAATGATGGGGTGCAAGCTCTTGATTGAAGTCCCGGTAAACGGCGGCCGTAACTATAACGGTCCTAAGGTAGCGAAATTCCTTGTCGGGTAAGTTCCGACCTGCACGAATGGCGTAACGATGGCCACA
>LRMT01000208.1 GCA_001725945.1 Cupriavidus sp. UYMMa02A | reverse complement strand
TGCTTTCGTCTGCTGGCGCGGCGCGGCCGAGAACGAGGGCGCGCCTGCCGATGGGCGCGCTCAAGGGCATCGTCCCGCCGAGCGCGCCGCCCGATCCCGAAGCGCCCGGCCCATTTTCGTTTGGCGAGCCGGGGCGCGTGGCACGCATCCTGACGGCGGCCGGCTTCACCGATGTCGCCATCGCGCCCTTCGACGCTTCCGTCCCGTTCGGCGAGGGCGGGACGCGGGACGCTGCGATCGACGACGCGGTGAAGATGACGCTCGAGGTCGGCCCGCTGTCGCGTGCGCTCGCTGATCAGCCCGACGACATCCGCGCCCGCGCCTCGGCCGCAGTTCGTGCCGCCTTCGCGGGCCTCCCCGGCGAGCGGTCGGTGATGATCGACGGCGCGGCGTGGATCGTCACGGCACGCAATCCGGCAAGCTGACAGGGATGAACAGGGCAGACGCCCCCGCTCGGTGGAGCGAGGCGTCTTTGGCCGGCCAGAACGATGTCCCTTCTGGCTTGGAAGCCGCCATTAGTGAGCTAGAGGCTTTGATGGCGGGGTACTGCGATCGAGGCGATGCTGCGCATCCACTTCATGCAGCAATGGTTCGGGCTGTCGGACGTGGCGATGGAAGAACCTGAACCTGCCGATCCCCGCACCGAACCATCATCAGGAAGTCCCTGTTCGCTCCCAGCTCACTGACACTCGCTGATTGCACCCGCCGCACCGCTGTCGGCACCACGGAACCCAAGCCATGAGCCAGCGCCGGTCGGCGACTTCCTGACGACGGCGGCCGAACCCATTGGCGGCTGTTGTCCCGGAACATAGACATCGAATGCCTGGTCGTTGGCCAGCATGTATTGCATCCACACTTGCTGCTGGGTGCTTTGCGCCCACTTTTGCGCGATGCATTGGGCGGCGTCCTTGGGCGCAAGCTTGCTTTCGCCAATGGCGCGTGTCTCTTGCGTCGGGGGCGGTGTGTAGGGCGACATGGCGCAGCCAGCGAGCGCGACGGTGGTGATGGCGACGATGAACGGATATTTCATGTTATTCGCTCCATATCGAATCGCGGAAGCACCGATGATGCCGTTTGAGTCGATTCGTCACCTTCCAGTGCCGCTTACGTGACCTGAGAGGGGTCAAAGACCCCAGGTCCGTACAAGTTATCAGTCTAGGCGCCAGACACCGGATGCGGCAAAGGAAACAGACTTGCAGCCACCACTGTCATTCCCGCGTAGGCGGGAATCCAGCGTCTTTAAAGTCCCCCAAATGGGAGACAAAAAATCACTGGGTCCCAGCCTGCGCGGGAACGACAACCGTGAGGCGGCGTCATGATTTTCGGCAAGCTCAATAATCTGTCACCGACCCGCTATCGGTAGCCTTCGGCGATCACGGCGTGTCTTGCAGCGGGGGTGCCTTGCGCCTGTCGAATCGTTGTTCGACCACGCGGCTTCCCCATTGATCGCCTTCGGATTCCGAGGTCAAGGTAAAGCCAAAGGACTCATAAAGATGGCGTGCGGAGTCCAGGCCTTTGAACGTCCAGAGGTATGTCTCTCGGTAGTGCTCGTCGACGAACCCCATCGCAAGCGACATCAGGGTGCGACCAATACCAGTGCCTCGCAATGCGTCGTCAACGATGAACCAGCGCAGATGGGCGACTTCGGTCTTGACGTCCCCGTCGATCGCCAAGGATGCGAGCGCGTGGCCATTCTCGACGTACAGCCATATGGCTTTGCCAGCCACCGGCAGTGAGGCAGCAAACTCGGCCAACTCCGTCGCCACTCTCTTCTCGAAAAAAGCCCCAAATCCCCAGTGCTCCGCATAATAGCGCGCATGAAGGCTTGCAATATCGCCAATGCAGCCGCTGGTAGCCTTGAACAATTCGCATGGCTTCGATATTGGTCGTGCTCGCTTTCCCGGCGTTATCTTTTGCAAGTGCATCGGCATAGAGCGCCAGCGAGCGCAGCAGTGCCTGCTGATCAGCGGGGACCATTCGCCGCAAAGCGTTCGACACCTGCTCCGTAGCGAATCGATCAATCTTCTTTCGGCGCTTCTGGCCCTCAGCCGTCAAATACAACTCGGATGTGCGAGCGTCGTCGGCGCGGGGGCGACGCTCCACCAAGCCTTCATTTTCCAGTTTGGCAATTTGTCGGCTCGTGTTCGACTTGTCCAATCGCAGAATCTCACCGAGCTCCTTTGCACTGATACCCGGTGCCATGCCGATTTCCAGAATGGCATGCACGGCAGACGGTGCAAGATCGGTTTCCGCGAGGGTGGCCCGCATGAAGCCAAGCTCGCGAACCAACTTGCGGGAAAAGTCGCGTAGCTCAAGAATGGTCGTCTCTCGAGGCGTGGCTGGAACGTCGACAATGTCCATGGCTGTTTGTATTGGTTGCGATATGCAACAACCATAGTTGCGAATCGCAACCAATACAAGCATCCCGTTTGGCAGCAGCCGCTTGCGCTGCGCCGAGACCAGCCCTACGGCGTGCGCCGGATGGGCCGGCGCGGCGCAGGCAATCGCTTCCCGCCTTTTATCTGCCCTCACTGGCCCCCGCAAGGTCCAGGTTGTGTATGCTCATATCGTTTCCAGGTGTCACGCTACGAAAATGCTGGCCGCCTCTGGTCGCAATGGTTCCGAAGGCAGCAACCAGACCCTGATGTATTTCGGGTGGCTGACCCTGTTCATCCATCTGGCGACGCCGGCAGGTTACCTGGTCGATATTCAGACGTCGTACCTGCTCAAGAACGAGTTGCATGCGACGGCCACGCAGATTTCGACGTTCCGGCTGCTCACGGGCATACCCGTGTACCTGGCATTCGTCTTTGGCCTGGCCCGCGACCAATGGAACCCGCTGGGATTGCGGGATCGCGGCTTCTTCCTGATTTTCGCCCCGGCGACCGCGGCGGCATTCGTCTGGATGGCATTTTCCGGTTTGTCGTACACGGGACTGGCCACCGGGATGCTGCTGGCAATGCTGTCGTCCCGATTTACCGCCGCGGCATATCAGGGGCTGATCGCCCTGGTGGGTCAGGAAAAGCTCATGTCCGGGCGCTGAGCGCCTGTTGAACGTGGTCAGTTCCGTCCCCGTCGTTGCCGGCGCACTCGCCTCCGGATACATCTCGGATCATCTTGCCCCGAAGGGGACTTTCTTGCTGGTCGCGGCGGTCACTTTATCGATCGCCGTGATGGGTCTCTGGAAGCCCGCTTCCGTTTTGGCCATGTCTACGACAAGCCACAGGCCCATGGCTCGGATTTCGCGGGGAATGTCGGGCGGCTGGTGAAGCACAGGGCAGTCTATCCAGCGGTTCTCATCTGCTTTCTGTGGAACTTCGCACCGGGGGCGGCCACACCGCTGCAGTTCTACCTGAGCAATGCGCTGCATGCATCGGATTCGGTTTACTCGTACTACAACGGGATCTTCGCCGCCGCGTTCATCCCGACATTCCTGCTCTATGGCTTTCTGTGCAAGAAGGTGCCGTTGAACAAGTTGCTGTGGTGGGGAACGATCATCGCCGTGCCGCAGATGATTCCGCTGGCGTTCATTCACTCCGCCAATCTCGCACTGGTATTGGCGGCGCCGATCGGACTGATGGGCGGCATCGCCACGGCAGCGTACTTCGACCTTGCGATGCGATCCTGTCCGCCAGGTTTGCAAGGAACCCTGATGATGCTCGTGGATGGCGTTCTCGCGCTCTCGGCGCGCGCCGGCGACCTCCTGGGCTCATGGATCTACAACAGCAGCCCAACGTACGGGTTCACGTATTGCGTGATCGCGACGACTGTCGTCTACGCACTGATCCTGCCTTTGATCCCGCTCGCGCCAAAGGCATTGATTGCTACCAGGATGGTGAATCCAATCCGGAGATCGAGGCCGAAGCGCCGAAGGAAATCCGGGACACCAGGCCAGCTTAGGCCCCTGTGGCGGGCACGTTCCGTGGAGGACTGTATGCGCGGCACCGAGCACGCCACAGCCAAGGATGCAGCGGCGAAAAGCCTGACCCAACGGTTGCTCTCCTGGCTTTGTTTCATCGTGCTCATGTTTCCCGGTGTGGCACCAGGCATGGACTTCAAGATCTACTACCAACCTCAACTCAAGCTGAAAATGGTGATCGGCGAGGGCAGCATTCAGGAGGGTGATGCAGAGAAGTTTCTGGCATCGGCAAAAATGGCTGACAGAGATGACGAAGGACTCGTCACACTTGTCTTGAATAGCCAGGGAGGAAACGTCGAGGCTGCTTTCCGAGTCGTCGATGCGATGGATAGAGTGCGTGTCTATACAACGGTTCCGGACAATGCCAGGTGCGCATCCGCTTGCGCTTCCATCTTGTTCGCATCAGGGGAACGACGCAGTGTTGTGGGTACTGGGCTGCTCGGCTTTCACAGTTGCTACCGGCGCGATGGACAAACCTACGCCGCGGATTCGCTTTGCAACGAGATCATCGCCGCAAACGCGATGCAAAGAGGGGTTAGCCATGCAGGCATCAATCGCTTCGTCAAGCAATATGGTGCGCGCAACATGGCCTGGGTCGGACACGACATCGCGTGCACGTCGTTACAAGGGCTGTGCAGGCCGGGGCTACTGGAAGTTCGTCACGAGACCAGGGCAGCGCTGATGCATAGTTTCGATTGCAGCAAGCTCATATCCGTTCAAGCGCAGCTTGTTTGCGGGGATGCGGAACTTACCCGTGTCGACAAGACATTGACCGAGCTTTACGAGCAAAAGATAAAGGCAGCGTCCAACAAGACGCGGTTACGAACGGATCAACGCGCTTGGCTTCGCAATTCTCGCAACACATGCAGCGACAAGGATTGCCTGCTACGAAGCTACCGTCTCCGCATTGACGAACTAAAGCGGATGCGGGGGTAGTGACATACTGTTCGACGTTGGCACCACCGCCACGGTCACTGCGGCTCGTCGTCGCACGCATCGCGCAGGTGCCGGTCCCCGCCGTGACGCTGTATGAGCAGTTCGGCGTTCTCCCGTATGGCCACGTCCCAGCCCGCGGCGATTGCCGCTTCCATGGTCGGAAATCTCCGGGCCTGCATATCGAGGCCACCGAACTCCAAAGCCCAACCACATTCCGCGGGTAAGACGCGAATGATTCGCGATTGCATAACGACCTCTCTCTAGATTTTCCCTCCCCTACCTGTAGCGGCCATCGCGTACTGTCGAGAAAAAGACGTTTCCGCAGGCAGGCCGGCTGGGTAAGAACCTGATCATCCAACAGGCGAGCCAGCCCGCTGCTGAATGGGCGGGCACTTTTCGGTGCCATAGGAACAGAAGACGCAGCAATCACCGGCCTTGGGCCTTAGCTCCGCGTGGCATTGCACACACGCATAGCGCCACTGGCAGGCATCGACGGGCATGGTTTCTTCTTTTGCGCGCCCGCATTCGGGACAGGTAATGACGGATTGCAGCTTTACGGCGCTCATCATCTCTCCTCGGCCGACCGCCTATGGGCAACAATCGGTCACCACATCTGGCAACGCGGTCCCCGGCGTACCATCCAAATGCAAATCCCCCTTCCTTGTGGCCGGTTCAGGCATAGCCTAGGTCCGTACCATGGTACGGAGTCAAGCAATGGCGCTCACACTGACAATCGGGGCATTGGCCAAGGCGGCTGGTGTCGGCGTGGAAACGGTACGCTACTACCAGCGGTGCGGGCTTCTGCCGGTGCCGGAACGGGCCTTTGGCGCCATTCGCCGGTATTCAGAAGAGGACCTGCGGCGCCTCTATTTCATCCGCCAGGGCCAGTCGCTCGGATTCACGTTGAGTGAAATCCAGATGCTGCTGCAACCGAACGATGGTGATGCCTGCAGCACGGCCCGCGCGCTGGCCGAGCAAAAGCTCGGTCTTGTGGAAGAACGACTGAGGGATTTGCGACGAATGCGCGCAGAACTGAAGCATCTCATTGCGCAATGCCAGGCCAATGGCAGTGAGACGTCTTGCCCCTTGATTGACACGCTGTCCGCCTCGGACAACCTCCCGACGGCGCAATGCGGGTGTCGTCCGTAGTTGCTGGAAAGTCAGGAAATTGTCGCGGCCATTTCCTGACCGGAAAGCGCGTGGAGACGGCCGGACAAGCCAGGTAACGCGTTTGCCAAAAGTTGTATGCTTTATAAGCGAGGTGCCGACAAGCATCCCGGTCTCTGATTCGCCGTCACGGCACGGAAAGTGTGGCACTGACAACATGTGGCGTATTCGCGCATTCATTACGCTCTGCTTCGTGTTGGCTGCCTGTGCCTCGACCGGCGTAGACGTCAAGCCGGAGCAGTTGTCGAATTTCCTGCCCGGTTTCTCCACCATTGACGAGGTCACCACCCAGCTCGGGACGCCAACGTCCCAGGTCACGCTGAAGAACGGATCCACCATCCTGATCTATTCATTCGCGACCTCCAGGCCTCACCCTGAAAGCTTTCTCCCGTTCATCGGTCCGCTCTTTGCCGGCGGCGAGATCCGCTCGTCGACGGTCATGCTCGAGTTTGACGAGAACGGCGTGCTCAGAAGTCAACGCAGAACCACATCGAGCGGCGCTTCAGGTTGGAGCGTGTTGCCACCCGACGCCTGTAGTTTGACCACCGGACAGGGCAGTATACTTTTGACCTTCGCTTACCACCCAAGGATTGCCCATGAGCACATTACCGCCCTGCCCGAATTGCCATTCCGAGTTCACCTATGAAGATGGTGGTCTCTATATTTGCCCGGAATGCGCCCATGAATGGTCCGCGCAGGCATCGGCGCCGGACGAAGCGGAAGCCAGGGTTCACCGCGATGCTGCGGGCAATGTATTGCAGGACGGGGACACCGTCACTGTCATCAAGGACCTCAAGCTGAAGGGATCAGCCGGCGTGGTCAAGATGGGCACCAAGGTGAAGAACATCCGCCTGGTCGACGGCGACCACGATATCGATTGCAAGATCGACGGCTTTGGTGCCATGAGCCTGAAATCGGAGTTCGTCAGGAAAGTCTGACGCACTCCGCGGGAAGCCCGACCCCGCACGGCACGCTATCGCTATTCGTGATATCCGGCGCGGGACAATGCGTTGCTTCCACACAAGCGGACACCTGGGCTGCGTCCGCTCGTCGGGAATGGCGCCCTTCTCAATCCCCCCTGAACCCCGAAGCCTTGATCACCGGCGTCCAGCGCGCGGCAAGGGCGTTCGCATACCTGGCCACGTCTTCCGGCGCTGCCCCTGAAAGGAGGTCGTACCCGGTGCGCCCCAGCTTCTCCCGAACATCGGCCATGGCCAGGATCTTGCGCACGGCGTCATACCATTGCGCGGCCGCTTCGGCGCGGTGCCCGTGCGCACGTACAACA
>LRMT01000207.1 GCA_001725945.1 Cupriavidus sp. UYMMa02A | reverse complement strand
CGCGCCTGCCCGGCCGCAACGCCCAGCAGGCGGCGCAGGCCGCGCAGGTCGAGGCCGCGCGCGCGGCACTGGCCCAGGCGGAATGGAAACTCTCGCGCAAGGCGGTATCCGCCACGCAGGCGGGGCTCGTGTATGACACGCCCTATCGCCTCGGCGAATGGGTGCCGGCCGGCAGCCTGTGGTACGCATGCTGCCACCGGCCAACGTCAAGGTGCGCTTCTACGTTCCCGAGACCGTGGTCGGGGCACTGCGCAACGGCCAGTCGGTGCAGGTGCGCTGCGACGGCTGCCCCGCGCCGGTGGCGGCTACCATCAGCTACGTCTCGAACGAGGCCGAATACACCCCGCCAGTGATCTACAGCAACGAGACGCGCGGCAAGCTCGTGTTCCTGATCGAAGCACGGCCGTCCGAGGCCGACGCCCCCAGGCTGCGCCCCGGCCAGCCCGTGGAGGTACGCCAGCCATGAGCAGCACGCCCACCGCGAAAGGCACCAACGGCGGCCTTGCCATCGACGTGCGCGGCCTCAACAAGAGCTACGGCGACAAGCACGTGGTCAACGACCTGTCCATGCAGGTAGCGCGCGGCGAGATCTTTGGCTTTCTCGGCCCGAACGGCAGCGGCAAGACCACCTCGATCCGCATGATGTGCGGGCTGCTGACACCCGATTCCGGCGAAGGCACCTGCCTGGGCTTCGACATCCTGCGCGAAACCGACGAGATCAAGCGCCGCGTCGGCTACATGACGCAGAAGTTCTCGTACTGGGACGACCTGTCGATCCGCGAGAACCTGGACTTCGTCGCGCGCGTCTACGGCATGGCCAACCGGCGCGAGGCGGTCGACCGCGCGCTTGAAGACCTGGGCCTGGCCACGCGTTCGGCGCAGCTCGCCGGCTCGCTCTCGGGCGGCTGGAAGCAGCGGCTGGCGCTCGCGGCCTGCCTGCTGCACGAACCCGAGCTGCTGCTGCTCGACGAACCGACCGCCGGCGTCGACCCGAGGCCCGGCGCGATTTCTGGGAGCAGCTGCACCTGCTGGCCGCGCGCGGCATCTCGGTGCTGGTCAGCACGCACTACATGGACGAGGCCGAGCGCTGCCACAAGCTCGCCTACATCGCCTACGGCAAGCTGCTCGCGCAAGGCACCGCCGACGAAGTGGTGGAAAGCCAGCACCTTGCAACCTGGAGCGTCGAAGGCGATGAGCTGGCCGAACTGTCCAAACAGTTGCATGGCGCGCCGGCGTCGAGCAGACCGTCGTCTTCGGCACCGCACTGCATGTGACCGGCCGCGACGGTGCGCTGCTTGGCGAGACGCTGCGGCGCATGGCCGGCCCCCAACGGCGCGTCGAACCCACCCAGACCAGCCTGGAAGACGTCTTCATCCACATGATGAGCCGCGCCGAGGACAACATGGGCACGAGCGCCGAGGCGGGCCGCAAGACGCGCAAGGAACCGTCATGAAACGCAACGGACGATTCGGCTTCTCCTTCGATCGCTGGTGGAGCATCGTGCTGAAGGAGTTCCTGCAGCTTCGACGCGACCGCGTCACCTTCGCCATGATCGTCGGACTGCCCATCATGCAGTTGCTGCTGTTCGGCTTTGCCATCAACACCGATCCGCGCCACCTGCCGACCGCGGTGATCGCCGCGGACCAGAGCGAATTCACGCGCTCGTTCATTGCCGGCATGGAGCACTCCACCTACTTCAAGGTGGTGGGCACGCTGCCCGACGAAAAGGCCGGGCGCGAGGCGCTGATGAAGGGCAATGTGCAGTTCGTGGTCAACATACCGCCCGATTTCACGCGCAAGCTGCTGCGCGGCGAACGGCCCGCGCTGGTGGTGGAAGCGGATGCGACCGACCCGTCGGCCACCGGCGCCGCCATTGCGGCGCTCGCGCAGTTGCCGTTCAGCGTCGCGCGCACCGACCTGAAAGGATCGCTCGCGCCGCTGGCCGGCGGCAAGGCGCCTTTCGACGTGCAGGTGCAGCGGCTCTACAACCCGGAAGGCATCACGCAGTACAACATCATTCCGGGGCTGATGGGCGTGATCCTGACCATGACCATGGTCATGATGACGGGCCTGGCCATGACACGCGAACGCGAGCGCGGCACCATGGAAAACCTGCTCGCCACGCCGGTGAAGCCGATCGAGGTGATGACCGGCAAGATCGTCCCGTATATCTTCATCGGCCTGATCCAGTCCACCATCGTGCTGATAGCCGCGCGCTGGGTGTTCCAGGTGCCGTTCTTCGGCTCCGTCGTGGTGTTGTACATGGCGGCGCTGCTGTTTATCGCGGCCAACCTGACGGTGGGCATCACGCTGTCGTCGCTGGCGCAGAACCAGCTGCAGGCGATGCAGCTCACCTTTTTCTACTTCCTGCCCAATATCCTGCTGTCCGGCTTCATGTTCCCGTTCGCGGGCATGCCGGGCTGGGCGCAGGCGATCGGCAACATCCTGCCGATGACGTACTTCCACCGCATCATCCGCGGCATCCTGCTCAAGGGCAACGGCTGGCCCGAACTCTGGCCCAATGTCTGGCCGATGGCCCTGTTCATCGTGGTGGTGATGACCATCGCGGTGCGCTTCTACCGCCGTACGCTGGACTGACGGAGCCAACGCCATGCGTCCACCTCTTCCGCTTCTTGGCTGCCTGCTGCTCGCCGCATGCGCAAGCGGGCCCGACTTCCGCACGCCGGCGCCCACGTCCGATGCCGGTTATGTGGCCGGCCCGCAGCCACAGGCAACCGTTGCCGCCGACATGCCCGGCGGCCTTCCGCACGGCCAGTCACAGGCGTTCGCGAACGGTGCCGATGTGCCCGCGCAGTGGTGGGCACTGTTTCGCAGCCCCGCGCTCGATGCGACCATCCGCGCCGCGCTCGACGGCAGCCCGACCCTCGCGCAGGCCCAGGCGAAACTGCGCGAGGCGCAAGAGAACCTGGCCGCGCGCACCGGCGCTACGCGCTGGCCGACCGTGGACGCGAACCTCAATACGACACGCCAGCAAGTCAACTTCCAGTCGCTCGGCATCACGGCGATCCCGAGCCCGGGCCCCTTCACGCTGTATGGCGCGACGGTGCAGGTCTCTTACGTGCTGGACTTGTTCGGCGGCCAGCGGCGCGAGCTGGAGAACCTGCAGGCCGCCGTGGACTACCAGCGCTATGAGTTCGAGGCGGCGCGCCTGGCGCTGGCTGCCAATGTCGCCACGGCGGCGATCCGCGAAGCGGGGCTGCGCGCGCAACTCGCCGATACCGTGGCGATTGCCGGTGCGCAGCAGCGCGAGGTGGGCATTGCCGAGGACCGGCTGCGCACCGGCGGTATCGCGCGCGTCGACGTGCAGCGCCAGCGTGCCGAACTGGCGCAGACACAGGCGCTGATTCCCGGGCTCACGCAGCAGATCGAGGCCACGCGCCACCAGCTTGCGGTCTACACGGGGCAGACGCCCGCAGCGGCGCAATTGCCCGAATTCAGGCTGGAAGACCTGCGGCTGCCGGATACCCTGCCGCTGAGCCTGCCGTCCACGCTCGCGCGCCGCCGCCCGGACATCCGCGCGGCCGAAGCGCTGCTGCACCAGGCCTCGGCCAACATTGGCGTGGCCACGGCCAATCTCTATCCGCAGATCACGCTCAGCGCGAGCGGCGGCTGGCAGTCCACCACCGCGCGCAATCTGTTCGACAGCTTCAATGTCTGGAGCCTCGCCGCCGGCCTGGTGCAGCCTGTGTTCCATGGCGGCGAACTGCTCGCGCGCAAGCGCGCGGCCGAGGCTGCCTATGAGCAGTCGCTCGCGGCCTACCGCCAGGCCGTGCTGCAAGGCCTGCAGAATGTGGCCGACGCGCTGCGCGCGCTCGAGTCCGACGCCGCCACGCTGCGCGCGCGTGCCGACAATGCGCGGCAGGCGCGTCGACGCTCGCGATCGTCTCGGAGCAATACCGGCTCGGCGGCGTGAGCCAGCTCACGGTGCTCGATGCGGAACGCCAGTCGCGCCAGGCATCGCTCGATCTTGCGCAAGCCACCGCGACCCGGCTGGCGGATTCCGCCGCGCTGCTGCAGGCACTGGGTGGTGGATGGTGGGATGAAGAGGCGCAGGCCAGCGCCGCCAGTACGGTGACCCCGGCCGTGCGTTGACGGCGATGCGGCTCAGCTGCCGATGAACCCGCGCAGGCGCCGCACGCCTTCATCGAGACGGGCCCTGTCACAGGCATAGCACCAGCGCACGAAGCCCTCGCCCTCGTCGCCGAACGCGCTGCCCGGCGCGAGCCCCAGCCCGGCTTCGCGCACAAGCTGCTTGCACAAGGCCAGGCTGTCCGTCGCCCCGGACAGGCGGAAGAACACGTACATCGCGCCATCGGGCGCATGCGCATCCACGCCGGGCAGCGCCGACAGCGCGCCGGTGAGATGGTCACGCGCGGTGCGCAGCCGCTGCACCAGGTCACGCGTGAACGCCTCGCCTTCGCGCACCGCCGCTACCCCCGCCTCCTGCACGAATGACGGCGCGCACGAGGTGTTGTATTCGATCAGCTTGCCCAAGTCGTCCGTCATCGACGAAGGCAGCACCATCCAGCCGAGCCGCCAGCCCGTCATCAGCCACGCCTTCGAGAACGAGTTGACGCAGATAACGCGCTCCTCGCGCGAGGCGATGTCCAGGAACGACGGCGCGGTGCGGCTGTCGCCGCCACCGGCTTCGTCGCCGTAGTAGAGGCGCTCGTAGACCTCGTCGGCGATGATCCAGATGCCATGCCGGCGGCAGTGGTCCAGCACGGTACGCTGCGCCGCGCGCGACATCACCCAGCCGGTCGGGTTGTTGGGCGAATTGACCATCAGCGCGCGCGTGCCGGGCGTCAGTGCCGCCAGCAGCTTGTCGACGTCGAGCGTCCAGCCGTGCGGGCCGTAGTCGAGCGACACCGTTTCGACCGAAGCGCCGAGGATCTTCGGGATCTCCACCAGGTTCGGCCACAGGGGCGTCACCGCCACCACGCGGTCGCCGGGACCGGCGATCAGTTGCGCGGCCAGCATCAGGCCATTGACGCCCGCGCTGGTAACCGCGACGTTCTCGATGCGCGTGGCGCCGTGCAGCGTGCCGACATAGTCGGCGAGCGCGCCGCGCAGTGGCGCGATACCGAGGTTGTGGGTATAGAAGGTTGCGCCGCCGGCCAGTGCGCGCGCGGCGTCGCGGACGAAGTCGGGCGTGACCTGGTCGGATTCGCCGAACCAGAACGGCAGCATGTCAGGCAGGCCGATGCCCGCATTGGCGACTTCGCGGATGCGCGAGGCGCGCAGGTGGCGGATGGTGTCGCGGGCCTGGGGGATGGCCGGGTCGGGACTGGGGGGCATGGGGCTCCTCGGCTTGGCGGTGAATGGCAAGGGTACTGGAAAGCGTGACTCCTTGCCGCTGGCACCTACCTGCCAGGATAGCCAAGCCTGTCACGGGCGCCGCTGTCATCGTCCCGCGAGGCGCTGCCGGGCCTGAGTTTCAGACCGAAGCTGCTTCCAGCCTGGGCATCATGCTGGGACGCAGCGAATACTGGCTCGGGCTCGAGCGCTCCGGCCTCGTGGCCTGTGGGGCGGAAGCAGGACTGCGAACCTGACCCGAAGCGGCACTGGCGGGGGCTCGGTAGCCGAGGCAAGCTGCCATGACAGCAACAGCGGAAGGAGATATCGAAGGATCACGTGAGTATTCCGTCACCGCATTTTGAGGTACGCGGGGCGGTGGGAAAGGAACCAGCCGCAAATAT
Organism: Cupriavidus sp. UYMMa02A; assembly: GCA_001725945.1. Taxonomy (GTDB): domain Bacteria; phylum Pseudomonadota; class Gammaproteobacteria; order Burkholderiales; family Burkholderiaceae; genus Cupriavidus. The sequence goes on along the minus strand of LRMT01000207.1, from coordinate 17,082 downwards.
CCATTGTCGCAGCGCAGACTGCATGCCGCCAGAGAAAGGCTGCAGTTGTGCCGAAGGCGTGGCACCGTAAAACAGGAGGCGTGATGACCGCTGGCCGGTCAGTGAGGGCATGCCGTCTGGCATGCCCCGGGTCTATCATCCGTCGATGCCTTTACGCCAATAGATGCGGTAGCGGCGCCCCAACTGCGGTCCGGCCGGGGTTAGGACCTGCGTGCCGCTAATGGCAACATCGTATGTCGTGTTACCAATCTTGACGGCCACCGGAACCGGCGTGGGCGGGAAACCACCTCCTGCACGAACCTGGCTTCGGTCCACGGTAGTCAGGCTGCCGCTCTTATTGACATCCTGTATGGCAGCACCGTTCAGGTAATTCAGCTGATAAATGCGTGCTTCGCCAAGGTCGCCGGTGCAGGAGTTCGGCGATGCGGCCTTCGGCGTGTTGGTGCCGAACATGACCGTTCCCGACAGCGTGGCTGACCCGCTTACCACCTTCTCGCCCGTGCCCAGGACGATATACCACCCGCTGGCGGCAGTCAGCGCGCGCCGGCTGCCTTGACGTCATCCGCCGTTCCGACCTGGATCAGGTTGGCGGTGGCGTCATAGAGCTGTCCGGCCGTGCCGGTACTGGAGCCGAGCGGCCCCTCTGTGATCGCGGTCGACGGCACCGCGTTGAGCCCATGGTCATCCTTGATCATGTAGTAGCGGTTCTGAACACCGGTATCGAACGGGTGCTCCCGATCACCGGAACCGATCAGCAGAGTATCGGACGACGGATTGGTCGTCGATGGCGGCACCACGTCGGGCGCATAGAAGAACTTGCGCGCATCGGATCCGGTGCCACCTAACGCAGCCAGCAAGGACACGGTCCAGTTAGCCTTCGTCGCGCTGCTGATATTGATGCGCCAGATGTTTGCACCGGTGTCGGCGGCGTAGATGCGGTCAACGTAGCCGTCCCGGTCGGAATCGATGATTGCCATGTTGGCGGGAATGGCATAGGACATGCCGGGCACATTCAGTCCGTCCGCACCGGTCGTGGCAGCGATGCCCGCTTGCCAAACGGGGTCGCCGGTCACCGCGTTCAGTACCATGACGCCGCGACCCATCGTTGCCGTCTTCTGCACCACCGGGTCATTGGCGTTCGGGTCATAGCCGAGTCCAAAAATCAGCACGGGATCGGTCGTGGCGCGAATCTTGGCCACGCGCAGGTCAGACCAGGTCTCTCCCAGCTCGCCAAAGAAGGTATCGGTATTGCTGCGCTTCCACAGGAACTTGGGAGTTGCCGGATCACTGACGTCCAATGCGTAGATGAAGCGGCCACCGCGCCGCATTGTCACGAAAAGATATGCCTTGTCGCCGCGCGTTGCATCGATCTTGCCATCGGCGCTGGTCGAATAGGTATAGACCGTTGCAGAGCCATCAACGAAATAGGGCTTGGGATTCGTGGAAGAAATTGTGGGCGAATGGTCATACATCCGACCGAACTTCGGGAAGTGCTCCGACGGGATGAAGCTCCACAGTTCATTGCCGCCGGCTGGGCCGCCCTTCACGGCATGAAGCATCCCATCATTCGCGCCGTAGAACACCACCACGTCATCGGTCGTCCGGGAATAGTTGATCACCGCAGGCCGGGAATGAAGCACGTCGCCATGGGCAAAGCCGCGGATGTTGTACTTGGATGGCGCTGAAGGATTGGCAACGTTGGGGTCATCTACCTTGACATTGCCGCCCCGGACCCAGTTGATGACGGAATCCTTGCTGGTACCCGTGGACAGGCCAAGCAATGATGCGACGATCGACGTATTGGCCGAATTGAAGAGGCTTCCTGAAAGCGCGGAGTCTTTGCTGCATGTTCCCGTGCAGGTGTAGACAGCACGGCTGGTCTGGTCCGTCGGGAACGTGGTGCGAAGGCTCTGACCTGCTCCGCCCTTCTCGACAAGATCGCCGTCGGGTGCGTCGGAGGCCCCGCCCGAGCCCTGGGACAGAGGATACTTTGTGAGATCCCAGAAACTGGAGAGCACGGTCCAGATGCTTGTCACGTCCGGATTGACGAAGCCAGTCGTCGTGTTTTCCACCGCAGCACCGCTGGCATCTGCAAGGAAGACCGTCGGCGGATTGGTGGACTTATCGTCGTTCAGCTGGTACTGCTTGAGATTGCCCACCAGTTCGGCTTGGCGTCGCTGTCGGGGCGGAACATGCCCAGGTAGACCTGGTTCAGATAAGTGCCACGCACGCTGACCGACACAGGCAGCGAAACCGAAGCAAAGACCGAGTTGTACGCAAGAATCCGGTTCAGGATCTTCTGCAATGCCAGGTTCAGGGCGTCGTCGCTGCCGGCCTGAAAATAGTCGCCGCCGCCCTGGAATGCCATGTTCTTCATCATGGCAGTGAAGTCGGTATTCTGCTGGTCGTGGTACGCGTCGATGGTATAGGTAATGATCGAGCCGTTCGTCGCTGCGGTGCTGCCCGCAACCAGGTCGGGACGCAATCTGAGGAAGCGCGTCCATGCCGACTGGACGTCAGGCACGGACGAGTACTTGTACTGGGTAAGCGTGGTCGCGGCGGGGTCTGAAGTACCGGGCACGGGCGGAAGCTGGCCCTGGCGGTTGTTGCCAATGAAGACGATGTAGGTCTTGCCGCAGCCGCCGCCCAGCGGGCTGTTGTAGCCAGAACCGTTGGCCGACCCCTTGTAGGCGAAGCCGGAGCTCAGGCCGGCTCCGCTGGTGGACGACGTCGTGAGATTGTCCTGCTTCGTGCCACTGTTGCCGGCGAAGTCGGCCATCGGATCCATGCCGGCCCAGCTGGTCGGCGAACCTGTCAGATATAGCCACGATTCGTACAAGGCGTTGGCATAGTCGCCCGACGACTGGTCGATTTCTTCATCCGGCGCATTGACGTCGATGCCACTAACGATTTTCTGCAGTCCCAGGTTATTGGCTGATGACGTCATGTCGCGCACGCCAAATCGCACATATCCCCCATCGCGGCTGTTGCCATGGGCGCTCAGCATCATGAGCCCGACATTGACTGGCTGTTTCAGGTTCGAGACAAAACTGGCGATGGCCTTCAGTTCGGCCTGCCCTTGCGTGGCAGAACCCACCCAATGTTGCGATGCCTTTGACCAGTTGGCCGTGTTATCCAGGATAAACAGGATGTTGGGCGCCGACGTGGCGGAACCCGAAGGCTGAACCGTGAAGATGTCCGTGTCGTCCGGATGCCCGACGATGGGTATGAAAGCAAGCAGGACCCATGCGACGGTCCGACAGAGTTTGAGAATGGACATATTTAGCCCCCGGCGATCCCGAAAATTTGATCCTTCAGCGCCCATGCCGTCTTAAGAGCAGGTGGCGGTCGAGTCCATCCTCACCTTTACGCCTTGATGGACGGTGACAGTGACACCGCTGCCTCGCTTGTCCGTGGCAACGGCCGTCACGTCCCAGTAAGTATCCTGCGGTGCCGACGGAGAGAAGTCATAGCTGTAGCCGTCCGCCGCCACCATCTGCAGGCAGGCCGGAGCGGCTGTCTGCACCGCGTAGTCCGCGACACCGTCGTTGTTGATATCGATGTCAAAGTTCTGCGCGGCAGGGGTATAGAAACTCGTCGCAGAGCCGATGACCTTCTCGATCGCCTGTTGCGCCGCCGCGCTGGCTTCCGCCCTGGCCTGCTGGTTGCCGACGATGCGCAAGCTGGAATTGCTCATGCGCACGGCAGACACCACCAGCAGGGTCAGCACGATCAGCATCACCAGGCCAACCACCAGGCTGATGCCCCGGAGTCGGTTCCCGTGCGCCAGTAACTTGCGCCTCATGATTATTCTCTCCGGCTACTCGGGTTGATGACACGTACGGTGCCGGTATAGACGTGGCGCTTGTAGGCGTCCGCGAATGGGCCAACCGATCCTGCGCTCCCCATGCTGTAAGTCTTCGCATCGGAATAGCCCGCGGAAGCATCCGTATTGCGGGCCAACAGGCTGATCTGCACGGCCATCACGTTTGGCCAGTCCGCCAGTGCAGGGGAGGTAATGAACGGCACCGCCGGCGTGCCGGCACCGATCGCGTCGACGCCATAATCCAGTTGCATATTCTGGATCCCGTCCACGAGCGGCGTGATCACGAATGCAGGAGCACCGCCAGATACCGTCAGCTCGAGTCGCTTCAACGTCGGCACCGGCTTGCCGCCGTCCGCGGCAGACGTGCAGACGGTAGCGCCCGCTGCGTAGCGATTGCAGGGGCTGATGAAGTACACCGACTGCATATAGCGCCATAATGGCGCTGGCGTCGTAGCGTCCTTCTGCACCAGCGTGTAGGTGGACGGCGAGGCCGGGGTGGGGTCGGGACCGATGCCGATCTTCTTGTCTGCCGGCGTTGTCTGGACATAGATCTGTCCCGCCACCCCGGTGGCCGGTGAGGCCAGTACATCGCCGGTTTCAAGGCGCCTGGTGACGAGGATGTCTGTTCCGGGAAGATGATTGGCGTCGTCCAGGCAACCGGACAGGGGTGCCGGCACGGAAATCGGTGCGTCATACCCCTGGAGCGGCAGAGCCAGCGCGTCGCCCACGCTGGCCGTGGCAACCGAGCACGGATTCGGCAAGACCGCCGATGCCGTCATCGTGCCACCGAAGCGCCCGTAGTAGCCCGCATGCTCGATGTCATCCTGCAACAGCGTGAAGGCATAGCGTCCGCTCTCAATCTGCCTGTTCGATTTGTCCAGTTCGGCGCGCGCACTGCTTTGCTGACTGATCAGCGCCGTAATACCCGCCAGCAGGAAAAGCCCTATAGCGATGGCGACCATCAGCTCCACCAACGACATGCCGGACTGGCGGCGACGCATGGACAAGAGAGGGCGCAAGGTGGCAGGAGTCGTCACGGCAGCCATTAGTTGAGGTTAGCAACCTGCAGTGTGGCGCTCACCACCCGCCGTTGCTTTTCGTCTCCATACAGGCCTTTGCCGCACGCCAGACCGGCAACAGGTGCGGCAGTCTTGTTCTTGCCCTGCCAGGCGACACTCACCACGTAGATACCGGATGCGGCGTTAAAGCTGATACACCCACGCGCGCCGGTCATCGCACCGACATTGCTTGTGCCGCTTGCCTCTGCTGCGCCGGCAAGCAGATTGTTCCAGGCGGCAAGGTCGTTGTTAGCCAGGGAGTAGGCCTGGACCGTGCCCAGCGAACACGCAGGCAGCGTACCCGCCCCGGTGCCCAGATAAGGCACACCATTTGCCATGTCCGTGGTGAGGGCATAGCAGCCAGCTGCCGAACGATTAGCATTGATGCGTTCGACCATGTCCTGTAGCAGGATGAGCGCCTGGGCGCGCTGGTAGGACTCGGACTCTGCCCGTTGGCTAGCCAGCATCAGCGTCACCAATCCGAGCAGACCAAGCAGCAGGACGATCAGCGTGACCAGCGCCTCAATCAGACCGAATCCGCCGGTGGATTCCCGAATCGGTTTCAAGCAGCGCATCAGCAGCTCCCCGTCGCGTTGCCTGGCAGCCCGCTCAGATCAACGCTCACGCAACGTGGAACGGCAGAGCTGCCGGACGCGGAAATGCTGAAAGGTGTTGGCACTGCGGCCAGGCGACCAGAGCTGTTGTAGACCAGCCCCCCGACCGGCCCCGTCAACGTCAAGCCGGTAAAGGCTTCGTGGCTGCCCAGCACGGCAGCTCCGACTGTAACGGTCCAGCCGTTCTGCCATCCGCCGGTGGCCGGCGCGACGGTGACTCCGGTGTTGCGCTTGACCGCTTCACTGCGCGCATAGACGAGGCTTGATGCCAGGTCGGAAGCCGCTGTACGTATCCGCTGACCCAGTATGAAGTCGCTGAAGTAGGGCGTAGCAACGGACAGCAGGATGCCCGCGATGAGCACCGTGGTCATCAGCTCGATCAGCGTGAAGCCGGCGCTCCGCCTGCACGCTGATGAAAGGTTCTCGAAGGGGGTCATGGCCGCTCACCAGCAGGTGGTCAGGGGACCAGGCCCGCTGATGCCCTTGGTGCCGGTCTGGTCCACCGTCAGGTTCAGGCACTTGGTGTCATTGGCAAGCTGGCCGCCCGTAGGGGTGGCCGTGACGGTATACGTGGGCGGTGTTGCCGCGTTGTTCGCAGTTAGCGCGACCGCGTAGTTGCGAGAAACCTCCGACGGAACCGTGACGCCAAGTGCCCCCAGCGTCGTCGCGTACTGGCGGGCATCCAGGTTGTATTGCTCTTGCAGATTGGCAACGCCGAGGATGAAGCTCTGCGCCGCGGAGCGATTGCTGCGGGTAACGTACTGAACGTAGGACGGATAGGCGATGGTGGCCAAGATCCCGATGATCGCCACCGTGATCATCAGCTCGATCAGCGTGAACCCGCGCGGCGGCCTGGCAAGGCGCGAGCGCACACACCGGCATGTAGCGATGCCGGAAGACCCGTATTTCCCAATGACCCGAAACGACAGCCCTACAAGCTTGACCCTGCTGTCGTGTCGCACTGCAGGGCTTCTATGTCCCATGCTCGCGCTCCGATGCTTATTATGTGCCGGACGACCTATTTCCAGCGCTATGGCGCGAAGTGTAAGCCACGCTTTTACAAGGGTCAAAGAAATTACTATGCCGACGCCGTGACGTTGCGGCTACAAGACAATCAGCTCATGTAGCCTCATCATCACAATCAGGCGCGGCTATGCCGGCAAGACAGCCACGACCGCGCCGGCAAAGCGCTCGACGATTGTGTCGATATCCCGCTCCGTGCAGATGAATGGCGGTGCGAACAGCACGTGGTCGCCATGCACGCCGTCGACGGTGCCGCCCATCGGATAAACCAGCAGGCCGTGCTGCATGGCCGCGGCCTTCAGCTTTGCATGCGTCTTCAGCTTAGGATCGAGCGAGGCCTTGCTGTCGCGGTCGGCGACGAATTCGACCCCAACGAACAGGCCGCGACCGCGGATGTCGCCCAGGTTCGGATGGTTGTCCAGCGCCTCATGCAAACGCGCGCGCAACTGCTCGCCGCGCTCGCGGACATTGGCCAGCAGATTGTCTTCGGCGATGGTGCGCTGGACGGCCAGCGCGGCGGCGCACGCCGTGGCGTGGCCGATGTAGGTGTGGCCGTGCTGGAAAAAGCCGCTGCCCGCCACGATGGTGTCGTAGATCCTGCGTGTGGAGATCATTGCGCCGATCGGCTGGTAGCCGCCGCCGAGCCCCTTGGCAATCGTGACGATATCGGGCACCACGCCGTCCTCTTCACACGCGAACAGGTAACCGGTGCGGCCCATGCCGGACATGACCTCGTCCAGGATCAGCAGCACGCCGTATTTGTCGCACACGGCGCGGATGCGCTTCAGGTAATCCGCCACCGGTGGCACGGCGCCGGCCGTGGCGCCGACCACGGTCTCCGCGACGAACGCCGCGACATTCTCGGGGCCCAGTTCCAGGATCTTGGCCTCGAGCTCGTCCGCCAGGCGTTGCGCGTACTGCTGGTCGGTTTCGCCGGCCGCCTGGTCGCGGTAGGCATAGCACGGCGACACATGGTGTGCCGGCACCAGCAGCGGCAGGAACGGCTCCCGGCGCCAAGCGTTGCCGCCGATGGCCAGCGCGCCCAGCGTGTTGCCGTGGTAGCTCTGGCGGCGCGCTATGAAATGGCGGCGGCTGCCCTGCCCCAGTTCGACGAAGTACTGGCGCGCGAGCTTGAGCGCGGCTTCGACCGCCTCGGAGCCGCCCGAGACGAAGTAGACGTGTTCCAGGTCGCCGGGAGCGGCCTGCGCGAGCGTCTGCGCCAGCGTCTCGGACACCTCGGTGGTGAAGAACGACGTATGCGCGTAGGCGATGGTGTCGAGCTGCGCCTTGATCGCCGCGATCACGCGCGGATGGCCGTGGCCCAGCGACGACACCGCAGCGCCGCCCGACGCGTCGAGGTAGCGCCGGCCTTCACTGTCGACCAGCTCGACGCCGCTGCCGGCGACCGCAACCGGCAAGGCCTGGCGCGGATTGCGATGAAAGACGTGGGTCATGACGGGATCGATCCTGCAAGACAAGGGAGGATTGGGCGACGCCGGAGCCTTACAGGTTCTGGCCCGCACGGTCGATATACAGCCAGCCGGCGGCGTGCTTACGGAAGTATAAGGACAAGGCCACCCGCATTGCAACGTTTGTTTCACTGTCGACGTTCGGAGAACCGGATGGATCGACCCCACCTCCACTGGCTTGAAGACCCCGGTCTGGCAGCGCCGGCGCCTCGCAAGCCACAAGTGGGTGATGCTGCGTCGCCGCAGCTATGCAACAATCGTTACAACCTCAATCCGGAGCCGTAATGTCGCCCGACAGCCTTTCCCCGCCCGAAGATCTGGATGCCTTGCAGGCCCGGTTGCGCGCCAGCTTTCCGACGCTGAGCGTACAGTTCCAGAGCGGCGCGCGCTACCTGCTGGACCATCCGCAGGATGTGCCGGTGCTGTCCATGCGCAAGATCGCCGTCAGTGCGGGCGTGCAGCCGGCCACGCTGGTGCGGCTGTCGCAGTATCTGGGCTTCGAAGGCTGGCAGGGCCTGCGCGAGCTGTTCGTCGACGCGCTGCGCGGCAGTTCCCAGCCCTATGCGCGCCGCGCCCGCAAAGTGGTGCGCGACGGCGGCACGAGCCGCATGCTCGGCGAAATACTGGAAGCCCAGCACAACAACCTCGACCAGATCGGCGCCGGTAACGAGAAGGCCCTGCAGGCCGCCGCGGATCTTCTGTCGGGCGCGGCCTGCGTGCACGTGGCCGGGTTCCGTTCGTGCTTTCCGATCGCCTTCACCTTCCACTATGTCTACCGGCTGTTCCGCAGCACGGTTCAGCTTGTGCGCGGCGAAGCCGGCACGCTGGAAATGGAGCTGCGCGCGCTCGGCCCGCGCGACGCCGTGCTGGTCATCAGCTTTGCGCCGTACTCGCAGGAGGTCATCCGCGTGGCGAACGCCGCGCGCGAAGCGGGCTGCAAGGTGGTGGCACTGACCGACAGCTCGGTCGCGCCGATTGCGCTGGCGGCCGACTGCACGCTGCTGTTCTCGGTGGAAAGCCCGTCGTTTTTTCCGTCGATCACGGCCGGCATCGCCATGGTCGAAGCGCTGGTCGAGCAGTTGCTCGCGCGCAAGGGCAAGGGCGCCATCCGCGCGCTGGAACAGGCCGAAGGCGCACTGCACCGCGCCGGCGCCTACGTGCCGGCGAGCAGAGGCTAAGGTCCATGCTTATTCGAAGGCTTCGTCGTTCGGATTGGCGTAGGCCTTCTTCACCGGCTCGCTCATCGGGAACTCGAAGTTGATGTTCTTGGGCGGCACGGGCTTGAGGAACCACTTGTCATAGAGCTTGTTGATCTCGCCGCTCTTCATCAGGCCGGTCAGCACACCGTCGACGAGCTGCTTGAACCCGGGATCATCCTTGCGCAGCATGAAGCCGTAGGCCTCGAACGACTGCGGCGTGCCAACCACCACCCATTCGGCCGGATTCGGCGCCAGCGTGCGTGCGCCGGACAGCAGCACGTCGTCCATCATGAACGCGGCCACGCGTCCCGACTGCAGGATCAGGAACGATTCGCCATAGTCCTTGGCACTCTGGATCGTGATGTTCGCCTTCTTCTCGTCGTTCAGGCGCCGCAGGATGCGCTCCGAGGTAGTACCCGCATTGGTGACCACCGCCTTGCCTGACAGGTCGGAGAAGTCATGCACCGGGCTGCCCTTCTTCACGAGCAGCCGCGTGCCAGCCACGAAGAACGTCGTCGAAAACGCCACCTGCTGCTGGCGCGACTTCAGATTCGTCGTCACGCCGCACTCGAGGTCCACCGTGCCGTTCTGCACCAGCGAAATGCGGTTCTGCGAGGTGACCGGCACCATGCGGACCTGCAAGTTGGGGACACCGGTCTCCTTCTTCACTTCATCCACCACCCGGTCGCAGAGATCCTGCGAGAAGCCGATCACCTTCTGGTTACTGTCGTAGTACGAGAACGGGATCGACGACGTGCGGTGGCCGATGGAGATGGTTCCGGATGACTTGATCTTGCTCAGGGTCGGGCTGCTGGCAATGTCAACGGCGGCCTGCGCAACTCCGGCAGCCAGAGCGCCCGCCAGGGCCAGGCTCAGGGAGGTGATTTTCACGGCGTTCATGGTGGCTCCTTCTATTGGCTGGCGGATTTATGTGGGTTCGCCATTGTGTTGATGGAATGCTAGGTTGTTAGCAACAACTGTTCCATCATGGATTACCATGAAACGATCGTTTTATTCAGGATGGGCCGGGGTTGTGGTGCCTGGCAGGCGAAACAGCCACGCCGGCCAAGCACAACAACGCCACGGCCAAACAACAATCCCCTACTGCGTACACTTGACCCTATAAGCCTCCTGCAACTCCCGCTTCGGCCGCTCGCGTTCAAGCTCAGGCACCGTCCTCCCCTGACTCGTCTCGATCGACTGCCCGCCAACCTGATATTCACGCTTGGGCGCGCCTGCGATCTGCGCGGCTAGTTCACGGCACAAAGCCAGGGAGTAGTGTTCGGCAGAGGATTCCATGGGCTGTGTAAAAGCCGCAAGCAAAAAGCCGCCCCCGCGGGTCACGCCCGCGCGGGCGGCTTTCTCTTTCAGGTTGCAGGAAGATGAAGTCGCTGCAATCGCCGTCAGGTTCCGGCACCCACCTGCTGGATCACGCCGTTGGGCGCCACAAGGTAGTACTGCGCCCCGACACCGACCCAGTGCGTGCCCTTGCGCGGCGCCGGCAGGCTGTATTGCTTCCAGTCGTCGATCACATACTGCCTGTCGCGGAATTCGGTGGGCAGGCGATCGCCCTTCTTCCATTCCTGGACCTGCATGTAAGGCGACGTGGCAGAAGCCGCTGCGGCGGGCGCAGCAGGCTCGGCCGCCTTCGACTTGCCCTTGTGCTGGGCAAAGCTGGCGGAGGCCGTCAGGACGCCAGCGATCAGCAATAGCGCAGGCAGCGCTTTTTGTTTCTTCATAGTGATCTCCTTGCGTACGGAAAACCGAACTGCCGAAGTAACCGGACAGCCCTTACCAGCTTAGTCACAAATCCCGGAGATGTTGCCCGCGCGCCTTGGGTGTCGTATTTCGCACCTCACGGAAAGCGCTCTAGGAAGCACACCTGCGCATTTCAGATGGCGCCGCGGCCGAGAACGTGATGAGCTCGGGCAGCGTGCTGAATGCGATTGCCTATCAGGGCTGCAAGACTGGGGCGCGGCACCGCCGCGCTTGCTTTTTTTGGTGATCCGCGTTGCGCCTTCAAGCGCTACTGTGCCGACTTCCCTGCTCCGGCATCTTCCGCCGGGAAGTCATAAAGATGCGTGTTGTCCGGCGCCTCGCCGATCCTCGTACCTAGCGGCCGGAACAGGATGCCGCGGCGGAAGTTCCTGCTGTCCGACCTGGCGCTCTCGGCGGCAAGCTCGGACGCTGGCGTACGCCATGGGCTCCTTCTCTTTCTCGACCTCGAGCAGCAACGTCCGCTCATTGACGCGCACGCTGTACCTGCCCAGGTTGTACAGCAGGTACATGGCAAAGAGGTTATCGAAGTCCTTGTAGGCGCCCTGGTCACGGCGGAAATCCAGGGACAACACCGAGGGAAACCGATTGGGCAGGTCCTTGAAGGCCACCTTTTCTTCTTCGAGCGGGTCCACATAGGTCGAGCCGCCGTATTTTTTGTACAGCACGACATCCATGGCATAGCCACGCTTGCCCCACTCGCTGATCAGCTTCATTGCCATCTCGGTCGGGACGTTGGCCCTGGCGGCCGCTACCACGCGCCGCCCAGGAAGCAGCGTCGCGCTCGTTACCTTCAGGTCCTTGTAGCCCGCGCCGTACCTGAATGCAGCACCGATGGTCTTGGCACAGTTGAGACGCAGGTAGTCATACCGGATCTCACCCCTGTGATACTCGGTATTCCTGGCCTGCCGGTGGTAGTCGTCATTGATGCGTCGGAAGTAGCGCGCCAGCGCCTCCTTGTCGCTCGCCGGGACACCGCCGACACGCACACCGATCACCGAACGCTTGTAGATCTCGCCGAAGTCCAGGCCGAACGATGCGGTCGGCGCAACCGAGGAGGCAGTCCCGAACAGATATTCCTTCTTCGGGATGGCCACCATCAGGTCATCGGTGTAGTAGCTGGTCGCGTGCTTGCTGTCCCGGTCGGCATAGAAGTTGGCCGAGTAGACCAGGTCGTCACCCAGTACGCGGTCGCGAATCGCCAGCGCGATATGCCCGGCCGATCCGCCCTTGGACGTTCCGAAGCTGATCAGCAGCTCAAGGTCATACGGTTCGGCGCGAAGCCGATCTGCAATCTGGTCGGTATTGGCAGGCTCTGGCCCGCCCTTGCTGCCGAAGTCGGCGGCAGTCACGCCCGCCGGCAGCAACGCGCTGATCCATACGGATCCGATCGCCAGCCATGCTTTCATATGAGGCATCTCCCGATTTCCAGGGCGTGGGCCAGGGCCAACTCCGGCCAGGTCATTCAGCGGATACCCCGCCCATTCCGTGTTGCGCCGCCACCTCCTGCAGATCCAGGTCGCGCTCGATATGACGCAGCAACTCGTCATGAAGCTGACCTGCACGATGCATGCGGATCAGCTCCGACCGCGCCGCGGCGAGGCCCGCGAGGACCACCCCATAATGGGCGGAACGCTCTTCATCGGGAATGACACTGTCCTTGAACCGTTCAGTGATCTGCGCGCGATAGTTGTACTGCTCCCACAATCGCGGATGCCGCAGCGCTCCATCGGCGTCAAATACGAGCGGGCGGATCGCATCGCGCTGCACGGCCTCGAGACAGGCCCATGCCTGTGCCTCGGTCAGCTTGCGGCCCGAGCGTCCTCGATGCGCCGGATATCTAGCAAGCGGATCAGCGGACCGATCGTCGCACCCTGTACGAGCACCGTCACGAGGATCACCGCGAACGATGCGACGAGGATCAGGTCACGGCCCGGCATCTGCTCCGGGAGTGCCAGCGCAATCGCAAGCGTCACGACGCCACGCATGCCAGCCCAGCTCACGATGGTTGCCGAACGCCAGTCCGCGCGGGCCTGCCGCGGCCGCGCCACGCGTAGCCACGTCGACTTCAGCGCCTCCGCCCCGAACACCCATGCGAAGCGCGACAGCACCACGGCAATGATGATCACGCCGACCGGCAACGCCAGCGATGCCATCGCATCCGCGGTGCCGCCATGCCGCGCAATCACGCCGCGCAGCGACAGGCCGATCAGGATGAACACCAGCGCCTCGAGCAGGAACACCATGATCTGCCAGAACGCCGTGCCGCGCGTCTCGCCGAGGCCGAGAAGACCTGGTGCTGATGCCAGCCAAGGATCATGCCCGTCGTAACGGTGGCGATGACGCCGGAGACCTCCAGCCATTCGCCGACGATGTAGCTGACCCATGACGACAGCACGGCTGCCGTGATCAGGAGATAGTCGTCGGACAGCCGCCGCAGCAAACGCACCACCGCAAACCCGATGGCGATACCCACCGCAATTCCGCCCAGTGCCAGCACGAAGAAATCCACGGCGGCGTGCTCGAGGCTGAACGCGCCGGTCAGCGCCGCGGCGACGGCGAAGCGGTAAAGCACCAGACCGGTCGCGTCGTTCAGCAAGCTCTCGCCTTCGAGCAAGGCCATGAGCCGCCGTGGCAGCGCCACACGCTCGAGCACCGCCTTCGCGGCGACGGCATCGGGCGGCGATACGATCGCGCCCAGCGCGAAACAGGCCGCCCACGGCAGGCCCGGCACCACCAGATGGACCACCACCCCGACAATGAATGTCGTGAACAACACCGCCCCGATCGCGAGCATCAGGATGCCGGTAAGATTGCGCCGGAATTCGTCCCACACCGAGAAATAGGCGCCGTCCATGAGCAGCGGCGGCAGGAAGACGAGCAGCACGAGGTCCGGGCTCAGTTCCATGGCGGGCAGGCCCGGCACGAACGCCATGGCAATGCCCCCGACCAGGAATGCGGCCGCTGGCGGCAGGCGCAGCTTTGCGGCCAGCAGCTCCAGGGCGATGATGGCGATCAACGACAACAGCACCAGCTTGAATGCCAGGACAGGCGACATTGCACCACCCTCGAAGTTCTGTGGTGCAGCGATTATGACCAGGCGTGGCTGAATTCGTCGAGCAGGCGGCTGTGGAGCGAAGCGTGTCCCAGCCGCTTGCCGCCATCAGGCAGGGGGCGCGTCTGGCCCGGCAATCGTCACGCCGCACTCTTGCGCAACCGCCAACAGCTTGCCGATATCGGGCGGCCCCGGCGGAATTTCCTCGTCGAGCCGGGTGAACAGGTGCGATGCGTGTCCGTCGTGGCTGGTGACAGAGATCATCTCGCCACCGGCGGGCCCGAACTGGAAGTGATGCACCGTGCCCGCCGGCACATGCACGAACGTGCCGGCCGTCGCCGTGATGACCTCGTCGCCGTAGCCGATGGCGATCGTCCCCCGTGTGACGTAGAAGGACTCGTCCCAGTCATGACTGTGCGGCGGCGGTCCGCTGCCCGCTTCGCCCTGTTGCAGGAACACTTCATAACCGTGCGTGGCGGCATTCGATGCCAGCACCGTGATCTTCTCGCCGACGACGTTGAGCGCGCGCGCATGCGCGTCCGGCATCACTGCAAAGGGTTGGGGCTTCATGGTTGGCGGCCTCCGGCTACTCAGGCCTTCGAGGCCTGAGCCGTGTACAGCAGTGACCACCGGCGTCGTCGGTGCGCCTGGTGCCAGCGCCCGCATTGCCCTTGCATCCTTGCATGCCGACGGCGGGACGTTGCTGATCCTCGATCCAAGATAGCAGACGCCCCGCAAATTGCCGCGCCTCAGTGTGCGGTCGCCTCGCCAGCTCCGATTCCGGTCTCGGAGCGCAGCTCCTGCGCCTCGAAACCCGCCTTGTCCACGCGTGCGCGTGCGGACTTGTCGGTCAGGGAGAAGATCCAGATGCCAACGAAGCCGATCGTCATCGAGAACAGCGCCGGCGAGGTGTACGGGAACGGCGCATTCTTGAAGTGGAACACGTCCACCCAGACCGCCTGCGACAGGACCGTCAGCACGACCGCCGACAGCAGGCCGAGAAAGCCGCCGATGGTCGCGCCGCGCGTCGTGCAGCCCTTCCACAGCACCGACATGAACAGCACCGGGAAATTGGCCGAGGCCGCGACGGCGAAAGCCAGCGATACCATGAACGCGATGTTCTGCTTCTCGAACACGATGCCGAGCACCACCGCGACCAGACCGAGGATGACGGTCGTGATGCGCGAGACGCGCAGTTCCGTCGCGCTGCTCGCCTTGCCGTGCTTGAACACGGTGGCGTACAAGTCGTGCGACACGGCCGAGGCCCCGGCGAGGGTCAGGCCTGCCACCACCGCCAGGATCGTCGCGAACGCCACGGCCGAGATGAAACCGAGGAACACGTTGCCGCCGACCGCGCTGGCGAGGTGCACCGCCGCCATGTTGACGCCGCCCAGCAGCTTGCCGCTGCCATCCTGGAAGCTCGCGTTGGTACCCACCAGCACGATCGCGCCGAAGCCGATGATGAACGTCAGGATGTAGAAGTACCCAATCCACGTGGTGGCCCAGAACACCGACTTGCGCGCCTCCTTGGCGTTGGGCACGGTGAAGAAGCGCATCAGGATGTGCGGCAGGCCGGCCGTACCGAACATCAGCGCGATGCCGAACGAGATCGCCGAGATCGGGTCCTTGATGAAGTTGCCCGGGCTCATGATCGAATCCTTCTTGGCGTGGACCTCGACCGCCTTCGCGAACAGTGCCTCGGGGCTGAAGTGAAACTGGGCCAGCACCATGAAGGCCATGAAGGTGGCGCCGCCAAGCAGCAAGCCGGCCTTGATGATCTGCACCCATGTGGTGGCGGTCATGCCCCCGAACAGCACGTACACCATCATCAGCGCGCCGACGATCACCACCGCGACCCAGTACTCCAGGCCGAACAGCAGCTTGATGAGCTGGCCCGCGCCGACCATCTGCGCGATCAGGTAGAAGGCCACCACCACGAGCGTGCCCGACGCGGCGAAGGCGCGGATCGGACCTTGCTTGAAGCGGTACGCGGCAACGTCGGCGAACGTGAAGCGCCCAAGGTTGCGCAGGCGCTCCGCCATCAGGAACGTGATGACCGGCCAGCCCACGAGGAAGCCGATGGAATAGATCAGGCCGTCATAGCCATTGGCATAGACCGCCGCGGAAATGCCAAGGAACGAGGCCGCGGACATGAAGTCGCCGGCAATCGCCAGGCCGTTCTGGAAGCCTGTAATGCCGCCGCCGCCCGTATAGAACGCGGCGGCCGACGTCGTCCTCTTTGCGGCCCACTTGGTGATGAACAGCGTGCCGATCACGAACAGCACGAACATGCCGATTGCCGTCCAGTTGGTCGGCTGCTTGACCGCCTGGCCAAGGTCGCCGCCGGCCGCCAGCGCGGCTGTCGAGAGCAGCAGCGTGCCGCTGGCGATGATTGCGTGGTTGGCTCTCATGCGACCTCCCGCTTGATCTGTTCGGTGAGTTCGTCATAGGCGCGGTTGGCATGGCGCACGTAGAGGCCGGTGATCACCACGGTGAAAAGAATCACGAACAGGCCAATCGGCATGCCCCACGTCATCACGCCCGAGCCCGTCTTCGCGGCAAGGACTTCCTTGTCGAAAGCGATGAGCAGCACGTACCCGTAGTAGATCACGAGCATCACCGCGGTCAGCGTCCAGCCCAGCCGCGAGCGCTTGTGCACAAGCTTGCGATACGTGGGGTTCGCCTTCAGTCTTGCGACCAGTTCTTCATTCATCTGTGTCTCCTGCCAATCGTGCTACGGGATTGCCAGGAGCCGACGGCGCTGCGCCAGGCAGGCACATGCGCGTTGGGGTCAGCCCTGGTCCGTGCAGATAAGGTAAGGCCTGCCCCTTACCTGCTTCTTACACTGGGCAGCGGGTCATACCGGGGAAAACACGTAGATGACGTGCGTGAGGGACTGGAGCGCCACTGGTTGCCGAGGAGGCCGCCCCCCCGGCAACCGAAAGCGCGTTTCACATTGCGAAATCGATCCCGGACTTCAGCAACCTCATCCTTTCGTCTTTCGAAAACACGTTTCGTATCGCGAAAACGCCCTCCTATCCCCATGAAAAATAAGCATAAAT
>LRMT01000206.1 GCA_001725945.1 Cupriavidus sp. UYMMa02A | reverse complement strand
GGCGCCGCTGGCGCGACGCCATCGCCCGCACCTGCTCGATGCGCTGATGGTCGGCGAACGCCGCCGGCTGGCGATCCGTCCCGTGCACCTGACCGCGCTGTTGCTGGCGCTGGGGGCCATCGCGCTGGCGGGACCCGCGTGGGAGCGCGAGCGCCCGCCGTTCCTCGACGACAAGGCGCCGCTGGCCATCGCCATCGACCTGTCGCCGACCATGGATGCGATCGACGTGACGCCCACGCGGCTCGAGCGCGCCAAGCTCAAGGTCAAGGCGCTGCTGGCGCGCCGCGACGGCGGGCGCACCGCGATCTGGGCCTATGCCGGCTCGACGCACCTGGTGCTGCCGCTGACCGACGACGCCACGCTGCTGCAAACCTTTGTCGACGCGCTGCAGACGCGCATCATGCCGGCGCCCGGCAAGGACACCGCGCTGGCGCTGCGCACCATCGACGCGGCACTTGCGCATGAGGAGGTGCCCGGCACCATCTCGTTCCTGACCGACGGTGTGGAGAGTGCCGCCACGCGCGCCTTCAAGGCGCAGGCGGATAGCGGCCGCAGCCAGCCGGTGATGCTGGCGGTCGGCACCGAACGCGGCGGTCCGCTGCGCAGCGGCACCGACAGCTTCGTCGAGAAAGACGGCGTGCGCGTGTTCGCGCGCATGGACGTGGCCGCGCTCAAGCGCTTTGGCGACGACACCGGCGTGCCCGTTGCGACCTTCACGCCCGACAGCGATGACGACGTCGCCTGGGTGCAGCGCCACGTGCAGTCGCATCTGGCGCAGAAGCAGTCGGCGGAGAACACGCGCTGGAAGGATGAAGGCTGGTGGCTGACGATTCCCATCGCGCTGCTTGGCGTGCTGTGGTTCCGCAAGGGCTGGACCGTGCGCTGGGTTGTCGGCCTGTTGCTCGCGACGGCGTTGGCTACGCCGCAGCAGGAATTGCGCGCGCAGGCCTCGGCACCAGAGGCCGCACCGCCTGCGTGGCGCTTTGCCGACCTGTGGCTCACGCATGACCAGCAAGGCAGGCTGGCGTTCGAGCGCGGCGACTATGCCGGCGCCGCCGCGCTGTTCGACGACCCCATGTGGCGCGGCGTGGCGCAGTACCGTGCGGGTCAATACGCCAAGGCGGTGCAGAGCTTTGCGCTGATGGATTCGCCTGAGAGCGACTTCAATCAGGGCGATGCGCTCGCGCGGCAAGGCAAGTACAAGGCCGCGGCGGCGCGCTACCGGCAGGCCCTGAAGCGCCGCCCGCAATGGCCGGCGGCAACGGCCAACCTCGCGCTCGTGGAGAAGCTCGCCGCCCAGGCGGAGCAGCCGAAGGAAGGCGAGGAGCCGCCCGACATCAAGCCTGACGAAGTGAAATACGACAGCGAGTCCAAGCCGCCCGAAGGCGAGGGCAAGAAGACGGAAATGGGCGCGGTCCAAAGCGCCGAGACCTGGATGCGCGCAATCCAGACCACGCCGACAGAACTGCTGCAACGCAAGTTCGCGCTGCAGCAGAGCCAGGCGCAGCCGGCCGCCGGAGGCAAGCCATGATGCCGGCGCGTCGCGGATTCGCGGTTTGGGTCGTCGGCCTTGCGATGTGGTTCGCCAGCGCGCTTGCGCTGGCCGCGGAGCCCGTCGTGCGCGTCAACGTGGCGGCAAGGCAACCCGTGCTGCCGGGCCAGCAGATCCGCGTCGAGGTGACGATACTGGCGCCCAACTTCTTCCTGTCCGCACCGGTCTTTCCGACACTGCAGGTGCCCGGCGCCATCATCACCATGCCGGACGACCGCGGCGTGAACACGGTCGAGAAGATCGGCGGCGTCAGTTACGCGGGCATCCAGAAGACCTACCTGTTCGCGGCCGAGCAGGGCGGAGACTTTCAGTTGCCACAGGTCACCATTGCCTTCACTTACGCCGGTGACGACGGCAAGCCGACGCACGGCAGCGTGACGCTGCCGGCCACCACGATCCGCGCCGCTGGTGCTGCCGGTACCGCGGCCGCCACCACCGCGCTGCCGGTAGCCCGGCTGAACGTCACGCAGAGCTTCGACCGCCCGGTGAACGGCCCGCAGGCGCTGTTCCAGGCCGGCGACGCGCTGGTGCGGACTATCACCACGTTCGCGCCGCAGACCCAGGCCATGATGATCCGGCCGCCGAAGGTCGAGGCGCCTTCGGGCGTGCGCGTGTTCGCGGGCGACCCCCGGCTCGACGACGCCGCGCATGACAGCGCGGGCAACACCGGCGGCAGCCGCACGGACCGCATCACCTATGTGTTCGAGCACGCCGGCACTTACACGCTGCCTGCCATCAAGGTCGAATGGTTCGACCCGGTCACGCGCAAGCCGGGTGAATCGGAGGCACCCGAGGTGAAGGTGGACGTGGCATCCGCTGCGCGGCTGTCGGGGCTTTCGCCGACGGGCCCGCACGCGGCGCCGCTGCAGGGCGAGGGCGGCAGCGCATGGCGCGTGTGGCTGTGGGCGGCCGGCGGTGCCGTGGTGCTGTGGCTCGCGTGGCTGGTCCTGCGCTGGGCGCGGGCCTCGCGTGGCACGCCTGCGGCGCGCGCTCGCGGCACGGCGCAGCGCCCGGGCGGCAGGCAGCGAGGCCCGGCTGGCGGTGCTGCTGCAGGCCTGCCGCGCCAACGACGCTGCCGGCGTACCGCGCACTGGGCGCTTGGTCACGCACTGCATGGAGCAAGGCGCCGTCGGACTGGGTGGCCGGCACGGGCGATGCGGCGCTGGCCGCAGCCGTCGGTGAACTCGAACGGCGCCTGTTCAGCGCCGGCGCGAGCCAGACGCAATGGAGCGGCAGCGACTGGTACGCCTGTTGCCGACATACGCTCCCGCACATCGGCATCTCCATGCGCATCGGGCCGCGCCGGCGGCGCTGCCGCCGCTCAACCCGTAGTCGCTGCTGGCCTAACGGGCCGGATCGACTATGATGGCGCCTCGCCGCCAGCCTGCCCGTGATCGAATGAAATAGCGTGCCTGGCGGCGGCTCATTGTCCACTTGTCCGATGCCGCCATGGCCCGTCTTCAACTCGATCTCCCAGCCGACCAGTTCTGCTATTCGACCCACCTGACCGTGCGTGTCACCGACATCAATTCGGCCAACCACCTGGCCAACGATTCGATGATCTCGATGATCTCCGAGGCGCGCGCCCGCTTCCTCTATGAGTTCGGCAGCGCGGGCGACCAGGTGGAAGGACTTGGCATCATCGTCACGGACCTGGCCACCATGTACCGCAACGAAGCGCATGCGCGCGACCAGTTGCTGTTCGACGTCGGCGTGATGGACTTCAACAAGTACGGCGGCGACATCATCTTCCGCATCACGCGCCCGCAGGACGGCGCGCTGATCGCCATGGCCAAGTCCGGCTTCGTGTTCTTCGACTACCGCCAGAAGAAGGTGACGGCGATGCCGGCAGGCTTTGCCGGCCGTTTTCCCAAGGTCAACTGGGTCGACTGAGCCTCATGCAGGTGGCGCCTGCGGCGCGATGAAGTGCGACACCACGGGCGGCTGCTCGCCGCTGTGGAAGGTCAGCGCGCGCTCCTGGATGTCGCGGTCGTGCAGCGTCACGCGCTCGTGCTGGCGCAGGTGCTCAAGCCATGACACTACCTGGAAGCATTCGACATAGCGTCCGGGCCGGGCCGCGTCTTCGAACAATCCCCATGAAACGCGCCATCGCGCAGGCGCGCCTGGCTCAGTTCATCGAGCGTGGCGACGAAGTGCGCCGCATCGTCGGGGCGCACCTGGTATTCGATGGTGATCAGCACCGGGCCGCGATCATGGGCGACCTCGTCGCTGACTTCCGGCGCAGGCCAGGAAGCTGACCGCATTGATCAGGAACGGCGCTGCCACGCCAATGCCGGAAATGATGAAGCCCGCCAGCGCGGGCCCGATGGCGCGGCTGATATTGATGCCCACGCTGTTGGTGGCCACGGCCTGCTGCAGCGCCTGGCGCGGCACCAGGCTGGGCACGATGGCCTGCCACGCCGGCGCCGTGATCGCGCGCCCACGCCCATCACGAAGGTGAACAGCAACAGCAGCACCGGCGTGGCACCGCCGAGCAATACCACCACGCCCAGGCCGGCGGCGACGATCGCCATCACGACCTGCACCGCCAGCAGCATCCGCCGGCGGTCCAGGATATCCGCCAGCGCGCCGGCGGGCAGGGCCAGCAGGAACACCGGCAGCGACGTGGCGGTCTGCACCAGCGCCACCCACGCCGGCGACGGCGCGAGCGAGGTCATCAGCCAGCCGGCGCCGACGTCGTGCATCCAGGTGCCGATATTGGACAGCACGGTGGCCATCCAGAGCACGGTGAATGCGGGATAGGCAAAGGGACCGGCGGCGGCGCGGAAGGGGCGGCGGACGGAGCGGGGGCGGGGGGAGGCGTGGCCTTAGTGTCGTCCACGGGCGGCTCCAGGGAGGGGGCGCGTCAGTCGGGCAATTCCAAGGCTAGACAGAAAAACGGCCGCTTGCGCGGCCGTCGAAAGATTTCAGATCGGGCGGGCTGGCACTCAGGCCTTGCGCTCGCCGCCGAGTGCCTCGGTCAGGTCGCCCAGCATGCCGGCCAGTTCGCCGGCCATCAGCGTGAAATCGGAGTCGAAACGCTCGTCTTCGTCGCTGACGGTGTTGTCGGCCTGTTCCTTGATCACGTCGAGCGGCGCCACGCGCTTGATCGCCAGCGAATCGGTCAGCACGAACGACACGCGGTCGTTCCAGGTCATGGCCAGGCGCGTGCAGCGCTTGCCGCCCGAGATATGGCGGCGCAGGTCTTCGGCATCGAGCGGGTGGCGCACGTAGCGCACCGTCGCCTTGCTCTCGGCGCCGGACTGCAGCTCGATTTCCTGGTCGACGGTGAAGCCGGTGGGTGCGATATCGGTGGACAGCCAGTCGGTCATGGCGGCAACCGGCGACTGGTTCACGTGCAGGTTTGCGAGCGGCAGCGGGTCCAGTGCCTTGAACAGCATGCCGCGCACTTCATCGGCCTTGGCCGCGCTGGCGGCATCGATGGCGAGCCAGCCATTGTCGGGGTCGATCCACACGCGCGTGTCGCGGCGGATGCTGAACGCGCGCGGCAGCAGTTCTTCGGTGACCTGTTCCTTCAGTTCCTTGATCTGCTTGCGGCCGGGCTTGTAGCCCTGCTGCTCCTCGATCTCGGGCGCCGCGCGCTTGGTGACCTGATTGACCACGGTAGCGGGCAGCAGCTTTTTCTCGGTGCGCAGCGTCAGCAGCATCTGGCGGCCGACGGTGTGCACGAGCTGGCCGTTGTCGCGCGGCGAGGCCCAGCCCTGCGTCTGCATTTCAAGGCTGGTGCCGGGAAAGAAGGCGTGTTTGGCCAGGCTGGCTTCGACTGCGTCGGCGCCGGGTGACCATGGAGCGGAAAAACGATGGAGCTGCAGGTTCTTGAACCACATGGGAGGAATTCGGCCAAAGGGACGAATTCTATCCGGTCGCGCCGTGCCGCCGGAAAAAGCGGCGGCACGTCACGACGCGGATGGCGTGGTTGAGTGCTACAGGTCGAGCTTGGTGATCTTGCTGCCTTCCAGGCTCAGCCCGGCCATCAGGCCGGCGTTGGTCATCACGAAGCCGACGATCGGGTGCTGCGCGGTATTGGTGTCCAGCACGCCGTTGGCGCCCACAGTGGCCAGCGCCACGGTGGCGTCTACGCCGGCGGTCCAGCCATTGCTGCGCACGAACTTGTCGTAGGCTTCCTGCGTCAGGAACATCAGGATGACGGACTTGGACTGCGCGCCGATCTGCCAGCCGACCGAGCCTGCGATCAGGCGGTAATAACCGCGCGTGGCGCCGCCCGAGCGCAGCGCGCCATCGCCATACTCGCCGCCGACGACAAAGCCCGCCGTCAGCGTCTTCGGGAAGACCAGGATGCCGCGCGCCTTGTTGCCGAGGTCGCGCGAGCCATTGACGCTCGCGTACAGCTTGCTGAGCGTGGCATCCACGCCGGAATCCAGTTCGCGCCGCCGCGCGGCCTTGTCGCTTGGCGCGCCAGGGCCCGTGGTGGTGCAGCCGGCCAGAGACAGGCCACCGAGCACGAGACCGGCACCTGTTTGGAGGAATGAGCGGCGCTTCATGGGATCTCCTTCTGCTTGTTTGTGTACTTTGAAGCATAGTGCCCGGCCGCTTGAGGACCAATGGCGGACCGTATGCAACACGTTGAAGTCGTTTCGATTTGTTAATGCTGTGGCGAATGGTCGACTTTTGGCGGGCGAGGACGGCCATGCTGCGGTACAGTCCCGACGCATGAAGACGATCCTCCAAGCCCCCAGACTCTCCATCCTGCTGGTTGCCGCGATGCTCGGCGCCTGCGGGTCGCAGCCATCCGCGCCTGATGCGGCCACCGCCGCCAGCGGAAATTCGAATGCCGACAACGGCTGGCAGGCATTGCGCGCGCGCTATATGGATTGCGTGCAGCGCCAGGCCGACGACGGCGTGCCCGGCAAGGCCCAGACCAAGGACGTCGTGTCCGCAGCGTGTCCGCGTGCAACGGCGACCTGAAGGCCATGCACGACGCGTTCGGCACCTACCTCGAGGGCCAGATGGTTTCCTCGCACGGCAAGTCCGGTGCACGCCAGGCTGCGGACCGCGTCACCACGGATACCCGCGAAAAGGCACGCAGCTACCTGA
Organism: Cupriavidus sp. UYMMa02A; assembly: GCA_001725945.1. GTDB lineage: Bacteria > Pseudomonadota > Gammaproteobacteria > Burkholderiales > Burkholderiaceae > Cupriavidus. The sequence continues at coordinate 1,200 of LRMT01000206.1, read as the reverse complement.
CACGCTACGTCGAGCGCGAACGTTACGTCGCGAACAACCGGTAAACAGAGCGGGCGCTACAGCATCTCCAGCGGCCCCGGTCCGGCCGGGGGTGGGAACAGGCGGTCGAGTTCCTGCAACTGTTCGGGTGTGAGCGGCCGCTGCAACGCGCCCAGGTTCTCGCGCAGGCGCTCACGGTGCCCGGTCTTCGGGATCGCGATGATGTCGTCATGCGCGAGCAGCCAGGCCAGCGCCACCTGCGCCGGCGTCATGCCATGGGCCTGCGCGAAACGCACGAGCTTCGGATGCCGCACCAGCCGTGCCTGTTCGATCGGCGAGTAAGCCATCACCGGCACGCGGCGCTCGCGCAGCCACGGCAGCAGTTCCCATTCGATGCCGCGCCGGCTCAGGTTGTAAAGGAGCTGGTCGACCGCCACTTCGTCGCCGCCGGGGACTCCCCACAATTCCTCCATATCGGACAGATCGAGGTTGCTCACGCCGTAGTGACGGATCTTGCCGCTGCGCTGCAGGTCCTGCAGCGCCTCCACCGTTTCCTCCAGCGCAATGCCCCCGCGCCAGTGCAGCAGGTACAGGTCGATGCGATCGGTGCCGAGCCGGCGCAGGCTGCGCTCGCACGCGGCCGCGGTGCCGCGCCTGCTGGCGTTGTGCGGGTAGACCTTGCTGACGAGGAAGACCTCGTCGCGCCGGCCGGCGATGGCTTCGCCAATCATTTCCTCTGACTGGCCCTCGCCATACATTTCGGCGGTGTCGATCAGGCGCAGGCCCAGGTCCAGGCCCAGCCGCAGCGTGGCGATCTCCTCGGCGCGGACGGCGCGGCTTTCGCCCATATTCCACGTTCCCATGCCAAGCGCGGGCACGCGCTCGCCATCGGGCAGGGTGACATGTTTCATGGTGGCTTTCCTCGTGGCGAATGGCGCTGGCATGCGCCCACGGTAGTTAACAAGCTACCAATCTACAAGAACACAACGGTGGGATTAAGGCTGGAATTGTCCGGTCAGCCGGTACATGGCTGGCGGGACATGTGAGCACCCGGTTTTCTCCCCTCTCCCGCTTGCGGGAGAGGGGCCGGGGGAGAGGGGCGGCGCTGTTGGATACCAATCTTCCTCGGTGGCTCGACCAATTGGCCGGCGGATATCGAGCTCCTTGCCAGCCGGGGCGGAGATGTTGTCCCGCTACCGCACCGTACGATCTGGGAGAATG
>LRMT01000205.1 GCA_001725945.1 Cupriavidus sp. UYMMa02A | reverse complement strand
CTTGCGTGGCGCGGATGGCCTGGCACAGGTTGGTCTTGCGCGACAGGCAGAACTTGCACTGGCGGCATTCGGGCGTGTACAGCGGAATCACGTGGTCGCCTGGCTTGAGCGAGGTGACGCCCGGGCCCGACCGCAAAGTCGGCGGACGAACCCGCAGCTTCGGTGACCGCGGTGCGCGTGACGGCGCCCGCAGCTTTGGCAATCGCGAAGGCGGCGGCTTCGGCGGTCAACGCAATGGCAATGGCAATAGCCGTTCGCGCTACGAGCGGTAAAACGATGGCGGCGCTGCGCGTGCCGTTGTTGTGATGGAGAGCACCCTGCGGGGTGCTCTTTATTTGCCGATCCGAATCGAAGGGGTGGGTGGATTCGACACCCGCAATCATCAAACCCCTTCTACATCAAACATGTTCTGAATCCCACAAACCCAAAATCATCCTCCGGCAACAACGCCAGGCGCGCCCGCACATGCCGCTGCGGGATGAGCTGACAAACGTGGTACCGCGCACGGCCTGATGCGTCCCGAACGCCCGACGAGTTCAGTGTCGGACGGCGACGCCGCAAACCCGGCATAAGGCTCGTACGGCGAAGCCGTCCACTCCCGCAACGTGCCCCATTGCAATCCCCGATTCTGCAACGCAGCGAGTTCCCACTCGGCTTCCACCGGCAGCCGCCGCCCCGCCCACGCACACCAGGCTTGCGCCTCGTACAGCGTGACGTGCCGCACGGCTTCGTCAGGATTAATCGTACGCGGCGTCCCAAAGCGCTCGACCATCCAGCTTCGTGATTCCGGGTGCCGCGACCAGTATCGCGGCGCGGAGCGCTCCTGCGTCATCAGCCACTGCCGGCCCGCCATCGACCACCAGGCCGGATGCTCATAGCCGCGATCCTCGACGAACTCCAGGAACTGCGCGTTGCTGACCAGCGCCGCATCCATCTCGACGCCGGGACGTAGGTAGGCTGGGGCGGCAGCTCATCCGGCTGCGCGTAGCGTCGGGGTCCGTCCAGCCTTGTGTAAACGACCGCCCGGGAAGTGAAGTGTGCCGGCGTGCGAAACGGACACGCCCGGCCCCGGCGCAATCGGCGCGGCCGGAGCTATCCCGAGCGCCTGCAGCAGTGCCGCGAGGTTCTCTGCCTGCGCATCTTCCTGAAACAGTGCGCGGCGGAACGGGTAAAGCGTGAGGTCCTTGTCATCGGACAGCAACGCCAGACGGCGCAGCAGGCCATCGAGTACCTCGGACGCGTATTGCTTGACCACCGCAACATCGGGCAGGACGATCTCCCAGCGCTCGTCGGGGTCGATACGGTCCGGGTCGAACCATTCGTCGGCACCGTCCAGCCGTGACGGTTCGCTCGCGACCGGCACCGGCACGCCGCCGCGGTCGATCTGCCGCACGCCGCGCAGGCACCACCATTCGGCATGCCACGCGATATGCCCGAGCGTCCACAGCGGTGGATTTGCATCGTACTGGCGCGGCACGTCCCAGCCTTGCGGGTCTGGCCGAAGGCCGCCAGCCAAGCCAGCGTGCGGCTACGTGCGTCGACGAGCGCCTGAGCCAGCCCTTCGCGCGGCAGGCGGCGCCCGTCGGACCAGCCAGCCTGGCCGCCACTGAAGTAGAGATCGGGAAGCATGGTGAAGCCGCTCATCGGGAAACATCCGTTCGGGAAGGACGAAGACGGGCACCCGCCCGCCATGGCAGCGGCCATTATGACACCACGCCCGGGAGGCTTCAGGCGCGTGCGTGGAACACCGCGAACCAGCCCAGCGGATCGGTCCAGTACACCGGGTCGTCGAAGCCGGCCGCTTCGAGCAACATCGTGAAATCGCCCGGGCGGTACTTGTAGGAGTCCTCGGTATGGATACGCTCGCCTTCGCCAAACCGGCGCTCCCCGCCATCCCAGCGCACCCTGACCGGCCGCGCGCGTGCAGGTGCATCTGGATGCGCGACGCCTGGCGGTCGAAGCTGGCGACATGGCACCAGTCATCGACATCGAAATCCGTGGCGACGATGCGGTTCACGTTGCGCAGTACGTTGCGGTTGAATGCGGCGGTGATGCCGAGCGGATCATCATAGGCGGCGACCAGCGTGGCTTCTTCCTTGAGCAGGTCCACGCCGATCAGCACGCCGTCGCCGCGCCCGGCGGCGCCACGCAGCCGCTGCAGCAGCGCAAGCGCGTCCATCGGCGAGAAATTGCCGATGCTTGAGCCCGGATAGAAGAACAGCCGCCTGCTGCGCCTGACGCTGCGCGGCAGGTCGAAGCTGCCGCACAGGTCCGCGCCAAGCCCAAGCATGGGGATGTCCGGGTTCTGCTGCTGCAGGCATGACAGCGTGCCGCGCAGGAACTCGACCGAGATGTCGAGCGCCACATACTGCGCCGGTCGCAGGCTCCCGAACAGCCGCGCCGCCTTCTCGCAATTGCCCGCCCCCAGGTCGATCAGCACGCAGCCGCTGCTGCCCGCGCGCGCGGCGATCGCGGGCGCGGCGCCGGCGAGATCGCCGCCTCGGTGCGCGTCGGGTAGTACTCGGGCAGGTCGGTGATCGCTTCAAACAGGCGCGAGCCGAGCACGTCGTAAAAGAATTTCGGGCTGATGCATGCCTCGGACTGGCGCAGCCCGACCAGCACCTGCTCGCGCAGTGCGCTGCTGTCTTCGTGATACTGCTGGATAAACTCCGGTTGCGGCGGCGCGTCCGTGGCGGCATGGCCATTGGAGACCGTGACCAGAGTGGGGGCCTGGCCGGCGATATCCGCATGCGCGGCACGAGCATCGTGGGCGTTGTGGTGCGAGTTGTTGGAGCGGGAACGGTTAAGCGGGGTCGGGACAGCCGGCATGACGTTTCCTTGTGTGGTTGTGGATCCACTTCTTATTCCCAAGGCGGACGCGGCCACGCGTTCATGGACCGCGTCGGATCCGGGATGCGCCGCTGTGCTGTCCGGGACGCATCGGCCGAAAGCCGATTTTCAAGAATAGGTGGCGCACGGCGATTGCGCTTGCTGCGATGCAACATAGAAGGGCGCCGCATGTGTGGCAGGCGCAACATGCGGCCCCCGCCGTATCTTCCCCAATGCCGCCATGGAGCAACAATTCGTTTATAATCCGCCCCAACGCGGAAGCATTCGGGTCCGCGTCCCTTCAAAGGGGAGTAGCTCCGGGGCCATGCCCTTAGCACAATCGTCATTCCGAGACTGACGTCTCCGGTTGTGCTGACACTGGTGCGCAGACCGCGCCAGGCGTCGAGCAAGACCTTTGCAACCTGGAATCATGGTTTGCAAAGGCGACCCCCGGTCCCCCCTCTCACTCCACGACTCCAGGCGAACCAACGCGCGTTTGCGGCTATTCGTACTTGAGGAGAGTTCATGGAGTGGTTTACCGATCTGTTCACGATGCAGTTCCTGACGGCACTGCTGTCCATCGTCGTCATTGACCTGGTCCTGGCTGGCGACAACGCGATCGTGATCGCCCTGGCGGCGCGCAACCTGCCGTCGCACCTGCAGAAGAAGGCCATTGTCTGGGGCACCGTGGGTGCGTGGTAGTGCGCTCGGCCATGACGATCGGCGTGGTCTGGCTGCTCAAGATTCCCGGCCTGCTGCTGGTCGGCGGTCTCGCGCTGGTATGGATCGCCTACAAGCTGCTGTCCGATGAAGGCGACGGCGAAGGCCATGGCTCCGGCGCATCGACGCTGTGGGGCGCGATGAAGACCATCATCATCGCCGACGCGGTCATGGGCGTGGACAACGTGCTGGCCGTGGCCGGTGCCGCGCACGGCAGCTTCCTGCTGGTGGTGCTGGGCCTGCTGATCAGCATCCCGATCGTGGTGTGGGGCTCGAGCCTGGTGCTCAAGCTGATGGGCCGCTTCCCGGTGATCATCTACATCGGTGCCGGCGTGCTGGCCTTCACGGCGGTCAAGATGATCGTGCACGAGCCGCTGGTCAAGGCATTCTTCGAAGCCAACCCGGTGGTCAACTGGGGCCTGTACGTACTGATCATCGGCGGCGTGCTGGGCGGTGGCTACCTGGTGCAGAAGCGCCGCGGGCAACAGCAGCAACACCAGCCGGCCAGCAGCCACTGACGCCTGCCGCCACGCCAGGGCAGCCGCCCTGGCCGCTGCCGCAAGGGCCGCCCGAAGGGTGGCCCTTCTTGCTTTAAAATGCCAGGCTTGCGGGCTCGCGCCCGCGTCACTTACTCTCCCGCCCCGCGCCGATGAAACAGTATCTCGACTTCATGCGCCATGTGTACGAGCATGGCACCGAAAAGGCCGACCGCACCGGCACCGGCACGCGCTCGGTATTCGGCCACCAGATGCGCTTCGACCTGAGCCAGGGCTTTCCGGTCGTCACCACCAAGAAGCTGCACCTGAAGTCGATCATCCTGGAACTGCTGTGGTTCCTGCAGGGCTCGACCAATGTGCGCTGGCTGCAGGAAAACGGCGTCAGCATCTGGGACGAATGGGCCGACGAGAACGGCGAACTCGGGCCGGTCTACGGCTCGCAGTGGCGCTCGTGGCCCACGCCCGACGGCCGCCACATCGACCAGATCACCGACCTGCTGAACCAGATCCGCGCCAATCCGGATTCGCGCCGGCTGATCGTCTCGGCCTGGAACGTGGCCGACATCCCGCGCATGAAGCTGCCGCCGTGCCATGCGTTCTTCCAGTTCTACGTGGCCGATGGCCGGCTGTCGTGCCAGCTCTACCAGCGCAGCGCCGACATTTTCCTCGGCGTACCGTTCAACATCGCGAGCTACGCGCTGCTCACGCACATGATCGCGCAGCAGACCGGGCTGGACGTGGGCGACTTCATCTGGACCGGCGGCGACTGCCACATCTACAGCAACCACTACGAGCAGGTGCAGACGCAGCTTGCGCGTGAGCCGCTGCCGCTGCCGACGCTGAGGATCGTGCGCAAGCCCGACAGCATCTTCGACTACCGGTACGAAGACTTCGAGCTGGTCGGCTACCAGTCGCATCCCGCCATCAAGGCACCGGTGGCCGTATGACGTTGCTGACCCTCGTCGTCGCGCGCGCCCGCAATGGCACCATCGGCCGCAACAACACACTGCCGTGGCGCCTGCCGGAAGACCTGGCGCATTTCAAGCGCACCACCATGGGCGCGCCGATCATCATGGGACGCAAGACCTGGGATTCGATCGGCCGGCCACTGCCTGGGCGGCGCAATATCGTGGTGAGCCGCAATGCCTCGCTGAAGCTGGATGGCGCGGAAGTGGCTGCTTCTCTCGAAGATGCGCAACGGCTATGCGTGGGTGTCGAGCAAGTGTTCCTGATCGGCGGTGCGCAGCTTTACGCCGAGGCGCTGCCCAGCGCGGATCGGCTGGTGGTGACGGAGATCGATGCCGATATCGAAGGTGATGCGTTTTTCCCGCTATCGATCGGGGGCTATGGATTGAGACTTCGCGGGAGACGCATCATTCCGAGGCTAACGGCTTTGATTATGCGTTCGTGACGTATGAGCGGCCGCCTTCCGGCGAAGAATAGGAAGCCCAGGCAAGGCAGGTGCGATCCGCCCCTGCTTTTTTTTTTGACCCCCGATGTGTCGGAGATGCGCGAACAGCGCAGTTCGATATGTTGGCCTCCCCCGAACATGGACGCGCCGTCCGGCTTCGGTCGAGAGCCACCGCAATATCCAACTTTCCTTTTGATTTCAGTGACTTGAGACTGCGAACACGGACCTGGCCGGGCGCTGGCACACCCTATGCGTATATCCCTCCGAGCGCAGCAAACGTGCTCCACCAACACAACCAGCCCAGCCATACCCTAGGAGTCCATCATGTCCCTGACCATCAAGAACCTGCCCGTCGAACAAGACTGGACCAAGCCAAGATGAGCGCCGTCCGCGGCGGCAGCCTGTTCCTGAATAGCGGCATCAACGCCATCATCAACGGCGGCGGCGTGTCCTTCGCCAGCCCGAACACGATCGTGGCGCCCGTCACGCAGGTCGATGCCTCGACCCGCACGAGTGTCGACATGAAGAGCGTGATGAACTCGATCAACAATGTGGGGGGTGTTGTCGCGGCCCTGCAGCACTGAGCCGCAGCAGGAGCGGAGGAAAGGATCGGAGAAGCCGGCGCCAGTTCGCGCTATCCGTCCCATGCCCGCCCGGCAGCCGTACGCCGGGCTCAAAAAAGACCGCCCGTTCTTCGGGCGGTCTTTTCTGTCGATGCCTGGCGCTTGTGCTCAGTTCCCGGCGATCGTCATCTGCTCGAGCAGGATCGAACCGGTCTCCTTGGTGCCGCGCACCAGCGAATCCGCGCCGATGGCGACGATCTGGCGGAACATCTCGCCCATATTGCCGGCGATGGTGATCTCTTCCACCGGATACTGGATCTCGCCATTCTCGACCCAGTAGCCCGACGCGCCGCGCGAGTAGTCGCCGGTCACGTAGTTGACGCCCTGCCCCATCAGTTCTGTCACCAGCAGGCCGGTGCCGAGCTTCTTCAGCATGCCGCGGAAATCATCGCCGGCTGTGGTGAGATCGCTCGTGAGCGTCAGGTTGTGCGAGCCGCCCGCGTTGCCGGTGGTCTGCATGCCGAGCTTGCGCGCCGAGTAGGTCGACAGGAAGTAGCCCTCGACCACGCCGTCGCGCACCACATCGCGCTCGCGCGTGCGGACGCCCTCTTCGTCGAACGGCGCGCTGCCCATTGCGCCCGGCACGTGCGGACGCTCGTGGATCTGGATATGCGGCGCAAACACCGCCTTGCCCAGCGTGTCGTGCAGGAAGGTGGACTTGCGGTACAGCGCGCCGCCCGATACCGCCTGCACGAACGCGCCGAGCAGGCCGGCGGCCAGCGGGGCCTCGAACAGCACCGGGCAGCGGCGCGTGGACAACTTGCGCGCGTTCAGGCGTGCCAGCGCGCGTTCGGCGGCATAGCGGCCGATGTCTTCCGGCACAGCCAGCGCCAGCGGCGAGCGCTTGGACGAGTACCAGTCGTCGCGCTGCATGCCACTGCCTGTACCGGCGATCGGCGCGCACGAGATGAAGTGGCGCGAATACGGATAGCCACCCGAGAAGCCGCGCGTGGTCGCCAGCACGAACTGCGAATGCTGCGCCGAAACGCTGGCGCCATCGCTGTTCTTGATCCGCGGCGATACCGCGAACGCCGCCGCCTCGGCACGGCGCGCGATGTCGATGGCGCCCTCGGCATCGACCATCCACGGGTGGAACAGGTCGAGGTCCTGCGGGTTGCGCTCGAGCAGTTCTTCCTCGGCCAGGCCGGCGCAGTCGTCTTCGGCCGTGAAGCGGGCGATGTTGTAGGCCGCCTCGGCCGTGGCGCGCAGCGCGGCCGGCGAGAAGTCCGACGTGCTGGCATTGCCGCGGCGCTTGCCGATCAGGACCGTGACGCCGACCACCTTGTCGCGGTTCTGCTCGATGGTCTCGACCTGACCCTTGCGCACCGACACCGACAGGCCGCTGCCTTCCGAGATCTCGGTCGCGGCATCGGTTGCGCCGAGCTCGCGTGCCACACGCAGCACATCGGCGCATCTCGCTGAGCTGGCCCTGGGTATAGGTGAAGTGCGCGGTCTGTTCGGCGATGGAGTCCATGCTTGGCGGTGTCATCAAAAGTCCAAGCGGGAATCATAGCAAGATAAAATGCCGCCCATGACGCGAAATTCCCGTAATTCCCCCGGCTCCCGGTTTCCTGGCACCTTTGCCCCGGAACCCGATATGGACGAGCCCAAGAGCAAGTCGCAGAAGAAGCGCGACATGACCGCCCTGCAGCACCTTGGCGTCGAGCTGGAAGCCCTGCCCAAGGACCGCCTGGCCCGCGTGCCGATGCCGGAAGCACTGGCTGACGCCATCCACGAAGCGCGCCGCACCACCAGCCACGAAGGCAAGCGGCGCCAGATGCAATTCGTGGGCAAGGTCATGCGCGGCCTGGACGACGACGAGGTCGAGGCCATCCGCGGCGCACTCGAAGGTTTCAAGGGCACCAGCAAGGCCGAGACCGCACGCATGCACCTGATCGAGCGCTGGCGCGAACTGCTGCTGGCCGACGACGCCGCGCTCACCCGCTTCCTGGGCGAGCACCCCGGCGTGGACGTCCAGACGCTGCGCAACATCATCCGCAGCGCCCGCCGGGAAAAGGAGCAGGCCAAGCCGCCGCGCTACTTCCGTGAACTGTTCCAGGCCGTCAAGGCCGCGCTGGAAGCGAAGGACGGTGCGGCCGGCGACCAACCCCCGACCCCGGAGCCCGAGGCATGACGCAGACCACGCAACCGATCGCCCGCAACCACCCCGACGAACTGGTGGTGGGTTTCGTCTCGATTTCCGACCGCGCCTCGGCCGGCACCTACCAGGACGAGGGCATTCCCGCGCTGCGCGAGTGGTTCGGCCGCACGCTGACCTCGCCGTGGCAGGGTGTCGAGCGGCTGATTCCGGACGAGCCGGCGCAGATCTCGCGCACGCTGATCGAGCTGGTCGACGTAGCCGGTTGCGACCTGATCCTGACCACCGGCGGCACCGGGCCCGCGCGCCGCGATGTCACGCCCGAGGCCACGCTGGCCGTGGGCACGAAGGAAATGCCGGGCTTCGGCGAACAGATGCGCCAGGTCAGCCTGCACTTCGTGCCGACCGCGATCCTGTCGCGCCAGGTCGCGGTGATCCGCGAAACCCCGAGCCGCGCCGCGTTGATCATCAACCTGCCGGGCCAGCCGCGCGCGATCCGCGAGACACTGGAAGGCCTGCGCGACGATGCCGGCAAGTCGGTGGTCCAGGGAATTTTTGCTGCAGTGCCCTATTGCATCGACCTGATCGGCGGCCCGTATATCGAAACCGACGAGAGCGTGGTCAAGGCTGGCGGCCCAAGCACGCGATCCGCAGCAAGCCTGCCGCTTGAGCGGCGGCAAGACCGGGGCTCAGCGCAGGCCCAGGTAAAGACCCGCCGGCATGAACAGCACGGCGGCGATATTGCCAAGCAGCACGATCGACGCCACCTGGTCCGGCTCTTGCCGGAAGTGGTCGGCCACCAGGAAATTCAGTACCGCCGGCGGCAGCGCGGCAAAGACGAACAGCAAGCCGCGCTGCAGCTCCGTCATCGGCACCCAGTATGCGAGCGGCAGCGCCACGCAATGCCCGTGAGCGGGCACGCCACGGCGCCCACCAGACCCATGCCCCAGTTGCGCAGGCTCACGTCCTTCATGCGCACGCCGAGCGCGAACAGCATCAGCGGCACGGTGGCATCGCCAAGCAGCTTGATCGACTGGTAGACCGGTTCCGGCAGCGCGAACCACGGCCGCGCGAGCGACAGCCCGACGCCGGCCACCGTCGCCAATACCATCGGGTTGCGCGCGATCTGCGCGATCGAGGCATGGCGGTTCACGATCTTCATGCCGATCGTGAAATGCATGAGGTTCGATGCCGCGAACAGCGCCACGGCGGGCGCCAGGCCAGCCGGCCCGAACGCAAAGACCGACAGCGGCAGCCCCATATTGCCGCAGTTGTTGAACATCATCGGCGGCACGAAGGTGCGCGGATCGACCCGCAGCGCGCGGGCCACGATCCACGCCAGCACGCCCGAGCCCAGCACCACGGCAATCGCACAGGCCAGCAGCACGAGCTGGTCGGCCAGCACGAAGTCCTTGCTGACGAAGGCCGACACCACCAGCAGCGGCGCAATCACGTCGAGCGTGGCGCGGTTGATGCCCGCCATGTCCGGGTGCGCCTTGCGCCCGTACAACCAGCCCACCAGGATGATCAGGATGACCGGCGTGATGATCGAGACGATGCGGGCAAGCATTGGGCGTGCGGAGCGGAGGTCGGACAGCCTGCGCGACGCAGGCGGGCGGCGGCGTCGCCGGCCACGGGCCGGCGCACCGGTTCTTGTTTATTGTGCGGGGGTGTCGGCGCAGGGGCCGCAGGTGCCGCAGGTGCGGCAGGTGCCGCGGCCGGCGCGCCGGCGTATGGCGGATGAAGTGCGTGCGGTAGTAGCGCAGCTCTTCCACCGACTCCAGGATGTCGGCCAGCGCGTGTGCAGCTGGCGCTTGACGAAGCCCTTGTGGATGGCCGGCTCCCAGCGCTTGCACAGCTCCTTGAGCGTCGACACGTCCAGGTTGCGGTAGTGGAAGAACGCCTCCAGCTTGGGCATGTAGCGGGCCATGAAGCGGCGGTCCTGGCAGATCGAGTTGCCGCACATCGGCGACTTGCTGGCCGGCACCCAGCGCTTGAGGAAGGCCAGCAGTTCGGCCTCGGCCTGCGCTTCGGTCAGGGTGGAAGCCTTGACCTTGTCGATCAGGCCAGAGCGGCCATGGGTGCCCTTGTTCCAGTTATCCATGCCGTCAAGCACGGCATCGGACTGGTGGATCACCAGTACCGGGCCCTCGGCCAGGATATTGAGTTCGGAATCGGTCACCACGATCGCAATCTCGATGATGCGGTCGTTTTCCGGCGACAGGCCGGTCATTTCCATGTCCAACCAGACCAGGTTGTTTTCACTCTTGACGGATTTGGTGGCGGATTGGCTTGTCATCTGGACTGCGCTGTATAACTGGAAGGAAAAGCGCCGCGGAAAGCCCGCGCGCGCGAACAACTTATAATTCTCGCATATCCGTCCGCCGTGGCAGCGCGCAGCACACCTGCGCCGCAAACGCGGATAACCTGCGCAGCGTCAGCCACATGTGGCCGACGCTGCCTCCCCGACAAGGCTTTTGCCGATGTTCACGCTCATTTTCCTCGCTGCGCTGGTCGTCATGGTGCTGACCAAGCTGTGGCTGGCGGCCCGCCAGGTACGCTATGTAGGCCTGCACCGCAACGCCGTGCCGTCCCGCTTTGCCGACACCATCGCGCTGTCGGCGCACCAGAAGGCGGCCGACTACACCATCGCCCGCACGCGCCTGTCGATGCTCGAGGTCCTGGCCGGCGCCGCAGTGCTGATCGGCTTCACCATGCTCGGCGGCCTGCAGTGGCTGAACCAGTTCTGGCTCGGCCTGTTCGGCCCCGGCTACGCCTATGGCGTGGCGCTGATCGCAAGCGTGGCGCTGATCGGCGGGCTGGTGGACCTGCCCTTCTCGCTGTACGGCCAGTTCGGCATCGAGGAGCGCTTCGGCTTCAACAAGATGACGCTGCGCCTGTGGCTGGCCGACATGGCCAAGATGCTGCTGGTGGCCTGCGCGCTGGGCCTGCCGCTGCTGCTGGCGGTGCTGTGGCTGATGGACCGCGCCGGCAGCCTGTGGTGGGTATGGACGTGGCTGGTATGGATGGCCTTCAACCTGTTGCTGCTCGTGGTGTTCCCGACCTTCATCGCGCCGCTGTTCAACAAGTTCGAGCCGCTTGACGACGAGTCGCTGCGCCAGCGCATCGAGGCGCTCATGCAGAAATGCGGCTTTGCCAGCAAGGGACTGTTCGTGATGGATGGCAGCAAGCGCAGCGCGCACGGCAATGCCTATTTCACCGGCTTTGGCGCGGCCAAGCGCATCGTGTTCTTCGACACGCTGCTCGCGCGCCTGTCGGGCGACGAGATCGAAGCCGTGCTGGCCCACGAACTCGGCCACTTCAAGCGCCGCCACGTGGCCAAGCGCATCGCCGTAACCTTCGCGCTGAGCCTGGTCTTCCTGGCCCTGCTCGGCTGGCTGTCCACGCGCACGTGTTCTACACCGGGCTAGGCGTGCGCCCAACCTGGGCGTTTCCAACAGCGCGCTGGCACTGGTGCTGTTCTTCCTGACGCTGCCGGTATTCACATTCCTGCTCGGGCCGCTGTCCAGCCAGTCGTCGCGCCGGCATGAGTTCGAGGCCGATGCCTTCGCCGCGGACCAGACCAACGCCGGCCACCTGGTCTCGGCACTGGTCAAGCTGTACAAGGACAATGCCTCCACGCTGACCCCCGACCCGCTCTACAGCGCCTTCTACTACTCGCACCCGCCCGCCGCGCAGCGGATCGACCGGCTGCTGGCGCACGCATGAGCCGCACGTCCCGACACCGTACCGCCGGCGGCAATTCCGGCACCGGCAAAGCCGCCGAAGCGCCCTGGTCATCGCCGCGCATGGCCGCCACTACGTGGTGGAACTGGCCGACGGCACGCACATGCATGCGTTCCCGCGCGGCAAGAAGAGCGAAACGGCGGTGGGCGACCATGTCAGCGTCGAACGCGCCGCAGTCGACCAGTGCGTGATCACTGCCGCCAACGCGCGCAAGAACCTGCTGTATCGCTCGGACCAGTTCAAGTCCAAGCTGCTCGCGGCCAATATCGACCAGGTGGTAATCGTGCTGGCCACCGAGCCGGGGTTTTCGGAGGACCTGCTAGGACGCGCACTGGTATCGGCCGAAGCCATGGAAATCCGCCCGCTGATCCTGCTCAACAAGACCGACCTGCCCGACCGCCTGGACGAAGCGCGGCGGCGGCTGGCGCTGTACCGGGCCCTAGGCTACGACACGGTCGAGCTGTCGGTGCATGGCGACCCGGCCCATGCCCTGGCCGCGCTGCAACCGCGCCTCGCGGGCCTGGCGAGCATCCTGATCGGCCAGTCCGGCATGGGCAAGTCGTCGCTGCTCAATCTGCTGATTCCGGGTGTGGAGGCACAGACGCGCGAGATCTCGGCCAAGCTCGATTCCGGCAAGCACACCACAACCTTCACGCGGCTGTACCACTTGCCGCCGGAGTGGGGCAACGTCGACGGCCGTGAAGGCTACCTGATCGATTCGCCGGGCTTCCAGGAGTTCGGCCTGCACCACCTGAGCGAAGGCATGCTGGAGCGCGCGTTCCCGGAGTTCCGGCCGCGCCTGACCGAATGCCGCTTCTACAACTGCCACCACATCAACGAGCCCGGCTGCGGCGTGCTGGCGGCGGTGGAGGCCGGCGGCATCTCGGAGAGACGCCACGAGCTCTACGCGCAGCTCCTGCACGAATCCAGCCAGCAAAAGCCCTGGTAGCCCTGGCAGCCGTGGTAAGGTGGCCGCAAGTGCATTGCCTGTGCGCCGCCTATGAAACTGCTGCTGTCCGCCACCTCGCTCGTCCACGCGGCGCATTGCCGCAACGTGCTGCGGGCCGCCGGCATTCGCGCGGAACTGCGCAATACGTGGCTCGCGGGCGCGATCGGCGAAATCCCGTTCCGCGAAAGCGCGCCGCAAGTCTGGATTCTCGATGACCACATGGAGGCGCAGGCCTGGGCCGCGCTGAAGGCGGCAGCGGAACCGCCGCCGGGGCCATACTGGCAGTGTCGCCACTGCCAGGAATGGCACGAGCCGCAATTCGGCGCCTGCTGGCGTTGCGGCACGGCCAGGGATCAGGGCTAGAAAACGGTCGCCTGGCTCTGCTCAACCCACCCACAGCGCCAGCGAAAGCATCGCCAGCAACAGCATCCACAGCACGACAGCGCGCCACACCAGCCCCACCGCCGACTGCAGCGTGCGAATGTTCGGGTCGGTGCCGAATTCAGGCGCCGACGGTTCGGGACCGGTGTCGTCCTCCATGCCGGGCGCGTAGTCGATGGCCGGGCCCGCTGCCATGCTGGTGCGCAGCACGACGCTGGAATCGTCTTCCGGCAGCGGCGTGCCGAGCCGCACGCCCAGCGCCCCGCCGCCGCTGGCGAGCAGGATGCCGTTGACGGCATCGTTCCACTTGCGCGCATGGTTGCGCCACGCATACACCGCGTCCTCGAAGTTGCCGACGATGGCAAACCCGATCGCCGTCAGCCGCGAAGGCACCCAGTCAAGCACGTAGAACGCGCGCGCGGCAAAGCGGCCCAGCGCGGGGCTGCGCTCCGCCGACGGCAGGTTCCACTGGCGGCTCAGGAATTCAGCAGTGCGGTACAGCACCACCCCGCCCGGTCCGATCGGCACCAGGAACCAGAAAAACACGCCGAACACATGCCGATGCACGGCCACGATCGCGGCTTCGAGCGTGTGGCGCACGATCTCGGTCACCGGCATCTCGATGGTGTCGAGGCCAGTCCATTCGTGCAGCAGCGCACGCGCGGCAAGCAGGTCGTCGCGGTTCAGGGCCTCGTGGATATCGGTGAAATAGTGGCTGAACTGGCGAAAGCCCAGCGTCATGTAGAGCACCAGCACGTTCCACGCAAGCGTCAGCGCGATGCTGATCGACGCCAGCAGGTAGTGCACCACCATCACGGCGAGCGTGAGCGGCAGCACCACGGTAAGCCAGGCGAGCGCCGCGTCGCGCGGACGGCCGGTGTCGAACGCGTGCTCCGCGCGGTCGCCCAGCGCGCGCACGATCTCGTGGATCGGATTGTTGCGACCCAGGGCGCGGAACTGCTCTGCGATCAGCGCCAGGAGAACGGATACGAAGGTCATCTCGATTCTGGGTGACGAAAGGCCGGTCACAGACGGGCCTGGTAACAAGGGCGGCAACCCGCCGGCGATGTGCCGGGCCGGTCGCAAATACATAGCGAGAAGATAGCACAGCGGTACATGCCAGACGACCCGTGGCAACAGACAGAAAGCAGAAAGCCCGCCGGCGCATGCCGGCGGGCTTTCATGAGAAGGCGGCGCGGCAAGCCCTGCCGCGCCGGATTGCCCGTGGGATCAGGGCAGGTCGAAGACCAGCACTTCAGCGTCTTCGCCCTGGGTCAGCGCCAGGCGTCGGCGGCTTCCAGCTTGGCGGCGTCGCCGGCTTCGAGCGCCTGGCCGTTGACGACGATCCGGCCGCGCGCCACATGCACGTAGGCACGGCGTGCGGGCTGCAGCGCCAGCGTGGCGGACTCGTCACCGTCGAACAGGCCAGCGTACAGGCGCACGTCCTGATGCACTACCACCGAGCCTTCGGCACCGTCGGGGCTGGCCACCAGGCGCAGCCGGCCGCGCTTGTCGGCCGCCTCGAAGCGCTTTTCCTCGTAGCCGGGTTCGATGCCGGTGCGGTCCGGCACGATCCAGATCTGCAGGAAGTGCGTGGTCTCGTTCGCGGCGTGGTTGTACTCCGAATGCCGCACGCCCGTGCCGGCGCTCATGCGCTGCACGTCGCCCGGGCGGATTACGCTGCCGTTGCCCATGCTGTCCTTGTGCGCCAGCTCGCCTTCCAGCACATAGCTGATGATTTCCATGTCGCGGTGGCCATGGGTACCGAAACCCATGCCCGGCGCGACGCGGTCTTCATTGATCACACGCAGCGGGCCAAACTGGACATGCTGCGGATCGTAGTAGTCGGCAAAGGA
This sequence comes from Cupriavidus sp. UYMMa02A, assembly GCA_001725945.1. Lineage (GTDB taxonomy): Bacteria > Pseudomonadota > Gammaproteobacteria > Burkholderiales > Burkholderiaceae > Cupriavidus. The sequence continues at coordinate 110,696 of LRMT01000205.1, read as the reverse complement.
GAACGAGTGATACGACTTCAGCCAGCCGTGATCCGCGTAGCCGCGCTCTTCAGCCTTTCTGATTTCAATCATTTTGATGGCCCTCCTTGTGGCCCTGGCTTGCCCGTACCGAGCGGCATAGTGCCGTGGGACTTGGGCGTTTGCTTACGATGCTAGGAAGTTTAGGCGCAGTGGCGTATATTGAACGGCATCGTCTTAGAAGCACTCATTCAGAATTTCTGAATATGCCACTCTCCCTCGAATCCCTTGAAGTCCTGGACGCCATCGAGCGCAAAGGCAGCTTTGCCGCAGCCGCCCACGAGATGGGTAAAGTGCCCTCGGCACTGACCTACGTCGTGCGCAAGCTCGAAGAAGACCTGGACGTCCTGCTGTTCGACCGCCGCCGGCACCGCGCCGAACTCACGCCGGCCGGACGCGCGCTGCTCGACGAAGGCCGCCACCTGCTGCACGCGGCGGATGACCTGGCGCGCCGCGTCAAGCGCCTGGCGACGGGGTGGGAAGCCACCCTGACCATCGTGGTCGACGACCTGATCAATTTCCGCGCGCTGCTGCCCGTGGTCCAGGACTTCTACGCCGAGAACACGGCCACGCGGCTGCGTTTCGCCAAGGAAGTCCTCGGCGGCGCGTGGGATGCGCTGGTCAGCAACCGTGCCGACCTGGTGATCGGCGGCGCCTATGACGCCCCGAGCACGCAGGGCTTCCAGATCCGGTCACTCGGCAGCATGCCGTTCGTGTTCGCGGTGGCCGCGCATCATCCGCTGGCGACCGAGGACGGGCCGCTGACCACCATCCAGATCGCCCGGCACCGGATCGTGGCCGTGGGCGATACCTCGCGCAATCTGCCGGCACGCACCCATGGCGTGCTGGCCGGGCAGGACGTGCTGGTCGTGCCGACCATGCGCGACAAGCTCGAAGCGCAGATCCGCGGCCTCGGCTGCGGCTGGCTGCCGGCGCGATGGCGCAGCCGCATATCGAGAGCGGCGTGCTGCAGGCGCGCGAGACCGTCGAGGTGCGCGCTCCGGGCAACTTCAAGGTGGCCTGGCGCACGAGCAATCGCGGCAAGGCGCTGCAATGGTGGGCCGACAAGCTCGAAGACCCGCGGCTCGCGCAGGCACTGCTGCTGCAGCAACCCGACCTGGGTGGCTGAGGCGGGAGATACGCGCATGGCAGTATCAGCCGGCGGCTACCGCGGCCGCTTTGCTCCCTCGCCCACCGGCCCGCTGCACATGGGTTCGCTGGTGACCGCGCTGGCCACGTGGCTGGACGCGCGCGCGCACGGCGGCCAGTGGCTGGTAAGGATCGAGGACATCGACTATCCGCGCTGCGTGCGGGGGGCCGATACGGACATCCTGCAAACGCTGGAACGACTGGGCCTGGCGCCGGACGAACCGCCGGTCTGGCAAAGCCGGCGCGAGGCGCTGTACGCCGACGCGCTCCATCGCCTGGACGCGGCCGGCCAACTCTACCCGTGCGGCTGCTCGCGCAAGGAGATCGCCGATTCGCTGCTGCACGTGCGCGAACGGCACCAGACACTTGGCTATCCGGGCACATGCCGCCACGGCCTCAACGGCAAGCTGCCGCGCGCGTGGCGTGTGCGCGTGCCGGACGGCCCGAACGCCACGATCTGCTTCGACGACCGCTGGCAGGGCCGGCAATGCCAGGACCTGGAAACCGAGGTGGGCGACTTCGTGCTGCGCCGTGCCGACGGGCTATGGGCGTACCAGCTTGCGGTGGTGGTCGACGACGGCCTTCAGGGCATTACGCACATCGTGCGCGGGGATGATCTGCTCGACTCCACGCCGCGCCAGATCCATCTGCAGCACCTGCTTGGGCTGCCGACGCCGGCCTACTTGCACGTGCCAGTCGTGGTCAATGCCGCGGGGGAAAAACTGAGCAAGCAGAGCGGCGCACAGGCCATCGACACCAGTGCCCCGCTCGCGGCATTGCGCGCGGCCGGAGAGCATCTCGGGCTGCGCAACGAAGGGAAAGATGTGAAGGCGTGGCTCGAACGAGCCACGACAGACTGGCTGCAGCGCCTGGCGGCACTGCCGGCCGTGGCCGGGCGCTGATTGCCAGCGTCGGCCTGCGGCCCTGGCGGCCAGTCAGATCAGGACTTGCGCGGCACGCCGCCCAGCAGCGCGGCGACGGGCGCTTGGGCGCCTGGCGCCGCGCGACAGCGCCGCGGCGATCATTTCGTCGGCGGGCTGGTTCGCGGCGCTGTTCGGGCTGGGCTCGTAAGGACGCGAGAAGAACGGATCGTCCGACGGCCGGAACGCGGTGCGGCCACCGCCGTGGTCATGGCGGCGGCGGCGCTCCTCGCCTTCACCTTCGCCATTGACGCGCGCGCGGCGGACATCGGTGCGCTGGCGGCGGCGGTCGGATTCATCCTGGCGAGCCTTTTCACCGGTAGGGTCGAAGCCCTCGAGCGTACCGCGCGGGACGCTGCGCTTGATCAGCTTCTCGATATCCGTGAGCAGACGTTCGTCGCCCGGCACATAGATGGAGATCGCGTCGCCGCTGGCACCGGCACGACCGGTACGGCCGATGCGGTGCACGTAGTCTTCGGCGCTGAACGGCAGGTCGAAGTTGATCACGCACGGCATGTCGGCGATATCGAGGCCGCGTGCCGCCACGTCGGTGGCCACCAGCGCATCGATGTTGCCGGCCTTGAAGCCCTCGAGCGTCTGCATGCGCTCGGTCTGGGTCTTGTCGCCATGGATCGCGGCGGCGTTGATGCCTTCACGCTCCAGGTGGCGCGCCAGCCGCGAGCAGCCGATCTTGCTGTTGACGAATACGATGCACTGGCGCGACAGGCCCTGTGCGGCGCGCTGGCGCAGCAGGTGCACGACGGCAGCCTGCTTGTGGCCGTCTTCCACCTGGTACACCATCTGGCGCACGTTTCATTGGTGGAATTGCTGCGGGCCACTTCGATGGTGACGGGCTGCTTCAGGTAGCTGGCGGCCAGGCGCTTGATCTCGGCCGAGAACGTGGCCGAGAACAGCAGCGTCTGGCGCTGCGCCGGCAGCAGGTTGATGATGCGCTGCAGGTCGGGCAGGAAGCCCATGTCGAGCATGCGGTCGGCCTCGTCGAGCACCAGCATCTGCACCTGCGACAGATTGACCGCCTTCTGCTGCACGTGGTCCAGCAGGCGGCCCGGCGTGGCCACAAGGATTTCCACGCCACGGCGCAGCGCGTCGGTCTGCGGGTTCATGTCGACGCCGCCGAACACCACCGTGCTGCGCAGGTCGGTGTGCTTCGCGTAGCGCGCGACGTTGTCATAGACCTGGTCGGCCAACTCGCGCGTGGGCGTGAGCATCAACGCGCGCACCGGGTGCCGCGCCGGCGAGGCGCTGGCGCTGGCCATCGGCAGCAGGCGCTGGATGATCGGCAGCGCAAAGCCGGCGGTCTTGCCGGTGCCGGTCTGGGCCGCGCCCATCACGTCTTGCCGAGCAGCACCACGGGAATGGCCTGCGCCTGGATCGGCGTCGGCTTGGTATAGCCTTGTTCGGACAGGGCACGCAGGATGCGCGCGTCAAGGCCGAAGCTCTCGAACGTCTGCTCGGCTGCGTTCTGGTCAGGTAGTGTCGTATTTGTCATGGTATCGGGGTGTGGCGGGAGCGAACCCGGCACAAACGGATACGCGTCTGGAACTCATCTCGCCTTGCTACAGGCCGGATCCGGGGCGGATCCTGGCGCGGCATGCCGTCAAAGGCATTTGCCCAAGCGAATCAAAGACTTACATTTTAGCATTTCTGCCGCCACACCGACAGGTCGGCAAGGCGGCACTGGAATTCATGCAAGTCAGCATAGGGGCGGCGGGTTTCAACAGCGTGTCACATTAGGCGGCGATGATGCCCGCAAGTCCGCCGGCATTGCCGCCGGCCCACCGCAACACCCAACAAATACATCGCCATGGATCTGGACTTCCTTCGCCTCGCGCGCGACCGCTTCCTGCAGACTTCCACCGCCTTCCTGGGGCTGGCGGGCGTGCCGAGCCTGGCCGTACCGTCCGGCAGCGCCGCCGCCAGGCCGAGGAGGCGCTGCAACTGACGGCCTGGCCGTTTGCGCAGCACAGCCTGCCGGCAGGCGCCTGAAACTTGCGGCCAGGAAGCCGCTCACATTCGAGTCAGAGGCGCATCGGCCCCGCCTGGAACAGGCGCGCGTCCATCTGGCGCAGGTCGTCCGCCACAGCGACCGGCGTCGCGCACTGGTCGAGCACGTCGCGCTGCAAGTCCATGCCGGGGGCGATCTCGACCAGCGTCAGGCGCGGTTCGCCGCCGCCGCCGGCACGCATCTCGAACACCGCACGCTCGGTGATGTACAACACGGAAATGCCTAGCGAAGCCACATAGGGGCCGTTAAAGCTCAGGTGCGAGACCTCTGGCACGATCTTCTTCACGCGTCCCTCGCGCACGATCCGCACCTTGCCGTCAGCCGCGCTGACTTCCAGCCCGCCGGCCGTCAGCGTGCCCATGAACACGACGCGCGCGCGCTCTGCGTGATGTTGATGAAGCCGCCCACACCGGCAATCAGCGCACCCTCTCCTTCACCGAACTTGCTGACGTTGACATTGCCACGGCCGTCGAGCTCCGCCAGCCCGAGGATGGCCAGGTCGATGCCGCCGCCTTCGTAGAATCGAACTGCGCGGGTTGGTCCACCACCGCCTCGGGATAGCCGATGCGCCGAAGCTCAGGCCGTCGGCCGGCGTGCCGCCGATCGGGCCCGCTTCCACCGTCAGCGTGAAACCATCGAGCCCTGCTTCGGCGGCCATCATGCCGACCGCTGCCGGCATGCCGACACCGAGGTTGACCACGCGCGGCCGGCGGCTGGCCAGTTCCATCGCGGCACGCCGCTGCACGATGGTCCGCGCGTCGGGCAAGGTGCCGGCGGGCGTCACCGCCGCGGGCGGCGGGCTGGCCGATTCGCCCTGCCACGGCGTCACATAGGCCGGGTTGAAGGCCTCGGCAAACGTCATCTGGTGATTGGCAGGGTTCTCGCAGACGACCACGTAATCCACGAGGATGCCGGGCACGCGAATGGCATGCAGGTTCTCGTGATGATCGACCAGGCTTTCCACCTGCGCGATCACGATGCCGCCGCAATTGTGCGCGGCCTGCGCCATCGCCAGCAGCTCGTGATGGAAGGCTTCGCGATGCGTGCTCAGGTTGCCGCGCGTGTCGGCGGACGTGCAGCGCAGCAGCGCACAGTGGATCGGGAAGCTCGGGTAGAACAGGTATTCCTCTCCACGGAAGTCGACGGCTTCCACCCAGCTGGTCTTGCCTTCGGCCAGCGCCCGGTGCGCGCGCTCGTTGATGGCGCCGCCGTGGTAGCGCGCATCCTGCCCGGTGCGCGGATCGACGAAGGTATGCAGGCCGATCTTCGTCATCACGCCAGGCTTGCCGCCGGCAATTGCGCGGTACAGATGCGTGAGCACGCCCTGCGGCAGGTTGTAGCCCTCGCACTGCTCGGCCATGGCCAGCCTTGCCAGCCGCGTAGCCGAGCGCCAGTGCCCGCCCACGATGCTGGCGGTCATGCCCGCATTGCCGAAGTGATTCACACCGCGTGCGCCAAGATCGCCCTGCCCGGCCGAATACACCAGCGTCAGATCGCGCGGCAACCCGCTTTGCAGAAAGCGCTGCTCCAGCGCCTCGGTCACGGCCTCGGCGTGGCCCGCGCCGACAAACCCTGCGCTGGCCACAGTCCAGCCATCCTGCACGAGCGCGGCGGCCTGCTGCGCGGTGATCACCTTCATCTTGGTCTCCGGATCCTTGTCTGTAGCGCCGGCTGCGTTCTTGCGACGTGACGTGACCGGCGTCCTGCGCATTTGCTTGCGCAAGACGCATAGGCTACAGCACGGAGCCGGTCAACCGAGCAGCCGGTAGGCCAGCCGTGCCGCCACGCGCGCACCGCAGCCGTCGCGGTCATAGGCGGGATTGAACTCGGCGAGGTCGGCTACGCGCAGCTTGCCGCTGACGCGAACCAGTTCCACGATGGCTTCGACGACCGTCAACGGCACGCCATAGGCGGCGGGTGCCGAGACAGCGGGCATCACCGCGGCAGGCAGTACATCAAGGTCGATGCTCAGGTACACATGCGCGGCTTCGTCGATCCAGCCCTGCAGCTCGGCAAGGCGCGCATCGAGGTGACGCTCCTGCATCTGCACATCCTCGACATGGCGCACGCCAAGCTCGCGCGCGCGCTCGAAAAGCGCCGCCGTGTTGCCGAGGCGACTGACACCGAGGCACGCGTAGTCGAAGCGCAGGCCCCGCTTGCGGCAGTCGGCGGCGATCTGGTCGAAAGGCGTGCCTGAACTGGCGGGCCGGCTCGTACGAAGATCGAAATGCGCATCGAGGTTGATCACCAGCACGCGGCCGCGGTCGTCACGCGCATCGAGATGCGCGCGCAGTCCCTGCCACGTACCCCACGCGACTTCGTGGCCGCCGCCCAGCACCAGCGGACGGGCCCCTGCCGCCAATTCTGCGGCTACCGCCTGCCCCAGCGCGTGCTGCGCGGCTTCGAGTTCCTCGCCTTCGCAGCGGATATCGCCGGCATCGCAAAGCACCTGCAGGTCGTGGGCCGGCACGCCCGCGAGCGCGCGCCGGATCTCGTGCGGGCCCTGCGCCGCACCGGGGCGTCCCTGGTTGCGCAACACACCGGCGTCGCAGCAGAAGCCGATCATCACGGGCGCCCCGGGTTCTCGCTGCGCGTCCGTACGCACCACATTGAACACGCGCCGCGTGTCGCCAGCCTCGCCGTGGTCCGCGCGGCCACGCCAGACGGCCTGCAGGGGCACGCTGTCATACATTACTGCAGCATTCATTTCAGCCGGCGTCCGAGCGTCTCAGGCACCATCAGCAGCCCGATCAGCGACACCAGGCCGCAGCCAATCACGTAGAGCGCCGGCGCATTCGCATCACCGGTGATCTGGATCAGGCGGGTCGAGAAGTATTGCGCAAAGCCGCCGAAGATGGCGATCGCAACGCAATAGGCAATCGACAGGCCGGTGGCGCGCAGCCGCTTCGGCAGCACCTCGCTGACCAGCACCATCGAGGCCGGCGCGGTCATCGACATCGGCACCGACAGGCAGGCCACGACCACCAGCAGGCGCGCGAGCGATGGTTCAGCGTTGATCAGCACGAAGGCCGGGTAGACCATCACCAGCAGTGCCACGCGCGACCACAGCACTACCGTCTTGCGGCCGATGCGGTCGGCCAACCGGCCGGCGAACGGTGACAGCACCACCTGCACCAGCGCCGCGATGCAGCCGGCCCAGATGCCCAGCGACAGCGGCATCTTGAGCACGCTCACGGCGTAGTTGCTGAGGTAGTAGACGACGATGTAGGTCGACGAGGCCAGGCCGATCATGAGCAGGATGCTGGCAATCACCTCGCGTGCATGCTGGCGCAGCAGCGGCCATTGCGCGGCATGTTCGCCGTGGTGCAAAGGCGCGGCGGTCTCTTCGAGCCGGCGACGGATCAACAGGCCGACCGGAATCACGAGAATGCCGATCAGGAACGCAAGACGCCAGCCCCACGCTTCCAGCTCGGCCGGTGCCAGCACATTGCTCAGCACGAGCCCGGTGATTGCGCCCAGCAGCGCCGCCAGGCCCTGGCTGAACGGCTGCCACGCGGTATAGAAGCCGCGCGTGCGGTCGTCGGCGTATTCGAGCAGCAGCGCGGTCGACGCACCCATCTCGCCGCCGATGGCGAAGCCCTGCACCAGCGCGCGATCACCACCATGGCCGGAGCCAGGATGCCGATCTGCGCATACGGCGGCGTCACGACGAAGATCAGCGAACTCAGGCCCATCAGCCACAGCGTCAGCGCCACGGCCGGCTTGCGTCCTGCGCGGTCGGCATACATGCCGATCAGCAGGCCACCGAGCGGGCGCATCAGGAAGCCGACGCCGAACGTGGCGAACGACATCAGCAATTGTCCGGTCGGGTTGTCGACCGGGAAATACAGCCGGCCGATCAGCGTGGCAAAGAAGCTGTAGACCACGAAATCGTAGAACTCCAGGCCGTTGCCGATGGTGATCGCGGCAATGGCGCGCGCGCGTGACAGGGCTGGAGTCTGAGCGCCAGTGGCGCCGTCACAGGCGGGCGCAGTGATATCGGAGGGCATGCGGATTGTCTCCCGGTGATGCTTTGTGGAATCAGTCGGTTTGCTCCCCTCTCCGCAAGCGGGAGAGGGGAGCAAACATTGGGTTCTTGGATTCTGTTCAGCCGCGCAGCATCGGCAGGTCCAGGCCCTGCTCGCGCGCACAGTCGACGGCGATCTGGTAGCCGGCGTCGGCATGACGCATCACGCCGGTCGCCGGGTCGTTGTTCAGCACGCGGGCAATGCGCGCGGCGGCTTCATCGGTGCCGTCGCAAACGATCACCACGCCCGAATGCTGCGAGAAGCCCATGCCGACGCCGCCACCGTGGTGCAGGCTCACCCACGTAGCGCCGCTGGCGGTATTGAGCAGCGCGTTGAGCAGCGGCCAGTCGGACACGGCGTCCGAACCGTCTTGCATGGACTCGGTCTCGCGGTTGGGGCTGGCGACCGAGCCCGAATCGAGGTGGTCACGGCCGATCACGACCGGCGCCGACAGCTCGCCGCTGCGCACCATCTCGTTGAAGGCCAGGCCGAGCTTCGCGCGCAGGCCCAGGCCCACCCAGCAGATCCGCGCCGGCAGGCCCTGGAAGCTGATGCGCTCGCGCGCCATGTCGAGCCAGCGGTGCAGGTGTGCGTCGTCGGGAATCAGTTCCTTGACCTTGGCGTCGGTCTTGTAGATGTCCTGCGGATCGCCCGACAGCGCGGCCCAGCGGAACGGGCCGATGCCGCGGCAGAACAGCGGGCGGATATAGGCCGGCACGAAGCCCGGGAAATCGAAGGCATTGGCGACGCCCTCTTCCTTGGCCATCTGGCGGATGTTGTTGCCGTAGTCGAAGGTCGGCACGCCCATCTTCTGGAAGGCCAGCATGGCTTGCACATGCGCTGCCATCGAAACCTTGGCGGCCTTCACCACCGCGGCCGGTTCGCGCTGCGCGCGCTCGCGGTATTCGTCCCAGCTCCAGCCCGCAGGCAGGTAGCCGTTGAGCGGATCATGCGCGCTGGTCTGGTCGGTGACCATGTCCGGACGCGCGCCGCGGCGCACCAGTTCGGGCAGCACTTCGGCGGCATTGGCGCACAGCGCGATCGAGATCGACTTGCCTTGCGAGGTGTAGCGGTCGATGCGGGCCAGCGCGTCATCGAGGTCGGTGGCCTGCTCGTCGACATAGCGGGTCTTCAGGCGGAAGTCGATGCGGCTCTGCTGGCATTCGATGTTCAACGAGCACGCGCCCGCCAGCGTCGCGGGCCAGCGGCTGCGCGCCGCCCATGCCGCCCAGGCCCGCGGTCAGCACCCAGCGGCCCTTGAGGTTGCCGCCGTAGTGCTGGCGGCCGGCCTCGACAAAGGTTTCATAGGTGCCCTGCACGATGCCTTGGCTGCCGATGTAGATCCACGAGCCAGCGGTCATCTGGCCATACATGGCCAGGCCCTTGGCGTCGAGTTCGTTGAAGTGTTCCCAGTTGGCCCAGTGCGGCACCAGGTTCGAGTTGGCGATCAGCACGCGCGGCGCGTCGCGGTGCGTGCGGAACACGCCGACCGGCTTGCCCGACTGGACCAGCAGGGTCTCGTCGTCTTCGAGGCGTGTCAGCACCTCGACGATGCGGTCATAGCATTCCCAGTTGCGCGCGGCGCGGCCGATGCCGCCGTAGACCACCAGTTCCTTCGGATTCTCCGCGACCTCGGGATCGAGGTTGTTCATCAGCATGCGCAGCGGCGCTTCGGTCAGCCAGCTCTTGGCGGTCAGCTTGCTGCCACGCGGGGCACGAATTTCGATATCGCGGAAACGGGGGTTCTCACTCACGGCACAACTCCTTCGGAATAACTGGCCACGGCACGGCCGGGAAACATCATCTGATAGGGGTGTATAGTGTTGTATATACAAGCATAGATGTATTGGGGTATTCCCGAGGATCGCTGAAAGTCGCAGCCTTGAAATGACTGCGCCCGGACTTTGCCGGCGCGAGTGTCGAATCAGTAACGCGGAGTCAGGACGTAAATCGCCCTTCCAGCCGGTGCATGGAACCCGGATGAAGCAGGCGTACTGCCGTCACGACGCGGTTGCCTGACCATGTACGGCGGCGGATCAGCAAGCACGGCTCGCCGCGATTGATCTTCAGCAACGCGCACTCGTCGGGCGTAGCCAGCACGGCTTCGACCACGTGCTCGCCCTCGGTCAACGGCGCCACGCGCGACAGGTATTCGTACGGCGTCTGGCGCGTGAAGTCCTGCCCGAGGTAGTCCGGTGCCACCGAGGCGTTGACGTAGCGGTCTTCGAGCTGGATTGGTACGTCGTCCTCGTAGTGCACGATCACCGTGTGGAACACACGCTGGCTCTCGCCCACATCGAGCGCGGCTGCCCGCGCTGCGCCCGCGACCTCCTCGCTGCTCTTCACCACCCTGGCATGATGGCGGCGGCCGCGCGCCGCGATTTCCTCGGCGATGTTATTGACCGCGTACAGCGCGGAGTTGCGCTTGGGCTCCGCAACGAAGGTGCCGACCCCTTGCATGCGCACCAGCATCCCATCCGCGGTGAGCTCGCGCAAGGCGCGGTTGACCGTCATGCGGCTCACGCCGAGTTCTTCGACCAGCTCGGTTTCGGACGGCACGCGATGATGCGGCGGCCAGCTGCCATCGGCAATCCTGGTGCTGATGAATTGCTTGACGCGCGCGTAGAGCGGCGCCGGCAGCGTGTCGGACAGCCCGGCGGCGGGCCGGCCCGGCTGTGCGGTGGCTTGAGACAAACTGTTTTCCCGTGGAGGCGGCGCCGCCGGCAATGCTGCCGGGACGCCCGCCGAACTTGTATAGAGCGGTGTTTACATCATCGGCGAATGTACCACGCGGCGCACGCCGTTCAGCCCGTCGCCAGCTTCCTGAGGGCCGCGGGCTGCAGCAGTTCCACCTGACGGTAGTGGCGGCGTATCCATCCGGCGTCTTCCCATGCCTGAAGATACTTGGCCACGGTCTGGCGCGAGCGGTTGACCATGTCGCCCAGGTCTTCGGCCGAAACGCGCACCACGTGGTCGGTGCGGTCGGCCAGTTCGAGCAGGCGCGCCGCCATCCGCGCATCGACGGGGGCCTGCTGCGCATGCTCGGCATGGTCGAACGCCACGCGCAAGCGCGCGCAGATCTGCTGCACGATCAGTTGCATGCCTTCCGGATGCGCGACGAGGATGCGGTCGAAGTCGCGCCGGCCCAGAAGCAGCAATTCAGTGCTGCCCAACGCGAACGCGTCATGCGTGCGCGGCTTGCCGTCGAGCAGGGAGATCTCGCCGAACCAGCGGCCCCGCCCGATCACCGAATAGACCGACTCCCGCCCGCTAGTGCTGACGCGACTCATGCGCACGCGGCCCGCCAGCACCATGCAGAAGTAAGTGGGGGGATCGCCGCGTGCAAAGATCATGTCACCGTCGCCGAAGCGCTGGCGGCGTGCCGCCTTCTGCACGGCATCGAGCACGCTGGCCGGCGCATTGCGCAGCCAGCCGCTCGCCACCACGCTGCGCGGCAGCGTCCTGCCGGATTCCACGGCTTTCACATCACCCTCCCGCTGGTCAAAGCAAGATTGTCCAATACTTAACAGACTTGCGCGCAAGCCCAGGCGCAGAATGCCACCGCACTCACGACACCGAACACAGCCCCGGAGGCATTTACATGGCGCAAGTACAACTCGTCGATTCCGTCAGGAATCGCGTTTCCGACGCGGAATGGCAGATGCGCGTAGACCTGGCGGCGGCTATCGCCTGGTCGCGCATTTCGGCTGGGACGACCTGATCTTCACGCATATCTCGCACGCGTACCCGACGCGCCGGACCAGTTCCTGATCAATCCGTACGGCATGCTGTTCGACGAGATCACGGCATCGAGCCTGGTCAAGGTCGACCATCACGCCAGCCCGTGCTCGACACGCCGTACGACGTGAATCCGGCCGGCTTCATCATCCACAGCGCCGTGCACGAAGCGCGCCCGGAAATCGGCTGCGTCATGCATACGCACACGCAGCACGGCGTCGCCGTGTCGGCACAACAGGCCGGCCTGCTGCCGCTCTCGCAGCAAGCCATGTTCGCGCGCATGGGCCTGGCCTACCACGACTACGAAGGCGTGGCGCTGCGCGAAGACGAGAAAGAGCGGCTGGTGGCCGACCTGGGCCGCGGCAAGCAGATGATCCTGCGCAACCACGGCCTGCTGACCTGCGGGCGCACGGTCGCTGATGCATTCCTGACGATGTACACGCTGGAGTCGGCCTGCCGCATCCAGATCCTCGCGCAAAGCGGCGGCGCGGCGCTGACCACGGTGCCGGAATCCGCCAGCGCCGACGTGGGAGAGCAGGCGCGACAGGCCACCAAAGGCAAGGGCTCGGGTCTGGCATGGCCGGGCCTGCTGCGCCGCCTCGATCGTATTCAACCCGATTTCCGGAACTGACATGGGCATCCTCGTACATCTGCCGTCGTTCATGGCCGGCCCCATCGCCGCCGCGCTGCGCGAAGCCGCGCCCGACATCCCGGTCTGGATCGGCCGCGAGAATGCACCCGCGGACGAAGTCGAAGCGATCATCGCCTGGGGCCTGAAGCCGGGCGTGGTGCCCGCCTACCGCAACCTGCGCCTGATCTGCAGCGCTGCGGCCGGCGTCGACAAGCTGGTGAGCGCACCTGACCTGCCGGAAAGCATGCCCGTCACGCGTGTGGTGGATCCGGGCCAGCAAACCGGCATCGCGCACTACGTGCTGGCCATGGCTCTGCGCCATGCGCGTCGCCTGGGCACGTATGCCGAGCAGCAACGCCGCGGAGAATGGAAGCGCCACCCGGCCCCCGACCTCGCGCACTGCCGCGTGGGCGTTCTCGGCATGGGCGAAATCGGCAGCGCCGTGGCGCGCACGTTCGCGGCCATCGGCTTTCCAGCAGCGGGATGGAGCCGCAGCGGCAAGGGCATTCCCGGCGTCACCGACTACACCGGCGCCGAGGGCCTGTCGGCGATGCTCGCGCAGACCGACATCCTCGTCTGCACGCTGCCGCTCACGCCGCAAACCCACGGCCTGCTCAACCGAGAGACGCTGTCGCAACTGCCCGCCGGCGCGTTCTTCATCAACGTCGGCCGCGGCGAGCACCTGGTCGAACCCGACCTGATCGCGCTGATCGACGAAGGCCACCTGGCCGGCGCCGCGCTCGATGTGTTTTCGAAGGAGCCGCCAGAGCCCGGCGATCCGGTGTGGAACCATCCGCGCATCGAAGCCACGCCGCATATCGCGTGCGATCCGTCGTATCAACTGGTGGCGCGGCAGTGCGTGGAGAACGTGCGGCGGATGCGCGATGGTCGGGAGCTGGTGAATCTGGTCGATCGGGCGGCCGGATACTGAGGCCAGCCGGCAGCCCCCGCGGGGCTGCCATGCGTCACGCCGTCGTTGCCTGCCGCACCATCCAGTTGCGGAATGCACGCGCGGCGGCCGGCTCCATGCGATCGCGCGGCCAGATCACGTAGTAGCCGCCGCCGAGGCTCGCGCTGGCTTCGCAGGCACGCACCAGCAGGCCTTGCCGCAGGCATCCGTCGATCATGTGCCGCCAGCCGAGCGCGATGCCCTGCCCTTCTATCGCCAATTGCAGCAGTATCGGATACTGGTTCGAGGTCAGAAAGGTGCGCGGGTTCGCGTCGTGCACCCCCTGGTGCGCAAACCACGCTTGCCACGACATCCACTGTCGCTGGCCGTCGTCGAGCATCAGCAGGGTCTCGTTGACCAGCGCCGACGGGGCCAGTGTGCGCCCGTCGAGATAGGCCGGCGCACACACGGGAAAGACTTCCTCGCCATACAGCGCCGCGCCGCCAGGCCCACCGGCGGGCCCTCGCGCAGGTAGTACAGGCCAATGTCGAATTCCGCGGCCGACAGCGACGCGAGGCTGTCGTTGACAATGAGCCGCAACTGAATCTCAGGGTGTGCAGCGCGAAACGATGCCAGCCGCGGCGTCAGCCACAGCACGGCCACGCCGGTGGAGCACGCCACGGTCAGGGCCGTCTGGCTGCGCACCTTCATCACGTCTTCGGTCGCTTCGGCACAGCCGACCAGCAAACGCTGCACCACCTCGGCATAACGCTGGCCGCTGACCGTCAGGCGCAGCGCGCGCGGCTCGCGGATGAACAGCTTGCGTCCGAGAAAACTCTCGAGCTGGGCGACCTGGCGGCTGATCGCGCTTTGCGTCAGGTGGAGCTCCGCGGCGGCGCGGGTGAAGCTGCCATGCCGCATCGCGGCTTCGAAGGCGACAAGGTTGGCCAGGGGCGGTAGCGGGGAGATGCGCATGGGAGCTTCCGGTCGCGGGAGCTCCCATGATAGTCCGCGCAAACCAGAGAAAGGGGGAAGAAGGCGTGAGCGAATGCGCCCCGGCCCGGCAGCCGGGCCGGGGCTTCGGGATCAGGCCGCGCTGCGGTGAATGCGGCCAGCTTGCATCACCACGCCGAGGTGTTCGCCCTGACCGGCGATCAGGCCGATATCGTCGAGCGGATTGCCGTCCACGAGCAGCAGGTCGGCCATCGCCCCGGCCCGCACGGCACCGAGTTCGCCGTCGCGCTGCAGGATCGCCGCGGCGATCGAGGTCGCCGAACGGATCGCCTCGAGGTTGCCGAGCAGTTCGGCACGGATGCGGAATTCTTCGGCCTGGTGGCCGTGCATTTCGCCGAGCAAGTCCGATCCGTAGCCCATCGGCACGCCGGCGTCGGCGTAGATGCGCAGCGAGTCGCGGCCCGCCTGGCGCACGGTCTCGATCTTGGCGACGGAATCGGCTGGCAGGCCCAGGCGCGCGCCATCGCGCGCCAGCGCGTCATAGGTAACCAGCGTCGGCACGACATAGGCGCCATGCTTGCGCATTTCGTCCGCGGCGGCGCGGTCGACCAGATTGCCGTGCTCGATGGTGCGCACGCCGCAGCGCACGGCGCGGGTGATGGCACGGCCGGTGTAGGCGTGGGCCATCACATAAGTCTGCGCGCCCTCGGCCTCGGCCACGATGGCCCGGATCTCGTCCTCGCTGTACTGGGTATTGCCGATCGGATCGGTGGGAGACGCCACACCGCCCGACGCCATGATCTTGATCTGGGTGGCGCCCTTCTGGATCTCTTCGCGCACCGCCAGGCGCACCGCGTCGACACCATCGGCCACGCGCGCGATGCGCCGGCGCGGAATGCGCACGAGCACGGCTCCAGCACATCGGAGCGCGGGCGGAAGTCGCCATGGCCGCCGGTCTGCGACAGCGCCTTGCCGGAAGGGAAGATACGCGGCCCGGGCACCAGCCCCGTGGCCACGGCCTGCGACAGGCCCCAGTCGGCGCCGCCGGCATCGCGCACCGTGGTGAAGCCGCGGTCGAGCATGCCTTTCATGATCGGCAACGCGCGGATCGCAACCAGTACGTTGGGCTGCACCGCGTTCAGGCCCAGGTTGGCCAGCGAGGCCAGCACGTGCACATGGCAGTCGATCAGGCCGGGCATCACGGTCTTGCCACGCGCATCGATGCGCTGTGCGTTGGGCGCATCGATGCCCGGGCCGACCGCGACGATGCGCTCGCCCTCGACGAGAACATCATGGCCGCGCAGCAGCTCGCCCATGCCGGGGTCGAGCACATCGCCGCCGTGGAAGAGGATCTGAGGAATCTGGGTCATATCAGCGTTGTTGCAGGTAAGCGGGTTCGCGGACAAAGCGTGTGCCGACCAGGCTGATGGCGGCCGCGATCATTACGTAGATGGCAGGCGCCATGCTGCTGCCGGTGGTGGCAATCAGCCAGGTGATGATGAACGACGCGAAGCCGCCGAAGATCGTCACCGCGAAGTTGTAGGCAACCGACAGGCCGGTCGACAGCACGCGCGCCGGGATCAACTCGGAGAACGCGGGCCAGGATCGGACCGGTATAGGCAGCGATCAGGATGCCGAACACGAGCTGGAACACCAGCAGCGACGACAGCCCCGGCACATGGTTGATGTACGCGAACATCGGCCATGCCAGTACCAGGATCAGCAGCGCCGACCCGCTCAGCAGCACGCGCCGGCCGATGCGGTCCGCCAGCCTGCCGACCAGCGGCGCGAACAGCATGATCGTGCAGCCGCCCACCATACCGGCGACAAAGCCGTCCGACTGCGGCACGTTCAGCACCTTGACCGCATAGGTCGGCATGTAGAACAGCAGCACGTAGGTGCACACCGTCCACAGGATCACCATCGAGAAGCTGGCGAAAGTTTCGCGCGGGTAAGCCTGGAACACCTCCTTCAGCGGCGAGTCGGCGCGTTCGTCCGTTTCGCGGAAGGTCGGGGTCTCGTCGAGATGGTGGCGGATGTAGTAGCCCACCGGCCCGATCACGATGCCGAGCAGGAACGGCAGGCGCCAGCCCCAGCTGCTGAGCGCTTCCGGGCTCAGAGAACGTGTGACGAAGGTGCCGACCGCTGCGCCGAGCAGCACGGCAACGCCGATGCTCGCCTGGATCCAGCTCGAGTAGTAGGCGCGCTCGCGCTCCGGCGCATACTCGGTCAGGAAGGCCGTGGCCCCGCCCATCTCGCCGCCGGCGGAGAAGCCCTGCAGCAGGCGCGCCACCACGATGATGAGCGGCGCGAAGATCCCCACCTGATCGTAGGTTGGCGCGATGCCGATCAGCGTGGTGCCCAGCGCCATCAGCAGAATGGTCATCGACAGTGCCGCCTTGCGGCCGACACGGTCGCATAAATGCCGAGCACGATGCCGCCGACAGGCCGCATGAAGAAGCCCACGCCGAAGGTGGCCACGGCCAGCAGCAGCGAGCTGAGGTCATTGCCGGTGGGAAAGAACAGCTTCGCGATGATGATCGCGAAGAAGCTGTAGACGGTAAAGTCAAACCACTCCAGGCCATTGCCGATGACCGTGGCGACGATGGCGCGGCGCCGCTGGGCGGGCTCGATGGCGGCCGCGGACACGGCCGGGGCCGTCGGTGAACAGGTGGCGGTGGCGCTCGTTGGCGCGGCGCTATTGTGCATGGGTCTCCTCGTCGGTAGCCAACTGCCCGCGGCGCGTGGGCGGATGCACCGCACGGCTGACTGCAGATGGTGAGCCCGATGTTAGGAGAAGGGACGCCGCGAGCGGTAACGATATCTCTGCATGCGGGCATGCGCGTAGCGCATGCATCGGCCAAAGCCAATGCAGCGCGGCGAAAGGGGATGCGGCGCGGACTCTAGGCCGTCGCCCAGCGGCGGCAAGGCAGCACGCAGACACTGCGTGCGGTCGATGACGGCACAGGTGCTGATTACCGTCGTCAAATAAAAAAGGGTTGGCAGGAAAATTCCTGCCAACCCTTTTTTTCAGTAGTGGTGGGCCTCCCGTGAGTCGAACACGGCACCAACGGATTATGAGTCCGCTGCTCTAACCAGGCATGAGCTAGAGGCCCTTGGAAGCGTTTAGTTGCCTTCCAGGAAACTCTTGAGCTTATCAGAGCGGCTCGGGTGGCGCAGCTTGCGCAGGGCCTTGGCCTCTATCTGGCGGATACGTTCGCGCGTGACGTCGAATTGCTTGCCGACCTCTTCCAGCGTGTGGTCGGTGCTCATTTCGATGCCGAAGCGCATGCGCAGCACCTTGGCCTCGCGCGGCGTCAGCGAGTCCAGCACGTCCTTGACGACGCCGCGCATGGAGCCATGCAGCGCCGCTTCGGCCGGGGCCAGCGTGTTGGTGTCCTCGATGAAATCGCCCAGATGGGAATCGTCGTCATCACCGATCGGCGTTTCCATGGAGATCGGTTCCTTCGCGATCTTCATGATTTTGCGGATCTTGTCTTCCGGCATCTCCATCTTCTCGGCCAGCGTTGCCGGATCGGGCTCATTGCCGGTTTCCTGCAGGATCTGGCGCGAGATGCGGTTCATCTTGTTGATCGTCTCGATCATGTGCACCGGGATACGGATGGTGCGCGCCTGGTCGGCGATCGAGCGCGTGATGGCCTGGCGGATCCACCACGTGGCATACGTCGAGAACTTGTAGCCGCGGCGGTATTCGAACTTGTCCACCGCCTTCATCAGGCCGATGTTGCCTTCCTGGATCAGATCGAGGAACTGCAGGCCGCGGTTCGTGTACTTCTTCGCGATCGAGATCACCAGGCGCAGGTTGGCCTCGGTCATCTCGCGCTTGGCTTCGCGGGCGCGCTTCTCGCCCTCGGCCATCTTGCGGTTGACGCCCTTGAGTTCCTTGAGCGGCAGCACCACGCGTGCCTGCAGGTCGATCAGCTTCTGCTGCAGTTCATGCACGGCCGGCACGTTGCGCTCGACGATGGTGCTGTACGGCTTGTTGTCGGCGATGACCGTGTGGATCCACTCGAGGTTGGTCTCGTTGCCCGGGAAGCGCGCGACGAAATCCGCGCGCGGCATGCCGCACTTGTCCACCACGTTGTTCAGGATCGCGCGTTCGAGCTTGCGCACTTCATCCACCTGGCCGCGCAGCGTGTCGCACAGGCGTTCGACGCTGCGCGCGGTGAAGCGGATGCCCATCAGTTCGGCCTGGATGGCTTCCTGCGCCTTCACGTAAGGCTTGGACTTGTAGCCCTCCTTTTCGAAGGCACGGCGCATCTTGTCGAACTGCTCGGCGATGACGCGGAATTTCTCGAGCGCGGACAGCTTCAGCTCTTCGAGCTGGCGTGCCGAGGCACCGGCGCCGGCAGCGTCGTCGTCTTCCTCGTCTTCGTCCGATTCCTCGTCGTCGTCAGCTTCCAGGTCTTCATCGTCCGCCGCCGACGCGCCGGCGGCCTCCGCAGACACCTCATCGGCGTTGGGGTCGATCAGGCCATCGACGAATTCGTCGATCTTGATCTCGTCGCTGGCGACGCGCTCGGCGTTCGCCAGGATCTCGGAGATCGTGACCGGGCATGCGGAAATGGCCATCACCATGTCCTTCAGGCCCGCCTCGATACGCTTGGCGATGACGATTTCGCCTTCGCGCGTCAGCAGCTCCACCGTGCCCATTTCGCGCATGTACATGCGCACGGGGTCGGTGGTGCGGCCGAATTCCGAGTCGACGGTCGACAGTGCGGCTTCGGCTTCTTCCTCGGCCTCTTCCTCGCTGGTGGCCGAGGGGGCGTTGTCGTTGAGCAGCAGCGTTTCGGCGTCCGGCGCTGTTCGTACACGGCAATGCCGATGTCGTTCAGGGTGGCGACCAGCGTGTCGATCGTCTCCGAATCGACCATGTCGTCCGGCAGGTGATCGTTGATTTCCGCGTAGGTCAGGTAGCCGCGCGACTTGCCGAGCTTGATCAGCGCCTTGAGCTTCTGCCGACGCAGCTCGAGTTCTTCCTCCGTGCCCTGCTGGGTCGAGGCGAACTCCTTGAGCAGGGCCTTTTCCTTGGCCTTGCGGTCCTTGGCCTTCTGCTTTTCGGTCTTCGGTGACGCGGCGGGGGTCGCCGCGCGTGTGTCGTTCTCGTGCAGCTCTTCAGTCACGTTGTCAGTGGTGCTGTCATCGTGCTGCATCTCTGCCTTGGGCTTGCGGCCGCGCTTTTTCGGCTCCGGCTTGGCCGCCGGCGCAGCGGGACGCTCGGATGCAACGGCTGCAGGAGAAGCGGCACGTGCCTTGGGCGCCGGCGCAGCAGCGCCCGCCTTGGCAGCGGCGCTCTTGGCACCGGCGGCTGCCGCCTGTTTGGTCTCGACTTCAGTATTCTGCTGTTTCGCCACGGTGATACTCTTGCCTTTCACTGGTGCAGATGCGGCGACCTTGCCGCTCGTACTGGCGCTCTTGCCGCTCTCGCGTGCCGAAGTCGAGGCCTGTGTTTTCTCGGATGTGCGATTCCTGGTGGCAGTGGTCACGGCGGCGGGCGTTTCAACGCCTCGCGCCGACTTTGATGGCGCAGCCCGGGCCGGAGTCTTGACTGGCGCGGGCGATGTCTTCGCCGCTGTCGTTTTTACAGACGCCTTGCCGCTCCCCGCTTGGGGAGTCTTCACGGAACCTTTTCGGTTGCTTTGGCCTTTGCCATTGGCACGCTCACTTTCACCAGAACGGGAGAGAAAGATTTCGCAATCCAAACCGCTATTGTAGCACGCCACAGATAGCCGCCTTCCTGTCAGATGTGGTTTCACCTGAAAATCAAGGCTTAAGCTCAAAACTGAATCGGCTCAAGCCCCTACAACATCCTTGCTGCCCCTTCCATATGCCCTATCGGCAGCATGCTTCGTCCGCTAGCCAAGACGGCGGCGGCGGTGGATTTCGCCCACCAGCCAGCGCATCCGCTGCTTGGCGGCCTCGTCGGCGGTGCCCGCAATCACGGCCGCCTGCAATGTCTCCAGCTCGCGGCTCAGCGGTTCGGCCAGCAGCTTGGTCACGGCGGCATCGAACTCTTGCGTTGCGGGTTCCTCTTCAATCTCTTCGCGCAGCACCGCTGTGCGCGCCGCGGCATACATCTCGGCATAGGGCGACTGAGCCAGATGCTCGCTAAATGCCGCGAAGTTCACTTGGCCCTGCACCTCGTCACAGGCGGCGACGAGGTGAGCGAGCACTTCGGCATCCGCCCCCTCTGCGTCTAGCAGCAATGCACGGCTGTCCTCGTCGAGCCGCGCCGACAGCGACGGGTAGCACATCAGCAGCTGCAACACGCGCTGCTCGAGACCCGTTGGCGCCTGGCGGCGAGTGCGCGGCCGCGGCTGGGCGAAGCGGCCGGCGCGGGCCGGGTCGCTGCGCAGGCCGCAGATTGCCTCGATCTCGGCGGGCGTCGTCCCGGTAGCATCGGCAAGTTCGCGGATAATCTGTAGCCGCAGGCCACCCGCAGGCATGGCCTGCAGCAGCGGCTTGGCCTCGTATTGCGCACGCGCACGGCCCTCGGGCTGGCGCATATCCAGTTCTTCCGTCACCGACTGCAGCAGAAAGCGCGACAGCGGCATGGCATCGCGCACCTGCGCGGCGAACGCCTCGGTGCCCTCTTCGCGCACATAGCTGTCGGGGTCGTGCTCGGCCGGCAGAAACAGGAAGCGAATCGCCTTGTTGTCGGCCACATGCGGCAAACAGGCCTCAAGCGCCCGTCGCGCCGCCCGGCGGCCGGCCGCGTCGCCGTCAAACGAGAACACCACCGAATCGGTCTGGCGCAGCAGCTTCTGCACATGCACGGGCGTGCACGCCGTGCCGAGCGTGGCCACGGCATTGGCAAACCCGAGCTGTGCCAGCGCTACAACATCCATATACCCTTCGACCACCAGGACGTAGCCAGTTTCCCGGATAGCGTGACGTGCCTCAAACAATCCGTAGAGTTCGGTACCTTTGCTGAACAGCGGCGTCTCGGGCGAATTGAGGTATTTGGGCTCGCCCTGCCCCATCACGCGCCCGCCGAAGCCGATCACGGCGCCCTTGGTGTTGCGAATGGGGAACATGATGCGATCGCGAAACCGGTCATAGCGGCGTGGCTTGCCGTCCGCATCGCGCTTTTCGCTGCTCTCGATCAGCAGGCCCGCTTCGACCAGCGGGGCCGCGATCGCGTCATCGCGGTAACTGCCGAACACGGCTTCGAGACCCTGCCAGTCATCGGCGCGTAGCCCAGGCCAAACTGCGCCGCGATCTCGCCGGTCAGGCCGCGCCCCTTCAGATACTGGATTGCCTGCGGCGCACCGCGCAACTGGCGCCGGTAGAAGTCGGTCGCACGGGTCATGGCATCGGACAGCGCCACCGAACGTGCCTGCTGCTCGGCGCGCTGGCCCGGCGGCAGGCGATCGCGTTCTTCAGGCACGCTCATGCCGACCGACTGGGCGAGTTCGCGGACGGCCTCCGGGTAGGACTGCCCCGAATATTCCATCAGGAAGCCGATCGCCGAGCCGTGCGCGCCGCAGCCGAAGCAGTGGTAGAACTGCTTGGTCGGCGACACCGTAAAGGACGGCGACTTCTCGTTATGGAACGGGCACAGCCCCATGAAATTGGCGCCGCCCTTCTTCAGCTGCACATACTTGCCCACCACATCGACAATGTCGACACGGTTAAGCAGGTCCTGAATGAAGGATTGCGGAATCACCCGACTGACCGTCCTGATGGCATGGCCGTCCCGTGGCCGGGCAGCCGCTTTTTTGAGAATGCGTGACCGGAAATGCTCCCGGCTGCTATCGAACCATTGTAGTGTAGGCGCGACAGTCCGCCCGCACTATCTGTATCGCCAGCCAATCCCGTCTATCAGCCAGCGAAATTCGCCTAATTATATTAAACGTGCGCTTACTTGGTAAGCGCAGCCTTGACCAAGGCGGAAACGGCCGTCATGTCGGCGCGGCCGGCCAGCTTCGTCTTGAGCACGCCCATCACCTTGCCCATGTCCTGCGGACCTGCGGCACCGGTTTCGGAGACGGCCTGCTGCACTTCGGCGGCCACTTCGGCATCGGACAGTGCGGCCGGCATGTAGACCTTGAGCACCTCGACTTCGGCCTGCTCCTTTTGCACGAGATCGTCGCGACCCGCTTGCTGGAACTGGGTGATCGAGTCCTTGCGCTGCTTGAGCAGCTTCTCGACGACGGCCAGCACGGCGGTGTCGTCGAGCTCGATGCGCTCGTCGACTTCGCGCTGCTTGATGGCGGCCAGCAACAGGCGGATTGTGCCGAGACGCTCGGCTTCGCGCGCGCGCATGGCGGCGGCCTTCATGTCGTCGCTGATTCGGGCTTTGAGGGACATCGTGATCTTCCGGAAACGGGTTGGCGGGCAGCTGTCCGCAAGCCAGAAACGCAAAACCCGCCGCAGCCTGGCCACAGCGGGTCTGAGCGAGAAGGCGGGGACCTTGAGACGGCTCGTCGTCTGGGCAGAAAAGAGAGTCGAAGGAACTACGCCCAGCTGCTACAGAGTTTTGGATTGTAGCACCAAGCATTCATGCCGGAAGGCGCCCGTCCGGTGCCGCATGCGCCGCATTCACGCAACAGCGCGTCCGTTGCGCGCCGCCTCCGCCACGGCCTGTCCGGCCGCCATCGCCGATGCCCAGGCCCACTGAAAGTTGTAGCCGCCAAGCCAGCCGGTCACGTCGACCACTTCGCCGATGAAATACAGGCCCGGCACCTCGCGCGCCATCATCGTGGTCGAGGACAGCGCGCGCGTATCCACCCCGCCCAGCGTCACTTCGGCCTTGCGGTATCCCTCGGTGCCGGAAGGTATCAGTTGCCAGTCGCTCAGCGATGCCCCGAGCCGACGCAATGCCTTGTCGGCAATGTCATGCAACGGCAGGCTGCGTCCACACCGGCCGCCGTGCACCACGCGTCCGCCAGCCGCGCCGGCAACCGCTGGGCCAGCAGATTGGCCAGGTGCTTGCGGCTGCCCGCCTTCTGTTCGAGCAACCAGCCCGCCGCGTCCTCGCCGTCGAACAAGTCGATCCGGATGGGCGTGCCCGGGCGCCAGAAGCTCGAAATCTGCAGCACCGCCGGACCGGACAGGCCGCGGTGAGTCCACAGCAGGTCTTCGCGGAACGCCCCCGCCGATTTACCGCTTCCGGTCGAGATATCCACTTCCAGCGACACCCCGGCCAGCGGCGCGAACGGCTGCCAGGCCTGGCCGTCGAAGGTCAGCGGCACCAGCGCGGGCCGGGTTTCGATGATCTTCAGACCGAACTGGCGCGCAATGCGGTAGCCAAAGTCGGTCGCGCCGATCTTCGGGATCGAGAGCCCGCCCGTGGCCACGACAACCGCCCCTGCGCGCACGAGGCCCAGCGAAGTGAGCAGCAGGTAATCGTCGCCCTCGCGCCGGATCTCGTCGATGCTGCAGCCGGTCTGCCAGCGCACATGGCCGGCATCGCACTCGGCGCGCAGCATGGCGATGACATCCTCGGCGCTGTCGTTGCAGAACAGTTGCCCGCGATGCTTTTCATGCCAGTCGATACCATGGCGCCGCATCAGCTCCAGGAAATGCTGCGGCGTATAGCGCGCGAGCGCGGAGCGGCAGAAGTGCGGATTGGCCGACAGGTAGTTGGCCGGCCCCGCCTGCAGGTTGGTAAAGTTGCAGCGGCCACCGCCTGAAATGCGGATCTTTTCGGCCAGCCGCGTGGCGTGGTCGATCAGCACCGCGCGCGCGCCGCCCTGGCCCGCCACAGCGGCGCACATCATGCCAGCCGCACCCGCGCCCAGCACGGCCACGTCATACCGGCCCGCCTGCAAGCCCGCCGCACCGCTCATCCCAACCCTCGCCAATCCAGACCCTGCCGTGCAGGAAAGCGCAGATTGTAGCGAAAAGCAGGCCAGCCGCCGGTATGCTACCCTGCTGACCTTTGCGCAACCTGTTGTTTTGACGACGGTTCCATCACCGCATCGTCCTGCTCCCCGCTTCCCCATGCTTGTCCTTGGCATCGAATCCTCCTGCGACGAAACCGGCCTCGCCCTCTACGACACCGAGGCCGGCCTGCTCTCGCACGCCCTGCACTCGCAGATCGCCATGCACCGCGACTACGGCGGCGTGGTCCCCGAACTGGCTTCGCGCGACCATATCCGGCGCGTGCTGCCGCTGCTGCAGCAGGCGCTGGACGATGCCGGCCGCAGCCGTGGCGACATCGACGCCATTGCGTTCACGCAGGGTCCGGGCCTCGCGGGCGCGCTGCTGGTTGGCGCCTCGGTCGCCAACGCGCTGGGCTTTGCGCTGAACGTGCCGATGATCGGCGTGCACCATCTCGAAGGCCACCTGCTGTCGCCGCTGCTCACACGCGAGCCGCCGCCGTTCCCGTTCGTGGCGCTGCTGGTTTCCGGCGGTCACACGCAGCTCATGGAAGTAAAAGGCATCGGCGACTATGCGCTGCTTGGCGAAACGCTCGACGACGCCGCCGGCGAGGCCTTCGACAAGACCGCCAAGCTGCTCGGCCTCGGCTACCCTGGCGGACCCGAGGTCTCGCGCCTCGCCGAGTTCGGCACGCCCGGCGCGTTCGAGCTGCCCCGGCCGATGCTGCATTCGGGCAATCTCGATTTCTCGTTCGCGGGCCTCAAGACCGCGGTGCTGACACAGACGCGCAAGCTCGCCAACACCTGCGAGCAGGACCGCGCCAACCTCGCACGCGCCTTTGTCGACGCCATCGTCGACGTGCTGGCCGCGAAATCGATGTCCGCGCTCAAGCAGACCGGGCACACGCGGCTGGTCGTGGCCGGCGGCGTCGCGCCAACCGCCAGTTGCGCGAACGTCTGAACCAGTTCGGCAAGCAGCGAAAGATCGACGTCTATTACCCGGACCTGGCGTTTTGCACCGACAACGGCGCGATGATCGCGTTCGCCGGCGCATGCGCCTGCAGGCCGCGCCGCAGCTTGCGCAGCATAGCTACGGCTATGGCGTGACGCCGCGCTGGGACCTGTCGGATATCCGCCTGCCAGCGGCCGCCTGAGGGGCTTGCCGGCGCAGAAAGCAGAAAGGCCACCGCGAAGGTGGCCTTTCTGTTTATGCCTTGACGGCTTGACTGCTTGACCGCGTCAGGTCGGCTCGATGCGCTTGTCGCGTTCAATCACAGCGTAAGCGCTGTGATTGTGGATCGACTCGAAATTCTCCGCTTCGAGTACATAGGCGACGATGCGCTCATCGGCATTGAGCCGCATGGCAATGTCGCGTACCAGGTCTTCCACGAACTTCGGGTTCTCGTACGCGCGCTCGGTCACGAACTTCTCGTCCGGGCGCTTGAGCAAGCCCCACAGCTCGCACGAGGCTTCCTCTTCCGCCATGCGCACCAGCGCTTCCACCGGCAGTTCGTCGGCCAGCTCCACGTTCATCGTGATATGCGAACGCTGGTTGTGCGCGCCGTACTGCGAGATCTTCTTCGAGCACGGGCACAGGCTCGTCACCGGCACCAGCGCCTTCAGGAACACGCGCGTCGCGCCGTTGCGCACTTCGCCGGTCAGCGTGACCTCGTAGTCCATCAGCGACTCCACGCCCGACACGGGCGCGACCTTGCTGATGAAGTACGGGAACGTGACCTCGATGCGGCCCGCCTCGGCCTCAAGCTTTTCGAGCATCTTGTCGAGCAGCACGCGGAAGCTTGCCAGCTCCAGCGGGGCGCGCTCTTCCTCGAGCAGCGCGACGAAGCGCGACATATGGGTGCCCTTGACCTCGGCAGGCAGGTGCACGTCGAGGTTGAACGTGCCCACGCTGGGAATCACGCCGGACGGCGTTTTCAGCGAGACGGGGTAGCGCACGCCCTTGACACCGACGCGCTGGATGGGAATCTGGCGGGTGTCGCGGCTCGACTGGACGTCGGGCATCACGAAGGCGGGATTGATGTCATTCATCTACGGTTTCCTCCAGGACCGCGCCAGAGCGTGGCGCAAGCCTTACGGTCGCGGCATTTTCGCAGTCCATCCTGCCGCGCAACGAGTGTGAAACCACGGGACCCGGCGAACCTCACGCGACCCGCAGCTGCGAACACAAAAAAAGGGAAGTTTAAGGGAATTCACACGGAGCCGCCGTAAGCGGCTCCGTACCCTTACAGGTCGTGCGGGTGATGCTGTGCGCCCGGACGATGTCAGGCGACGCGCGAAGCCACCGCAACGTGTGCCTGGCCGATGCCGAAGCGTTCGCGCACCGAGTGTTCGATGCCGGCGGCATCAAGCCCGCACTGCGACAGCAGCAGCGCCGGGTCGCCATGGTCGATGAAGCGGTCGGGCAGGCCCAGCACCAGTACCGGGATGTCGATGCCGGCCTCAGCCAGCGCTTCGAGCACGGCGCTGCCGGCACCGCCCATGACGCTGCCCTCTTCGACGGTCACCAGATAGTCGTGCTCCTCGGCCAGGCGCTTGACCAACTCGATGTCAAGCGGCTTGACGAAGCGCATGTCGCTACGACGCGTCGAGCGTCTGCGCCGCGCCGAGCGCCGGGTGCACCATGGAGCCGAAGCCCAGGAACGCCACGCGCTGGCCCGCGCGCGCGCCGCCCGCTGCGGGCGCATCACGCCCTTGCCGACCGGCAGGTCCGTCAGCGCTGCTTGCGTCGCCACGCCCTGGCCGGCGCCGCGCGGGTAGCGCACGGCAGTCGGGCAGTCCTGATGGAACGCGGTCGTCAGCAATTGGCGGCACTCGTTCTCGTCGGACGGCGTCATCACCATCATGTTGGGGATGCAGCGCAGGTAGGCGATGTCGTAGGCACCGGCATGCGTGGCCCCATCGGCACCGACCAGGCCCGCGCGGTCCAGCGCGAACACCACGGGCAGGTTCTGCAGCGCCACGTCATGGATCAGCTGGTCATAGCCACGCTGCAGGAACGTCGAATAGATCGCCACGACCGGCTTCAGGCCTTCGCAAGCCATGCCGCCCGCGAACGTCACCGCGTGCTGCTCGGCAATGCCGACGTCGTAGTAACGCTCCGGGAAGCGCTTCTCGAACTCGACCATCCCCGAGCCTTCGCGCATCGCGGGCGTGATGCCGATCAGGCGCTTGTCCGCGGCGGCCATGTCGCACAGCCACTCGCCGAACACCTGCGTATAGGTCTTGCGCGCGGGCTTGGCGGCCGGGCGGATGCCTTCGGCCGGGTTGAACTTGCCCGGGCCGTGGTACAGGATCGGGTCGGCCTCGGCCAGCTTGTAGCCCTGTCCCTTCTTGGTCACCACGTGCAGGAACTGCGGGCCCGCGCCTTCGAGCGCGCGCTTGCGGATGTTCTGCAGCGTCGGCACCAGCGAATCGAGATCGTGGCCGTCGATCGGGCCGATGTAGTTGAAGCCGAATTCCTCGAACAGCGTCGCAGGCACCATCATGCCTTTCGCGTGTTCCTCGAAGCGCTTGGCGAATTCGAGCACCGGCGGCGCCACCGACAGCACCTTCTCGATGCCCTTCTTGGTGGCGGCGTAGAACTGGCCGCTCAGCAGCCGCGCCAGGTGCTTGTTGAGCGCGCGACCGGTGGCGAGATCGACATGTCGTTGTCGTTGAGCACGACCACGAGCGGCAGGTCCTTGTAGACGCCGGCGTTGTTCAGGGCCTCGAACGCCATGCCCGCGGTCATCGCACCGTCGCCGATCACGGCGATCGACACGCGCTGCTCGCCGAGCGTGCGCGCGCCCAGCGCCATGCCGAGCGCGGCCGAGATCGAGGTTGACGAATGCGCGGTGCCGAAGGTGTCGTACTGGCTTTCGCTGCGGCGCGGGAAGCCCGAGATGCCGCCGAACTGGCGCAGCGTGTTCATGCGCTCGCGCCGGCCCGTCAGGATCTTGTGCGGGTAGCTCTGGTGGCCAACGTCCCAGACGACGCGGTCGTCGGGCGTATGGAAGACGTAGTGCAGCGCGATGGTCAGTTCCACCGTGCCGAGATTCGACGAGAGGTGGCCGCCAGTCTGCGAGACCGACTCCAGCACGTAGGCGCGAAGTTCATCGGCCAGTGTCCGCAACTCGCGCCGGTCGAGCTTGCGCAGGTCTGCGGGGGCGTCAATCTTTTTGAGCAGTGCGTAGGTCATGATGTCCGTTCGGCCGCCGGTTTCTGCTGCCCGGCTTGTCAGTTCAATGTGTGCGCAGCACGATCAGGTCAGCCAGATCGGCCAGGCGGCCCGCCCGTGCGCCAAAGCCGGCCAGCGCCTCGTGCGCGGATTCGCGTAGTTCGGCAGCCAGTGCGCGCGCCGCCTCCAGTCCCATCAGCGAGACGTAGGTCGGCTTGTCGTGCGCAGCGTCCTTGCCGGCCGTCTTGCCGAGCGTGGCGGTATCGGCGGTGACGTCCAGAATATCGTCTACCACCTGGAACGCCAATCCCACCGCCGCGGCGTACCGGTCCAGCGCCGCCAGGCCCTGCGCGTCGATCTCGCCACACAGCGCGCCCATGCGCACGCTCGCGCGCAGCAGCGCACCGGTCTTCATGCGATGCATGGCTTCCAGCGCATCGCGCGACATCGCCTTGCCCACGTTCTGCAGGTCAATGGCCTGGCCACCGGCCATGCGACCGAGCCCGATGCCACGGCCAGCTCGGCCACCAGCTTCAGCCGTGCCTCGGTCCGCACCGCCTGCGCTTGTGCCAGCACGATGAACGCCTGGGTCTGCAGTGCGTCACCCACCAGCAGCGCGGTGGCCTCGTCATAGGCCTTGTGCACGGTCGGCCGGCCGCGGCGCAGGTCGTCGTCGTCCATGCAGGGCATGTCGTCGTGCACGAGCGAATAGGCGTGGATCATCTCCACCGCGCAGGCCGCGGCATCGCATGCCTCGCGCTCGCGCCCGTCACTTCACCGGCGGCATGCACCAGCAGCGGCCGCACGCGCTTGCCGCCGCCGAGCACAGCATAACGCATGGCTTCATGCAGTGTATGCGGCACGGTGTCGGCATTTGGCAACGCCTGGCCCAGTGCGGTCTCGGTCCGGGCGCTGCGCGCCCCCATCCAGCTTGCGAAATCTGTCATTCCTGCTCCAGCCCGTTGGCGTTTCCGGAATCACCGGCCAGGGGCTTCAGGACGTCGCCTTCCAGTACCCGGACCTGCTGCTCGACGCGTTCGAGCTTCTGCTGGCAGTAGCGGACCAGTTCGGCACCGCGGCGGTACGCCGCCAGCGATGCTTCCAGCGGCAACTCGCCGCTTTCCATGCTGGCCACGAGCGTTTCGAGCTCGGCCATCGCCGCTTCATACGAAGCGGGCGGTGCGGAGCCTGCCGCAGTGTCTTCGGTCTGGACCGGATCGGTCGCGGTGTTTGACATGTCAGGACTTGGAACAGTGGGAAGCCCGGATTTTACGCCAAACCCGGCGCCCGCCCCACTCCGGTGCCGGGCGCATGCGCTACCCGGAAGATAACTTTGCATGGAATGTGACTTGTGCGCTCGGGTCGTCTTTCCGAATGCGCCCGGTACGGCACCCCAATGACGACCCGGGTCGACTTTTCGCTAAAAGGCAAAAAATCAGGCCCTTACTTTGGGGTGGGGTACAATCCCCGGCTCGTCGCCGCAGTCCGCGCTGGCCCTGCCAGGCCCGCAAAACGGGCGGCAAGTGTTCCCAAATCGATTCATTTTCGATGGTTGGGTTGTTCACTGCTTTCACCTGTTATCTGGGAGTGGGGATAATGTCCAATCTCAGCACCGCGCTCAAGCTGGCGCCGGCTGATTCGCAGTTGCCTGTTGACGTCTACTTCGACGAGGCACTGCATCAACAAGAACTAGAACTGCTGTTCAGGAATGGCCCGGGCTATGTCGGCCACGAGCTGATGGTTCCGGAGGTAGGCGACTACCACACGCTCAAGGCGGAGGACGAGGGCCGCATACTGGTCCGCAATGCCGCCGGCGTCGAGCTGATGTCGAACGTCTGCCGCCATCGCCAGGCCATCATGCTCAACGGCAAGGGCAACGCGAAGAATATCGTCTGCCCGCTGCACCGCTGGACTTACGACCTGAAGGGCGAACTGCTCGGCGCGCCGCATTTCGACCAGCAGCCGTGCCTGCACCTGAAGCGTTCGCCGCTGCAGAACTGGAACGGCCTGCTGTTCGACGGCAAGCGCGACGTGCGCGCCGACCTGGCCCGGCTGGGTGTCGCCGAAGACCTGAACTTCGAAGGCTACATGCTCGACCACGTCGAGGTCCACGAGTGCAACTACAACTGGAAGACCTTCATCGAGGTCTATCTGGAGGACTACCACGTCGTGCCGTTCCACCCGGGACTGGGCAGCTTCGTCTCGTGCGACGACCTGAAGTGGGAGTTCGGCGAGTGGCACAGCGTGCAGACCGTGGGCCTGCATGCTGGCCTGAAGCGACCGGGCAGCATGACCTACCAGAAATGGCACGACGAAGTCCTGCGCTTCAATAACGGTGTGCTGCCCAAGCACGGTGCCATCTGGCTCACGTACTACCCCAACATCATGGTGGAGTGGTACCCGAACGTGCTGGTGGTCTCCACGCTGCATCCGATGGGCCCGCGCAAGACACGCAACGTGGTCGAGTTCTACTACCCCGAGGAAATCACGCTGTTCGAGCGCGAGTTCGTCGAGGCCGAGCGCGCCGCGTACATGGAAACCTGCATCGAGGACGACGAGATCGCCGAACGCATGGATGCCGGCCGCCTGGCGCTGCACAAGCGCGGCACCAGCGAGGTCGGCCCGTACCAGTCGCCGATGGAAGACGGCATGCAGCACTTCCATGAGTGGTACCGGCGCGCCATGGCGTATCAGCGCTGAACGGCCACGAAACGCGACACAGCAGGCGACATAACAGCGGGCGATTACCGCACAGCGCAAGCAGGAACGGACCGCCCAGGCGGTCCGTTTTGCGCTGGCGGCGCCACAACGCGCGCTACAATGGCCGCTCGGCCGGCGCCGCACCGCCTCGCCGCCCACATTCGCGATGCAGTGGATCAGCCCTGAAGCCCTGCTCGCGCCCCAATTCGACCCGCCTCCGCCCCGCCATGCAATCGCTCTGGATGTTGTTTGCCGCCTTCTCGTTTTCGTTGATGGGGGTGGGCGTCAAGCTGGCATCCGAGTTCTATACCACGGGCGAAATCGTCTTCTACCGCAGCGTGATCGGCGTGGCCATCATGTGGGCGCTGATGGCATCGACCGGTGTCTCGGTGCGCACGCCGCACATGCTCACGCACATCAAGCGCAGTGTGTTCGGCGTTACGGCACTGCTGCTGTGGTTCACGTCGATCACGCTGCTGCCGCTCGCCACGGCCATGACGCTCAACTACATGTCGCCGGTGTGGATCGCGCTGATCCTGGGCGCGAGCGCGCGCTGGCCGGCACTGCGGGCAACGCGGACAAGAAGCTGATCATCGCGATTCTGATGTCCTTCGCCGGGGTGCTGTTCCTGCTGCAGCCGTCGGTCGGCAAGGACCAGCTCACGGGCGGCCTGATTGGCCTGATTTCCGGCATGTTCACCGCGCTGGCCTATGTGGAGGTCCGCCAGCTCGGGCAGCTCGGCGAACCCGAACACCGTATCGTCTTCTATTTCTCCGCCGTAGGCCTGGTGGTCGGCCTGGTCTGGATGCTGTATTCCGGACCCACCGCGCACACCTGGCATGGCGCCGGCCTGCTGATCGCCATCGGCGTGCTGGCCACGCTCGGCCAGACCGCGATGACCCGCGCCTACAAGCGCGGCAATACCCTGCTCACGGCCAATCTGCAGTACGCCGGCATCGTGTTCTCGAGCATCTGGGGCATGCTGATCTGGTCGGACCGGCTCAACTGGATTTCCTGGCTCGGCATGGGGCTGATCGTGGCGAGCGGCATCGCCACCACGCTGGCGCGCGCCCGCCAGGACTCCGGCCACAAGCCGACACCGGACACGCCGATCAAGTCGCCGGAGGCGGAAGTGCATCCGGAGGTGTAGCATTTTCCGGTATGCCGGCATCCAGGACTGCCGGCATACCGATTGCCACAGGAGCACCATGCCAAACCCGCTGATTTCCGTCACCGCACTGCAGGCGCTGCAGGCCGCGCCGGCACGCGACGTCGTTGTCATCGACTGCAGCTTTGACCTGGCCAATCCGGCCGCCGGCCGCGAAGCCTATCACCATGGCCACCTGCCCGGCGCGTTCTACCTGCACCTCGACAATGAGCTGTCGGGCCCCAAGACGGGCCGCAACGGCCGCCACCCGCTGCCTGACCCT
Organism: Cupriavidus sp. UYMMa02A; assembly: GCA_001725945.1. GTDB lineage: Bacteria > Pseudomonadota > Gammaproteobacteria > Burkholderiales > Burkholderiaceae > Cupriavidus. The sequence continues at coordinate 78,188 of LRMT01000205.1, read as the reverse complement.
GACATCTTCACGGCACGGCTGCGGGCGCTGGGCGTGAACCGCGATACCGAAGTCGTCGCCTATGACGCGCAAGGCGGCATGTACGCCGCGCGGCTGTGGTGGATGCTGCGCTGGATCGGCCACGCCGCGGTAAGCGTGCTCGATGGCGGCAAACCCGCCTGGGTAAAGGCCGGCCTGCCGCTCGAACATGGCGCCACGGCGGAACCCGAAACGCCGGGCAACCTGGAACGCGGCCAGCCGCTGGTGGAGACCGTGGATGCCGCGGCGCTGCTGGAAAACCTCGACCGGCCGACGCGGCTCGTCGTGGACGCCCGGGCGCCGGACCGCTTCCGCGGCGAGAACGAGACCCTCGACCCTGTTGGCGGTCACATTCCGGGCGCGGTCAACCGCTTCTTCAAGGACAACCTGACGCCGGAAGGCCGTTTCAAGCCCGCCGCGGAGTTGCGCGCCGAACTTGGCGCAGTGCTTGGACAGACGGCAGCGGCGCATGCGTGATGCAGTGCGGCTCGGGCGTCACCGCCTGCCACAACCTGCTGGCGCTCGAAGTGGCTGGCCTGGAAGGCGCCGCGCTCTACCCTGGCTCGTGGAGCGAATGGTGCGCCGACCCGGCGCGGCCGGTCGCGACCGGCACGGCGGGCTGACCCCGCTCCAGACGTTCAGTGGGCCGCCACCGCCGGCACGGTGTGGCGGTGAACGCCATGGGCTGCCTGGCGCTCATGGACGCTATTGGTAATGAAGACGATCGCCGAGATGCCGGCCGCGACCAGCACCACCTGGATGGCCGACTCGCGCCAGCGCGGCTTGCGCTGCATCTGCGGCATCAGGTCGCTGACAGCGATATAGAGGAAGCTGCTGGACGCAATCACGAGCACATAGGGAATCCAGCCGCTCATCTGGTCCAGCAGGAAGTATCCGACCAGCCCGCCCGCGACGGCGGCAACACTCGACAGCAGGTTGAACGCGAAGGCGCGCGCCTTTGAAAAGCCCGCGTTGAGCAGAACGATGAAATCGCCGACCTCCTGCGGAATCTCGTGCGCGGCAATGGCCAGCGCCGTAACGATGCCGATATTCGGGTCGGCCAGGAACGCCGCGGCGATCACGATGCCGTCGGCAAAGTTGTGGAAGGTATCGCCGACCAGGATCGTCAGGCCGCTGCGGCCCGCTTCCTCGCGGTCATGGCCATGGTGATGGTGATGCCCGTCGCCCTCATGGTGGTGCGAGTGGCGCAGCAGCGAGAGCTTCTCGAGCAGGAAGAAGCCCAGCAGCCCCGCCAGCAGCGTGCCGAACAAGGCGCGCGGATCGGCACCGGATTCGAACGCCTCCGGCAGCGAATGAAGCAAGGCCGTCGCCAGCAGCACACCGACCGAGAAGCTGACCATGCGCTCGACCACGCGCGACGCCATCGTCAGTGACAGCAGCGCCGCGCCGAAAATGCTGCCCACGCCGGAAATCGTGGCGGCGAGCAGGATGTACAGAAGGGTCGAGTGGATGATGGGCTCCCGGGGCGGCCGTGCCGCGTCCGCGGCATGCCGGCTCCGCCCGGCGCTGCCCGGACGGCAAACGCAACAATGTTGCAACAACTGGAAGGCCGCATTGTACGTATTCCGGTGCGGACTTTGCAATCCTCACCGTTCGGTGCTACCCGGGCGCGTCAGGCAACGCCGTGCTGCCGGAGCCAGTCCAGGCACTTTTTCCAACCATCCTTGGCATCGGCTTCACGATAGCTGGGGCGGTAATCCGCATGAAACGCGTGCCCGGATTCCGGGTAGACGACGAGCTTTGACGCCTTGGCTCCGGATCTGACGATGTCGACAGCGTCGCCTTCATCTTCTCGACCTGCTCCTGCGTGATGCCGGTGTCCTTGCCGCCATAGAGGCCGAGCACCGGCGCGTCCAGCTCGCCCACGAGGTCCAGCGGGTTCTTTGGCTTCAGTGGTGTCGGTGTGCCGGCAAGCTGCCCGTACCACGCCACCGCGGCCTTGAGACGCTCATTGTGCGCGGCATACAGCCACGTGATGCGCCCGCCCCAGCAGAACCCTGTAATGGCAAGCCTCGACACGTCGCCGCCGTTCGCGCCCGCCCAGGCCACGGCGCGTCCAGATCGCCCATGACCTGGCGTCCGGCACCTTGGCGATGACGTTGGTCTGCAGTTCCTGGATGGTGCCGAAGCTCTGCGGGTCACCCTGGCGTGCGAACAGCTCGGGCGCGATCGCCAGGTAGCCAAGCTTGGCGAAGCGCCGGCAGACATCGGCTATGTACTCGTGCACCCCGAAGATCTCGCTGACCACCAGGACCACGGGCAGCTTGGTCTTGCCCTCGGGTTGCGCGCGGTAGGCGGGCATGCTGAAGCCGCCCGAAGGAATCGTCACCTCGCCGGCGCTCAGGCCCGCGAAATCGGTCTTGATCGCCTGCGCCATCACTGGCAGCGCGGCCGCCGCGAACGCGGTGCCCAGCGCAGTCTTGACGAAGCCGCGGCGATTGAACGTCTGGCCGGGTACCAGGCTCTCCACTTCGGGTTTCAGCATGCGTGTCTCCAGGATCGTTGCGGTATTGGGCGCTCGCCGGGGAACCCCGGCGGCGCCAACCGCCGATTCTAAGCAGACATGCCGTCACATGCACCGGCCTGCACGAGACGCGCCGCTCAGTGCAGCTTCACGCGCGGGCTGGTCTTGCTGCGCAGCCAGTGCGTGACCGTGTCCAGCCCCATGCCGACCGCGCCGTGCAACGCCAGCACGTGCATGCGGTAGAGCGAGGTGTACATGAAACGCGCCATCAGCCCTTCGATGAACATCGAACCGCCGATCAGCCCGCCCATCAGGCTGCCCACCGCGCTGAAGTGCCCGAGCGACACCAGCGAGCCAAAGTCCTTGAACGTGAATTCCGGCAACGGCTTGCCGGCCAGACGCGCGCGCAGCGCTTCGAACAGGAACGTCGCCTGCTGGTGCGCGGCCTGGGCGCGCGGCGGCACCGCGGTCTGCTTCTCGGGCCACGCGCAGCTCGCGCAATCACCGAACGCGAAGATGTCCGGATCCCCTTCGCTCTGCAGCGTCGGGCGCACGAGGATCTGCCCCTGCCTGCTGACGGGCAGGCCCAGCCTGGCCAGCACCGGCGGCGCAGTAATGCCGGCCGCCCACACGGTCAGGTCGGCGTCGATGCGCTTGCCGCTGGCGGTCAGCACGGCCTCGGTCGTCACTTCGGTCACGCGCTCGGCGGTGAAGACATCCACGTCGAGCTTGCGCAGCAGCTTGGCAGTCTCGGCCGACACCCGCTCGGACAACGCCGGCAGGATGCGCGGCCCGGCCTCGATCACGTGGATGCGCACATCGCGGCTCGGATCGAGCTGGTGCAAGCCATAGGCACTGAGGACATGCGCGGTATTGCGCAGCTCGGCCGACAGCTCCACGCCAGTCGCGCCCGCACCGATGATGGCAACGTCCACGCGCGGCCGGCCATCCTCGCCAACGCGCCCGCGGCCGTTCTGCGCGCGCACGCAGGCCGCGATGAGCCGGCGCCTGAAACGCTCGGCCTGTTCGACCGTATCGAGCGCGATCGCATGCTCGGCCGCACCGGGCACGCCGAAGAAATGCGTGACGCAGCCGATGGCCAGCACCAGCGTGTCGTACGAAAGCTCACGCGCCGGCAACAGCTCCGCACCATCGGAATCGATGCACGGCGCGATCGAGATCGTCTTGCGTTCGCGGTCGATGCCGGTCAGTTCGCCCTGCTGGAACTCGAAGTGGTGCCAGCGCGCCTGCGCCGCATATTCGAGCTGATGCGTGTTGGGATCCATGCTGCCCGCGGCAACTTCATGCAGCAGCGGTTTCCAGATATGCGTGGGCAAGCGGTCCACGAGCACCACTTGCGCAGCGCCCTTCTTGCCGAGCTTGTCGCCCAGCCGTGTCACCAGCTCCAGTCCGCCTGCTCCGCCGCCTACAACAATGATGCGATGCGCCCTGCCGTCTGCTCCTGTCGTCATGGTCTACCCGATGCTTTTATTGCTGAGAAACGCTGGCCGTTAGGCATTTGCCCCCAGTTTGCTGCATTGCAACAGCCGAGGCAAGATACCAATCACCGATTCAGTAGTCGCTTCATTCCATACGCCGGGTAAGCAAAAGCAAGGGGTTCCGGGGCATGCAAATGAATACGGCCGGGTACTTCCCGGCCGTCCTTTCATTGCGCGTTCAGAGCGATGTCGGCAGCGCCCTTCATGCGCCTTCAGTGCGCCCTCAGTGCGCTTCTTCCCAGTTCGTGCCGCTGCCGACCTCTGCAACCAGTGGCACACGCAACTGCGCCACCGAACACATCAGTTCCGGCAACCGGACCTTGACCCCATCCAGCTCGTCCAGCGGCACTTCGAGCACCAGTTCATCGTGCACCTGCATGATCTGGCGGGTCCGCAGTTTGTCGCGCTCGAGCCAGCCCTGCACGGCGATCATCGACAGCTTGATCAGGTCCGCGGCCGTGCCCTGCATGGGCGCGTTGATGGCCGCGCGCTCGGCCGCCTGGCGGCGCGGGCCGCTGCCGCCGTTGATGTCCGGCAGCCACAGGCGCCGCCCGAACACGGTCTCGACATAGCCCTTGATCGCGCGCGGTCTGGCGCGGTCTCTTCCATGTAGTGCGCCACGCCCGGGTAGCGCATGAAGTAGCGGTCGATATAGTGCTTGGCGGCCTCGCGCTCGATGCCGAGATTGCTGGCCAGCCCGAACGCGCTCATGCCGTAGATCAGGCCGAAGTTGATCACCTTGGCATAGCGGCGCTGCTCGCTGCTGACCGCCTCGCGCTCCACGCCGAAGATCTCGGCGGCGGTGGCGCGGTGGATGTCCTCGCCATTCGCGAACGCGCGCAGCAGGTTCTCGTCGCCCGAGATGTGGGCCATGATGCGCAGCTCGATCTGCGAATAGTCGGCCGACACGATCACGCTGCCCGGCGGCGCGATGAACGCTTCACGGATGCGCCGGCCCTCCTCCGTGCGCACCGGGATGTTCTGCAGGTTCGGTTCGGTCGACGCGAGCCGGCCCGTCACCGCCGTGGCCTGCCCGTAGCTGGTGTGCACGCGGCCGGTGCTCGGGTTGACCATCCTCGGCAGCTTGTCCGTGTAGGTCGACTTGAGCTTCGCAAGGCCGCGATAGTCGAGCAGCAGCTTGGGCAGGGGGTAGTCCTCCGCCAGCTTCTGCAGCACCTCTTCGTCGGTCGACGGCGCACCGCTTGCGGTCTTCTTGACCACCGGCAGCTTCATCTGGTTGAACAGGATCTCGCCGATCTGCTTGGGCGATCCGAGATTGAACGGCTGCCCCGCAGTCTCATAGGCAGCCTGTTCCAGCGAGAGCATGCGCTGGCCCAACTCTGCGCTCTGCGCGGCAAGCCGCTGCGCATCGATCAGCACGCCATTGCGTTCGATCTTCTGCAGCACCACCGACACCGGAATCTCGATCTCCTCATACACGTGGCGCAGGCCCGGCGCCGCCTGCACCTGCGGAAACATCTTGCGGTGCAGGCGCAGCGTGACGTCGGCATCCTCGGCCGCGTACTCGGTTGCGCGCGCGAGGTCGATCTGGTCGAAGCCGATCTGGCTCGCGCCCTTGCCACAGACTTCCTCGTAGGTGATGGTCTTCAGGCTCAACAGGCGCTCCGCCAGGCTGTCCATGCCGTGGTTGCGGTGCGAAGCCAGCACGTAGCTTTCCAGCATGGTGTCCTGCGCGATGCCGCGCAGGGTCACGCCGTGGTTGGCGAACACATGCATGTCGTACTTGATGTTCTGCCCGAGCTTGGGCCGGCTCTCATCCTCGAGCCAGGCGCGCATGCGCGCCAGCACGGCATCGCGCGAGAGCTGGCCGTTGTTGTCCATGCCAGCAATGTCCGGCCCGCGGTGTCCCACAGGGATATAGCAGGCCTCGCCCGATTCCACCGACAGCGAGATGCCGACCAGTTGCGCAAGCATCGGATCGAGCGACGTGGTCTCGGTGTCGATCGCCGTCAGCGGCGCGCTTTCGATGCGCTGCATCCATGCTTCGAACGCGGCTTCGGTCGTCACCATCTCGTAGCTGATTTCGCTTTCGGTCCAAAAGCCGGCGCAAGCGATGTTCCAGATTCTTGCCGTTGGTTTCGCCTCAATCGCTGCTCTCGGGATTGTGTTCTGCACCATCGCGGGCATCTTTGGCTTCGCGCAGTGGACGCGCCTGCTGAATATCATGGGGTGGACGGCTGCCGGCGGTGGCGGACTTGCCCTCGCAAGCTGGGCTGTGTCGGCGGCGCTTTAAGGTGAGCCCGCCATGGACAAAGAGGAGCTCATCACCTACGAGAAGATCGCGCTTGGCATGACCAAGCCGGTCATGAAGTTTGGGATACCTATGTCCGCGGCGGCTGTGATTCTCGCTGTCAGCTGCGAACTGTTCTTGCTGGGCCTCATCTTCTTCCAGAACCCTATCTTCTCCTTGGTCGGTATTCCGATCTACGTTCTGTGCCGCCAGAAGGCACGCGTGGACGAAAGATTCATGGAGTTGCTCACGAGTGCCGCGCGCACGCGCTGGGTAAACCGTGCCAAGCGCCACTGGAAGACTGCCACATACAGCCCTCTCGTGCATCGGCGCACAAAGCGCCGCGTCGATTGATGCTGACAGCGGCCTTCTCCTTTCACCCCGCCGTGTCGCACGGGCACGGTTTCATGAATTGGTAATTGACGCTGTTGTTCGAGGTGTCATTTACCAGGCTATCCGCGCGGTGTTCCATGGCCACAGCCTGCCGGCGGTGCTTGGCATCGGCTTTGGCGTTCTCCTCATTGCCTGGCTATCTACAGCCTCAGACGTCGCTAAACAGGATCCACGATGAAAGTCTCGCACCGGCAGGAACTGCTGGAAAGCACCCCTTTTGTGCCTGAAGACATCCCCTACAGTACGCACGCGACGCCGGAACTCGTTTCCACACGGGACGGAGACTACGTTGCCGTGATTCGGCTCGATGGGATTGCGTTTCAAACCGTGGACATCGGCGATGTCAACATTGCGCATGAAACCCTAAACATCATCCTGCGCAACATCGCCAGTCCGCACCTGACGGTCTGGCACCATTTGGTGCATGAACCCGACAACGCCTATGCCGGCGGGCGGTTTCGTACGCGCTTCGCCCAAGAGCTAGACGAGGTGTACCGTAAGGACATCGGCGGCACCCGGTTGATGTCGAGCTCGATCTATCTCACGCTTGTCTATCGGCCGATTCTGGAGAAATCGGACCGTGCGCTACTGAAACGCGCCGCGGCCTTGAAGGAACTGCGCGAGGTCCAGGAGCAAGCCCGAGAGAAACTGCAGGAAATGGTACGGCTCATCTGCCGCATGATGGCCCGATACAGCCCCACGCAGCTGACGACCTATTTCCACAACGGCATCATGTTCTCGCGCGCGTTGGAGTTCTTCAGCTACTTGCTGAATGGGTTCTGGCAACGTGTCCCAGTTATTGCATCTCCCATCTACAGCTACCTCGCCACCGCACGGCCTTGCTTCGGCATCGACGCTTACGAGCTGCGCGCACCGCACGAATCTCGCTATGGGTTGATGCTGGCCTTCCAGTCCTACCCTCCAGGCAGCTACCCCGGCATCTTGAACGAACTGCTTTCGCAACCCTTCAGCTTCGTGCTGACGCAAAGCTTCGCATTCATGGATAAGCCATCGGCCATGTCGCAGCTGAAGCGCGAGCGAGCAAAGCTTGATGGCAGTGGCGAGCTGGTAGACAAGCAGATAGAGGATATTGACGAAAAGATCGAAGCGCTAGGCGACGGTGCGTTGGTCTACGGCGGACACCACCTGTCGCTGAACGTGATGGGCCGTAGCACGAAGGAACTGAAGGACGCGCTCAATCTCGGCATGGGCGCGTTGGGCAATATCGGCTGCACTGTTGCCCGAGAAGACGACGCGTTGATCGAATCATTCCAAGCCCAGTTGCCGGGCAATTACAGGAAGCGCCCGCGAGTAAGCGGTCTGGATTCGCGCAACTTTGCCGCCATGATTGCGTGCCACAACTATCCCATGGGGGAGAAGAGCGGTAACCAGTGGGGCGATGCGATCATGACCATGCGCACGACTGCCGGCACACCGTACTTCTACAACTTTCATCATTCGAAGGCGAGCGTCCAGAAGCTGATTCGAAACAGTGCAGAGCTCAACTTCAACGTCGACGTATCGAGCGACGATGGCATGTACGGTGAGTCCAGCAGCAAGGCCAGGCAACTCTACCAACAGGCCGCAGTAACTGAAGTCGATACGCTGAAGAATGCCGAGGAGGAAGTCGAATATCTGGAAGGCGATGAAGCACCTAAAGCCGTTCCCACGGGTCCGCGGCCGCAGGTGAAAAAGATGGTCGCAAACCTCGGAAACACCGGGATCATCGGTCCCGCCGGCAGCGGCAAGACCGTGATGCAGGGCTTGCTGGCCACGTTCTCGCTCAAGGTAGAAAACATTGGGATGGCCGTCCTTGATAAGGACGAAGGCATGAAGCTTATGGTGCTGGCCAACGGCGGGTCGTACTTGTCCCTCAAGAGCGGCGTGTCTTCCGGGATGGCACCCCTACAGGTGCCGGCCGTGGAAGCCAACATTCAGATGGCCATCCGCCTGGTGAAAAAACTGTCCTGCCCCAATGGCGAGCCTCTGAGTGAGGTTGAGAACTCGGGTATCAGCCGCGCAGTCCGCGAAATCATGAAGCTGCCGCAGCATGAACGTCTCCTCCGGCAGGTGTGGGATCTTCTGCCGTACACGGGTGCAACCGAGGGCGCAAAAAATCGCTTGGGACGATGGGTGTATGACGGCGAAAACGCTTGGGTATTCGACAACGAACAGGATCTGATCTCGTTGGAGTCAAAGATTGTAGGCTTTGACATTACCGAGTTCCTGGACAATCCGGAGATCCGATCACCAATCATCATGTACCTGGCGCATCGAATCCGTCACGAGAAGATCGTTGGCAAGCCGTTCGTGTGGTTTTGGGATGAATTTTGGAAGAGCCTGCAGGACCCCGAGTTGCTCTACATTGCGAAGGACGAGCTCAAAACGATCCGCAAGAAAGACGGTCTGCTAGTCATGGGTACACAGGAAGCGGAAGACATTGTCAATTCGCCCATCAGCAGCTCCATCATCCAACAGACGGCAACGATGATCTTCTGCCCGAATCCGAAGGCGGATCGAGCCGCCTACATTACCGGACTGAAGCTCACGGAAACGGAGTTCGAAATTGTTCGAACCGGCATGCCAGCAGGCAGTAATCGGTATCTGATCAAGCAGGGCCACTCAAGCGTAGTGGTCGAAGTGGATCTCAGCAATCCAGCCTTCGCAGACGCGCTCTCGATCCTCTCCGGCACAAAAGCAAACGTGCTTCTGCTTGAGAGCATCATGGCCGAAGTAGGCACCGATCCCAACGTCTGGCTGCCAATCTTCTACGAACGACGCCGGGGCTCCTGAGCCTCTCTACAAGCCGCCTGCTGGTGACGTCGAGAACCGATAGCACCAGGTCAGCGCATGCTGTCCGAAGCCGGGTAGCCCAGCGGGTTACCCGGTGTGCCGGTAGGCCCCCGCCGTGGTAGCGGGCAGGTCCGCATCAAGCGGGCCTGAGGGCCGAATCCCGGCACAGACATGCGCGTACCCCTTCCTTTCCCCCGCCTCCCTCCACCGCGCTCCCGCGCGGCTTCCCCTTTCAGCCTGCAGACGCGAGGGGTTCCCCCTCGATGCGGCTCCCGCCGCTGTAAAAATCCATTCGCCAAAATCAATTCTTGTATATCTGATTTATCAATTCGTGTTATATTGATTTCCGCCATCATCCTTGAGACTGTTCCAAATGCGCGTCATTGCAATAGCGGCGTTGGCCCTACTACTGGGGGCTTGCGCAACAGGGCCCGACAAGCCGCCGTCGTGTGACGGAGCGAACCTGCGGCCCATCAATGCGGGATACCCATCGACCTACGCCGACTTCTTGGCGCGTAGGAAAGCAGCCAACGCGCCGAAGGGCGTCGGTGCGCTGACCCTTCCTGCATTGAAGGTCTCCGTGGTGATCGAGAAGGATTCGCTTGTATTGCTCTTTACGGAGCCGCCTGCATCGCTGTTTCTTACCGATCGCAAGACGGGCGCGAGCGTGGAGAACGTCGAATGGGTATCCGACACGATCATCCGCATGCCACTCAGCGATATGCGTGAGATCGAGCTGAAGACGCCGAACGGCGCCCACGCTATTCGAGTAGAAGGCGGGCAGCTGTTCCACGCTACCGAAAGCACCACCTGAACGCGCGAGGGATACCCCATGAAACGTCACGCACAAAGCGGCTCGCGCCTTCAGGCCATTTGCACGGCTGCAGCTTTGACCACCGTCTGGTTGACGGGCAATGCCACCGCGGCAGCCTGTTGACTTGGTACAGATGCGCACTCGCGCGCTTGCCGAAGCCGCGGCTAAGGTAGCTGCCAAGCCTGCTCCGACTGAGAGTGCGGCGCCGGCGGCGACAGCACCTAACGAGCCGGCTCCCATCGTCGTCAAGCCGACCTTGGCATCGACATTTGATGTGCTGCAGATCCGCGATGCGGACCGTGCTCGCATTGCCATCCAGTTTGCAGCGGCCCCCAAGGATCTCGTCATCCGTGACGAGTCCGGCAAGGCGGTACTCACGACCTGGGACGACAGCACCAAAGTCATTTCCTTCCCTTCGGTTCCACGCTTCACGATGACAAGCGGTGGCAAATCCGTGGAAGTTGCTCGCGTCCCCGGCGCTGCATACGAGTTTCCGAAGGAAAACAGAGCTGGCCTGTCCTTGGTATTCGAAAAGGACGGTTCGACCTACCTGGGCTTCTCCAAGTCCGTTGGACGTGTGTCTGTGTTCGATGAGCAGCACCGTAGCGACGGGGAGCAGAAGGACCGTGGCTACAAGCACAACGGCATCGCGCAGCGCCTCACTGTCATGGTGGGGAAGGAAGTGGTGCACGTCGACCGCTTACCACAGGTGCGGTTCTATGAGCGTCCGGGCAAGGACGCGTCATGACGCACAGCCGGCTCATGTCGCGAATCTTGCTGATTGCTGTGTTGATCGCCGTGGGAGTTCTTGGCGGTGCAGCACGGGCGAACTGCCTCAACGATGCCGCCACCTTCCACAGGGTGGACCCGGTGCTGTTGCAGAGTATTGCTCAGCACGAATCCGGCATGAAGGCGGATGCGCTGAACGTCAACAAGGATGGCTCGCAAGACATCGGTCTTATGCAGATCAACTCGATCCATCTGCGTCGTCTCGCGCGCTACGGCATCACACGGGATCAACTCTTTGATCCATGCGTGAATGCCTATGTTGGCGCCTGGATTCTCAGAGAAAACATCGATCGCCTTGGGCCGACCTGGAAGGCAGTCGGCGCCTACAACGCGGCATCCCCGGACAAGCAATACGCCTACGTGAAGCGCATCTACGCCATGTGGTCGCGTCTGCAACGGTCGTCCGGGCAATAACTCGACGCCGACCTCTTACCGAGCTGAAACCCATGCGAAATTCCAAACGACCAATCGCCGCACTCTCGCTCACGGCAGCCGCCATTCTCTGCGCGGCATCCGGTGTGCGAGCCGAATCGGCACCCGCAGCGGGCGCTGCGGACAGCGAGTGGCAGCGCCTTGAAAGCGACGGCTGGCAACTGGTGCGTCCGGCGCCGACCCAACCGACTACTGCAACGCCATCGTCTATCGCGGAGGTGAGCCGCACTGAGATCGCCCCACCTCCGGCAGCAGCGCTTTCTGCGCCGCTTCCTCTCCCGCCGTCAGCCAATGCTGTCGCTCCCGAAGTGTTCCGCCTTCACGCAGGTGAGTCGCTGCAGACGCAACTGGAGTCTTGGGCGAAGCGTGTTGGCTGGAAGGTCTTTTGGAACTCGCCGGATTCCTGGGTCGTGCCCAACGAGAAGGCGTATGGATCTGATTTCGCCGAATCAGCCGGTGCGGCCATCGAGGACATTGCGCGCAACGGCGCCGACCTGGTGTACGACGCGTGGACTGAGAACAGGGTAGTTGTGATTCAACAAGGAGGCCAGTAATGGCTAAGCGTTAGGCAATTCCAGGCATTACAGCCTCGCGCGCTGCGCAACTCTGAGCAGCGTAACCCTCGCCATGGTTCTCTCTGGTTGCGCGATTCCTCACGTCCAAGACCAGAAGGAGGCAATCTCCGGCGCGGCAAAGGACGCCCTTAAGAACACACCGCAGTCGCGTCCCGTAGCACGCGTGCATAGCGGTGCGTGGCTGATGGGAGAGAAGGTTCCCGCCACGAAGGCACAGCCTGACATCTATGACAAGCATGTTGCCTTCAACTCCAGCAAGCCGATGAGCCTGAAGGACGTCGCGACTTGGTTGGCGACAGAGGTCGGCGTTCCGGTGGACGTGGAAGCGTCGGCATATGTGCCCCTGCCCGCGCAAAGCAGCGCTACGACCGGTACGACCAATAGCCAGACTAGCCCGACCAACCCGATGCCTGCAGGCGGGCTAGTCGGACCTCTTCCGTCTGGTCCTGGTCCTTTCCCAAACGCAAGCCCGCTAAACGGGCTGTCCACCAGTCTTCCCGGTGGCAATAGCAGCACCGCTGCATCGGCCTCTCAATCTACCGCTGTCCTCAAGTACAGCGGAAAACTGCGCGGCTTCCTTGACGTTGTGAATGCCTCCTATCACGTTTGGTCGCGCTACCGCGATGGCCGCGTGGCGTTCTTCCGTACGGAAACGCGTACGTTCGCAATGCCGAGCCTGCCAGACGTATCCACGATGTCGGGCGTGATCTCCACCGGCCAAAGCAGCGGCGGCAGTGCAACGGCCGGTGCTGGTGCCTCGGGGGGTTCGGGATCGGCCGGCGCCGGCGCCAGTGGGTCTGGTGCTAGCGGCCAGACGATGAGCCTGAGTGTGGGCGTCACCCCTTGGAAGACCCTGCAGGCAACGGCGACTGCCATTGCCGGCGCACCGGTGATCGTCGACGAGAGCTGGGCACGATGACTGTGACCGGCACCCCGGCTCAATGTGATCGCGTGGAAGCGTGGGTGAAGGAGCTGAACGCCATGTTCGGCAAACGGATCGCGATCGATGTGAACCTGTATCAGGTTCGCACCAACAGCGAGGACAACTATGGGTTGAATCTGAAGCTCGCTTACACCAACAAGAGCGGACATACGGGCCTCTCCATGACGTCGGCATCGGCTCCCACGGTCGTTTCCGCGGCCACGCCCATGACTTTCGGGGCCAACATTCTCTCTGGTCCGCTTGCCGGCTCAAGCGCTGCTGTGCAGGCTTTGTCGACATTGGGCGATGTGGCCATGCTTGTCTCCGATTCCGGCGTTACACAGAACGGCAAGCAACTGGGCCTGCAAAGCGCGACATTGAAGGACTACGTGCAGAGCAGCCAAACCACGCTCACTGCATCCGTTGGCTCTACGACCGCTCTGCAGACTGCAACCGTCGTTGTTGGCTTCACCGGCAGCTTCATCCCGAAGCTCGTAAACGGCCAGATTGTGGTGGCATTTGACATGACGCTCTCGGATCTCTTGCCCCTGGAGAAATTCGAATCCGGCGGTGCGGAGAACCGTTCGAGCGTTCAGCTGCGCACTATGCCGCTTGCCCGATTCCAGCAGGTGGTGCCGCTCAAACCTGGTGAGTCCCTTGTGCTGACCGGGATGCGACAGCAGACGGCATCGGTCACAAAGAACGGCGTGCTGACGCCAGGAATGCCGCTGCTCGGCGGTGGTGTCGATGCGCAGAAGAACGATACCGTCCTGGCCGTCGTCATCTCCGCTCGCTTGCTTTGATCCTTTGCACGGAGTCGTTCATGAGCACCATTTATAAGCGCCTGCTTGCTACCGCACTGGTATCGATTTACCTGGCCGGCATGACATCTGCACAAGCGGCGGAGCCTGCCCAAGCCTCTGCAAATCGCGCAACTCGCTCGGCTAAAGAGCTGGCCGACGAACAGGTCGACGTCATGTTCCTTGAGGTCAGGGCAAAGAAGGCAAAGCTCCTTGCTGACATCAGAAAGGCAGAGACGGATGGGGCGCAAGCTCCCACGCCAACAGCAGGGGCACCAGGGCCTGGGCTATCGCTACAGGGCCCGTTGCCGATGGGTGCCGGCGCTGCTGCGGGCTCAGTCGCGCCGCCGGCTGCAGCCCCGTCGCGTGGTAGCGACGGCCCGGCTCTCGTTTCTATCACTGCCTATGACGGTCGTTTCCGCGCTGGCTTCGACGTCGATGGCCATGTTGTTCAACGTAGCCAGGGCGAGGCAATCGACGGCGGGTGGACCGTATCGCGCATTACTGAAACTAGCGTCGAGCTGAAGCGGAACAAGCAGGTTCGCGTTCTGAGGATGTGAAATGGCGGAGCTTCTTTCGTTGCCCGGTGTGAAGGGTACCTACGCGATTGGTCTTGGCTGGCGGCACGAAGACGCCATTCCCAAGGCGAAGGCCTTGAAAGCGATGGCTGAAGAGAAGGGCCGATGGGGCGTCGTCTACAAGACGAGCGCCGACGCAATTCAGGCGGGCTTCTGCGATCCAATCGAAGGGGCCAAGTCGCCGCGTGGAATCAAGGCACTGGCAGCAGTGGTTGCCGATGCGCACCCCCAGCCTTGGCTCGGCACGTACGATCTTGGCAATGGTCTTCACTGGCTGCTTGCCGTTCGTGACGGCAATGAAGTAATCCCCGACGGCGATGTAGTCGGCACGCTGGAAGCAATCCATCAGGCACGCGAAAAACATCTGCCGCTCGGTGACTGGAAGGAGGTTGCTGGCACGCTAAGCGACCTGGCTGACATTGCCCGTGCAACGCGCAAACAACCCGCACTGCGTGACCTCAACGGCCAATCTTGGGTTCTTTGGGGCGGTGTCGCGGCTGGCACGGCAGCGATCCTTGCGGCCGGAGGCGCTTGGTACTGGCATCAGCTGCAGGTGGAAGCGGAACGTCAAGCGCAGCTCGCAGCCGCGCGTGCGCGCGAGGCTGCCATGCGCCAGCGACAACAGGTGGTTGTCCTGCCGTGGACCTTACTCCCTGCGCCTTCTGCGGTGCTAAGCGCCTGTGACGTGCGTGGAACGAGCAGCCCCTTGCACGCTCAGGCTCTGCATTGGCGTCCTGGACTTGCTCGGTCAGCGCCGATGGCACGGCAATCACTGTGGCCTGGAAGCGCTACGGCGGCACCGCATCGGAGATGCCGGGGGCAATGACAACGCCTGACAGCTCGATGGAACAGCGCTCCTATCCCAAGCCGGACATGGGACTGCCGGCGCTGGCTACGACGGACAGGCCTGCGGAAGCCGCGGCCTGGGACATGGCACAGGCCTACAGCGTCCCACTGAAACTTGAAGCGGCGAAAGCTCCGGTCGTCCTCCCCGGAAGCGAAAGCACCACTCAGCCGGCGCCTGCCTGGCTGTCGAAGACTGCGACGTTTTTGCAGCCGGCGCCGCCCTGGCTGACTGTCGATGCTAATGCGCTGGATTTGGTTCCCGGTCTGCGTGTGACTGAGGTGACCTTCACCGTGGACAAGAACGAATGGTTGACGTCCGGAAGCCTCTATTCCCTTCCGGTTGCATCAGCAGCGGAGAAAGCATGAACTTCCTCGATCGCATGCGTCAGTCGAGAATCCCAGTCGACCGGTCTTTGATTCCGGATGAGCCGGCATCGCCCTCCCGGGAAGCCGAAGATCAGCGATCGATTCCAACTCCGCCCGCTGCACTCAAGCGCTTCGTTGTTTATCGCAGTGATGTGTCGGCGACGGAGTTGTTGACGGTCTATGTAGACGCCCGCCACGTTGGGACGGCGCCATATCTGACGTGGTTCCAGGACTTGTGTCGAGCCCACTCCAACGTCAAGGTTGAACAGAAGTCCGCAGAGGAGCTGGAGGACTTGCGCCAAGAGCTCGCCGCCAGGGAAGCGCGCCCCGAGGAAGCTGATCAGCAGACTTTGAACAAGGCGTGGCGCCTGTTCGAGGACTGCGCGGCAATCGGCGCCACAGACATGCATTTGCTCATTCGTGAGCAAACCGCACAGGTGCAGGTGCGAGTGAAAGGCGACCTGAAAGTCGTCGAGAACCACTCGATGTATCGCGATGAGGGCGAGGCTCTGGCCCGGGCAATCTACTCCGGACTGTCAACGGTCAAAGACAACGCTTACAAGCCCTTGGAGTTCCAGAATGCTCAGATTAAGGGAGCGGTGTTTCCTGGTGCCGGCCTATCAAGCATTCGAATTATCCGCGGGCCCGCATATCCAGTCGAAGACGGTGGCTCGTTCCTTATTGCACGTCTGCAAGGAGAGCGCACGTCTAGTTCCCGCGACGGTAAGAATACCGGCGCTCGCCCACTCTCCCTGCGAGTGCCGGACATTCCGGCAGATCCCATTCGTTTGGCAACGATGGGCTTCACCGCGCGGCAGATGGAGCTGATTGAGGAAATCATTCGCCTCCCCTATGGCATCACCGTAGTTACCGGCCCCACGGGCAGCGGCAAGACCACGACGCTCAACGAAGCGATGCGGTATCAAGCGCAGCTCTTTCCCGGCGCCGGCAAATCACCGTGGAGGATCCCGTCGAGTATCCCCAACCTGGGCGATTCAATTGCAGGGGGTAGGGGGTGCATTCCAAGACCGGGTTGCCTCGATGCTCCGTATGGACCCGGACATCATCCTGATCGGGGAAATCCGTCAGGCTGCTGAAGGCGTGTCAGCCATTCAGGCGGCGATGACCGGCCATTTCGTCTGGACCACCGCACACGTGAACGATCCTTATGAAGTCTTCTCACGATTGGAGGTCATGGATCCGGCACTCCTTCCGCGCGCACTCACGTGCAACCACACGCTGATTGGCGCGATCACTTCGCAACGGGTCGTCCCGATGCTTTGCCCGAACTGCAGTCAGCCTCTGGCGAAGCACCAGGATGAAATTCCGGGATTCATGTTGCGCGCTCTGAAATCGTGGGGAGACCTGTCGCAGGTTCACGTGCGAGGCGATGGATGCGACACGTGCGAGGGAGACGCCATTGTCGGCAAGCAAGCTGTGGCTGAAATCGTAATGACGAGTGAGGACCTGATGGAAGACGTCCTCAAGCATGGTGTGGTGAAAGCACGCCGCAACCACAGGCGCAAGCCGGGCTCCGACAAGTCGATGCTCGCGAATGCCATGGACCTCGTACTTGCAGGGAAACTCGATCCCGTCGATGCACATCGTGGCGTCGACAAGATCGAATTCAAAGATAAGCACCAGGGAGATGCCGAATGATGTTCAGCCTCAAATCCTTTCGCGGCGCCACCCTCGGTTGGCGTCAAAGGAAGCAGTTTTACGAAAGCGCCTCTAGTCAGATTATCAACGGTCTGACGCTACAGCAGGCTTTGGAAGCCTATCGCAAGCGATTGCTGCGCGGCGGCAAACAGCGTTCAGCTGCGGCCATGAACCAGGTTCACCGGAAAGTTAGGGACGGAAAGACGTTTGTTGCAGCCATGGGCGACTGCCTTAGCGATCTGGAGCGAGGGTTGCTGGCTTCCGGTGAGAAGGCTGGCAATTTGCCGACTGCAATGCAACTTGTGCTCTCTGTTCGAGAACGTATGAGCAGGGTGAAAACGAAGCTGATGGCTAGCTTCCTTTCGCCGTTGGTCTATCTCATCGTGCTCTACGTTGTTCTGCGCATGATCGGCCTGGAAATTGTGCCTGCCTTCGCGCAAATCCTTCCCGCAGAGAAGTGGACTGGATGGGCCTATGCAATGCACGTCATGGGTCAGCTCGCAATTGGATGGCGCGTGCCCGTAACTGTTCTTTGCAGCGCTGCAGTGGTCGGGTGGATGGTGTGGGCGATGCCGCGGTGGACCGGTTCTGGTAGGACCTTCTGCGATCGCCATGTCTTTCCATTCACTACCTACAGGGAAACTGCTGGTGTGACCTGGTTGTTGGGCTTTGCAGCGCTGACCCGCGCTGTGTCCGAAACTGTGGCGCTGCAGGACCAGATTGCGACGGCATCGCCTTGGCTGGCATCGAGCTGCGGCCCGTTCTAGCCGCCGTAAAGGACGGCCGGGACCTGGCCACGGCAATGCGCCGAACCGGCTTCAACTTCCCATCGCCTGAACTCATTGAAGAGATCGGCGCATACGTTGGCTTCTCGGACTTTCCGCAAAAGCTTGAGGCCGTAGCCGACAAGTACGCGGAGACGCTTGAGCGTGACGTTTCGCGTCTCGGGGCGATGTTGTCCGCTTGTTGCACTGCCTTGCTGTTCTTCGCATTCATTGTGATGCAGCTCGGCGCGAACGCTCTCTCCTCCGCACTGACGTCTGCGGTGGGTGGCTAATTCTTTTCGACGTCCATTACCTAAGAGGAACTGAAAAATGGAAAGCTTGCTCGCTCGAATCATGGCCTTTGTCCTGGGCCTCATTGCATTGGCTGGTGTTGGCCTCGCTGCGAAATCGGCGTTTGACACCAGTAAGTCCAGCGACGTGACCAACGGCATTGCCACAATCATTACGAACGCTCGCTCGCAGTTCATTCAAAGCAACATCGGTTATACGAACTTCAAGACGGCCAACTCGGCATCGCTCATTACGGCTGGCCTGTTTCCGTCCAGCTGGGTCGTGGGTGCCACTGTTACTGACCCTTGGGGCAACGCGGTGGCAATGGCCCCGGATGCGAACGTGACGCGTGGTGTTGTGACGATCGGCGGTGGGGGCTCGCAGAAGAAAGAGCAGTGCGTGAAGGTGGCCACCAGCATCCGTGATTACGTGACGCTCAAGATCGGCGCATCGACCTTCGATCAAACAAACGTGCCGGATGCGAACACTGCCGGCGCGGTTTGCACGGACACGTCGACGCTGATTATCACGTTCCAATAGGTATCGGCCATGCAATCAATGCTTGCCCCCCTTGTCGTTGCGGTCTTCGGACTGGGCCTCAGCATGGTCAATTGGCAAGTGGGGCAGCAGGCCCCGGGTGCCGGAACGGTGGGCTACATGGAGGCGAGGGCTGCTGCGGCAGCTCAGCAGGCCGAAGTGTTCGGTGCCGCCTGCCTGGCGGCGGCCAACAGCTCGCCGGGCCTAATCAGTTCGAACTTGGCCGTGGCTCTTCCCGCTGGCGTTGCGCCGCCTGCCGGAGGGTCGTGCATGACGACGACTGCGGGACCAGGGCGCAACGTCTACGCCTATATGACGGCAGTGCCTGGAGCGGCTGGGCAGATCCTGCAGGACTCGCAGGGCAATGCTCAGTGGTTTCGCGTGCAGAGCACAGGCGTTGCTGCCAATCTCATGACCGGCCGCACTGCGGCGGTGCCAGCGTCAATCCCGCCGGGCTCATTGCTCACATGGGTCCAAACATCAAACTGAAGCGGAGAACACTATGGAAGCGCTCATCGCCGGGGCCATCGCGATTGTTATGTCGCTCATCAGTCTTGGTAGCGCCGTGGGCTGGTCCAAGGTCGGCACAGAGAACGTACAGAATGCCGCAACAGCGAACCAGCTGATGACGTTCGACAAGGCTGCTATGCAGTATGTGCAAGACAATGGCGTCGCAATTGCCTCACTTGCGACTCCGACGACGCCTGTGACCATCACGCCTGCGATGCTTAAGGCCAGCGGCTATCTGGCCACAGGCTTCTCTGACACGAACGTATTCCAGCAGACTTGGCAAGCTCAGGTCTTGCAACCGACAGCGGGCCAGCTCCAAACGCTCGTTACGTCTCAAGGTGGCCAGCCTATTCAGGCCAAACAGCTCGTACAAATCGCTTCGTTGGCCGGCGCTCAAGGCGGTTTCATCCCCTACAACAGCCAGGCCGGGGATTCAACGATGAACGCCAATACCGCATACGGCGCGCGTGGTGCATGGACGCAATCCATGGCGAACTATGCCAACCCGGGCAGCGGACGCCTGGCGTCTCTGCTGGCGTTCACGAACTTGCAGTCGACGAACGGGTACCTGTATCGCGTGCAGGTTCCGAATCACCCGGAACTTAATCGGGCTCAAACGTCTATCGACATGGGCGCGAATGATCTAAACAACGTCCGGGCGGTGACTGCGCAGACGGGGAGCATCTCTGGCGATCTTGGCGTTGGAGGAACTGCTTGGGTCGGCAACGTGCGCGCATCTTCGGACGTTACGGGCAATTATGTGGCGGGCAACTATGTTCGATCGAATGGTGACGTCAGCGTCCAAAACAACATGGTAGCCAACGGTGCCTACGCGAACTATCTGCACTCATGGGGAAGTGCGACCATTCAGGGGGCACTCAATGCGCAGAGCGTGGTCAACATGAACCCGGTCGCGTGGGCCGGCTGGGGCTGTGGTGGCACGCAAATTACGGTGGACCCGAATGGCGTCCCTCTCTACTGCAATGGAGGGCAGTGGCGCCAAGCTGCGGGTGGCGGCGTCAAGAACTACGCCGACTTCGACTGGTTTGCTGGCTATGGCACCTTCGGAACAGGCCTACCTTACTGGAACTGGAGCTGTGCGCTCTCACGCGTTGGCGGTAAATACGCGGGCGGTGGCGAATCGGTCCAGGTCGTGCGAGACGGTGGTAGCGGGACATGGGTCGTCATTGGCTCAAGCGGCTCGGACAACTCTGGCGCTTTCGCTCGCGTCACATGTGTCCAGCTTTCATGAGTCGTGTGCGCCACAAAGCTGATACTTGTAAGCTAAAAAAAGACCCGCTGTGGCGGGTCTTTTACCTTGCACGTTTGGGCCTCTCAGACTGGCTGGTTATTACGCTTGTTCGTCGCCACCTTCGCCTTGATTGCGTTCCACGTGTTGGTAGCCAATGTGCACGCAGCCGGGTCAAGCACATCGGTGCTGCCGACCAGTGGGAAGCGCTGATAGTAGGCGCTATGGTCGCCGCTTGAGCAGGCAGGTACACCGTACATCAGCCTTACGATGGAACTCATGTTGTCAGACGGGTAGATGCCTCCTGCCGTACCAGGGCTAAGCGTGGAGAGAAGCCGCGACTGAGATTCATCGAAATTCCCGCCGACCCAGATACCCACATTGATCGGCTGACTATCCGCACCTGTGTACGAAGGAGAGTTTGTCAGGCTGCTCTGTGCCAGCAGACGCACGACAACATGCGAAGGAAGATCGAAATCCACGCCGTAGTATTCGATGGCCGTCAGACCATCTGCGTAGGCGTTGAGCGTGTCTTGCGCCGAACCAGGGACGATGGAAAGGTAGTCCACTCCACCATGGGTACGGTCGGCCGCTGCAATCACGTCGTTACCCGTAACCAGTTGCAACACTGCAGATGATGCCGTGGTGTATGCGTTGGCCAGCGTGCTACCTTGCTTCGATGCCATGTAGCTGATTCGCTGCGAGGCAACGTACGTCAGCGGTGTAATGACAAACCTGTTGAGTGAGGTTGTCACATAGGGGGCAACGAGCTCCAACGCGGCGTTCCGCTGCGTGCTGTTATCAGCTTCCGAAACGAACGTGCCTCCAGTGGCCACGAGACGAATCATGCCGGCCGGCTTCTCCGTCAGCGTCATCGTGTAGTTCCCGCCTGAGTCCGTCACTGCTTGGCCGATCTGTGCGCCATTGGAGCCGTCCGGATTTAGGAGGTAGGCCGTTACAGTCGCCCCCGAAGTTGGGCCGCTAACCACCATGCCGCTGATGTCGGTCGTCAGCGTGCCTGCCGCAGTCTTGCCGGTGTACGGATCGTTCGGCACGACTTCCTGCGGCGTGTAGGCGTGGTCGTCGGAGTGCTCGGGTTAGAGGGCGAGGCAGTGCCGCCGCTATCGCCACCACCACCACCGCATGCTGCCAGCACAGCCGACGCAAGGACAGCAAGGACCAGATTCTTCTTCATTTTCTTCTCCTGTTCTGAAGCGCCGGCCCGATAAGCCCTGCGCACATCTTCATATTACCTGTTTTATTACCTGTTACAAGGCTTCTCATGTAACAACCCGTTTCCAAATCCGCACCAGGTAAAGAAAGCACTGAGGCTGATCGAATATCGACATCCTTTCCAATTCCTGTACTTCGGTGGATTCCTTCTGCGAGCCGACTTCCGGGGACGTCGAAAACCAACAACGCCAGGCCAGCGCATGCGGTCCGAAGCCGAGTAACCCAGTGGGTTACCCGGTGTGCCGGTAGGCCCCCGCCGTGGTAGCGGGCAGGTCTGCATCAAGCGGGCCTGAGGGCCGAATCCCGGCACAGACATGCGCGTACCAAATCAACCTCCGAAACCCCGCCACGCTGCCGCGCGGCTCTGCGTAAAGCTTGCAGACGCGAGGGTTCCCCTCGATGCGGCTCCCGCCGCTTCTTTAGTCAACGAAAGTCTTTCGCCGGAATCAATTCTATATGTTTTGATGTATCATTGCGCATTGTTTTGATCTATATTTGCGAGGCGCCGACTTGTGGCATTTGCCCTTCCGCAATCTCCGTTCCCAGGAACACAGCACGAATGAAACGCACCCTTGTCTCCATAGCGATCGCAGCATCCTTGGCCGTATCGAGCCACGTCCAGGCAACCGGCATTCCCGTGGTCGACGTTGCATCGATTGCACAGATGGTCCTGCAACTGGAGCAACTGAAGTCCCAGCTCGATCAGATGAAGACGCTGTACAACTCGACGGTGGGCTCTCGCGGTCTTGGCGGGTTGATCAACAACCCTTCGCTTCGCTCGTATCTGCCTTCGGATGTGAATTCGGTTCTATCGATGGTCGGCTCTGGGGCTTCGGGCGATCTCGCCGGCCTGAGCCGGCAAATTCTCGCGAACAATGCAGTGCTGACACCTGACCAGATGGCGGTACTCCACGGCACCAACCGGTCCGTTCTCTCGAAGCAACGCGATGAAGCTGCATCGCAAAGCGCAGCAGCGCAGTCTGCCTTCAAGGCTGCGAGCGATCGGTTCTCATCCCTCCAGGTCCTGATCGACTCGATTGATGGACAAACCGATCAAAAGGCCATTCAGGATCTGCAGGCTCGCATTCAGGCCGAACAGGTCATGATGCAAAATGAGAACGCGAAGCTGCAGGCCTTGGCGAGCGCGAGCGTTGCTCAGAAGCAGCTCAATGAACAACGCGCTCGCGAGGAGGCAATTCGCTTCATTGACACCAAACCACCGCGTTTCTGAGGAACCTATGCGCAAGATTTCCATGCTGTTCGTCCTGGTCGCCTGTTTGCTGGTTGCAGCAAAAAGCCGACTGCCATCTCATTTCTTGATCGTGTCTACACCGTCGAAGAGTTCCAAAAGGACAAGGACACGCGGAAGAAGGTGCTCAACGAATGTCAGGGGAACCCCGGCGAGTTGCGTCAGGATCCAAACTGCGTGAACGCGGGACGAGCAGCCGTGAGCCAGCAACTAAGTAACGAAATCCCGCGGTTCTGAAAGCCGCGCCTACCATGATCTTCGCCGACATCTTCACCAACTTCCAGAATGCGGTCGACGCTTTCACTAACGCAGGCTACGCGCGAGCCATCTCGTCGTTTCTGCCGGTTGTGACGACCTTGGTTGGCACCTACATCGTGCTCTACTCTTGGGCCGGTATTCGAGGGCAGGTGCAAGACTGGGGCAATGATATGGTGGCGCGCTTCATCAAGATTTCCTTGATTGTCGGCATAGGCTTCACCACGGCGGGCTACGGCCAATATGTACTGGAACCAGTGCTTGCAATGCCAGCTGATCTCACTTCGGTGGTAACAGGTAAATCTGCTGAGGACGTCGCCGGCCCGGCGATTCTGGATGACCAGTTTGACAAGTGCATGGAGCTCGGTAAGGAGGCCATGACGAAAGGGTCGCTATTCAGTGAAAACGGCCTTGTCTTCTACCTGACAGCCATAACGTTCTATCTCTCCGGCATCATCATCACGGTCTATGCGGCCTACCTGATGCTCTTGTCGAAAGGGATGTTGGCCATCCTTCTGTCGGTGGGGCCGCTCTTCATCGGCTGCCTCATCTTCGACGTCACAAAGCGCTTCTTTGACTCCTGGGTCGGGATGCTCGTCAACTACGTCATGGTCTACGTCTTCGCTGTCGCGGCCGTTTCCATGACATTCGTTGCCTTTAGGAATTACCTCAATGTCCTAACGCCTGAATCCGGAATTGGCGCAGCGGTAGGTCTGCTTGTTATGGCCCTTATCGACGTGCTCATCATCATGGGTGTCACGCATATGGCCTCAAGCCTCGCCGGCGGATCGCCAGTCGGGAATGGCTTCGGCAACTGGGCCGTTGCCGCAGCGACTGGCGGGGCGTCCCGCTTTATTGGCCGCGGAGCTGCTGCCGGAGGCCGACTTGCCGGGCGCGCAGCGAAGAAAGGCGTCGGCCAGGCCGCAGCAGCTGCGACGCGCAGATTCAGAACCAACAGCGTCCGAAGCGCATAACCGATTTCTCGGCTGACCCCCGAACCCTCGCGGCCCTTGAGGCCGCTTTTTTTCGCCCCATCACAATCAATCATGCCATTTTTGATTGTTCAATTCATGCTATATTGACGCATCAAAATGGGCCGGTTGACGGCGCGAACGACGGAGCTTTTACATGGATGTCATCAGTCCTGAGCATGAGCAGGAATACTTCAAGCGCGCGAGGACCTTCGAGGTAGGTTTGTTGGAAAAGGCTGAGCAAACCAACAAAAGGTTGTGGCTCGCGCTCGCAGCTGTGATCGTGCTTTGCTGCTGTGCGGTCGCAGCCGTGCTCGCCGTGGTTTCGATGAAGGAGGTCTTCCCGTTTCTCATCACCCAGTACAGCGACGGTCGCATTGAAACGACGGACATGACTTCGAATCCGCAAAGACCTACGACGAAGTCATGAACGAGTATTGGGTGCGTATGTACGTTTCCAATCGCGAGAACTGGAACTACAGCCAGGCTCAGTCCATGTTCGACACCGTGCAGTTGCTCAATGCGCCCGAGCAGCAAAAGCTCTATCAGACTGAGTCTGACCCGAAGAACAAGAAGTCAAAGAGCGTCGTGTACGGCCAGCGCGAAGATGCCAAGGTGAATGAGAACAGCGCGCCTGTGCTGATGGACTATGACGCCAAAACGGGTCGGCACATCATGACGTACCGATGGAAGCGTGTCGTCACGTCCAAGGTTGACAATCGCAGCCCCGAGCCAACGAACTTCGTCAGCACGGTTACCTTCCGCTACGACGGAGTACCGTCCACGCCCGCAGTACGAAAGGTCAACCCCCTCGGATTCCAGGTGGTGGATTACCGTGCTGACATCGACCAGGGAGGTGCACTGCAATGATGCGTCTACCTGCGTCCTTGGTCACGATTGCGTCGACATTGTTGATAGCTTGCAACGCGCTTGCAGAACAGGTGCCGGCTCAAAGCCCTTCGGATCCGCACATGCGCACGGTGCCCTACAGCCGCACCGACATGGTTAGGCTCAACCTTGCATACGGCAAGCGCACACACATCGAACTGTCCGCCGATGAGACCACAAAGTACATCTCCACAGGAGATGACGATGCATGGGATATCGGGCCAGAGAAGAATGTTCGGAACCATGTGTTCCTGAAGCCGATTGGTGCGAAGCCCGGTACCAACATGGTCCTCGTCACCAACAAGCGAACCTACAACTTCAACCTGTATCTGGTGAAGCCCGAGGAGTATTACAGCTCTGTCCTCTTTACCTATCCGGATGTCCAGAAGGAAAAAGCTGCCGCCACATCGCTGACGAATGCGATGAACGAGTACAAGGCCGGGGTAGAGCCCAAGGACGGCGACAACACGAACTACTGGGGTCAGGGTGCCGACTCGCTTCTGCCTATGCGCGCCTGGGACGACGGCCGGTACACGCATCTCTACTTTGCTCCTGGTGCACTCCTGCCGGCTGTCTACCTCGAGGAGGACGACGGTCAGGAAACCACCGAAAAGCCAAACGTAGATCCCGACACGGGCGTTGTCACCATTCCGCGCCTCGTCAAGAAGATCGTCCTTCGGCGTGGCGACAAGCTCGTTGCCTGTGTCTTCAACATGAGCTACTCGGGCCCTGGCTTTGTTCATGCAACCAAGACGGCGTCGGATAGCGTCCGGCGCGTCACGAAGGAGGTCAAGTAATGGCTCTCAAAGACCTCCTACGGCCCAAGAAGGATGCCGATTCTGAGGCGAGCACCAATCAGGTCGACTCAGCCGTGGCGCAAGGTCCAGAGGCAGACC
Source organism: Cupriavidus sp. UYMMa02A (assembly GCA_001725945.1). GTDB lineage: Bacteria > Pseudomonadota > Gammaproteobacteria > Burkholderiales > Burkholderiaceae > Cupriavidus. The sequence continues at coordinate 52,125 of LRMT01000205.1, read as the reverse complement.
GCGGCATCCCTTCCGTCAACGCGAAGCGTCGCACATCAGCTGGAACGAGGGCGATGCAGGTGCTCATCCTGCTGATCGGGTTGGGCATTCTTGTCACCTCACTGAAGGTGCTCATCAGCAAGTTCAGCCAGAAGACGGACGAGCAGCAGCCTGTCGTGCAGACGAAGAAGGACGAGCCAAAAAAGATTGAGAATCGCGCGCCGCTGAAGCTTGCCGTGGATGGTACGGAAGCAGGTGAAACCACTGGCGCAGCTGCAGGTGCGGGACCAGCGCTGCCCGCAGGCAACCCAACTGTTCCGGGTGTCCAAGGCGCTGGCTCGGCGCCACAAGGCGGGGGGGTGCAGGCTTCATCCAGTCAACAAGCGGCCCAGCCGATTGCTGTGCGTTCGACGAGCTCTGGCGCCCAGCAACAGGCTGGAAATGACAAATCAGCAGCTACGGATACTCCCGAAACGCGCCGCATGAGCAAAGGCATGAAGTATGGCGGCAGCGGCGAGACGCTCGCGCTTCGGGCAATGGATTCCACGGGGGACTCACTACTTGGCGGCACCAACGGCGCACAGAACGGTTCCGGCAATAACGGCCTTGGGCCGCTGCTGAACAGTACGAAGACGGCCATGAGCACAGCGCGCCTTCTTCCGGATCCTGACTTCTACCTCGCCAAGGGCACTGTTATCGACTGCACTGCGCAAGAAGCCATTGATACCACCCAACCCGGGATGCTGAACTGCATCGGCTCGACCGACGTGTATAGCAAGAGCCAGCGCGTGGTCCTGCTGGAGCGAGGCACCGTCTATACGGTTGAGTATCAAAAGGGCCTCGTCCAAGGTCAGAACAAAATCTTCCTGCTGGCCAGCAGCGCGGTGCGCCCGGCAACGTCGAAGTCGATCTGGACTCGCCAGTAACCGACTCCCTGGGACGCGCGGGCCTTGGTGGCACCGTCAACACGCATTTCTGGCCTCGATTTGGCGGCGCAATCATGCTCGGCGTCATTGGCGATATTGGGCAGGCCCTTGTGAGCAGCGTATCAAAGGGAGGTCAGTTCACCGTGAACAACACTGCCGGCGGCGCACAGCAAGCCATGTCGGAAGCCCTGCGCGCGACCATCAATATCCCTCCGACACTGGAGACGAACCAGGCGCGCACATCAAGCTGTACGTGGCCCGTCATCTTGATTTCAGGAGTGTCTATGCGCTCGCACCAAAGTGACCAGGTTGGCGGAGGCGCGCCGGCACCGTCAACACTTGATCCGAAATCAGCCACCCTACTCCGCTACCTGAATGACGGACTGGGAGAATTCTTCAATGATCCGTCGATTACGGAAATCGCGATCAACTACCCCAAGGTAGTCTTCACGGAAAGTAATGCAGGGTGGGTGGAGCATCATCGCCCGAAAGTCGACATCCATTACTGCCTGAACATCGCGAAGCTGTCGCAAGCTATCGTAAGCAGCAGTTGGGCGAGGAGCGTCCGTTACTCAGCGGCACATTGCCGCAGGGCGAACGCATCCAGATCGTGATGCCGCCTGCGTGCGGCTTACACGATCTGTCCATCACCATCCGCAAACCTGGCTCCACACGAAAGAGCTCGGTGACTACGAGGCCGATGGAACGTTTGAGGACACTTTTTGTGAAGTCCTTTCGGAAGAAGCTTCACGCTCCGGGATCGCTCTGAGCGCTGGAGAACAGCGCCTATGGGAGCTGTATCAGCAGCGGCGCTTCACGGAGTTTCTCGCGCTGGCCGTTCGCTCGGAGAAGAAGAACATCATCGTGGCCGGGGCAACCGGGAGCGGCAAGACAACGTTGACGAAAGCACTAGCCGATCTCATCCCAACCGATGAACGCCTGATTACGATCGAAGACACACCAGAGCTCGACCTTCCGCTCCACCGTAATCGAGTCCATCTGTTCTACACAAAGGGCGATCAAGGCGTCGCAAAGGTCACCGCCAAGGATCTGCTCGAAAGCTGCCTGCGAATGAAGCCGGATCGCATTCTGCTATCCGAGTTGCGTTCTGATGAAGCGTACTACTACGTGCGAAACGTGAATAGCGGACATCCCGGCTCTCTCACAACAGTCCACGCAGATTCCGCAATGCTCGCGTTCACGCAGCTCATGCTGATCCTCAAGGATACGCGTAGCGGCGGCGGCATGAGCAACGCGGAACTCTATTCGCTGCTGTACTCGCTCGTCGATATCGTTGCGCACTTCAAGTTCGATGCTACCAAGCGGCAACGGGTATGCACCGGCATCTATTTCGATCCATTTCGCAAGAGGATGGCAAATCGTGGGTAAGGTCTCTCGCACTATCCTTGGAACTGTGCTCCTCGTTCTCCTGAGCGCGCTGTTCTTCGGATACCTGTCCAGCATCGCGTTCATCACGATCTATAAGAAGGGCTTCACCATTGCCGATTTTCGCGATGTTGGCCTGTTCAAAACATACGAGTACGCACAGGCGTACTGGGGCGACAGATATGTGCGCTTGCGTTTGATCGGTGCCTGGGCCATCGCAGGAGTTGCCGCAGGCCTCCCGTTGCTTGGCATGTTCGCACTGGCCCTCAAGAAGCTCCTCGCCGGCGAGTCCATGTTCGGCGATGCCCGCTTTGCCGATCGCTTTGAAATCAAGGAGTCCGGCTTGCTCGGTGACGACGGAATCATTGTCGGAAAGATCGGCAACCGCTACCTCATGTTTGGCGGACAGCAGTTCGTCCTGCTGTACGCGCCAACACGTTCGGGCAAGGGTGTCAGTACCGTGGTACCGAATCTCCTCAACTGGAATGGTTCAGTGGTGGTGCTAGATGTGAAGCCTGAACTCTGGCGCCTCACGTCCGGATACCGCAAGAAGCACGGGCAAGAGTGCTTCATGTTCGCGCCCCTCACTAACGAGACACACTGCTGGAATCCGTTCTTTTACGTTTCGACCGATCCCAATATGCGGATCACGGACATTCAGCAGATCGCTGAGATGTTTGTTCCCGACCAGGCCGGAACCGACAGGATCTGGACGGCGAGCCCTCGTCGCCTCTTCCTGGGCGTTGCTTTGTATTTGCAGGAAACGCCCGAGATTCCCTTCACCATCGGTGAACTGCTGCGCCAGCTCTCAACGGCAGAAGATACGGCAAGCTACTTCGCGCGTGTCATTACCGAGCGTGAGAACAGCGATACGCCGTTGAGCTATGCCTGTAAGCAGAACCTGCTGAGCTTCATCGGTGTTGAATCCGAGAAGACACGCAGCGGCATCAAGGAGTCACTTACCTCTGCCCTGGACCTGTGGGCGAACCCGGCAATTGATGCCGCCACCAGCAAGAACGATTTTGATCTGCGCGATCTGCGGCGCAAGCCGATGTCCGTGTACCTGTGTTTGACCGTCGACAAGCTGGCGATGTTGGCACCGCTCATCAACTTGTTCTTCCAGCAGTTGATTGCACTGAACACCCAGGTCATGCCTGCAGACGACCCAACGCTTAAGCACAAGTGTCTCTTGCTCCTGGACGAGTTCCCCGCAATCGGCAAGGTACCGATCGTCGCCAAGTCGAACGCGTTCATCGCAGGCTTTGACTTGCGGCTGCTGACAATCTGCCAAAGTCCTTCGCAGATCCGGGAAATATACGGTCAGGAGGCCGCCGAGAGCTTCTTTGACAACCACGCGTTAGAGCTAGTTTTCGCGACCAAGAACAACAAGATTCGTAGGGAAATTTCCGAGAAGCTTGGCATGAAGACGGTCAAGCAACACTCATACAGTCGACCGCTGTTCGGCGGACGTGGAAGTCAGTCTTACAACGAGTCAGAAGCCTCCCGCGCTCTGGTTCTACCGCAGGAGATCACGGAGCTTGGCTTCGAAAACGAGATCATCCTCTTTGAGAACGTGAAGCCAATTCGCGCAAAGAAGGTCGTCTACTGGAAGGACAAGAATTTCCAATCCCGGCTGACGTCGCCTGCATCAGTGCCAAAGCTTGACCTCTCCGACGTAACGAGGCGCCAGGCGCAATTGTCCGCCGCGTTTGCTGGCCAGGTGGTAGTCGCCAATGGTGAAGCGGAGCCAGGCGATTCTGAGGCACCAGCCTTTGTCGATGTGAACGCGGAAAACATCGCGCAAGTGATGGCGTCCGCGCAAACGATCAGCGTCGCGGACCTCGATTTTCCTGACGAGCTGCAGGAGCAGCTACCTGATTCCGTAGCGAGCGAAGAAGAGGTTGATGAGCTCGTGAAGCTGTTCCTTTCCGAAGCCGAAGCCGCGTAATGGGTGCGGCCAACTCAACTGGAGTGAAGCAATGAGTTACCTGACGAATGAGCACACCTGGCTGGTAGAGTCCGCGAGTGGCGTGCAGACCTTCGATAGCGCGTACGACGCAGGCGAGGCTTTCTTTAAGATCGACGCATCTGAAAAGCCGCTCGTCATCCATCGCGAGCCTCCCGAAGGCGACCGAACGATTGCATTCACGTCCGGCGACCCTTCGACGGGCGAACCGCTTCGCAAGACGCTGGACCTGGACCTTCAAACCGAAGCTCTAGACTACGGATTCGAGAAAGGCTTCGCAGACGCGCTAGAGCGTGCCGTTGTCGGCCAGATGCAAGCAGCGAAGTGGGATCAACAGGGCACCGCGTTGGCAGGACCTGTGCTGGATGAAAAACTGACTGACGATCTGAAAGCGCTGCAGGCTATCGATCCGCGTCGCTCCAGCCGCGTCTGGATGGTCCACGCGCCGGATCATGTCGAGGCTCCTGAGTTCTTGGAGCTGCCAGAACAGGAGGTCCCTGCCGCAGCCGCTGCACATTCCGCCGCCGCGCCGTCCACTCCTGCCCCGTCGAAGCGCCAAGCTGCGGCACAGCAACGGCGCGAATACCTGGCAGAGATTGCGGAGACTGCCCGCAGCATCATTGCAGGTCCGGTCGATGAAGTACCGCGTTCTCAGTGGACCTCAGTTGAAAAGAGCTATGCGGATCTCCTGCAGGTTCCAAAGAACGCTCTCACGGCGGAAGAAGGCCTTGCCGAAGCGACCGACGATCTGAAGTCCTTTCGGAACACACGCGACCGAAGCCGCGCGCGCGGTCCGCAGTCGCGATGGCATGGAAGGCACGCAACCAGGCCGCATACCTAACCGCCATTGAGGAGATGAGCCCGGACATTGCCGGGATGCTTAATGAAATCTCCGCGGCCGATGGCGCCCAAGAGGTTATTGAGTCGAATAGCGTTGAACCAGGACCGGAGCTCGACAAGGAGGTTCGCGCCTGGGTAGGTAATAAATGGGGAGCGGAGGCGGCTCGCGCGCCCGCGCCCGAGAACGACGATGATATTTTCAACGAGGAATCCCGTTCTTCCGTTGCAGACCATACGACGGCGCCTGATGAGAAGCGCACGGAGTATCGCCGCGTAGAGGGCGATAAAGCGAAGCTGCTGGCCCCGGTACCACAACACGTCCGGCGTCGCTTCATCGCTGGAGACAAAGACCATTACTACTTCGATGCGGGCCGTGAAAAGCTGGCTTTCGTCGACAAAGGCCTGCGCTTGGAGACGCAAGACAACTCGCCTGTTGTGGCCCAATCGTTCGTTGACATCGCCATTGCGCGGGGTTGGGAAACGATCAACGTCAAAGGGAACAAGGACTTCCGCCGTGAGGTCTGGTTGGCTGCGGAGCTCGCCGGCGCAAAGGTGATCGGATACGACCCCACTGAGGCAGATAAGGAGCTGCTCGAGCGCAAGCTTGAACAACGCGGGTTCACTCGCAAAGAGGCTGCCCAGCGCGCCAACGTCGATCTCAATACGGTTGAGCCAGGCTTTGAAAAGGAGCTGGCTCCTGGTTCTTCCGCCGGTGGAGAGAGGCAATCCGGCCTACCTGCTGCAAACAGCACCACTCCCGCGGCTGCAGAAAAGGTAGAGCGAAAGCACGACGGCACGATCGTTGAGCATGGCGCAGCGCCGTACAAGTTTGACAAGGAGAACGACCCCAGCTACTTCGTACGCCTGGAGCAAGACGGACAGACGCGTGAGGTATGGGGCAAAGGTCTGCAGAGTGCAGTCAAGGACGCGGGAGCGGATGTCGGTGATGTTGTGTCGCTGAAGAAGGTAAGCGCTGAGCCCGTTATGGTCCGCGAGGCTGTGCGTGACGCCGAGGGCAAAGTTGTCGGCCAGCGTTCAAAGGAAAGCGTGCTGAACGGGTGGCTCGTTGAGAAGGCACAGGATTTCCGCACACTGCCGCCTGAGCATTCCCTGGCCAAGCATCCTGACTTGATCGACGCTCATGCGACGATGGCCACCACCGCGACGGCGTTGGCCAACAAGTATCCAAACGTGGCCAGCAAGATTAAGGAGAAGATCCGGGATGAGCTGGCGAGCAAGATTGAGCGTGGCGAGCCAATCAAGGCTCCGCGTGTTGCCGCCGCCAAGGCTGCTGAGCGAACCCCTGAACCGGCGCGAACGACAAGCCGGCAGGTTGCTGAACAAGAACGCTGAGAGGACCGTCAGAATGACCACGCAACAGCCGCTACTGCTGCAAGTGCATCCTGACGACTATGAGCGGCTGGAAGCAGCCGCTGCGCTCCTGGGATACTCCAAGGAGGAAGTCGCCAAGCTATTTATTCATCGGGCGACTTCCGCCGTCCTCGCTGAATTTGAGCACAAGCGCCCACAGCGCGCCGGTCAGCGGGTGTTGTACAGCTTCTCCACATCCTTCAATCGTCTATCACGATCCGAGGTGCTGTAAATGGTCGTGGTCGACAGCGAAGCGTGACCAAGATATTGCTGCATGACTTCAATACCCATGCCTGCGGCTAGGCCTTGCGACGCAAAGGCATGCCGCCAGCATGGGGATGCAGTGCGCCAAACCGTCCGGCTGCCTCTGGGTCGGCGGCAACGAGATGTTCTGAGAATGCAGCGCCGGCCTGGTCGATAAGCTGCCGCAGGCGCGGTCGCTGTAACCGCTTCTCCCCCGCTCCACCTTTTGCGCGCTCGCGGAGGCATTGGGCCCTGCAGGGGTGCAAGTAGCGGACCTTCTGGCAACGCTCCGTTGCACTCGCGATCGGACCAATGCGCTGATAGCGCGGTCAGTAGACGCTGGCTGACAGGGACATGGCGTTCCTGCCACCTTTCCCCTGAATTCGCAGTTCGCCCCACACCGATTTGAGGTAGCCAGCTGGCCGGATTGCGGCAATTGAACCAGGTCCTGGGCGTGTGCCCGTGCGGCCTCGTCGCACCGCATGCCTGTCTCGCGCAGCAACAGCACCGCTGCTCTCCACAACCTGGCTCGCGGTCCGGCAATTGCCTGCTCGTCTAGCCAGTCAGCCATGCTGTGCCAGACGTCCGGGCGCACTGCCTTTTCAACCTGCAGCGTCTGTGCCACGTTCCGGGTCTTCGGTAAGCCGTCCCATGGATTAGTGGCAAGGTAGCGCCGACCGGCCAGCCACGCAAAGAGGGAGGACAGTACCGTTTCGCTATAGGATCGGCTGCGGGCGGACAGCGGACCTGAGAACGGTCGCCACGCCGGATTATTCATCGTCAGTCCGCCGACATCGACGGTGCGCGGCACGCGCGGCCCGCGCCATCGCCCCGCCGGCTGTGGATCGGCCAGGAATGAACGATAGGCCATGCAATCGTCTGTGATCGCGTCGGAGAAAGCCGTGCCGCGGTCGAGAATGATCCAGGCAAGAAACCGCTCCGCTTCCTTGCGATAGGCACGGTAAGTCTGCGAGTCCTCCGGCCACAGCGATAACCAGGTCTGGATCGCCTGATAATCGTGCTGTGCTGCTATCACGCACTCTTGCAAGGGGGCCCGATTGCGCCCGGTACGGCCGTCCAGGGCAGCGGGCAAGCGCATTGCCTCGAATGGCATAGCCGTACCCATGCCGGGCTGTAGCGTCGACGGCATTGCAGGCACAGGCAACTGGGCTCCCGTGACATGCGCGCCAAGCTGGCCGAGCGCATCGGCATGCTTGACCAGCACCGCTACGATGCGTTGCGCGGCCAACGGGCCAATGCGGGGAACATGCCGCCACCAGCTGCGGCCGCGCTGATTGCACAGCGTCACCAGATCAGCCAGCGTCTGAATGCCTGCTTCCTGCAGGCGGCGGGCGAGCGGACCAGCCAGCCACAGGTGTACCCCCTGATCCGGCAGGATGGCCGGCGTGCCGAGTGCTTCCAGTTCGCGAACCGCGGTGATCGCACGATCCATCCCTTTGCCGGAGCGACTGGGACTGCTGCAGGCTTGCGCCAAGTCCTCGCGGCCATGCAACCGTGCGCGCTGCTGCAGCGCGTCGCGTACAGCATGTAGCGTTGCCAAAGCTTGCCGCGAAGTCGGAATCTTGTCGGGATCCGGAGCCAGCCAACGGCCAACGATGTCGTCGAGCGGCACACCTTGCAGCCATGCGCGCAATGCGGCCACATGGGCGCGGGTCAGCAGAGCATCAAGCGGGGATAGCACCATGGTCATTTTTGCAGGGCCGTCAAGACTGTGAAGAGATTCGAGCTGTAGAATCTTGCGGACATCCGTCACGTTGTACGTTCGGCTCGCTGAGGGTGTGGTATGAGCTTTATGCCAGCCCCCAAGAAACAACCCCTATAACTCTTGGATCCACAAGTGAGCTCCGTTGCCAAGAACGCCCTCATAGCAGAAACAGAGAAGAACGCAAAGTTAGAGGCTAGCCGTCGAGGCTTAGGCGAATGGGATGCGGAAAATCTCGTTGATGATGCACGCGCCATAGTCGTCGACATCTTCGATAACATTTTCGTAGAAAACTCCTCCTCCAAAGTACCTGAGCCGGTCACGCACTGGCGACATAGAACTCCGCAAGACATTGAAACGGACTGGCGCGAAATGTCATTTGGACGGGAGGAAATCCGTTCGGCGGCTGAGCGCTATGCTGACAGCCCTTGGCTTCAATCTCGACTTCTTGACTGGCTTATTCTTAACGTGCTCACCTATGCGGAATTTCAAGCAACGCTGGAGGTAGTTCGAGCCCGGACAATGCCGGCTACGCGCTATCTCGCAAGCAAGGCCGGCTCAACGAAAGGCACCCTTGCGTCTGCCCTTTGGCGAGGGGCAATTTTCATCCTGAAGTGGGGCATATGGTTCTTAGCATTTGCTGTGAGCTTCGAAGCTGCTCCCTTCGGCCCGGCCGCCATACTTTCGGCCACGGGTGGTGGCTTTGGCGAAAGATCAGAGCGCGCTCTAAAGTCAACGACATCCTGATGTCTATGCAGGGCACTTACGCCGCTTTTTCCTCTGTAAGCCATAGCTGGACGGTCATCTGGGAGGAGCTGAAGCGGAGCCGTGAGAAAGGCGCCGTTTGGGACGGGATCGTCTACCGCCTGGTGGAAATGCGGATGTAATGAGGTTGGCGCTCATGGCTTTCCTCTCATGGGTCGATGGGAGGGACGGCCCGGAGCGCGCGCAAACAAATCCAGCATAGCGCTGCCGCGCTGGATTTCGCCTTGTGCGCCAATGATGCCAAAGCGCTCACTTTCGGCATAGACCTGGCGCTGGGCATGCAAACACACCTTGAAGTTAATCGCGGCGACGCCATGCTCGTTGATCTCAATGGTGCGACCGTCTTGCCGATCAAAATGTCCATGCAGCGCAAAGTGCTTCGTCACCGGGAAGAGAATCGTGGTGCTTCGCAGCCCGAATCCAGGTGGATAGATATTGCCGTTCATTCTCTTGGGGTCATCCCATTCGAGAACGACCGGATGGTCGGACGTCACGAAGCCGCCACAATTGGATGGTGCTCTCAGCAAGGACCAGCCGCGGCGGTGAATCAGGTCGCGCAGGTGATCCAGTAGCTTCAACTCGGTGGCCACATGGTGGGTCGATGGGACTTCGACCGTATAGCGCTCGCTTTCGATGAATTCGCGCATTTCCTCGTAGGGAAGTGGCTCGCCCTTTAGGTGGCCAGCCACTCGGGCTTGGCGGAACTGGCTTTCGTAGCGTTCCTTGGTCGACACCACCATGCCACCCATGATTTTGTAGATTCGCTCGATAGCCTGGCGCCTGGCTTCCCGAAATCCTGGATTGCGCGTCGCCAGTAGCGCGACGAGCTCCAGCACCAGCGCCCTGTCTTCATCGCTTCGGAAGTCCCCGTGCTCGTCGATGCGCAACAGGGCTGGAGCAAGCTGGCTCTCGAACTGGGCGTAGCCGCCTCCACGATATTCGGATCGTGCCCCGGGATCTCGACGCGGTTGAAATCGCGCTGTGCCGCTACGTTGCCCGGCGTGGTCACGAACGTCGACTGCGTGCCGGTGTCGATGACGTAGAGTTGTGAGTTCTTGCTGCGGTTGCGTGCGAAGCCCTTCAGATAGCACTGCGGCACATAGTGGTGTTTGCGGGCTTCGCCGCCCCTCGGCGGATTCGTGGTCAAGTTGCTTCCTTGGTGAGAAAAAGGGAGCGGCTGAAATCCCATTCTTCGCCCGCAAGATCGGACGCCGGCAAGCCGCATTCCTTGCGCAGCTCCTTCGCCAGCTCCCATGCCCTGGCCCCGCGCCGACGTGCATGGACCGCGATCAACGCGACGGCCTCGAAAGCGGTGGTGTAGAAGTCGATTTGCGCGGCAATGTAGGTGCGGCTGTATTGGACCTTCAACTGCAGGCCAAGGATGGCATCGGCCAAGTGTGGGGTGATCCAGCGCCAGTCCGGCGCCTGCGGCATGACGAACTCGGGAAATCGTATGCCGCGCAAGGGGTCCTCGGAGTGCTGCGCAGCCGCCTCGGCTTCGGCCCTGCCGATTTCATCGATGCAGTTGGAACAGGCCAATGCGAACGATTCGAGCGCGACTGCCACGGACAGGGCCGTGCGGGTCCGCTCGCGTTGGTGCTCATCCCGCCGGTGGCTGCGTTCCTTCCAAAGCGTAAAGCCCTGGTTGAACACCGCCACGACCAAGCCGCCCAATGCTGCCCACAGCGCAGGTTGGGCTAAGACGTCATTCGGAGTGGCGGGGACCGTCATGCCTCGTCGCTCGCATGGGTCAGCCAAGCCCGCATCGCGGCCTCGGCTTCTTCGGGTGTGGCGGCGTGGCCGTTGGCTAGCACGGCGGACATGTTGACATTGTGGATACGCCAGTGCCAGGTGATGGCCTTGGCCTTCTTGTCCCATTGCGCCTCAAGGAAGCAGGCGCGCATGCCGGGGCCGCGCGCATGGAAGCCGTACTCGAGAGCCGTGAAACGCAAGGATTCGGGTGTTTGCATAAGTCTTTGTTTTTCTTGGCTTAAATCAGATCGATTTTGAAACCGGCCCATTTCGCGAGGCCAAACACCATGCCGATAATAGCAGTTATCGGCATGGACGTAACCGACGATAAAGCCGCCCGCAGGCGGCCAATTTCTACACAGCGGCTAACAGCCTTGCTGCGACTCAAAGCAATCCGTGCAACCTGGAGGATCGTCTCGGTAGTAGCAGACCGTGCGCCAGCCATCCTCGCACGGGCCGTCGTAGCATGGATAGCCCAGCTGCGGCTTCACGCTTCCCGCCATCGCTTTTAGTTCCTGTTGGATTTTTGCTAGCTTCTCGGGCGAGACTTTACGCCAACCCATTGCGAGTGCCTCGCTGGGGGACTTCGGTGTCTCCATCGTTCTCTCCTTGTCGGCCGATCCATTCCCCGGTAAGGAAAACCATAGTGGCGAACAGCTGGGATTGCCTCCCCCGTATGGGGGGCGTTTTCCTAGCTGTCGCCGCGTTCACGCTGCGCCTCGCGGTGATAGGACCAGAAGACGGCGGTGACGGCGATGAGCAGCGCTTTTAGCTGCCAGTATTCCAGGAGATCCAGCGCATACCAGACCAGCACCAAGGGGACCATCAGCACAATGATTCCCGCTGGAATCGGCCCAAGGAACAATGAAAGCTGCTCTCTCAATCTCTGGAATCCGCTGGGAGGCGGAATATCCTCCAGCCGTTTCTCGCTGGCCCGCCAGCCCGAATCCGGCTTGCGCTCGTTGTGCGGTTCGTCCACGTTAGCTTTCCTCCATCACGGGGGGGCGTTTTCTCTACTTCACCAGCGCGATGACCAAGACGACCAGCGACACGAGCGCGATCAGGACTGCGACGGCAGCAACCGGCCGTGACGGGACGCGTGGGGCGCCTGGTGTTGTGGGGCGCTTTTTCTCACTGCCCAACTGTGCGGTTAGTCGTCACCGCGCACCATGGCTTGAAAAAGAATGGGCGTCGGCATTTCCGGACTTCCCAGCATCGGCACGCTCACGGCAAGCCCCCCGGCCACCTTCCAACCTGCTGCTAGGTGTTCATTAACTTCGTTGGTAAGTTCGTTGATCGTTTTTGCCGGGTCGAGCATATTCACCGAACGGATGATCTTGTATTCCATATCTGTCTAAGTCTTTCGGCTGCCGGCCGATTCGGGACGCTGAGGCGTCGCTATAAGCTCCTGTCAGAGACAGCCTGAGTGTGCCTGAAAGATGCACACTCAACCTCAAGCTCTATTAGCTCTATTCTTGTGTGTCCGCTTTGCCCGGTAGCCTCTCACGACTTCGGATGCTGTGAGAATTGCCATCACAATGCCGGCCGCAATGACAACTGCGACGAGCGGGGAAATCGTCTTCCACAACGTGGACACAAGCCACGTCACGAAAGCTATCGCAATGGTGAAGGCCGTGATGGGGCCGTGATTTGAGAGCATGTTATCGACTTCCTTTGATTGGCCGTGCTCAGTGTTCTTTGCGGGATTAGTTCTGTTTTCGCTATTGCGGCGCTACAGCATGCCCCATTCCGCCTCGTGATCGTCGCTGACAATGCGAGCAAGGATGCGCCGACACCCATCGAGGTCATGCGGGTAAAACCCCACGTCAATGCCGTAAGGGTTCATTAGCCAAATCAGACTGTCATCGGCCACCAGCAACCATCCTTCCACATTGATCCGGCCCTGCGTCGTAGCTCCTCGCTCAACTCGGCACCGCTGACTGTGGCAGGCAGCTCTGCAGCCATATGCACCTCAGCCGCGCCGCCGCAGCGGTTGACACACGACGTAATAGAACTCACCAGCGCTAACGGGGATTTGCTCAACGCATAGATTACCGATCGGTTCATAGCCGAGGTCCACTTGCTCGTTGACGCGCCTCTGGAGCATGTCCAAGGCGGTTGGGAGGCGCGCGTGCTCAGCTCGCGCTATGTCGTAGGAAGGATAAATAGAACCCATGGTTGTTAAGGTAGTGTCGGCAGCCGGCCGGCGCGGAACGCATGTCGCGTTGAAGATAGCCACAAGCTGCGATCCCGTCAGCCAGGCTCATGCTTACCGGGCACAACAAGACGGATAGTTCGTTGCCGGGATGTCCTCTTTGAATGCCCGTGTGGTTCACCCGAGCGGTCATTGACAATCTTCCGCAAGGCGCCGCCCCAGTGCGAGACACTAGGCACCTTTGAGGAGGCTTCATGGTCTGCCGTAGGCGAGCCCGATTCGGCTGCGTCCGCCCGGTCGGTTGTGAACGCTGCGGAAGAGCATTGCGCACCGATCTGCTCAATTACTTCAGGCGCAATGTACGGAGCGGGTGCCAAGGCGTGAGCCGGCCGTTCCGCGCCTTCTTGGACCTGGTTAGCTTTTGCCTTACGCCCCGCGGGCAAGTTGTAGCGGACGCGCAGCAAACCTCCGGAGACCGCCAGCAGGACAACACTCATCATCACAATGAGCAAGGACCGACCTAAGGCGTAGAAAATCACGCCATGGTCCCCCAATACATTCTCCAGCGTGGGATGCACGGCCGATTCGAGTTTGGCGAGCTCCACCGCCTGAGCGGCGATGCCAGCCTCTACTGCTACCGCCTGGTTGGCTTGCTTCGCAGCCATGTTACGAACCCACTCGAGACGACTTTCGGCTTGCTTCTCAGCAGTGGCGCGCAGAGTGGCCGCAGCCTGTCGTTGCGAGGCGATAGACGCCCGCAGTGCCGTGATTTGCGTGTTCTCGCCTTGAGCCTTGGCCTGTGTTGCGCGGACCATCGATACCTGCGTGACGTAGAGCGTCCCCGCTTCAAATGCGAGCAGGCACAGCCCCAAGGCCAATAGCTTGTATCGCAGCCCGCGCATCGCCTTTCGTGGCAAGAGTGCCGCGACCCCGAAAGCAAGCAACTCAACCAGGATCATCAGGATGCCTGCGGCGGTCAACACCTGCCTTGCAGAGGCGTCGGGCTCCAGCTGCTCCATCCCAAGAATGAAAAAGCGGGCAGTAATCACCGCAGCTGCAATGCCGGCCGTACCCGTGATAAGGGCAAGGCAACTATAGGCCCAGCTAGGCAGGTGTGCTTCGGTAAGGTTCCCGGTGTCAGGTACCGAGGTAGAGCCAATCGACATCCTTCGCTCCGTCAAGGGCTAGGGTGGCTCTATGTGATGAATCAGCCACTCTGTTGCAGTGAAATCAATTATACATGTTTTGATGTATCAAAACATGTATTTTGATTTTCCCGCCCTTGAACTTGCTCTCAGCGTGCTCGGCGTGCCGGCTCTGCAATGTGCGTTGCGGCTTGGGTGACGACGGTGCCAATGAATGCGGCCATTGCAACCATCATCACCAGTATCGTCACCTGGAAAAGAAAGCCCAGCGGTCCAACAGCAACCTCGGGCAAAAACGTGGTGACCAGGCAATTTGAACCATCGATACCCCAATACCAAATCGCTAGCACTGCTGTGACGTGAGCAGCGAGGCCCGTCACGATGGCTATCCGATGGGGACCAGCATTTGGCAGAGCAGTGGCATCCATGGCTGTACTACTTGCCAAACAGGCGGTCCGTCAGGGCCAAGCACTCGGCAACGGCCGCATCGCGCTGATTTGCAGCGAAGCTCTGCAGCATGATGCTTGACCGAAGACTGGTATCCACCACCAGCGCCCAATAGTAATCACGGGTAGTAGCAGCCCTGACCACGCGAATCGCTTTTACGTCAGCTGTTGGCACCGTTTCCAGTTTAGGGACCAGTTCATCAAGCAGCGAATCCTCACTGTTGATGACAATGTATGCCACCGGTTCGGACAGCTTGAAGCTGATGTTCGGTCGTTGAGTTCCAGCCACAATTCACCTCAAAGTAATGTGCCACCGGGATCTGCCGGGCATTTAACCTGACGCTTTGCGAGCAGCGCTTCCAGGTCCGAGATCCGTCTAGTTATTGCCGCATCTCGTTTGAACCGCAACGCCCGCCAAGCGCCAAACATCATCAGATAAACCGCAGAACCGATAAGCACAGGGGTCATAAAAAACGCAGCCGAGCTGCGCAATCAATATAACAGTTATTGATGAATCACTTTTTATTATTTTGATTCATGCGCCATACCTGGCTTTATCGGTCGTGGCGGAAAGATTTTGCACCCTACCTTTCGGGGTCTCGATCCTTGGGCTGCGGCTTTGGGTCCGCAACCGGCCGTTGACTGTTTTGCACCGGAGTCCTGTCCTTCACGAGTCGCCGCATTTCCGCTTCGAGTACCTGGCGCTCTGTCAGCGGCGAGGGCATGCCTTTGACAAACTCCCGGATCTGATTGGACAGCTGCCGATCGTCAGTGCTGCCCGTACGCTCCAGTGCGTCGGCCAAGGTATGCCATCCATTCCGGATGGTGGCTTGCTTCTCAGCTACCCGCGGCTCCCATGGGCGAGGAGTGGTAGCGCCTTTAAGCACCGCTTCTGCAGCTTCGCGTACACCAGCCTCCTTCACAGTCGAACGCTTGTTTTTTGCGGCCTGGTAGACGGGTTGCTTGAGCCCCTTACGTACCACGCCTCTTACCATGCGAGGGGTGGCTGCAGCCTCGATGCCGTTCTCGCGCAGCTTCTCCGCAAAGAGTTCGCGCCACTCCTGGAGATCCTTCTTGCGATGAGCCAATCGCTTGCCATCCAACCCGCGAACCTTCACGCACATATGGACGTGGGGATGGTCTGGCGCGTCGGGGTCCGGGTCCGTCTCCGCGTGTGCAAGACAAACACATACTCGTGATTGGAGAAGCGATCCCGACCGAATTCCCTTACCGCTTTCTTCAACAACTCAGGATTCGTACCGGCCGGCATTGAGAACAGGACGTTCAGCGTCAGATTGCCATTCGCCCGCGTTTTGCCAACCAGCTCCGACCAAGCCTCATGAAGCTCCTTCACTTCAGCCAGGCCGTCCAATTGCTCCCCGTTCTCGTTCTCGGCTTCGATCTTGCCGTTACGGGTGATGTACGTCAGGTGGTTCCAGACCTGCTTGGATTCCTTGCCCGTACCACTGACCTTGACCATGACTTCGGGAACTTTGCGAACCACGCGGGAAATCGCCTTCCTCGCAGAGCCACGCGAGCGATTCGCTCCGCCTCCGCCAGGAACCCGCCGCAAGCTCTGCGGGGAGGCCGCTTGCTGGCCTCGAAGGTTGTGGCTGAAATCGTCCAGCGAGTCGAACAAGCCCATGCCATCGAAGAGTACCTCCACGGCTGACTTACTCACGTCCAGCCCCCCAGCGGTTGAGGTTGCTTTGAACCATGCTGGCGACAGCTCTTCGGTGCTCCTTAATATCTGCCGTCAACGCCTCGATGGACTCGACCGTCACCTGGTAGCTCGCATTGGGGTCTAGGTTCAAGGTCTTCGCTAGCTGATTCAGATTCCGGCCAATGGCTGCGAGTTGCCGGTTCGACTGAATCAGAGCTTCCGTCTCAGCAGCATTGAACTGCGGCTGGCGCATCAGATGGGCTCGCAGTAGTTTGACGATCCATTCCACACGAGACAGGCCGGCTTGCGACGCGGCCTCTACAACAAGCGCTTCCTCGTCAGCGTTCAAGCCAACATTAATCTGAACGCGTCGCCCTTCCCTCTTTTCTCCGCGCTGCCAACTCCGTTTGTGGCAAGACCTCAGAACGCGCTCAATGAGTACGCGCAGAAAGCCCGATTCAGTCGTGCCATGCGAGACCGCGGCCGCCTCAGAGCCTGCCTAGTTTCCGACGACAACCTTGTTCGAACGACTTCCTCGGCAGCCATAACACTTTCGTTGACGAAAGTCCCACGTCGGGACGTGGCCCGGATTGTAGCACAATCCCTATCCTGCCCTAGAAACCACCGCCTCGATTCATTTCGTTGACGAAAGTCGACGACCCGCCCCGCCCCGCGCGAAGCGCCACTTCACGGCGCTTCGCCGCGTCGCGATTTCTGTGGATTGCACAATACATACCCCCCACCACGTCGCCAGTCAGCAAGCTGACCGGCGCCCTTCCTCTGCAGCAGCCACGCCCTACGGACCGCGCGATCTGTCCTGTATTGCACAATCCACGACTTTCGTTGACGAAAGTTTTGGATTGTGCAATACACATGGAACGCTCCCGCGTTCCTCCAGGCCGGCAGAGAAAGGGAAAAGCGGCTCCCGCCGCAGGCAATCAAAATAAGGGATTCTGATAAATGGCAACGCTACAGCTGAAGCGTATTCGGAACTGCAGAGCGCTTACGATTTCTTCAATCGTCGCCTGTTCGATGAATCACTGCCTGCATGCTTGATAACCCTGCAGCGTGATAAGCGATCGTATGGATATTTCTCCGCGAGTCGCTTCGTCAATGCCAATGTTCGACGACGGACGAGATCGCGATGAATCCGGCTTACTTTGCGACGATCCCTTTGATCGAGATTCTCCAGACGCTCGTCAAGGAAATGGTCCACATCTGGCAACTCCATCATGGCAAGCCGGGCCGCGGCCGGTACTGCAACAAGGAGTTCTCGGAGAAGCTCAAATCGCTTGGCTTGATGCCAAGCTCCACGGGAAAGCCTGGTGGGGCAGAAGTAGGGGACAAGGTGCTGTGCTATCCCACCCCCGGCGGCAGGTTTCTTGAAGAGTGCGAGGCGCTCTTGCAAACCGAGTTCCGAATCTCATGGATGGATCGGCACCCGATACAACCCGACCAGGTCGCAACACCCGAAGACCTTGAAGGGGATCCGGCTGCCGCTGCGCTGGTCGAGCTCGGCGCATTCTCGGTACCAGACCTTGAGGTAGCGGACCAGGACGAGCAGCCCAAGAACACCAGCAACCGGACGAAGTACACCTGCGCTACATGCGAACTCAACGTGTGGGGCAAGCCTGGGCTCGGCCTAGGGTGTCTGGAGTGTGGAGGCCAGTACCTGCCAACAGAAGAAGGGCAGGCAAAATAAAAGCCCGCCGAGTGCGGGCTTTTATTCCTTGTGAATCCGGTGGCTCATGCTCGGAGTCTTCTGTGGAGAGGTTGGGCAATCAGCGTCGTACGCTACAGAGCATTGCCGGTCCCTCACTGCCGCGGTTGCAACGGTTCCCGGCCCGCTGTCGCCATCGCTCCAATGACCATGCCTCCGATCGCACCGATCCAGGCAGCGAGGAATGTCCTTCGCAGCCGTGACCTTGCCCGCGAAGTGGGGCGAACGATAGGCTGCACAGCAGCTTGCCACGGCGGCAGGACCGTTGCTCGAAACTGATTCTCACCATCGCGATGTACCTGGACGGAACCGCCAGCTGGTACGCGTGCCCACGTGCCGCAGCTGATAAATCCGAGATTCCGCAACTGGGTCGACGAAACGACCAACATCTGGTCATGAAAATCCGCAGGACTCATTGCAGCGTAGCGGCATGCCGCGGCCTTAAGCTCTGACCACAGATCCTTGGGTGTTTCCGTCCCGCGTTGCATCGATTTGTAAGCACTCATCGTTTCTTGCCATTCTTCTGAGGTTCACTGTCGACGGACGAACCTTGTCATAGGCCTCTACCCAATCAACCAGCGTCTTCAACTCGCCCTTGTCAGGTTGCGCCTCGAGCGACTGCAAGACAGCACCGTAGAAATTGCCTTCCTTCGGAAAGCCAATGCCGCGCCGGCGCAGAAAACCTGCTGCAATTTTGAGGCGATTCTTTGCGCGCTCGCTCAGTCCCTGGTTGGTCACGATTACAACCCGACAAGCATCGTCTCATCTTCGGCAAGCATCGACAGCACCGAGTCATACAGCCACATCAGGAACGTCGCACCTACGCCGCTGTGACCATCAGCACCCGGCCGTGCAGATCCGTCGCGCCGGGGATGAAGAGGGTAACCGCGAACACGGCGAGCGAGGCGTAGGCCACCAGGCCGAGCGGAAGCCGGACCACCGGCCGAAGCCACAACATGGCCACGAGCAGCAACTTCTTTGCACCGCGCATCGCAAACACCTTGGCTCGATCACGCATTTTGACCCTCCTCAGATGTGACACTTTTACACCCTCATTATACCTGTTTATATCACCTGTTACAAGGATTTGTAAGGCGAAAAATTGCCCGCAGACTGCGGGCATGTTTGCCTTACTTACTCAACGGCTACAGACACGACTTGCTGAATGGTGTCTGCGGTGATCTCCGTTTCATGGCCATCATCTTCATACTTGATCCACGCCAGACCAGGGCTGGTGGGAACCTTCAGCAGAAGGCGGGCAGGGCGCTCGTCGTGCCGAACCTCGATGCCCGTGACTCGGCTCCGGCGCTCTTGCGGGACCTTGCTCGCGCCATCGTTGCTTTCGGGCTTCTGGTTGTCATCGTTGTCCCCGCCGGCGGAAGCACTGCTGCCTTCAGACAATGGCTGGACAGATGGAGCCTCCTGATGCACCGGATCCAGTTGAGGTTGAACGCTCGGCGCTGGTTGCGCCAATGCCTCTGCGCCGTTGGCGTGCTCGATCGGCGCCTCTGTCTGTGGTGTCTTCAGGTTGGCGATGAGTTCACGGACCTGGCGCTGCGTGAAATCCTCGACCTTGTCACAGAACTCTGTAATTGCTTCCGGGTAGTCTGTGTACGCACTGGCCAGCGAGAGAAGGGCCGTCACGTCGGTACTCTTGCCCTCACGTACCAGCGCGGCGACGGGTGCGGCAGGCTCAGCAGCTTGAGGTGATTCGACACGTAGCTCGGTGAGTAGCCCAGCTCGGCGGCAATGGCCGACTTGCTCATACCGTCATCGACGTAGCGTTGAATCCTTGTGGCGATATCAAGCGGATCGAGGTCCTTGCGTTGAATGTTCTCCGTCAGGGCGTCGATGCCATCGTGCTCTTCGTCGATGAAGGCAGGAATGGTCTCGCGCTGAGCCATCACGGATGCTCGCCAGCGGCATTCCCCATGATTGATCTTGCCAAAGTCCTCGAGCGAGTCTGGCAGCGGCAGGCCAGCTGCAGTGAAATATGCCTGGACTTCTTCGGCCGTTGCAGGCTTCAACGAATGGGTGACTTCACGCCGCGCCGTTCGATGGACTTGCTGAGCCGGGCAAGGTAATCGGAATCGAATTTGGTTCGAGGATTGTCGCCGGGGATGATCTTCGAGATGGGCCAAGCACGCGGCAGGCCATTGTTTTCGCTCGGCTCGCCGACCAAGCCACCAAGGGCATCAAGAGTCGTCAAATCCATGTTCAAAATCCTCCTACTTTGGTGCCGATGAGCTCGAAGGCTGCACGCACTTCTTTGGTTGCTTCGCGGGCCGCTGTCTGCGGCACCTTCCAGATGGGTACCCCGTTGTCTGCTGCGAGCGGCATAGACGAACGATGGCTGATACGCGTGGGCAGAACGTGATCCTTGTGCATGGTGAGGAGCATCCGCAGATGCTTGACCATCTCTTTGTCATTGGCCTTGAACTGGTTCGGAAGAACGCCAATGAGCTCAAGCTTGGGATTCAGGTGCTTCTTCACAGACCACACACGGGTCAACACCTTGTTGACCACCGGCAGCGCGAACGCGTCCACGATCGTCGGAACCAGAACGTAGTCGGCTGCAATTAGCACCGCGTTGGGCACCTTGCTGTTCGACCCCGGTGTGTCGATCACACACCAGTCGAATGCCCCCGATATGTCAGTAAGCCGGTTCTGCAAGTTTTGAACGAGCGCGGGAAGCACTACTTTCTTGTTTGCATCGACCTGGAGCTGGTCGTCCATCTTCTCGACCTTGCGCATCTCCGTCTCATTTGAAACGAATGGCACCAGCAATCCCTCGCCCTTGACAGTGATCGGCTGCGTGCCAAAGAACGAGTGCGCGTAGTTGCCGTCCACCGCGTAGTTGCGGAGCGTGTAACTGCTGTTACCCTGCTCATCGGCATCGAGCACAGCAACTCGCTTGTTCAGCGCAAGAGATAGGTAAAAGCTCAGTTGCGACACCACGGGTGGTCTTGCCCACCCCGCCCTTCTGGTTCGTGACAGCAATGGTCTTCATCGTTGTTCCTTCATCAGTTTTTCCCGGGCCGACCTTTCCATCTGAGTCACAACCTCAGCCATTTCAGGCGGCAATACAGCGCTGACCTTGATCCAATCCGCAGGAATCTTGAAGCCCGTTTTCTTCTCGTAGTACGTCTGAAAATGGCGCCACACTGCATTGACGGCATCACAGACAGATTGCTGCGTAATGCCCAATTCCCTAGCCATGGCCAACTGCGTTTTGCCTGTCACAAGGACCTGGTACGCGGCGTCTACGTTCTGAGGTTTCATCCGTGTCAGATGAGGCCTGAGCGCCTTGAACTCTTCCGGGGTTAGCTGTCTCTTCATGTTCGAGTCCTTCAGCTGATCGACACGGGAACGTCGATCAGCCGGGGTAGGGTGGGGGCTTATGCGCCTGGGCGGCTCGCTGTGCGAGATAGCTGCGCGTGTCTTCACCAGGCGCACCGAACTCAAAGCTGTCAACGATGAAGTTGAAGCCGTAGATCATCTCGTCGGCCTTCTCGTAGTCGTTGTTCTCGATGCGATAAAAGCAGATCATTTGATCGCCCTTCGCGAAGTTGCGGGCAATCGCCTCGGCTTGCGCGCCAAACGCTGTGAACGGTAGCGACACCTTCCGCGGAGCCCGCTCCTTTCCGGCGTACTCATTGCGAATGAGCGTGAATTTGGTGACGGCCGTGCTGCCATGCTGACGCTGCATCGGTGCAGCGGACATGCGGCCGACGAATGTGTTGATATGCGGTTGAACTGCGCTCATGTGGTCATCCTTTGCCTAAGTGATGAAAACAGAGACGGCACTTGGTCACATCGCTTTGGACACCCCGGAAAGAGGCCCGGACGAAGGAAGCGCATTGCGTCCCTATTGCTAACTCCCAATTAGCTGATTCGACGTCCCGTAGTTCCCGCTACAGGCGTCGGCCATGCCGGCATAACGACGACGGCATGCGCAGATTATACCTGTTTGATACCCCTGTAACAAGAATAAAGGCACTCTCGCGCACCTGCCCCTCAACTGTCGGTATTGCTGTCGCGTCCTTGCCACGCCACCAGACCCACTCGGGACAAGGCCCGATCCCCCGGGCATCAGGAGGCCTATAGCGAATTTTGTGCCTTGGACAGCGCAAGCCCTATCCATCCGGCCAATCGCCTTACAGAAGGCTTCTATTCCAGTCTCAGGGCACAAATCGGCACCTGCACACCCCCCTTTCCTGCAAGCTGAGCTGATGCAACTCGTATGCGTTGACGGTTCCATGCTCAAGGCGCGCACACGCGCCGGTTGAGGAAGAGGGTGCGGCGTAGCCGCGCTCTCTTCCGATTTATCCGGGTCTTAGCGCCCGTAGGTCGCGCGTAGCGCGAGGGCCTAGCGACGTAGGCGCTAGGCGCCGCTTAGACTGCGCAACTCTCTGACGTTAGCGGACCACCCCTTCGTATCTCTGCCCCCGAAGGGGCCACGACATGGGTGAATGGCCGTAGGCCAGAGGGCGAAGCCCTGGGGGGGATGGGGAGACGCGCGTAGCGCGGCGGGGTGGGGGTCGAGAAGGGGGGGTATCCCCCCTTCGGCGCGCGCCGATAGCGCGGGTTAATAGAAGGTTAAAGAGAAGGTTAGGAGGCTGTGGAAAGACGACCTAAGCCTTTGATTTTCGTAGAAAAATTTCATGCGTGCCGCACTCCATCTGTCAATAGGGCCGCCCTTCATTTGTTAGGTGCTGCGCACACCATTTGTCAATAACTGAGGTCCCGTAGAGGGCAATTTTGCCCCTCAAGTGTCGGTATTCGAGGCCAGAAAGGGTCATAAAGTGTGGCTAGATGACATGGTTTCTGTGGATAACCAGCTGGACCTGACACTTCGCCCCTCATGTGTCAGCAAATTCAAACCTGCTATAGCACCTGAAGTGTCAACATCCGCCCCTGAAGTGTCAGGTACCGAGGGGCTTTCCTGCCCAAATCCCTCCCGCAGACCCGACTGGCGCCCCTCATTGTCAGCACTAGGGACTCGTCCGCGTGCTGCCGCACGCTGCGGCACCGCGTGCAACGGCGAGGGGTTCCCCCTCGATGCGGCTCCCGCCGCTGAACTCGCCACGAGGTCGCGCACAAAAAAAATGAGGGGCATCGCCCCTCATTTATCAGTAATCCTGCTCTTAGCGGTTGCAACAGACTTTCCCTTCCGCGACCCACGCAAACTGCACCAGCTGCGCTTCATTCAATTCCGTACAGGCTTTGCCGACCATTTCCTTCCAGCGCTTTGCCTGGCCGCACAAGGATCCGCACATCATGTGAAATTTCTCTAGCGGCAACGGGTAGGGCGCTCGATGGGATCCAATGTAGTCGAACAACCTTCTTGCCACCGGCGTGAGCGAACGGTACTTCTCCCATACAACTTGCGTGAAGTGATTGCCGAGGAAGAAGAAGATCATTTCCGGATCCAGCTCGACCTGGCATTTTGCGTGCCGAGTGCCCTTGTTGACCATGCGATAACCACGGAGAAAGGACATCGCCTGCAGCTTCCCGACCCTCGGAGACTCGAACTTCAGGTTGCTAGCCTTCAGACGATCGAGGCAACGTTCCGCCTTCTTGTAGTACGTGCCATTGATGGACCAGCCAAGGTCTTTGCATAGCTGATACAGCGTGAATTCGACGGTCACGCCGAGCGGGTAGTGCTTGGCGTATTCGAGGACCTGGAGCCAAACCAGCTCATCGTCTTCGGCGCGCAATTCGATCCCGGTGTATGTGATTTTCACCTCGTTGTTCAAGTGAAACACTGGCATCTGCTGAAGGCTTCCCGCGGTTGCGCCTTGTTGCGAGTAGTGAAGATGGCCGAGCGAGCATGGTCATTCGGTAGGGCTCGCACCGAATCCGGCCAGAGCTGCATTTGCATCGAGCCTTCCGGATCCAGGCCGTGCTGCGTCAGCATCGCGCGCTTGCGCACGGCGTTGACTAGTTCTCCTGCATCCTGTTGGGCTGTGTTGCTTCGAGCCATCGTTCCGTCCTTCTGCAGCGGCAACGTGCCGGGTGGCAAATCAAAAAGGCGTATTCTGATAAATCAAAACACTATCAAACGATTCTACCTGTTGCGAACCCCTGTAGCAATTGCTTCAGCGTTCGACATCCTTGTTCTGTCGTTTCGGCGCAGGGATTCCGACTGACTTCGGTTTCGTAGCAGACTTCTGTTCGAGCATTGCAGCCTGCTTTTGCGCGATAAGCCGGTTGTTCATCTGCGAGATGGCCTTCTGCACGCCTTCCAGCTGCTGCCGCCGCTCGCCCTGCTGGGTCGCCACAAGCGATGCAAACTTGCCTACCAATGCTGGCTGCTTTCGCATCTGCTCAGCTGTGGTGAAAAGCTTTTCGTATCCGCGGCCCTTCCCATGCGTTGCAGACTTCCGAATCTCGTCGGTGGCCAGCTTTGTCACGCTGCCGATCTCGGTTGCTCAGCCCCGCGCGTGGTCATCTGCTTGATGATTGCCCCCCAGCCTTTTGCAAGCTCTTGCTTTTCGTCTGCAGTCATTTCGCGCGCGCTCAATATCGAGTGCCTGGCGTGCCGCAGGCACATCGCGCCATCGCTTACCGGTAAGCTCGTTGCGATAGATCGCGGCACCATCACGATTGAATAGGGTCAGGCGATCGAGCGCCTTGTTCTTTTCGAGCATTTCGAGGCTGCTGGCCAGTCCGACGATGCGCGATCATGCTGGTCCTTGGTCGAGAAACGTCCAACTCCCTGCGACATCATCTGCGCCTCGTAGCGCTTGTGAACGTGCATGGTGCTGACCAGCTCGTTGACGGCCATTACACGACCTTCGACCTGGTAGCCGGACTGACGCAGCCGGTTCGCCACGGCCGTAATCGCATTCGGATCACGCATCGTGCCATCGATGACCAAATTGAACTTCTGCTCCATCGCCGCATTGGTCAACGAAACAGCCCACTGGCCAGCATCGGCATGCACCAGGTCTGATGCATTCTTGACGCCCTCGCGTTGCAAGCGAAGATAGTCCTTGTGGTACGGCCTGAGTTCATCTGCGTCGACACGGACAGCGTTATGGCCCAGCTCCTTCATCGCCTGGGCCGCGATCATGGCCTTGCCGGACCCTGGCTGCCCGCCGGTGAAAATGGCCCTTGGCTGCGTCTCAGGCGTAAGCCCAAGAAACGCATCGCTTCGAATCCTTTCGAACTGGGCAGCATGCTCCTGGGGAGAAAGCTTGAAGTCCTCTGGTTTATTCATTTAGCCAAACTGGGTACGAGATCGAGTTTTTCTTTTACCAACGGAGCGTAGTCGGTGTAGACGTGCTCAATAGCTTCCCGGTTGTCGGGATCCAGCTGCCGGCGCTCAAGCGTAAGGCGCTCACGTTGGGTCGTAAGCTTGGCAATGCGCGCTTTGCTGGGGCGGGTCTTGGCTTCCTCTTCGGCAAGCTCGCTGGTGTTGATGGCGATCATCGTATTGAGGATCTCCGCAGCACATTCGTACTGCACCGCGGTGTCGTCGTTGATCCCGTGAATCATGGTGCTCTCCTTAAAGAGGAACAGGAACCTTCGCGGACGAGATATCGTCCGGTTCTAGCCTAGAAAGGTCCAGCTCGGCCCGGAGCAATCCAAAGCCTCGCAGGGCCTTTGCCGCCGCATCGATCGTTTTGAAGCGCCGCACGTGGCCACGTCGGGCCTGCACGACTCGTTGTGCAGCCTGCTGCTCCTGCCCACATTTAACGGTGATGAAAAAGCCATCTGAAGCAGGCACGATCACCGCGTCGTGCACTGCACCGGTGTCTGCAAGCTCCTTCAGCGTGGAGCTGCTAATCAGTTCGAGTTCGGGCACTTTTGTACCTCCGAAATGCCGTTTTCGGTTTATATACATTGTAGGATCGGTATGCCAAAAAGGCAAAAGTGGTTACCCGTAGTTACGGTTGCGGCGAAAAAATGCCCGGCACGTGGCCGGGCTTAACACTCTCACTTCTCGCTACATGAAACCAGTCCTCATCCTGGCCAGCATGCTCGTGCCGGGAGCAGGATGTCTTACGTAGAACCTGAAGATTTCGCCTTCCGGTGAGCCTTACTGAGCGCGTGGGCGGTATGCCGCGCATAGGTGGCCACCGCACGCCAGTAGGCAGCCATTGGCCCCTTACGTCGAAGCCAGGCATTCTCTGCTTCTGCATTGGCTTGATGCCGAAGCTCGCGCAACACCGCCTCAAGGGGTGCTCGCTGTTCGTCGGGGAGCGCCAGCAGGCTTTCCCTGCCGGCAGTTTCAAAAGAGGGTTCTCGTATCCCACGTCCGTTATCTCCGCTATTGCACTCGCAGTTGGCGCAGGCGCGTAGCTGCAGCCTTATGCTCTGTCGCCTATTCAGGCCGGCAAACCTCGTAGGAACGCGCCGAGCTGCGAACGCTGGTGTCCGATTCCTCCATGTGTCTCCGCGATGCTCGTTGGAGCAATACCGCGATGGTCGGCCAGCCATTGCAAGGCTGCGCGCATGACGCGCCGATACTGCGCTCCACCTGCCAAGAGGACGGAACCCAGTGCAGCTGGCCACGTGGCATTCAGTACGCACCCGGCTTCCAGCTGGGCAAGGATCTCGTCGGCGCGCGTGCCCGTCATACGCTGATCGTAGGGGGCAATGACCCCCTGCGGGTCGATGAATCCGTGGCGCGCGGACAAGATCACCACATGCGGCTGGGCATGCGGCTTCACGTTCGCGCGGTACGTTTGATACATCACGCCGCGGTAAAGGTCCATGGCCGGTGCAGGCACGTCTTGCTTCAGCCCTGAGCAGGCCATCAGCACAAGCGATACACGCGAAGGATTGGATTGCATTGTCGATGTCCTGGTCTATGAAATTTCTCTGCAGCGTTCCGGTGCCCTTCAAGCATCCAAGCGTCGCTCCAACTCACGCATCTCACTAGGGAGCGAGACGTTTGCAAGTGTCAGCAGCTTCGATGCCGTGCCCTTCACCCCATCGCTGGTCTTCTGCATCTTGCCGAGCACCACACATCGACCTGCCCACATCAAGGACTCCTTGCGAGGATCAGCCTTGCTCAGTGCTTCCATCCTGTCCCACATTGCTGCATCCGGACGCACGATCGCTTCGTCAGTCGCGCCGCCGGCGAACAATGCACGCCTAGCGAAAACGGCGAGGGCTTCAAGCCAAACAGCATGACCGATCACGAATTGCTCTCGCACATCGGCGGCGGGAATGTCGCCTGCTACCATCGCCTTCCATCTCGGGATAAACGTGCGCACGTCTCAAAGAACTTCAGCAGAAAGTCGTCAATCGCGTGGAGGCGCTCAGCGTCGACATCTGCAATGTTCTTCTCGGTAAGGCCCGTCAGCAGCGAAAGGAATTTCTTGAAGGCCACCAGGCTCCAAAGTTTGTAAGACTTGGCCGGAACGCTGGAATTCTCCACATCGATGCGAGGGCCGATCTCCGGCACCATGCCGATTACAGAGAGCACCCAAGCATTGAACGGATTGCGACGGTCGTACAGTGCATTAATGGCCGAAGACGGCTTCACCTGCTTGCCATTGATATCCGCAAACATCTGCTGGCTTCGCTCCAAACCTTGGTCGAAGAAGATGGTCACAGTGATGGTCTCGTCGCGAAGCCTTGGATTCCGCAGCAATGCGTGCTCAATGCCCTTGCGTCGGTGCTGGCCATCGTTGATCAGCAGCGTGGCGTCCATCGGGATATGCAGCAGCCCGATGCGGCCTCCGGCGCCGGAGACTGACACGGCTCAAATGACATCTCAGCTGAAACACTGGCGGTGATTGCCGGCAAGACGTAGCCTCGGGGTTCTCCACCAGGTATTCGCCGATAGCTTCTGCGCGCCGCTCATTAAGGGAGCGCTGTGCTCGGAGGTGGGCAGGAACCGTGTCCTCTTCGTCGAATCGGAAGAGTCGAACCAGCGCGGAGTAGGGGACTTGCGCCGCGTAGTAGGCACGCCCGGCTTGCATGCCTGCAACGGCTGGAAACGTGTACGTGAATTCGCTACGTTCCGCGGTGAGGAGCTCGCCAACCGCGCGCACGCGCGCCTGGCTCTCGGCGAGTGCGATGCGATTGACAAACATTGCGTCCAGTTCCTCGCGCGCGCGGTCTTCGTAACGGTCGCGCAGCTCATCGACTGTCAACTGCAATGCTTCGAGGCGCCAGCCGATCTCCTCATCAGTGACCTCCTTGCCGCCGGTCCACCCAGGATGAAGAATGCACTTCATCGTGAAGACAGCGTCGGCGTCAAACTTCGCGGCGACACATTGATCTGCCAAGTCAGGGCGCGCATCACCGCGAGCAACGCCCTCGGCGGTGACCACTCCGAAGAACGGCTTTGCGGCCGAAGCCCGAGTTGCCTTATTGCACTTCTCAGCCTTCTCGCGCGCGGTGTGCTCCTCGGAATGAGTTGACACAACATGCCCCTTGTCGACAAGGCCTTCACCAGTCAGAAAGGTCCGATCGAGGGCGATAACACAGGTCTTCGTTGCCACTGTTCTCTCCAATAATTTTTACCGTCGGGTGTTCTATTTGTCAGGCCCGCGAGCGAGCGTCTTTCTTTGCCAGTCGAACGTCCTCCAGCATCGATGCCATATGCATCATGGTTCGCGGGCGCAGCATGTAGTGCTGCACGGCCTGTCCTCCGTCAGTCCAGCGGTTCACCTGCATGTACGATGCACCTACCTGCACCCATACCTTTGTGGTTACTTCAATTTCCGCGTCGGCGCCTGCCTCGCATGGGCTCGTCTTACGGACGCGCAAGCCACCAGCACGCAAGTACGCGCTCAACTGCTGCAGGCTCGGCGTCATGAATTGGCGCAACGTCGTGCTCGCCCAAACCACGCCCATATCGAAACTGCCAGTCCTGGCAAATGCATCCTCAGCGATAGCGCGCGAGCATCCGGTTTGGTGCTGGATCATCGTGACAAGCGCCTTGCGACGTTCGTTATCCTGCGTGACAGCATCTACGGTCTTTCCATACCCGTCTCCCCTGAGAAGCTCTGAACCTCAGACCAGAACCAGACCAACTGCCGGCTCGATGAAGCGGCGACGGTCGTTGAACTGCTCCTTCATGGCGCGGAAGGCTGCAGCGTCGCGCTCATCCGCCGTTGCCCCTGCAGGAACGCAAACATGGAACGTCAGTGCTTCGCCGTCCTGAGTACGGACAAAACCAGCGTAAATTTCCATAGTTCTTCCTTTCAGCTACCGGGCCCTAAGATTCGGAGTCCCGTCGTAGAGGGTTTTCTTGGAGCGGCTGGCTCGTTCTGAGCTTTGCCGCCGTTCCCTTGAGTTCATCGTCCCGCGTTGAGGGGAGCCGGCGCGCGGACAGCGAGCAAGGGAGAAACCGGAGGCCGCACGCGGAGCACAGCCGCAGGCGAGCACCGAACGGGTGAGGATTTCAGCGACAGCGGCCCTTGCTCGATGGCCGTGCGTTGGCTACCTGGTCGCGGGAAAGGGCGATGAACGGGGGAACGGAGGCAAGGCGGGGCCAGCTGCGGAAAGAAAACGCCGCGCGGCGAGCGCCTCAGCGGGCGCAGCTCGCGTGACCATCGCCGGCCTGCAGGCCGGAAGGGCGCAGCCCTGGCAAGCAGCAGCGCGCAGCGCCGGCAGGCGCGGAGACGTCAGGGATGGAAGCCCGAAGGGGGCGAGATCCGCGCCAGCGGAGCTCGATGCGCAGCACGAGAGCCCGGCCCGGAGCGCAGCGGAGGGAGACGCCCTAAATGAACTGGCGCTGATGGATTAGGCGAGGGGTGATGGGCTTTACACAATCAAGAGAAACGCTTTACTTTCTCCTCTCGATCCTCAAAAATGAGCACGTTGCGAATTTCGCAACTGGCCTCAAGGCCGCCCGGGGCTAACCGGGCGGGTAAGGGGTTACCCTCCGAAGAGGGACCAAAGTAGCGCAACGGCATCCACTAGATGCGCTACTGCTTCAACAGCTTGGACAAACACTTTTACAGACATATCAGTTACGTAAAAGTGGATCTAGGAGAGGGGTGGCGCTGCAACGCTGCCCCGCCTCCGGCCCAATCCCCCGCTCATACCCGCACTAGGCCTGGCAGACTGCTGGGGACCTGTTCCGCATTGTATGGGAAGAAATCTGCTTGCCCAGTCTTGACAAGCGTGTTTGCATTCGCCGATGCGGGGTGGTGCCGCGCAAATGCCCAATAACTCAATGGGTTGCATGGAATGCTGACGCCCACCAGGACGCCGCTGACATGTACGCGTCGGTGGTGAAGTCTTCGTGGTACTTCGCGCTTGCGCTTCACCTTGATCCGGCCAAGCGACTGCATGCCATGCGGGTTGGATAATCGGCCCGCCGCGACCCGCTCTTGGGTGAAAGTAAAGAAACCTGGTGCGGCACATGCGCATGGTGTTCGACGTGGCTCGTGAAGATGCAGCGCGTGCCCTGGCTTTAGGCTTTTGTTTTCTTTTCATAGTCTTTTCGATGCCTAAAATATATATGTGTTAGCCATCGAGGCCTACTATGCGCCCCAGTTCGAAGCGGACGTTCGTGCCGCCTATGCGACTCTCACAGCAACGATGCTTCGCATTGGCCGCGACAGTGCAGGGAGGGCAGTCCTGCCCGAGCCGGATGTCGTTTCGCAGTTAATGTTGCTGGCCGCGGCTCGCTGCGGGGCCGATGTTGCTGCCGCTGTGAAGCGGGAGAAACGCGGTCTGGTCGTGCGAAGCCTTACGGCCAGCGGACTCGATATCACCCCAACGGTGGCACTGCGCTCTGCCCAACGCCTGTTGGGCCGGGGTATAGACTCGCGCGCCACGCTTGGGGCTTTCGGAACACCGGGCCGCACCGCTGCAAACAAGAGCCTGATAACAGCCGCGGATCTTGCTGCGCTCGAGCAAGAGGTGGTGGTACAGCTTGCTACTTTGTCGGACGAAATGGATGCGGCGAAATACGGGATTGCCAAAGCCTGGCGCAGTTCGCCGGAGCGCTTGGCAATCCTTGCGGACTGGGCTCAGCAACGTCGAGCCGGCACTTAAGGCATATACGTGTTAAGCGCGGCCCTCAGACGCCTCAATTCGGGGCGGAAGCCCCTAGTCCATGCCTGCCATGCAGGCCGGAGGAGGGCGTAGCCCGAGGCAAGCGGTAGCGCGCAGCACCGGGAGGTGCGAAGGCCTCTGTAGCCGACTTGCGCAGGGCCGCCAAAGCGGGCATGCGCATTGTGGGCAAGCGAAGCGCGCAGCGCCTATGGCGCGGAGCGGGGGCGCCAAGCGGCGGGGCGGAGCCCCGGGAGCGTCCGACCACTTGCCCAAGGTCTGAAGCGGGCAGTGTCAGGTGTCAGCCTGGCGCTGGCCGCTTCGGACCTTGCTAGCTAGCCAGCGCCTTACTGACGCCGACCAGCCGACTACACAGTGACTGTAAGAAACGCCGATCCTACTTCCTGGCTCTCCGGATCGTTGATGCGAGCTGCGACGCGATCCATGTGTGCGTCGAGGGTCGAGAATAGTGCAGGTAAGTCGCTGTCGCGCGCCCCACGTGCGTTGTCGCACTCCGTCATTTCGCGCATATAGGCGTCGAGCGCATTCAAGACAACTTCGCGCGCGCCATTGCGAAAATCCTCTGCTGTTATCGTCCTTGTTTGCATCGCTACTCTCCCTTGGTGATTGGTTTTGCTTGCTGGCCAGCGCCTTGCCGGCGCCAGCCAGTTCCGCCCCTTAGCCTTTGAGCTTCTGCATCTCTTGGGCCAAGACCCAAAGCGCGCGATTCAGCTTGATACCTTGGTCGATACCCTGCACTGGCCGGGTCTGCATCCGGCGGCCGTTCGCCGATCGGCCACGCAAGCGCCGCGAATCATGTTCTCCTGAACTACGTTGAAAGTCGTCCAGAGATCGCCGGCAATGTCGTCGTGGCGCTTGGGCTGCAGAATCTGGCGCTCAGTGACTGGCGTGGCCACCACGTCCGTCACACCGTCATCGGTGTCCTTCGGCTCATAGCGCAGGGATAACGCAGCACGCGCAAAAGCCTGTTGTTCGCCGTGGTCGAGCTGCGTGTGTTGGAGCGTTTCCCTTACTTCTCGGATCAGGTCGAAGCCGTCCAGCACGTCATAGGCGCCCTGTACCACTTCGTCCGCAATGTTGCCCTTGTGCGGAACCCGCACGTCCTCCAGCACATTGCCGCAAACAAGTCCGTTCTTGCACACGAAGCGAAACATCCCGGCCATCATCTGATAGCTGCTCGATCCATCGTGCGAGTTCAGCAGAATGATTTCGTTTGCCTCGCGTGCATCGATCTGGTTGGCGTGGCGCAGCCGAATCATATGCTTCGTGTGCTCGCGCTTGTTTTCGTTGCGTACGCGCGTCTGGCACACCATAAAGGGCTGAAAGCCTTCGGCGCGCAACTTGTTCAGCACAGTGATGGTGGGGATGTAGGTATAGCGTTCCGAACGGCTTTCGTGCTTGTCCTCGGAGAAAATCGACGGCGCCACGCTACGGATCTGGTCGTCACTGAGCGGCGTATCGGATTGCAGCGAGGGGGCGTGGCGGGCAAAGCGGGTCGACAGATGCATGATGGTTTCCTATGAGAGTGAGTTTCTTCGTTGTGGTTATGTCTTGCGTCAGCGGCTGATGCGAGTGCCGCCGGGTGTCCAGATCAGGAATGCGCGTTCGCCATTCGCGAAAGTTTCGTCAGCGTCTTGCACGACCACTACGCGGCGCCCGCTGTCGGTGCTGGCGATGATTTCGAGTCCAGGACGTCGCGACGTGGCTTGAGACACCTGTTGGGCCGCAATTGCCCCGATCGGCGTGGCAAGTGCGGCAGCCGCAAATCGGCCGTTGCCGTTCCCAACCGTCCCATAGGCAAGCAGCGCAGCAAGGCCAGCGCCCACCAGTTGCGGCACAGGGCGCTGTGGATACCACCCCCATCGACAATCGCGATAGGGCGAACGCGCGTCACCGTGACAGGCTCGGCGGTGCCGGCCTGCATGGTTTCGCCCGTGCGGTAGACGTTGGGCGAAGCATTGCTGGTGGCGCATCCCGTCGTCAGCACAGACAGGGCGATGGCGAGAGCCAGACACTTCTTGCTTTGCATTTCGTTCTCCTTCACTGAGTTGACAGGGTGGCGCGTCAAAGTCCTTGGCGCACTTCGAGTGCTGCCATTGCGGCGCGGTATTGGCCTTCGGCCCATGCGCGCAGCAGTTCGGGTTCGTCGGCAAACATGATCGGAAGGGCCGCTTGCTCGTTCTTCCAATCGGCAGACCCAAGAAACTCGGCCTGTAGCACGGCGATTTCCAAGCTCAGTTGCGCATCTTCGTCAGCCGGGTCCGCTTCAGCGATGGCGCGCGACAGCGCGTATTCGGCGCGAATCGCCAAGCCGCGCATTTGCGTGACAACTGCTCTTTGGTGAGCCTCGGGGGGTGCGGGGGGAAAGCCCGCGTGTTGGTGGTGTCGGTGTTGCGGATGGTCGTCGCGATCATGGTTTTGCCCTTTCCCTTTCGTCCTGTTGCTTCTGCTCTTCGGAGCCGCTCGGCGCATAAGAGCACTGGGCCTGGACAGTGCAAGGGCACGCCCGGAGGCCGCATGCGGAGCGCAGCCGTCAGGCGAGCACCGAACGGTGAGGACGTGGCGAAGCGAACCCTTGTGCTGGCCAGGTCCAGTGCTATGCGACGGAAAGAGGCGGACCGAAGGGCAGAGGCAACGCGCTTAGGACGAAAGGGAAAAGGCGATCGCGACGACAGCGATTTCCGCGACACCGGCACCACGGCGCGGACCCGCTCCGGGTCTGCGCTCCATCGCCGCGAGCGGCGCTGGAGACGGCCGCAGGCCGCGGCAAGCGGGAGCGCGCAGCGCCATCAGGCGCGGAGGCGTCAGGGATGGAAGCCCGAAGGGGGCGAGATCCGCGTTAGCGGAGCTCGATGCGTAGCACGAGAGCCCGGCCCGTAGCGCAGCGGAGGGAGACGCTCAACTGCAGGCGTTCTCAAAGTCTTGCCGCCGGCGAGGTGGCCATGCGTGAATGACAGTCTGCGTTCAACGCGTCCAGCATGTCCGCCTCTGGCATTTGCCAGCGGTCCCGACCAGGTAGCCAAGTTTGAAGCTAGAACCGGCCGGTGTTCTGTGCTGCGTGGGCTGCTGGAGAGCCCACCGGCCGACAGCGCCTACTGCGCGTTTGTTAGAGCTTCGTATAGCGCGGGATTGACGCGAGACAGGTCAAGTTGCTGTACAGCATCCTCAGGGTGGTCCGCGAACCCCTGACACACAGCTGCGACGCTCGTGTTGTTCCGAGTGGCAACGTCAGTCACCGCGTCTTGAATCGCGCGCTCGAAACTGTGCTGCATCTGCGCATACGACATTTCTTCAAGCTTGTCGGCTGAGTACGGCCACGTGCGTTAATCACGCGGCTCTTTGCATAGAGAGTAGCATTGTGTCGCGTAAATGCCTCAACAAACGGGCTAAGGTCTACGCCTTGCGCTTTGCAGTAGTCAGCTCGTGCTCGCACGTTGACTAGGTAGTAGCCAAGGAACTGGCCGGCAGCTTCGTCGGCTTTTTTAGCGCCCTCAGAACCTGACAGCTTCGCTCGGCTCTTTTCAGTTGCAGCCTCCTGCATAGCCTCTTGGAGTGGCTTTTCAGGGTGTTCCTGTGCGACTTGAGCTTGCATATCGCGCATGTCTGTTTCGACTTTCGCAGCACCCTGAACGAACGCTTCATTGTCTGCCAAATGCTGCCTGTATGATTTGACCGCAATAAAAGCCGCTACAAATGCGACGAGCCAGACTGCGCGCCCTTTCCACGACGATTTTGTTTTCATTCATAGGTCTCACTGTGGCCCCCTCCTGCGACTCATAACAGCCTTATCTTACAAGCCAGGAGCATCCTTCGCGGCCGGTTGGATGCAATAATCGTCACGTCTTCCGCTTTCCGTTGGCCCATGCCGCCAAGGTCGTCGTATACGATTGTTAATCGTACGTCTCACACGTTACTGGCAAAGTGCCTCCACGGTGTCGTGCCAGAGCCTGATGTCGGACGACCGCCGATACTCTTGCAATGCTGGCAGGCGGACACTGACGGCATCATCCCTCAGGAGACAGCCATGCCAAGACAACACGATATTCACGTGGTCCCGGCCGGCGAGCGCTGGGCGGTGGAAGCCGAAGGAGGAACCGGCCGCGAAACGTTCGCCACGCAAGAGGACGCCATCGCCGCCGGCACCCGCCGCGCCAAAGCTGCGCAGGTCGAGCTGCTCGTCCACGGTCGCGACGGCCGTATCCGCGAGCGCAATACCTTCGGCCACGATCCCCGCAACATCCCTGGCTAAGCCAACAGGCGTCGGACCCTGCGCGCAGAGCGAGCCGCACCGGGAGGGCGGCGGCTGGCTGGCGAGGACGTTGGGTGGCGCCGGGAGTTTCATCATGGCAGCACGTTCGATCGCCTCCCTCTCAATCCACTTCGGATTGGTCTCTATTCCCGTCAAGGTCTATGCCGCCACCGAGAGCAAGTCGGCGGTCAGCTTCAACTTGCTGCACCGCTGTGGGTCCCGGCTGCGCCAGCAGTACGTCTGCCAGCAGGAGGGCGTCGTCGTAGAACGCGCCGACATGGTCAAGGGCTACGAATTCGAGAAAGACAAGTATGTGGTGTTCACCCCAGAGGAGCTCAAGGCTTTGGAGGACACGCCCCAGCCGACCATCGACATCGTCGCGTTTGTGCCGGAGGCGGCAGTGGATCCGATCTATTACGACAAGCCCTATTATCTCGGGCCCGACAAGCGCGGTGCCAAACCGTACAGCCTCCTCGCGGAGGCGCTGCGCACCACCGGCAAGTGTGCGCTAGCGAAATGGGCATGGAAGGGCAAGCAGTACATGGTCCAGCTTCGCGCAGGCGCGGACGGGCTGATCCTGCAACAGCTGCTCTATGCTGACGAGGTGCGCGCGATGGCGGATCTGCATGTGGAAACGGTCGAGGTGTCCGGCGCGGAGCTCGCGCTTGCGCAGCAGCTGGTCGAGCAGTATGCGGTGGCCGACTATGATCCGGCGGCGTACGAAGACGAAGAGAAGCAACGCGTACTGGCCCAGATCGAGCGGAAGATTGCGGGTCAGCAGATCACGGTGGCGCCTACGCATGAGGCTCCCACCGGTACCGAGGTGGTTGACCTGATGGAAGCGCTGCGACAAAGCATCGCACGACCGAGTGCGGACAAGGCGATGGCGCAGACCGACACAGCTAGTCAACCGCCGGCACGGCGCACCGCCAAGCGGTCAGAGTCAGAGCGTGCCGCGGCGGCCCCGACCAAGCGCACTGGCAAAAAGCAGGCTTGATGCGTGCGTACACGATGCGCGACGTCATCCAGATCGTGGGGCTGCCACGCTCGGCAGTGATGTCGCTGATTGTGGCTGGCGTGGTGGCTCCGGCGCGGGGCGACCGCGGCGAATATCGGTTCAGTTTCCGCGACCTCGTTGTGCTCCGTACCGCGCAGGCCTTACGACAGTCGAACCTTTCCGCCGGACGTATTCGCCGCTCGCTGCTGCGCGCGCAGTCCCTCTCGGCCGGGTACCCCGCATCCGCCATGTCATTGCGGGCCGAGGGCGGCGACATCATTGCGCGTGCGCACGGTGCGGAGTGGGAGGCGGACTCGGGGCAACTGCGGCTCGATTTTACGGAGGGTCCAACGGAGGCCACAGTGGTCTCGCGGCGCGGCGAGCACCAAGGCGAGCGAGGAGGCCTATGCGCTGGGCAAGGCGCAGGAGGCACAGCACCGCGTCGCGAGGCGGAACGCGCCTATCGGCAAGCGATCGCACTAGACCCGTCCCTACACGCCGCGTGGCTGGACCTGAGCGCGATGCTCTGCGACCAGGGGAAGTGCGAGGCCGCGCTAAACGTGCTGGCCGAGCCCTGACGCGATTTCCGTCGAGTTTCGCCTTATTGTTTAACCGTGCGCTCGCGCTCGAAGACACGGGCGATGCTGACGCGGCAATGCAGGCCTACCAAGATTGTCTGGCCCTGGACCCGGACAACGCAGACGCGCATCTGAACCTAGGTCGGCTGTATGACCTAGCCGGGCGAACACAGCAAGCGCTGAGGCATTACGCGCGGTATCGTCTGCTGACGCGCTGAAACTAGGGCTTGCATGCAAGACGTGCTGCGCCCGTTGATCAGGGCCGGCGCAGCTAACGGCCCCGAATACTGTATATTCATACAGTATGAAGCGCGTGCCGTTTCCCATCGACCCAGTAAGTGGCAAATACAGCATTCCGAAGCTCTCGGCTGCGGAACTGCGAGCTATCTATCATGCAAATCCATGCCGGGAGGTGCGGACGCTGCTATGGGAAATTCATCGTCTCAGGCAATTGGTGGTGCGAGCCAATTCGCTGCAAAAGTCCATCGGCGCCGGATGCTACAACTCAACTCTGTTCATCCGCGACTGCCTGCAGCGCGAATTGGAAGGGGAACCATGCGTTGCCGAGCATGAGGCCCTAGTCGAACTGACGCTCTACGGCCCGAGCGGCAGACCGAATAAGCAGAAACACGACTCAGAATGAGGAACCAGGTATGTGCGGACGAATAGCCCAGTACAGCGACATGCGTGTGTTCGCAGCAAACATGGGTTGGGACTCAGCAGTAGCCGAGCATGCCGGAGATCGGCGTCCTAGGTATAACGTCGGCCCACAAACAGGCGTGTGGATCTTCCATCAGCTCAGCCAAGGCGGCATGCCTGCATGCGATGAAGTCCGCTGGGGCTATAAGCCGGCCTGGGCAAACTCTGACTCCGATCGGAAACTGCCGAGTGTCATCAATGCGCGCATCGAAGGCATTACCACAAACCGTACTACCGCAATCTGTGGTCGCAAAGCCGTCGCATCATCGTGCCTGCGGATGGCTGGTACGAGTGGCCTGTCATCGACGGCACGAAGCGGCCCCAGTTCATCTCGCGCGCAGATGGCCCTTGTTATTTTGCCGGCCTGGCCAGCATCACCGAGCGAACCGCGCCTGACCAGGCTGGCATGGTCATCATTACGTCGGATGCAGACGGCGGCTTGGTCGACGTCCACGATCGAAGGCCCGTTGCGTTGAACGAATCCGACGCGCGCTTGTGGCTCGATCCGGCGCTGCAACCGGAAGCCGCAGAGCAGCTCATGCACTACGGCATGCTGCCTTCAGCCGCGTTCAGATGGTGGGAGGTCACGAAGGCTGTGGGAAACGTCAGGAACGAAGGTTCGCAGCTGGCGATGCCGCTGGCCTGAAGGCCAGCGCTGCAGCGCTCCCGCGCTCAGCGCAAACTGCGCTTTCAGGGGCGAGGGGTTCCCCCTCGATGCGGCTCCCGCCGCCACCTTGCGCTTTGACCGGAAGGGCGGTAGCCCTCGCCTTCCTGCGAGCCGCCCCCCCGATCTTGATGAGCATTTCCGCATAAGCGGAAATGCTCCTGGTCAACGGCAAGCGGGAGCGCGCAGCGCCGGCAGGCGCGGAGATGGGGGAGCCCAGCGGCGGGGCGCAGCCCCTTGAGCGCTCTGCCCATTTCACGAGCCGGGAATGCTTGCCAATCGCGTGACAGGCAACGCCTGGCGCGCGATTGGCCCCGGCGCAGCCATATAACGGCGCCGGGGGCTGGCATCACACCTGCGCGTCACCAGGTCGAACCGCTTCCCGCCACGGCCGCAAACCGTGGTTGTGCCAGTCTAGAACGCGCTCCAGCGTTTCGCGCCTCTCGGCATCGGTGGCAGTGCTCAGCAGGTTGTGCTGCCGCAGGAGCGAACCGAAAATTTGCAACAGGTCGACCGGTGACGCTTCACCGTCGAGCCCGCGCAGCTGGGCGCGCAATTGCGGATCACGCACCACGTCCAAGGACGGCGGCGCGGTCCATTCTGCTTTGTGCTGTGCTGATGCAATCTCAGCCGGCGTCCAGCGCTGCTCAATGTTGGCCACCAATGCCGCGCGGCCGGTGCGCGCTGCAGCACGCAGGCCTGCCGCTTCAATTTCGAGCGCCTGGGCCTTGGCCAGCATGCCGGCGAGCTTGTCGCGTTCGCGGCGTATCGGTGTCCCGACCTCGAACAGATGGTCAACCCAGTTCATGTAATTTTTCATTGTCGTAGTTGTGAAGAACGCGGCGGCTTCCGTGCCGCCGCCTGTTGCGTGTAGATCAGCCGTGCAAGGTAAGCAGTACCGTGTTCACGGAGGTTCCGGAGTCTTCGAAGGTTCCGGCTGGCAGCGGTTCCCACATGCCGCCGCATTCATGCACAAGCGGGCGCAGCTGGTCGTTCTGTCGTGGGCCATTGGCGCAGATCGCAACCACCACACCGCCAGGCGCAAGCAGGGTGCGTGCATGCTTGATGTGCGCGATATCTTGGGCATTTGCGAATGGCGGATTCATGATGACCGCATCGAACTTGCCCAGCTCTTCGCCACACTCCAGGAAGTCCCCGCAATGTACGGCAGTAAGGGGAAACGCCGTGCGCAGCCTCTGCGCCAGCGCCGGCACGATCTCTACGGCGACAACTTCGCCGCGCTCCGGGTTGTGGCCGAACATGCGGCCGCCAAATGCACCCAGCAGCCGGCCCGTGCCGGCGGATGGCTCTAGAACTCTGTCGCCCGGCTGAATGTTGGCGAGATCGGCCATGCGCTCCGCCAGGGTGGGCGGAGTGGGGAATAGCTGCGGAGCGCTGACCGTCTGCACGCCTTGGCGCAGCTGCTCCTTCATTGCGCGGAACTCTTCGGCGCGGTCGGCCTTGGCTGCAGGTGCGGGATCGGATTCGGCCGGCTCGGGCATCGGGTCCGGCTGGGTCTGCACCGGATCCGCCAATTGCGGCTCGACGGGGGCCGCAGCTTCTAGGCATGCCGGCGCGGGCGTGGATGTCCTGAGAGCTTCCACAGGTTCGGCCGCCGCAGGTGCGGGGGGGTCTACCCGCTTTGCGTCGGTGATGTAGACGCCGTGGTAGACGTGCCGCTTGTTGGAATCCTTCGCATCGGGGAACGCGAACACGCCGAGAGTGCTACGAACACGGTGCGCGCCGCTGGCTTCAGTCGCGGCCTTCTTCGCGGTGCCCCGGTAGTCCTTGGAGATCCGGTCAAATTCCGCCTTGGTCATGTGCGCGAAGCCTTCGCCGGGGTAGTTCACCAACGGCGGCAGCTTGGTTGCCGCTTTGACCTTCGCGGCCTCTTCCGCAGACGGCGCGCGGTAGTCCTGCACTTCCTCGATACCGCGCACACGGACATACCGCGCATTGGTTGTAACACTACTGATTGCGCCGCCTGACTTGTTGACACGAGTCACGGTGTACCACGTCCCGCCAATGAGAACCTCTCCGCCGACTTCAACTGCGAACTTGTCCGCAGCTGTGCCGCCTTGCTCATTCAGCATTGCGCGCTCGTAGGCAATCCGGTTTTCATAGTGCGCGATCCAGCGTTCAGCATGCGCGATCCAACGCGGATATACCTGCTTTGCGTGCGCGACTACTTCGTCCACCGTGCGCGGGGTGTAGAGACTTGGATATGTGTTCGTCAAGGCATCGTAAGCGGTGGGCCGCTGGTCGAAGTCCGGCCGGTCGCCTTCCTTACGCGGCAAGCTGAGCCGGCAGAAGGTCGCAATTTTACGGCCTCTTCGTGGGTGAGCTCAGGTTTAGACCATGCCGTGAGCCATTTCGCATACTCGGCCTTCGCACGCTCCTGCTTGCGCTTGTCGGCTTCAATCGTCTTGATGCGCCGATGTCGAACGTCAGGGCGTTCCTTGTACTTGGCATTCTGCAGCGCACCAGCTGCGCGACGCTCCCAGTATTCCGACGTTTCCCACATCTTCACGGCGCGGCGCATACCGTTCTCGATGCGCTCGGCATCCTTGCGCGCGCGGCGTTCGCTATGGTGGCCGATGAGGATCGGTTGCCCAAACGGGATGTTATCGGCGATGGCTGAAACCGCGCTGCGTGCCGCTTCTGCATCGCTTGCGCGCTTGTCGCTGTAGTCGCCGAAGCGGTCCGCGCGTTCCTCGGCACGCTGCACCAAGCTGGTGTCTTCGTCTCCGATCTCTCCGCACAGATCCGTGAGCAAATCTTCACGGCCTGGCGTCCACGTGGGGGCGACAAACAAATCCTGTTTCGGCGCCCACCTGAAGCCGGCTGCCTTGACGCGCTCGTAAGTCTCGGTCGGCAGGCGAGCAACGGAGTACAGACGCAGCTTGTTATCTTCGGGCGAGTAAGTTGCAGAGAGTGTCATAGCGATTTTGTTTTGTTGTACGAGCAGCGGAGTACGGAGGGGCTTAGTCGCGGAACTGGTCAATGCGCGGGAAGTAGTCGATAGCGCTTGCACCGGGCTCCTGATAGGACACAGCGCACAGACGGACGGCAGCGCGGTGGCGAATCAACGCGCCGTTCTGCTGGATCGTGCGACGCACGGCATAGAGAGTGATGAATTGCATTGGCTTCTCCTTGCTCCGTACTCTGGTTAGATGGCGTTGGGATTGCCGTTGATCGCAAGAGCGGCGATCAGGGCGAGGGGAAAAGCGAACACAACGAAAGCAATCAGCATTTCGAACTCCAATCAGCGTTAGCAAATCAGCTTGGCAGCGCGCCTTAACTAAGACGCATGGGGTCGGTTGAACACTGCCGGGCCCTAAGATTCGGAGTCCCGTCGTTGAGGGTTTTCTTGGAGCGGCTGGCTCGTTCTGAGCTTTGCCGCCGTTCCCTTGAGTTCATCGTCCCGCGTTAATGGGAGCCGGCGCGCGGACAGCGAGCAAGGGAGAAACCGGAGGCCGCAGGCGGAGCACAGCCGCAGGCGAGCACCGAACGGGTGAGGATTTCAGCGACAGCGGCCCTTGCTCGATGGTCGTGCGTTGGCTACCTGGTCGCGGGAAAGGGCGATGAACGGGGGGAACGGAGGCAAGGCGGGCCAGTTGCGGAAAGAAAACGCCGCGCGGCGAGCGCCTCAGCGGGCGCAGCCCGCGTGACCATCGCCGGCCTGCAGGCCGGAAGGGCGCAGCCCTGGCAAGCGGCAGCGCGCAGCGCCGGCCAGGCGCGGAGACGTCAGGGATGGAAGCCCGAAGGGGGCGAGATCCGCGACAGCGGAGCTCGATGCGCAGCACGAGAGCCCGGCCCGTAGCGCAGCGGAGGGAGACGCCCTAAACCGGTGTCAGGGCAAGGTGAGGCGCTTATGCTCGCCCGTTCTTGGTGCCGTTGTTTGGCTTGTGACGGATGTGGCCAGCTTCAATGAGCTGCTCTTCCAGCAACA
This sequence comes from Cupriavidus sp. UYMMa02A, assembly GCA_001725945.1. Lineage (GTDB taxonomy): Bacteria > Pseudomonadota > Gammaproteobacteria > Burkholderiales > Burkholderiaceae > Cupriavidus. Next base: position 9,913 of record LRMT01000205.1, on the reverse strand, counting down.
GGGCAATACGGGAAAAGGGAATCTGCAGGCCGCGGGAGAGGGCAATCATGGTGTCCAGCGATGGAGAGCGCTGGCCTAACTCCAACAGAGAAATGAAACCTCGGTCCAGCCCGGATGCCACAGCCAACTTCTCCTGGGAGAGAGCCTGTGAGGTACGTAGCTTTCGGAGCACTACCCCAAAGGCTGACGCGAGATGCGGCGAGCTTTTCAAGATTTCTGGCCTTGTTGTGAAGCCAGAATTCTCAGTAAATCCGACTGTGGCGTCTTCCGACAATTGTCGGAAATTCGTTGGGTGTCAAGAGGTAGACAACATTGGCTGATCGAAGCGCCGGGAGGCGCGCTTGCGTCAGGGGTCGATGCCCGCAGGGTCGAGATTCGCGCAGCGGAGCTCGATGCGCAGCACATGAGCCCGGCCCGAAGCGTAGCGCCGGGAGACGCTTATCTGCAGGCCGAATGGGTGCTTGCATACGCAGAAACGGGTACGCGAATGCTGCAGCATTCGGGCCACGCAGGCCAGTCCGGCAAGAGATGACTCACCGGCGGCGCGTCAGCGGCGCCGGCGCGCGGCGGGGGTGCCTTGCGGCAGGGGCACAGCCCCGAGAGCACCAGCCTCAACAACTAGCCAGGTGCGCAGCACATGGGACTTATCCGGCCGCGCCCGCAGGCATTCGTGAAGACTGCTGCTGTCCCACTACGGGACAGCAGCCACTTTGAGGGCCGCGCGCTCACGCGTCCTGGTGCGCATCCGCTCGGTGCCACTGCATGCGGTCAGCGTTGGCCAGATGAGCCGACTCGAATGCCAGCCAGTCGAGCAGCAGCGCGCGTCGTTCGGCCAGCGTCATGTCGAACCAGCGGCCTTGCGGATTCGGTCCCGATTTCATGCCGGAGAAGAACAGTCCTGCAACATCACCGCTGTTGATGCCGCATTGGTCCATGACACTGCGCAGCGCTTCATCGATGTCCTCGTGCGCAATGGCGTCCTACGGGGCTGTTTTCATGGTTGATGCATTCGAGAAGCATCGCATCGACGGGGGCCATGGCATCCAGCGCGAGCGCCTCACGCGTGTGATGAACTCGCCGTCAACGACGAAGCCGAGGCACGGGCCATCGTGCCAGAACTCGCCCTTGAAGTTCTGTGCGCGGATTTCCATTTGCAGGCAAGGGTAGAGCGCAGAAAGGCTGCGCAGGTGGTTGATGGTGACGGTCATGGCGTGTTGGAGTCCTGTGTACCTGGCTGTGTGGGGAAAGACGGGGGCGACTCAGTCGCCGCCCCAGTCAGGCTTACTCGTCGCCCTCGGTCATCACCTCGTCGTCCTCGATGTGGTCTGTCGTCAGGCGAGCGCGCATCGGCTCCGGCACCCAGCGAACCCCGTTCAGAGCCCTCTCAGCAGCTTGAGCGGCAGCATCCTTCTTCATGGTCGCCAGCGGCGCAGCAGCCTCAGCGGACACAGCCTCGGTCACAGCGGCCATCATCTGCTTCTTGGAGATATGGCCGAAGTAGCTCGATTCGGTAGCCTGCCAGTGGTCGGCCATGTCAACGCCGAGCACCTCAGCAATTGCATCCATCGGTGCGTTCTGCCCTTCGGTGTTACGCAGGCCGTCGATACTGCGAGCGACGCAGAAGGCCATCAGTTCGGTTACTTCGTCGGCGCTTTGCTGCAGCAGCCACGGGAGGAGGTCGTTGAACTTCTCGGGCAGCTTCGCGCGCCATGCCGCCTTGGCAGCGACGATGGCCGTCCAGTCCGCCGATTGCTCCATGTCATCGGCCGCGTTCGTCAGTTGGTGGTGGACTTGCGTCGAGCGAACCTGCAGCGAGGACGTGTAGACGTTGTAGAACATGTCGCCAGCGAGGCGCGACGTCAGGAAGGCGAGAGCGACATCGGGGCGCTTCAGAATCTCAGCCTGCACTGCGATAGTGCGATGTGCAGTCAGGCGTGCAACCATCTTGTCGGAATGGGCAGCACGGGTCTTCGGCTTCATTTCGCGGCCATACTGGTCGCGCACTTCCATCGCCACGCCCGTCTCATCGTCAACAGGGCGGGAGCCCGGTTCGACAAGGCCGAATTCCTTCTGGAGTTCGCCGGCTCGGCTGATCGACACCACAACGCCCGCGATAGCCTTTTGGTGAGCCGTCCATTGGGCGCAGGCTTCTTCGAGTTCCTCCTTCTCGCGTTCCAACTCGGCAGATTCGTCTTCACGCTCGGCGTTGCGCTCGTTCTCCTCATCGGTCGAGTCGTCTTGCTCGTAGAAGGCGTCGATTTCGATGGTAAGCGCCTTGATCTTTTCGGCAAGCGCATCGATCTTGGGGCGCATCTCGTCCGTAATGATGACTTCTGCATCGAGGCGGCCGTAGCGCGCGAAATCGCCGTACTGGCGTTCGTAGCGCGTCTCCACCCACGACCAGCCATCGTCACGCAGGGACTGCGCAGCAGCTGCGAGTTTCTCGTCTGCGAGGCGGTACAACAACTCCGAGTCGCAGATGTAGCCCGTATCGTCTTCGGAGAACAGATCGCGGCGCACCTGCCCGCCAGCGGCCTCGTAGGCTTGCAGTCCAACGAAGCGTGCAACCGGGTTTTCGTTGGCGTCGATCTCTTCCTTTGTCAGGCGTGCGCGCAGACGTTCCGGCTCGCGCATCCAGTTGTTGTGCTGCGTCTCTTCCCACACTGCTTCTTGTGCTTCATGGCTGTCCGTCGCTGCGAGGGCGCCAAGTTGCTCCAACGTGATTTCGTCCGTGCGCAGCAGCGCGACGAGCTTGGGCGACACGGAGAGCAGCTTGATACGACGGCGCACGGTCATGGCGGACACGCCGAAGCTGTTGCCGATGGTGTCGAACGTCTGGCCTTGCTTGAGCAGGGCTGCAAAGGCGTCCAGTTCGTCGGCGGGGTGCATGGCCTCGCGCGCGACATTCTCGATCAAGCTGGCAGAGGTCGCGTTGTCAGCTGCCACGAACGTGACCTGCACTTCGAAATCCAGCGTGATATCGCCCCATTCGACCAGCAGCATGAGAGCCTGATAGCGACGGCCACCGGCGATCACCTCATGCGTCTGCCCCTTCTTCTTGCCCTTGCGAACCACGACAACGAGGTTCTGCAGCAGACCTTCGCGCTTGATAGCGGCGGCCAGGTCAGGAATTGGCATCTTGCCCTTGATCTTGCGAACGTTGCGCTTGTCCAGATACAGCGAGCCGAGGCGAACGCTTCCATGCTGTTGCGAGAGCAGGTTCGACGTGGCTTGAGCGGCGGCGGCTTGAATCTCGGTGCTTACGGTCATGTCCATGTTGCGACTCCAATGAGAAGAAGGGTTTTCGAGTGAAGGTGACAACGATGTTGTTTTTCCAGCTACCGGGCCCTTAGATTCCGAGTCCCGGCGTGGTGGTTTTCTCTAAGTGGCTGGCGGCCTTCAGCGTTGCCACCGTTCCCTTGAGTTCGTCGTCCCGCGTGCCTGGGAGCCGGCGCCGGGGCGCGCGGCAAGGGAGAAACCGGAGGCCGCACGCGGAGCGCAGCCGCCAGGCGAGCACCGAACGGGTGAGGATTTCAGCGAAGCGGCCCTTGCCGCGTGACCTGGTGTTGGCTACCTGTTCGCGGAATAGGACGACGAACGTGGAACGGTGGTGATGCGTGCCAGTTGCGCGAGAGAAGACGCCGCGCGGCGAGCGCCTCAGCGGGCGAGCCCGCCTAGTCCCTCGCCGGCCTGCAGGCCGGATGGGCGCAGCCCGGGCAAGCGGAAGCGCGCAGCGCCGGGAGGCGCGGAGGCGTCAGGGATGGAAGCCCGAAGGGGTCGAGATCCGCAGTAGCGGAGCTCGATGCGCCAGCACGAGAGCCCGGCCCCGTAGCGGCAGCGGAGGGGAGACGTCCATCCCCCAATGGCTCACGCGCCCCTCAAATGTCAGCAAACTCCCCTTGCTATTCGTATCATATAACGTATCATATCAATCGCTACGATACGACAACGATACGATAAGGAACCCAGCTTATGCCACGCCCGAGCCTGAGCTATGAAGCAGTTGCCGCCGCCGCGACGAAACTGAAGGAATCCGGCCGCGAACCGACGCTGCGCAATGTCCGTGACGAGTTGGGTAGCGGAAGCCCAAACAGCATTCAGCCTCATCTGAAGAAATGGAACGAGTCCCTTCCCAAGGCGTCAGCAGTGGCATTCGAGCTTCCTGGGCGCGTCAGGGATGCTCTAGCCGCTGAGTTCTCTCGTATCGCAGCAGAGGCACGGGTTGAGGCAGAGGCCAAGCTTCAGCAAGCCGAAATTGATATCAACGACCTGGTAGGAGCTGGCCAGCGCCTCGAAGAGGAGTTGGACGATGTTCGCGCCGAGCTGGCACGCATCACAACCGAACGTGACACGCTCGCGGGCAAGAACAGTGAACAAGCCGGTGAGATCGCCCGCCTGAACGACGAAGTGGGACGAGCGAGAGAAGAGACCGATCAAACGCGGCAGAAGCTCGCTCGCGCTGAAATTCGTCTTGAGGCGCTTGGTGACCTGCAAGGTCAGAACGAAGCGTTGCGCAAAGCGACTGTCGAGGCGGAAGCACGTACCGCGGCAGCGGAAAAGGCAGCTGCTGTGGCCGAAGCAAATCTGAAATCCGAGGCTGCTGCCAAGTCCGGTTTGCTATCTCGTGCGCTCGAGGCCGAAGAGAAGGAGAAGGCCGCTCAGGGCCGGTACCAGGACCTGCAGACTCGCTACGAAGCGCTTCACGAAAGGCTGCTTGAATCTGTCAACGCAATGAGCGAGGCACGAACCGAACTGGCCGTGAAAGAGGCTGCTGAGAAGGCAGGTAAGGGCGCCGCAGAGCAAGGCGCGGAAGAGAAGGGTGCGGACGCTCAGACCGGCAACACAGCAGACACGGCGAAGACGAAGCCGGCCGGCGGGCGCAAGCAGACCTAAGCCGCACACCAATCTCAGGGGCGGGGGCGGCCTCATCTGGCTGTTGGAAGCGCCCGGCATTATCGGGCGGTGTGATGCGCGCCGTGCGCGCGGGGGAAGCCTTCGTGGCGGGGGGGTGTTATCCCCCATGAGCGATCCGATGCTGCGCCGGCAGGCGCCAAGACAGGGGGAGAACTCATTCGTACAAACATTCGGGGCCCCTAAGGGCCCCGAATCCATTTACGCCGCCTGTCTTTCGGCCTGTGGGCCGCTGTATGGCTGCCGCGCGCTCGCGGCAGCCAATTGTCGAGCGTCATGGTCGCCGGAGGCGGCACAGCGTCATAGCGCTGGATCGCATTGCGCGCGACGGCGCGTATCTGTGAGACATCTCCTGCGGCCGCTAGCTGCAGGATCTGCAGCAAGTCATCCACGACGTCAGCCGACACATCGGCAAAATGCGCCATGCGCAGCAACTCGCTATAGGCATACAGCGGATCTACGTCTTCGTCGTACAGCGCAATCAACTGCGGCACCAAGCCGCGCCAGGTCGGCTGCGTTGAGGGCACATCGACAGAGTCTTGATTGGCCGCGTTATCGGTGCTGCTATTATTCGCAATGGACATGTTGCTAACTCCCAAAGTTGGTTTGTCCAAGGCGGCCCGGTATGAACATTTCCCGATGTTCGGGCCGCCTCTCTCTCCGTCTCCAGGAACCAGCGCCTCCGGTTCGTGCCCGCCTCGGCACAAAGCAATCCGACAACTGTCGGAATTCATAAGGCATTCCATCGGCTGAATGTCGAGACATCTGAACCCCACTTTAGGGGCAAGTCCTCAGTAATCCCTTAATTCATCTCAAGCCTTCGGCCGCTCTGCTTCGTGGTGAGCATGTTAGGTCTGGTTCCGGCAAAAGTTCTGAATTCTTGTGAATCGGCTACGGACACCTCCTGGGGGTTGCTGCGCGCTGCCGCGCGCTGAAATCAGCTGCCAGAGGGAGGGGCGATGCCCCTCACGCGGCTCCCGCCGCCCCATCTTCACCCCATGGAAGAGGGTTGCGAGTCATCCGTGATTCTTCTACGATTATCAATATTGTGCCTTTTGACAAATCAAATTATACATTTTTGATTGTGAGGGCGCCATTCTAATCTGGAGAATCCATGCAGAAGACCCGAGCTGTCGTGTGGACTGCGCTCTGTCTTGCGACTGCGGCGCCCGTCTTGGCACAGGCCAGTGAATTCGGTTGTAAGGTGCTGTTGTGCCTGGCGAGCCCTAACGGGCCGAAGCAGTTTGTCGAATGCGTTCCGCCGATCGACAAGCTTTACCGTGACTTGGCCAAAGGCCGGCCATTCCCGACGTGCGACGAAGCGGACGGCAATGACGGAACCAACTTCGCGCGTCCTACGCGCGAGCCCTACGATCCCTGTCCTGCAGGCCTGAGCCCCGCTGTCGCGGGTAGTATGGTTGGGGAAGGCTATCGCAAGGGTGCATACGTTCAACTCACTGATCAGCAATACGGCACCTCAGAAGGCGGCGGAGCGAACTCCCGCGCTTGTGTGGGCCAACTGCTGGGCACCTACGTGACCGGCAGCGCGGAAGAAACGCGCTACGTGAGCGTATTCGATAAGGTCGTGTGGCAGCAGTACAAGGGCTACAACGGCATCGATGTCTTCATCAACAACAAGCTGTTCAACCGCGTCTGGTGGTGAGGCTATGGACTTCGTTGCAGTCGCACAGCAGTGCGCACCCAACGTGGCCCCGCAGACATTGATGGCCGTCGCGCGCGTTGAGTCGTCGTTCAATCCGTATGCGATCGGTGTGGTTGGCGGACGCCTGGAGCGACAGCCACGCAGCCATGCAGAAGCCGTCGCCACCGCACGCCAGCTCGAGCGCCTTGGCTACAACTTCAGCATGGGGGCCACGCAGGTCAACCGCTACAACCTTGCCAAGTACAACGAGAGCTACGACACGATCTTCGATCTCTGCCGGAATCTGCGTACGGGTGCCGCGATTCTGGAAGAGTGCTTTGTTCGCGCGAAGCGCAAGTATGGGGACGACCAGGCTGCGTTGCGTGCGGCCTTCAGCTGCTACTACAGCGGCAACTACGTGACAGGGTTTCAGCACGGCTACGTGCAGAAAGTCGTATCCGCGGCATTGCAGCCCGCGGCAATCGGCGTCGTGCCTACCGTTGCCCGCCCGGGCGCAGCGGCGAATGCAAGTCCATCGCCGCCGGCGGACGTGCCAGCCTCGCTCCCGAATGGCGAGCCGGTCGACATGGTTTCACTGAAAGCAAAGTCCCGCGCCGCAGAAGAAGGCCGCGCCAGCATGCGCGTGAAACCCATTCCGGGCAATGCAGGCGCTAAGGGCTCGCTCAAATACGAGATGGGAGGAGCTGATGAAGCTGATGATCATTGAATCGCCCAACAAGATTCCAAAGCTGAGCAAGGTCCTGGGCGACGGTTGGCAGATCATTGCGTCCTACGGGCACGTACGCGATCTGCCTGAGCGAGAGATGGGTGTGCAGGCGCCGGACTATCGACCGCAGTATGTCGTGAATGATCGGGCGGCGCGAAACATCGAACTGATTAAGCGTCTCGCCGCGACGGCAGACGAAATCTACCTGGGCACCGACCCTGATCGCGAAGGCGAGGCAATTGCGTGGCACATCAAGGCCGCGTGTGGCCTGGGTGAGTGCAAGCGCGTGCGCTTTGACTCGATAACGCACGACGAAGTGATGCAGCAGATCCGAGCTGCGGACACGATCGATGCCGCACGCGTCCGTGCGCAAGAAGCGCGACGTGTGATTGACCGCATCGTGGGCTACAAGGTCAGTCCACTGCTCAGTCGGTTCGGCGGAATTACGCTCTCTGCCGGTCGCGTGCAAAGCGTGGCGTTGCGCCTGCTCGCGGAACGCGAGCTTGCAATCAAGTTCTTCCAGCCCATCGACCACTACACGGTGAAGGCATTTGGCGAAGACTGGCACGCGGACTGGCAGACAGCGCCCTTCGTAACGAAGGAGGTTCCGCATGTCCTGGATCAGGCCATTGCCAAACGTGTCGCGGCGCTCAACACGGTGGCTGTGACCAAGTTCGAGGAGGCTCCTGCGCGGCGCAGCGCCGGCGCCGTTCATCACATCCACGATGCAACGCGCCGCGTCGGTGACGTTGAAAATGTCGGTCGGCAAGGCGATGGAGACAGCGCAGAAGCTCTTTGAAAAGGGGCTCATCACCTACCATCGCACTGACCAGCCGGCGTTCTCCCCCGAATCACTCGCGTCGCTTTTCGCATACTGCGATGCCAACGGCATTCCCCACGTAGAGAAGGCGCGAACCTTCAAGTCGAAGGACCTGGCACAGGAAGGCCACGTTGCAACAGTGCCTACGGATTTTTCCGTAACGGAGGCCGGTGATACCCCCGCTGAGCGCTCTTTGTATCGCCTGATCTGGCAACGCGCAGTAGCGTCCCAAATGCCGGACGCAGTCTTTGCGACGCGCATGGCGGAACTATCTGCTGGCGACGTTGACGGCGCCCGGTGGTGTTCGTGGCCAAGGGGCGCAAGCTTGTTTCGCCTGGGTGGCTTTCGTTGACGAAAGTCGACCAGGTCGAAGAAGCGAAGGACGAGACGCCGAATCCGGTACCGGCATTCAAGGTCGGCCAGACCGTTCCCGTACGTTGTGAGGTCGTCCCGATGAAAACGCGACGACCACAGCGGTACACCGATGCGGCCTTGGTCGAAATCCTGGAAGAGAAGGGCATTGGTCGGCCCAGCTCCTTCGCGAGCATTGTGAGCACACTGCTCGAACGAGGCTATGTCCGCCAAGAGGACGACATGCAGCTGTACGTGCAGGACCTGGGCATCTACGTGTTCCAGACGCTCAACGGGAAATTCACGTTCATGGACTTCGAGTACACGCGGCGAATGGAAGCGCAGCTCGACCAGATCGCGCAAGGCGCCGCTACCTACATCGACACGGTTGCCACGTTTGACGGTGGCCTGGGCGGTGAACTCGAAAACTTCGCGCGTGCCACAAAGCCGCGGTTCCCTTGCCCGTCCTGTGGCAAGCCCATGTGCCGGCACACGAAGGATGACGGGCACGCGTTTTGGGGCTGCACGGGCTATCCCGAATGCAAGACGGTTCGCGAAGACGTCGGCGGCAAGCCGTCCGCCACCGCAGGCCCCGCCCCGAGCGCGTTCAAGTGCAAATGCGGACAACCGCTGATTCACCGCAAGAAGGCTGCGGCAGGCGACTCCAAGGGGTACGACTTCTTCGGCTGCTCAGACCGGGCTTGCAACAAGGCCTATCCGAACAAGGGAGGCCGGCCGGACTTTGCGGCGGATCTGAAGCGGGCATCGGGTCGCCCGAAAGTTGTTGCTAGAATCAAAATATAGCGTTTTGATATGTCGAAACACACACATTTGATTCGACATTGGAATATAATCCGGCACATCAAATCACGTACTTTTGATGCAAAGAGCTCGCGTGTGGATAGAATTGTGTCCATTTGACAAAAGGGAGCACCCCACCATGGACACGATCAACGAAGTCGCACTGAAAGAGCGCCTGACCATGGGTAGCTTGGTTCACTTTCGTGTCGTGGAAAGAGATTTGGGGACATTCGAACTGCATTGCCGCTTTATGTGGCAAGACGATGAAGTCCTTCTCATCACGCAACGCAAGAAGCCTCGCACCTGGTCGAGCTTGGACAGTTTGTTCGACTACATCGAAAAGACCTACGGACAGGTCCCGACGATATTTCTTCGTAACATCACTGAGGAACAGGCAAATGCGTTCGCAAATCACGATTCAACAGGCTCGCCAGAAGGCACAGGCCTGGTTGACTAGGCTGGCAAGCGGTAAGAGAACCGCTCCCATGGTCTCCGCGGTGCTGCTTGCCGCTCCGGCCATCTCGTATGCGCAGGTTTCGGTCCAAAAGCCGGCGCAAGCGATGTTCCAGATTCTTGCCGTTGGTTTCGCCTCAATCGCTGCTCTCGGGATTGTGTTCTGCACCATCGCGGGCATCTTTGGCTTCGCGCAGTGGACGCGCCT
>LRMT01000204.1 GCA_001725945.1 Cupriavidus sp. UYMMa02A | reverse complement strand
CGTCTCTTTCCAGCCGGGCGTCCGCCGTCAGGCAGCCGCCGTCATCTTGAAAATCCTTGCGCATTGCCCGCATCAAACCCCAGGTCATAGCGCAGGCCGGAAGCAGGCGCGTCGTCAAGGCGGTCACGCGTGATGAACTCATAGAACGAGCCGGGCACCTCGCGCTCGACGATCTCGCCCTGGGCACCAATAAACCGGCGCCGCACGGTATCGGCACGGAACGCCGTCTGCTTCACGCGGCCGCTGCCCGACACTTCCACCTTGTCCTTCATCGGCCGGCCCAGGGCCTTCTGCTGCTCGGACAGCGCGAATACGTCGTCGACGCGGTCGGTGGCATGGTTGAACGCATTGCCCTCCGTGGCTATCCACGCCATCTCGGCCGATTCGCGCCGCAGCGTCTCGTAGTCCTCCAGGCGCGGCACGTCGTGCTGGCGCTCGAAGCAAGGCACGAGCAGGCCGATCAGCTCCGCGCCGTCGGCCACTTCGAGCACGCCATCGCGCTCGAGCTGCCACAACAGCGTCTGGGCGCGCGCGCTGAGCGGATCGGCGGAGCTGCCAGCCACGCGGCTGACCGCTTTGCGGAACGCTTCGCTGAAGCGCTCCGGATGGAACTCGCTCACGAAGAACTGGGCGATGCCTTCAGGCGCGTCGGCGTGGGCATAGGAGCGCCCCGTCATGCTGATGCGATCGAGCGGATAGTTGCCATTGAGGCGGTACCCCAGCGGGCGCAGGATGCGCGTGAACGCGGCCTCGCCTTCCGGCAATGCGCCGTTGTCGCGCCACTTGACGGTACGCAGTGCGCCGTGGTCGAAGACCACCTTGCCGCCGGCGGCGGCGACATCATCGGTATAGGCACGGCCGGTCGGCACGCGCTCGAGGATGCCGGCGAACAGCACCATGTTCAGCGCCTGCGCGATCTCGGCGCGCGTCGCGCGGCCCTCGGCATCGGCCGGCAGGCCATCTGGCACGCTGACGAGCGACAGCAGATGGCGGGTACGGTCTTCGCCGAGGTTGGCGGACAGCAGCGTGGCGATATTCGTTGGCATGTCAATGTTGGGGGATACAGGGAACACGGGATATGGCGGGGGCAGGATAGTGGCGGCGCCGTGGCGCGGACAAGCGCGGAATCCGCACAACATTGTGCGTACCGCGCACGAAGTGGCCTGCCAGCAGCGGGCGCTATACTGGTCGCCCCCCGCGCCGTCCGCCATCATTTTCCCGCACGTCATTCGCATGAGAAACGACATCCCCAACCTCGGCGCGCTGCAGGCCTCGAGGCATCGGCGCGGCTGGGCAGCTTCACGCGTGCGGCCGACGAGCTGGCGCTGACGCAGAGCGCCGTGGGCCGCCAGGTGGCGATGCTGGAGCAGCGCCTCGGCGTGGCGCTGTTCGCGCGCGTGCGCCGGCGGCTGGTGCTGACCGACACGGGCCGCGAATACGCGGCCCGCATCCGCCGCCACCTGGACCACCTGCAGCGCGACACGCAGGAGATCACCACCGGCCGCGCCATGGGCTACACGCTGGAACTGGCCGTAGTGCCGACCTTCGCGACGCAATGGCTGATTCCGCGCCTGCCGGACTTTGCACGCCGGCACCCGAACATCACGGTCAACCTGAGCGCACGCTCGCAGCCGTTCTCGTTCCAGGATTGCGCGTATGACGCGGCCATCTATTTCGGCGACCAGTTCTGGCCCGGTACGCGCGGCGGCATGATCTTCCGCGAAGGCGCCATGGTGCCCGTGTGCAGCCCGGCCTTTCTTGCGGAGAACCCGGTGCCCGACGCCGCCGCATTCGCGCGTTGCCGACACCTGCACCTGAGCACGCGCGTGCAAGCGTGGCGCGACTGGTATGCGGCACAGGGCTGGGACTACGGCATCGCCGCTTCGCGCGGGCCCCGCTACGAACTGTTCACGATGATGACCGCCGCCGCGGCAGCCGGTCTTGGCATCGGCCTCGCGCCACGGCTATTGGTCGAGCGTGAGCTGCGCAGCGGCGAGCTTGTCGTGCCGGTGGACGGCGTGCTCGATGAACAGCAGGGCTACTACTTCGCCTATCCCGAGGCCGGCCTCCGTCGGAAGCGCTCGATGCCTTCCGCGAATGGATCCTCGCGCTGCCGCGCGAGATGGGCCCGGCGTAAGCGCCTTCGGGCGAGCGGTGCCCGCCCCCACAAGAAATACAGTCCCGCAAAAATCCGAAGATTCCCCTTGTAATGAGATCGATTCTCATTTACCATGGCATCACTGTCTGACGCAGCAACAACGCAACCCAGACAGACCGGCCGCCTAGCACCGCCGCGGTGCGCGGCACGAGCAGCAGGCCAGCCGGCAAGAATTTCCGGATCGCCGCCACTTGGCGGCGTCCCGTTACCGACTTTTGTGGGGACCGCTCCGTAACGCGGAGCGTTTGGCAGTAGCCAGTCGCCGGATGGTCGGGAAAGCAACCAGACCCCGCTTTCCCGGCCGCGTCATCCGTCGCAAGCCAAGCCGCCTTTTTATTCCGCGCGCCGCTCGGCGTTCAGGCACGGCGCCGCGTCCGGGACGCACCGAAAGGGCGTCCCGGACGCTTCCATCCTGATTTCCATCGATTTTCCCGACGCCATCTTCGGATGGCGACCGCAGCCGCCTGCCATGCCAACCGTGATGTCCGATCCTGCCCACCTCAAGCGCGCCGGCCTCAAGGCTACGTCGCCCCGCATGCGCATCCTCGAACTGTTCCGCTCCAGCGAGCGGCGCCACCTGAGCGCCGAAGACGTCTATCGCATCCTGCTCAAACAGGACGATGACGCGGGGCTGTCGACCGTGTACCGCGTGCTCAACCAGCTCGTGCAGGCCGACATCCTGCTGCGCCACAGTTTCGAGTCGGACCATGCGGTGTTCGAGCTTAACGAGGGCGGCCATCATGACCACCTGATCTGCATGAACTGCGGGCGCGTCGAGGAATTCCGCGATGAAAGGATCGAGCAGCGCCAGCACCAGGTGGCTGCCGACAATGACTTCGCGCTGCGTGAGCACATGCTGGTGCTGTATGGCATCTGCCCGGAATGCCGGGCCGGGCAGACAGCCGGCTGACACGCGCGGCGCGCCCAAGCGGAGCCGACTCATGGATCGACTGACCAAGCCCCTGTCCGAGCTGAAGCGCCTGCTCAATCTCTGCCTGCGCCAGGAGCCGGGCTGCCAGGACTGCCAGTTGCGCGCGCTATGCGTGCACCGGCCGGACCACACCGGCTGCAACTGGAGCGCCGAAGTCGATTTCCCCGAACGCACCGAAGCCGACGCCGTGCGCAACCTGCGCCAGGCACGGCGCGTCGTGACGCTCGTACGCGAACGCTACAACGTGATGGTCGGCAGCTGACGGTCAGCCACGTATGGGCTCGGGTTGCGCCAGCGGACGGGCCGGACGCAGCACCAGCCACACCGCGCCGCCGATCAGCGCCCCCCCGGCCAGGTGTGCCCACGACAGCGATTCATGCAGGAACAGCGCGCCCCAGATGATCCCGAACGGCGGAATCAGGAACGTGACGGTCAGCGACCGCACCGGGCCCAGGTCCGCGATCAGCCGGTAATAGAGGATGTAGGCAAGCGCGGTGCACACCACGCCCAGTCCGAGCATGGCTGCCCAGACTCCGGCGCCGGCCTCGCGCAGCGTGTTGTGCTGCGCCAGGGCGACAACGCTGAATGGCAGCAGGAAAAGCGTGGCTCCGACCATGCTGCCGGCGGCCACCAGGCGGCTGTCCAGTCCGCCGCGCTCGGTAATCCAGCGCCGCGCCAGGAAACCAGCCAGCCCATAGCACGCCGTTGCCACCAGGCAAGCCAATGCGCCGAACATCACCTGCGCTGAAAAGGCCACCGGCCCGGTGCGCGTGAGCAAAGCCACACCCGCGATGCCCAACACCACGCCAGCCGCCTTGGCCCGCGTCAGGCGCTCGGCAAAGAACAGCGCGCCGATCAGCACGCCCATCAGCGGCGTCATGGCATTGAACACCGCGGAGTACCCGGCCGGCAGCCACAGCGCCGCGATGGCGTACATGGCAAACGGAATGCCCGAGTTCACCGCCCCCAGCATAAGCACGGCGGGCCACTTGCCGCGCATGTCCCACCGCAAGCCGAGTACCGGCAGGCAGGCGGCAAGCGTGACGGCGCCGATGAGCACGCGCACAAAGGCGGCCGGCAAGGGCCCCAGCACGGGGGCTCCGATACGGATAAACAGGAAGCTGGCGCCCCAGATGGCGGCCAGCGACAGCAGGCGAATCAGATCGGCGGGTGTCATGGTTGAGTGAATTGCCTCGGCATGGGCGGATTAGACGCCCCGCCGGTCCCCGCCGCAAGCCGTTTTCGGACGTCTCCATGTCCGGCCGGCCGTCCGCGCGCACCCCGGCGATGAGCGGCGCATTCATCACAAGAAGCCGCAATCTCGCCGATTTTCGGGCCTGATAGAGTGATTTGACCACCCATTCGCCACATGACCTTGCAAGCACCTTTCAGTAATCCCCCTCGCTAGAGGGGGATATACGACAAGCGCGTGACAACCCGACTTCGATCAAATTAAAATCTGGTCTGCGCCAGAGTTAATTGACCCCTCCGACGCATTCCCGACAAGCCGCCAGGATTCTGGCGGCTCTTTTTTTTGGCCGCAACCAGGCGCAAGCCTGGGGTTCCGGCATGCCACGCAAGTTCCAGTGACGGCCGTGCCGGTAGTCGCATGCTGCACATGGCAAAACTTGCGTCAACCAGCGTCCCCTTTCCCGCGTTGCCTGCCACATGAAACGACAGTTCCTGGGCTTGCTCGCCCGCGTTTACGTCCTGCAGTTCGCCATGGAAGTCCCTGCAACCGTGGCCATGCTCGCAGAAATGCTGATGGAATACGGCTTCCAGGTCGATATTGGCTCGGTGCGCCCGCTGTTGCGCGCGTTGCAGATGGAAGGCTACCTGCAGAGCGTGCTCAGAGATGGCATCGGCCGTGTGTACCTGCTCACCGAGCAGGGCCGTGAAGAGCTGCGCAGCAGCCGCGAACGCATCGACGACCTGTACCGGCGCCTGCACGCGCCGGCCATGGAAAACGACACTGACCCTGCCCCCACGCACGCCTGAATGGTCTGACGCGGCGCACGTTACCCCGCGCCGGTCAGCCTGAGTCTTGCCTGACTGGCTCGACCGTACCCGTTTCTGCGTGGGCTGCGTCCGCGTAGCCGGACAAAAAAGCGCAGGCAAGTGACGTACCCGGCCAGCGCCTTCACTTTCCTCCCGCGTCCGGGTTTATTTCCTTTCCGCCTTGCCTGCGTAGTGCCGGTTCACTCGATCAGCCGCGTCACCGCGCGTCGATCGTGCCGAGGTTCTTCGGCGCGTACGGCCCATGGGGCTATCGGCCGATTTTCGGGGTCAGGGCCGGGCCGGTTGCGGACCAGCGTCCGGATCGCTCGGGGAATCAGTGGGCAAATCGGCGGGCAGCATGCGTTCGAAGCCGCTGTCGAACACCTCGCGCAGCGTCTCGGGACCCACCGCGCGGCAGAACAGGTAGCCCTGCAGCGCGTCGCAGCCCTGCGCGCGCAGGAACTCGAACTGCGCCATGGTCTCGACACCCTCGGCCACGACCTTGAGATGGAGCTGGTGGCCCAGCGCGATGATCGCCGCCGCCACGACCTGGTCGTGTCCTGGCGTGGCGACATCGTCGACGAAAGACTTGTCGATCTTGAGCCGGTTGATCGGCAGCCGCGTAAGGTAGTGCAGCCCCGAGTAGCCGGTGCCGAAGTCGTCGATCGAGAGCTGCACACCCAGTTCGCGCAGCCGCCGGAAGGTTTCGATGGTGGTCTCGGCACCATCGACCAGGATGCCTTCGGTCACCTCGATGGCCAGGCTGGCCGGCGGCAGCCCCGCCTGCTGCAGGCAGCGCGCGACCAGGTCCGGGAACCCTGGCTGGCGCAACTGCAGCGGGGAAATGTTCACGGCCACCTCGACGTCGCGGCCGAGCGACGTGCGCAACGCCTGGATATCGCGGCAGGCCGTGGCCAGCGCCCATTCGCCGAGCGCGCCGATCAGGCCGCATTGCTCGGCAATGGGGATGAACTCGGACGGCTGCATGATGCCGCGTTCGGGCGTCTGCCAGGCGATCAGCGCCTCCACGCCGGTCAC
This sequence comes from Cupriavidus sp. UYMMa02A, assembly GCA_001725945.1. Taxonomy (GTDB): domain Bacteria; phylum Pseudomonadota; class Gammaproteobacteria; order Burkholderiales; family Burkholderiaceae; genus Cupriavidus. The sequence goes on along the minus strand of LRMT01000204.1, from coordinate 1,912 downwards.
GGCCAGCGTGGACGTATCGACGATGGGCTGGTAGCGCAGCCTGAATTCTTGGGCTTCGACCGCGCGGCGCAGCAGCCCTTCGATCGTCAGGCGAGCCCGCGAGGCCTCGGCCATCTCGCTGGCAAAGCGGCGCTGTTGCGCACGGCCGCCCTGCTTGGCGGCATACAGCGCGGCATCGGCCGACTTGAGCAGGTCGGTCAGCGTTTCGCCGTCGCTCGGGAACATCGCAATGCCGAGCGACGGCGTCACGCGCAGGCGCTGTCCGTCGATCTCGAGTTCCTCGGACACTCGGGCCAGTATCTTCGACGCTGCCAGTTCCGCCTCGGCGTCGTGACGCAGCCCGCCCAGCACCACCGCGAACTCATCTCCGCCCATGCGCGCGACCAGGTCGCCCTGGCGTACCGCGGCCTTGAGACGATCGGCAATGGTGCGCAGCACGTCGTCGCCAACCGGATGGCCCAGCGAATCATTGATGTGCTTGAAATGATCGAGATCGAGCAGCAGCAAGGCCGTGCGTTCGCCGTGGCGCCGTGCGTGCAGCAGCATGGCTTCGCTGCGTTCGTTCAACTCGGCGCGGTTGGGCAGGCCGGTCAGCGCGTCGTGCAGCGCCAGGTGGCGGATGTACTCGTCCACGCGGTGGCGCTCGGTCAGGTCGCAGGCAATGGCCTGGTACTGGCGCGGCTGGCCGTCTTCGACGGGCAGCGCGCGCAGCGAGACCTGTACCGGCAGGCGCGAACCGCCCTTGCGCACCCATGTCCATTCGCGCTCGTCGACGAGCCCGAGGCGCGCCTTGGCTACCAGCGCCGGCAGCCCCGGGACGATGGCCTCGCCAAGCTCGCGCGTCAGGTCGCGCGCGCGCTCGGCCAGTTCGTCCGCCACGTGCAGATCGGCATAGCTCACGCCCGCGGCAAGTTCGGGTTCGAGGTACCACAGCATGTGCTGGCCTGCGCGGTTGATGCCGGTGAGGCGTCCATCGTCATCGAACGTGATGACGCACATGGCGCGTGGTCGGCCAGGCTCGCATAGCGCCCGGCCTGCGTGGCGGCCTGCCTGCGCGCTGCCCGAGATCGTCGAGATCGGTCAGGACCCAGAGCGAGCGGACCGGCTCGCCGGCGCCGATGCCGGGCAGGCGCGCCATGCTGGCCCCTAGCGGAAAACTGGCTGCCGTCGGCGCGCACGCCTCGAGCTCGCGCTGGGCCGACGCCTGCGCGGACGGTGCGGCCGACGCCACCCGCGATGCCGGTGACCCCCCGGCACCAGCTCTGCCAGCGCCCTGCCCTGCAGCTGGTCGGCAGAGGTGCCGAAAGCTCTGCGCGCGCGCGCTCGCGCTCACTACCTTGCCGTCGGCATCGGTCACCAGGAAACCGTCCGCGGCCAGCGTCATGCAGGCCTGCAGCATGGCATGGTCGGCATCGCGCCGGCTGTCGCCGCCGCGGCGTCCTCCCGGGCGGCCCTGCGCTGGCGCGCAAGCGCAAACGTCAGCAGGGCCATCAGCAGCGTGAGAGTCGTGCCGGCGGCAGCGACCATGCGGGTACGGTCGCTGCCGTAGGCAGCCTCGAACGCCGGGCGCGTCGCCGCGTGCAGCGTCCATGTCCGTCCGCCATAGTCGAACTGGCGTTCGGCGGCCAGCATGGGTGCATCGCCGTCGTCACGGTGCTCGCCATTGGTCAGATCGCCCGACACCAGCCGGCCGCGCGCGCTGCCCGGGCCTTCGTGCAGGGCCAGCACCAGCTCGCCGGTGGCGCGCCCGGCCACGCTGCGCATCAGGTCACCGAGGCGAAGCGACGTGTAGACATAGCCCACGACCGATGCCCGCCGCTGCTCGACGCTGCCAAGCGCCTCGCCACCCGCGTACACGGGCAGGAACACCAGCGCGCCGAGCTGGTGCGTCGACGCCTCGGCCTCGCGCAGC
>LRMT01000203.1 GCA_001725945.1 Cupriavidus sp. UYMMa02A | reverse complement strand
CTGCCCTCTCCCCGGCCCCTCTCCCGCAAGCGGGAGAGGGGAGCGAACCAGCGGCGGTGTCAGCGCTGCTGGTTAGCCTCCACCGTTACCCTCATCAATCTCGCTCATCTTGCGCAACAGGTAAGTCACCGCCACGCGCTCGGCCGGATTCAGGCCGCCAAACGTCTGCTCGGAAATCTGCTTCGCAAATGGCACCGTCTCATCGATCAACGCGAGCCCGGTGTCTGTCACCGTTACCACCACCTTGCGCCGGTCATTCGGATCGTGCGACACCGCGATCAGCTTGCGTGCCTTCAGCCGTTCGATGATGCCGCGCACGGTCGCCTGGTCGATCGCCGTGGCACGCACCACCTCGTTCAGCGAACACGGTTGCCGGTCCCGGACCGCGCACAGCACCACGAATTGGGCGGCGGTGAGCTGCGAGTCGGGAATCGTCTGCTGGAAGATGGCCACATGGCGCTGGTAGGCGCGGCGCAGCAGGTGGCCCACCTGTTCGGTGAAGTCGTAGCCGGTGTCGGTCGTACCGGCAGGCTGGTCGGAAGGGGAGGGCACGTCGATCGTGGTCCGATGGATGGTGTGTCCGAGTATACCGATGAAGACCTGCCGGCGGCGATGCTTAGTCCACCGTGATGGCTGCGGATTTCGCCACCTTGCCGAAGCGCTCGTACTCTTGCATCGTCAGCGTCTGCAGTTCCGCCGCGCTCGATCCCTTTGGGTTGAAGCCGGCCTGCGTGAGCTTCTCGCGCACGTCGGCGCGGCCCAGCGCCTCGACGAAGGCGGTGTTGAGCGCCTGCACCACCGGCGCCGGCAGGTTGGCCGGACCATAGACGCCGAACCACGGTTCCACGGCGTAGCCGGTCAGTCCGGCCTCGGCCAGCGTGGGCACATCCGGCAGCGACGGCGAACGGCTCTTGCCGGCCACGGCCAGCGCGCGCAGCTTGCCTGCCTGGATATGCGGCAGCGAAGCGGGGAGGTTGTCGAACATCACGCCGATATGGCGCCCAGCATGTCGTTGATGGCGGGGCTGCTCCCTTTGTAGGGCACATGCGTGAGGCCCGTCTGCGTCATCTGCGAGAACATCGCGCCGGCCAGGTGCATCGACGTGCCGGTGCCGGCGGTCGCATAGGTCAGGCCCGGATGCGCCTTGGCATAGGCGATCAGCTCCGGCACGGTCTTCACCGGCAGCGACGGGCTGACCTCCAGCACGATCGTCGACGTGCCGAGCAGGCTGATGGGCGTGAAGTCCTTGCGTGGGTCGAACGGCACGTGCTTGTAGATGTGCGGGTTCAGCGCGTTGGTCGAGATCGCGCCGAAGCCGATGGTGTAGCCGTCGGCCGCGGCCTTGGCGACGGCCTCCATGCCGATGTTGCCGCCGGCACCCGGCCGGTTCTCGATGACCACGGGCTGCCCCAGCTTCTCGGCGACGCGCTGGCCCACGGTGCGTGCCACGAGATCGGTCGTGCCGCCCGCTGCGTAGGGAACGACGAAGCGGATCGGCTTGGCCGGAAACGCGTCGGCCGCGCTGGCGGCCAGCGGCAGGGTGCCGAGCGTGGCAGCCGCGGTGGCGCCCAGTGTCAGGGCGATCAGCGCGGCACGGCGGCGAAGGGCAGGGCGTTGCGGCATGGTGCGGGAATCTCCTCGTACGGGTTGCGTTATTTTGTGGTCCGCGCACGTCCACGTGCGGGGCGTGCGCGCAAGCGCCCATTGTAGGCAAATGCGCACGCGCGCAGGCATACCGGGCGGTACGCCGATGCCAATGCCTCTTTTCGCATACAATCGTCTGGTCGCTTTTGCCGATCCGGCCAGTCATGGCTGCGGCAGCCGCTTTTTCCCCCGTCTTTCCCCGTGCCAGGTTCACAGAAATCCCTTGCCATGACCGCAGCGCTGCCATCGCCGCAGCGTTCCGGCCTGGCCATCGCAGCCATCGGCGCGATGCTGTTTTCCGCCAAGGCCATCGTCGCCAAGCTGATGTACCGCTACAACGTGGATGCCGTCATGGTGATCACGCTGCGCATGCTGTTTGCCGTGCCGCTGTTCATGGCGATCGGCTGGTGGCAGTCGCGGCACCTGCCCGCGCTGTCGTGGGCGGATCGCGCCGGGTAGTGTTCCTCGGCTTCATCGGCTACTACCTGTCGAGCTTCATGGATTTCCTGGGCTTGCAGTACATCACCGCGGGGCTCGAACGGTTGATCCTGTTCCTGACGCCGTCGTTCGTGCTGCTGGCCACGGCGCTGCTGTTCCGGCGCCGATCGCCGCGCGCAGTGGGTATCGCTGCTGCTGGCGTACGCGGGCATCGTGCTGGTGTTTGCCCATGACCTCGATGTCAGCGGTCCCACGGTCTGGCTTGGCGGGGCACTGGTGCTGGGCAGTGCCTTGACGTATGGTATCTACCTGATCCTGAGCGGCGAGCTGGTGCAGCGCATCGGCTCGTTGCGGCTGGTGGCCTACGCGATGTGCGTTTCCACGGCATGCTGCGTGCTGCAGTATCTGGCGCTCGGGCGCCGTGGCCGGACTCGCGCAGCCGGCGCCGGTGATGTGGCTGTCACTCGTCAATGCCGTGTTCTGCACGGTATTGCCCGTATCGATGACGATGGTCGCGGTGGCCCGCATTGGTGCGCCGATGGCCTCGCAGGCCGGCATGATCGGCCCGGTATCGACGCTGTTCCTTGCGTTCTGGCTGCTGGACGAACCGGTCAGCGGCGTGCAGCTGGCGGGCAGCGCGCTGGTGCTGGGCGGAATGTATCTGCTGTCGGCACGCAAGGTATGACAACGCAAACCGCTGGGCAGTGAAAGCAAACCTGAGAAGCGGCACAAAGCAAACAAGCAACAAGGAGAGCGAGAAATGGATCTTGGACTGCGTGGCAAGCATGCACTGGTGTGCGGCGCGAGCAAGGGACTGGGCTTTGCCTGCGCGGACGCGCTGGCGGCCGAGGGCGTCGATGTCGTGATCGTGGCGCGCGGCGCCGAGGCGCTGGAAAAAGCCGCCGCCGGCCTGCGCGCGCGCCATGGCCGCCGCGTGGTCGCGGTGGCCACCGACATCACCAAGCCGGAAGGCCGCAAGGCCGCGCTGGACGCTGTGGCCAAGCTCGGCGACCTCGATATCCTCGTCAACAACGCTGGAGGTCCGCCCCCGGGCAACTTCCGCGATTGGGACCGCGATGCATGGCTCGCCGCGCTGGATGCGAACATGCTGACCCCGATCGAACTGATCAAGGCCACCGTCGACGGCATGATCGCGCGCAAGTGGGGCCGCATCATCAACATCACGAGCGGCGCGGTGAAGGCGCCGATCGATGTGCTGGGCCTGTCCAATGGCGCGCGCTCGGGCCTGACCGGCTTCATCGCCGGCCTGGCGCGTGAAGTGGCGCAGCATGGCGTGACCGTCAACAACCTGCTGCCGGGCCCGTTCAATACCGACCGCCTGTTCAAGACCATGGAAGGCGCCGCCCAGAAGGCCAACCTGACCGTGGACGAAGTCGCGCAACGCCGAGCCGCGCTGAACCCGTCGCGCCGCTTCGGCGACCCGGTCGAGTTCGGTGCCGCCTGCGCGTTCCTGTGCAGCCGCCAGGCGCGTACATCACGGCGCAGAACATCCTGCTCGACGGCGGCGCCTACCCCGGCACGTTCTGACCCCGGCGCGGCCCCGGCAATGGCCGCATTCATTCCGCAGTCGATTACAGCAACAAGGATCTTTGATGACTCGCCCCCGTATCGCTCTGATTGCACACGACCACAAGAAAGACGACATCGTCGCGTTCGCCACGCGTCACCGTGAATTCCTTTCACAGTGCGAACTGCTTGCGACCGGCACCACCGGTGGCCGGCTGATCGATGAGGTCGGACTCGACGTGACGCGGATGCTGTCGGGGCCGTGGGGCGGCGACTTGCAGATTGGCGCGCAACTCGCGGAAGGCCGCGTGCGCGCGTGATCTTCCTGCGCGACCCCATGACGCCGCAGCCGCACGAGCCGGACATCAATGCGCTGGTGCGAGCCTGCGACGTGCACAACGTGCCGTGCGCGACCAACGTTGCCACGGCCGACCTGCTGATCGTCGAGCTGGGCCGCGTGGAAGCGCAGTCCTGAACGAACCCCATATCGAGTGACAGAAAACATGCCAATGACCAAAGCCATCCGGATTGAACAGACCGGCGGACCGGAAGTGATGCAGTGGGTGGATGTAGAAGTGGGCGACCCCGGACCGGGCGAGGTCCGCGTTCGTCATGAAGCGGTGGGCCTGAACTATATCGACGTCTATTTCCGCACCGGCCTCTACAAGCAGCCGCTGCCCGGCGGCCTGGGCATGGAAGGCGCGGGCGTGGTCGAAGCGGTGGGCGAGGGCGTGACCCACCTGAGCGCGGGCGACCGCGTGGCCTACGCGGGCCGTCCGACCGGTGCCTACGCGCAGGTGCGCGTGATGCCGGCCGATATCGTGGTGCGCCTGCCTGAGTCGATTTCCTTCGAGCAGGGCGCGGCCATGATGCTGCAGGGGCTGACCGCGCAATACCTGATCCGCGACAGCTACCGCGTGCAGGCCGGTGACACGGTGCTTCTGCACGCCGCGGCCGGCGGGGTCGGGCTGATCGCGTGCCAGTGGCTGAAGGCGCTCGGCGTCACGGTGATCGGCACGGTCGGCAGCGACGAGAAGGCGGAGCTGGCGCGCGCGCATGGCTGCACGCATACCGTCGTCTATACGCGCGAATCGTTCGTGGACCGGGTGAAGGAAATCACCGGCGGCAAGGGTGTGCCGGCCGTGTATGACTCGATCGGCGCGGATACTTTCCGTGGATCGCTCGATTGCCTGGCACCGCGCGGCACCATGGTGAGCTTCGGCAATGCCTCGGGGCCGGTGCCGCCGTTCGATATCTCTGTGCTCGGCAACAAGGGCTCGCTGCGGCTGACGCGTCCTACGCTGATGACCTATGTGGTGCATCGCGAGCTGCTGGAGCCGATGGTCGCGGACCTGTTTGACGCGGTCGGCAGCGGCAAGGTGAAGATCGACATCCGGCAGCGCTATGCGCTGGCGGATGTGGCGCAGGCGCACCGTGACCTCGAATCGCGCAAGACGACCGGATCGACCATCCTGCTGCCGAACTGAGCCGGCAGCGGTTGCCGATGAAAAAGCCCCCGGGCGGCCCTCTGCGCCGGGGGCTTCTTACTTGACTGACTCAGCGCGATCTGACCGTGGTCGCGGCCGCGCGTGCCTCGGCCTGCCGCAGGATATGCGGCGGCAGGCGCTTGAGGATCAGGTGGATCGCAAGCGGTATCAGTACCACGTCATCGACGAGGCCAAGGCCGGCGATAAAGTCGGGAATCAGATCGATCGGCGATATCGCGTACAACAGCAGCCCGAACGCCGCGGGCTTGAGCCACGGCGGCGCATCCGGATGTCGCAGCGCGAACCAGAACAATCGACCATCACGCCGCACCAGCGTCCACAGGGCCGAAAAACGCTTCCACATGAGAGGCCTCCTTCACATTGCGGGCGCCGGCCAGCGGCGCATGCACAGATAGCTTGGGCCGATCGGGACGCTTCAAGTTCCGGAGAATGGCGAGCCAGGGGAAAGCGACGAGGGGTGCGCCCCGGCAGGGCCGGGGCGGCCCGGCATGCCGCGGCGGCATGCCGGAAAGGGGGCTGACGGTCAGCCCGGGATCTTGCCTTCCACGCCTTCGACGTAGAACTTCACGCCATGCAGGAAGTTGTCGTCGCAGTCTGCTCCTTGGCGACCTGTTCCTTGCCGGTGTTGTCCTTGATCGGACCCTTCCAGATCGGCGCGGAACCGTCGACGATGCCCTTCTTGCGCTCTTCGACCAGCGCCTTCACGTCGTCAGGCACGACCGTGTTGAAGTCCTTCAGGTCGATCATGCCTTCCTTCAGGCCCCACCACGTGGTATCGCTCTTCCAGCGGTTGTTCAGCACGTCTTCCACCACCTTGTTGTAGTAGACGCCCCACTGGATTTCCGACGCGGCCAGGTGAGCCTTTTCGCCGAACTTGCTCATATTGCTGTCCCAGCCGAACGCGTACACGCCCTTTTCCTGCGCGGTCTGCACCACGGCGGCGGAGTCGGTGTTCTGCATCAGCATGTCCACGCCCTGGCCGATCAGCGTCGTGGCGGCTTCACGCTCCTTGCCCGGATCGAACCACTTGTTCACCCAGACCACCTTGACGGTCGCCTTGGGGTTGGAGCTGCGTGCGCCGAGCGTGAACGAGTCGATGTTGCGGATCACCTCGGGAATCGGCACCGAGGCCACCACGCCCATCTTGCCCGTCTTGCTCATCTTGCCGGCGACCACGCCCGCGAGATAGGCGCCCTCATAGGTACGCACGTCGTACTGGCCCAGGTTCTCGGCGGTCTTGAAGCCGGTGGCGTGCTCGAACTTCACATCCGGGAATTCCTTGGCGACCTTGAGCATCGACTCCATGTAGCCGAAGGTGGTGCCAAAGATCAGCTTGTTGCCTTGGCTGGCGAGGTCGCGGAACACGCGCTCGGCGTCCGCGGCGGATTCCGGCACGTTTTCGACATAGGTGGTCTTGACCTTGTCGCCGAACTTTTCTTCCACGGCCTTGCGGCCCGCGTCGTGCGCGTACGTCCAGCCCGCATCGCGACCGGGCCGATGTAGACGAAGGCCACCTTGAGCGGCTCGGCCTTCTGTTCAGCCGCGGGCGCGGAGGCCGGCGCGGCGGACTCGGCCGGCTTCTCGGCTTCCTTCTTGCCGCAGCCGGCCAGGGCCAGCACGGCGGTGGCGGCCAGCGCCGCCAGGGTCTTCCTGCGCGTGACGATCATGATTTCTCCTTGTGATGAATTGTGTTTGCTTTCGATGGCTCGTTGAAACAGGGAAAAGGGCTCGGGCAGCGGCATCAGGCATTGCCCGGACGGAACGGCTTGCCCAGCGACGCGGGCATGTTCAGACGGATCCAGGCCGGGTTGCGCGAGATCAGCGCCAGCACGACGATGGTGGCCGCGTACGGCAGCATCGACAGGAACTGCGACGGCACCGAGACGCCGATGCCCTGCAGGTAGAACTGCAGGATGGTCACGCCGCCGAACAGCCACGCGCCGACCAGCACGCGGCCCGGGCGCCAGGTGGCGAACGTGGTCAGCGCCAGCGCGATCCAGCCGCGGCCGGCCACCAGGTTCTCGACCCACATCGGCGTGTACACCAGCGACAGGTAGGCCCCGGCCAGGCCGCAGCAGGCGCCGCCGAACAGCAGGGCGCCGAAGCGGATGGTGCGCACCGGATAGCCGAGCGCATGCGCGGATTCCGGCGATTCCCCGATGGCCCGCAGCGTCAGCCCCGCGCGCGTGCGGAACAGGAACCACATGATCGCGAAGCACAGCAGCAGGCTGAAATACACCATCAGTGCTGCTGGAAGAATGCGGGACCAAAGAACGGAATATCGGCCAGGCCCGGGATCGACTTGGCCTGCGCCGGCATGGCGAAGCCGACGAAGCGCTGGCCCATGAAGGCGGACAGCCCGGTGCCGAAGATCGACAGCGCCAGGCCCGTGGCCACCTGGTTGGTCGCGAGCACCAGCGCGAGCCACGAGAACAGCGTGGCCATCAGCATGCCGGCCACCGCGCCGGCGAGAAAGCCGAGCAGCGGCTGCTGCGTCTGGTAGCCGACCATGAAGCCGGCCACCGCGGCGACCAGCATCATGCCCTCGGCGCGAGGTTGAGCACGCCGGAGCGTTCGTTGATCAGCAGGCCCAGCGCGGCCAGCAGCAGCGGGGTGCCGGCGTGATCGCGGTGGCGATAAGAGGAGCGAGTTGTTCCATGTTTTGCTGTAGCTCCGCTCAGGCTGCCGTGGCGCGCAGCGCAGGCGGTTTTCGATAAGGGTGTCGCAGGCGAGCAGGAAGAACAGCAGCATGCCCTGGAACACCCAGCCGAGGGCAGACGCAGTCCCAGGCGCGATTGCGCCATTTCACCGCCGATATAGAACAGCGACATCATGATGCCGCCCAACACGGTGCCCACCGGGTGCAGGCGTCCGACGAACGCGACGATGATGGCCGTGAAGCCATAGCCCGGCGAATCGACGGGAGCAACTGGCCGATCGGCCCCGTGACCTCGAACGCGCCGGCCAGGCCCGCGGTGGCACCCGAGATCAGCAGCGCGCTCCACAGTGCGCTGCGCGACGAGAAGCCCGCATAGCGTGCGGCGGCCGGCGCCGTACCGCCGACCTGCAGGCGGTAGCCTGCGAAGCTGCGGAAGATGAATGCCGTCATCACGACGACCAGCACCAGCATCACCGCAAAGCCCGCATGCAGGCGCGAACCCGACATCAGGTTCGGCAGCAGGTATTCGGACGAGAACACCTTGGACTGCGGGAAGTTCATGCCATTGGGATCCTTGAGCGGACCGTTGACCACCCACAGCATGAGTTGCTGCGCGATGTAGGTCAGCATCAGCGAAACCAGGATCTCGTTGGCGTTGAAGCGGTCCTTGAGCAGCGCCGTGATCGAGGCCCAGGCCATGCCCCCGATCACGCCCGCGAGCGACGCCAGCATCAGCACCACGGTACCGTTCAGCGTCTGGCCCGGCACGTCGAAGAACAGCACCGTGGCGCCGGCGAAGATGCCGCCGGCGATGAGCTGGCCGTCCGCGCCGATGTTCCACACGTTGGCGCGGTAGCAGACCGACAGGCCCAGCGCGCACAGTACCAGCGGCACGGTCTTGAGCAGGACCTCGCCAATCGCGCGCTTGTCCCGCAGCGGATCGGCGAGGAACACCTTGAGCGCCGCCATCGGGTCCTTGCCGAGCGCGACGAACAGCAGCGCACCGAACAACAGCGTGAGCGCGAGCGCGATCACCGGCGAAGCATAGGCCATGGTCCGCGACGGCAGGCCGCGCGGCGCGAGCGTGATGGGGGAGCGGGGCAGGAGCGAGCGCAGTTCAGCCATGGCTGGCCTCCTCTGCTGCCTGGGCGTGGCGCGCCTGCGCTGGTCCGCCTTCCCACAGGCCGCTCATCCATAGCCCGATCTGTTCGCGCGTGGCGGTGTCAGCCGGGATGGACGGCGACAGGTGTCCCTTGGCGATGACATGGAGCCGGTCGCAGATCGCGAACAGCTCGTCGAGTTCTTCCGATACGACCAGGATCGCGCAGCCCGTGGCCTTGAGCGCTAGGATCTCGTTATGGATCTGCGCGGCGGCGCCGACGTCCACGCCCCAGGTCGGCTGCGCGACGATCAGCACCTTTGGGCTGCTTTCGATCTCGCGGCCGACGATGAATTTCTGCAGGTTGCCGCCGGACAGGCTGCGTGCCAGCGCTTCGGGTCCGCTCGCTTTCACGCGGAAGCGGCTGATGATCGAAGTGGCCAGGCCGGCCGCGGCCTTGGGCGCGATCATGCCATGGCGCACGTAGGGGGGCGTCTGGTGCGACAGCAGCGTATTCCGCTGCCAGGCTCATGCCGGGCACCGCGCCGCGCCCGAGCCGCTCTTCCGGAACGAACGCCAGCCCGGCGCGCC
>LRMT01000202.1 GCA_001725945.1 Cupriavidus sp. UYMMa02A | reverse complement strand
GACGTGGCGCGCATCGGCGTCGGCATCCGAGTAGACGGCGACGGTGCGGATGCCCAGCCGGCGGCACGTGGCGGCGACGCGGCAGGCAATTTCACCGCGGTTCGCGATCAGGATCTTGCTGAACATGAGCTCCCTCCGTTTAACCCCGTTATGTACCCGTTATGGGATCTTACGGCGGGGAGCTCTCCGCGTGGAGATTTCTTAACTATTCAGCCTGCGTAGCCTTCAGCGCGGATGTCCAGGCGGGCCAGCAGCGCGCGGTCGCGGTCGGCTTGCGGGTTGCCTGTGGTCAGCAGCTTTTCGCCGTAGAAGATGGAGTTGGCGCCGGCCATGAAACACAACGCCTGCAGTGCTTCGTCCATCGCCTCGCGGCCGGCGGACAGGCGCACCATCGCGCCCGGCATGGTGATGCGGGCCACGGCGATGGTCCGGACGAACTCGAACGGGTCCAGCGCCTCGGTACCGGCCAGCGGCGTGCCTTCGACCTGCACCAGGTTGTTGATGGGTACCGATTCCGGGTACGGATCCATATTGGCGAGCTGCGCGATCAGCCCGGCCCGCGCCTCGCGCGATTCGCCCATGCCGACGATGCCGCCACAGCACACATTGATGCCGGCGTCGCGTACATGGCCGATCGTGTCAAGCCGGTCCTGGTACGTGCGCGTGGTGATGATCTTGCCGTAGAACTCGGGAGAGGTATCGAGGTTGTGGTTGTAGTAATCGAGGCCAGCGTCCTTGAGCTGCTGCGCCTGCTCGGCCTTGAGCATGCCGAGCGTGACGCAGGTCTCCAGGCCCATCGCCTTGACCTCGCGCACCATGTCCATGACCGGCTCCAGGTGGCGGTCCTTGGGGCTGCGCCAGGCGGCGCCCATGCAGAAGCGCGTGGCGCCGTTGGCCTTGGCGGCACGGGCGGCTTCGAGCACTTCATCGAGCGCCATCAGCTTCTCGGCCTTGCGCGGCGTCGTGGTGCGCGCTCTGCGGGCAGTAGCCGCAATCCTCTTCACAGCCGCCGGTCTTGATCGACAGCAGCGTGGACAACTGCACGGTATTGGCGTCGAAGTTCTCGCGGTGCACCTGCTGTGCGCGGAACAGCAAGTCATTGAACGGCAGCGCGAACAGCGCGGCGACGTCGTCGACGCGCCAGCGGGCGTCTTCACGCAGCGCATGGCTGTTGCGCGCGGTCTGGCGCAGCGCGTCGGCGGAGATGGTGGCGACGGTTTGAGCGGCTTGGGTCATGGTCGGGTTCTGGTTTATGCGGCGAGGCTCGTGGCCTCGGCGTGGTGTTGGAGGGAATGGGCAAGCAACGGTGCGAGATCGAGACGGGCAGCGGCATCAGCCGGTGCGAGTTGCCAGGGCAGCTCGCCCAGGCAAGGCGCATCGAGCGCTTCATGCAGCGTGGCGATGTTCTCGTCCGCCAGCAGCATGTCCGGGTCAACGCGGTTGGCGATCCAGCCGGCCAGCGTCAGCCCGCGCGCGCGGATGGCTTCGGCGGTCAGCACGGCGTGGTTCAGACACCCCAGGCGGATGCCTACCACCATGACGACCGGCAGCGCCAGCATCTCGGCAAGATCCGCCGTGCTCCAGCGCACCGCGCCGGTATCGAGTGGCACATGGAAGCCGCCGACGCCTTCGACGACGACCGCATCGGCCTGCTCGCGCAGCGCATCGAATGCTTGGCGGATCGGCGCACGCGTGATGCGCACGCCTTCCTGCGCAGCGGCCAGATGCGGCGAGCACGGCGTGCGCAGCAGGAACGGGCAGGTCTGGGCCAGCGGCACCGCAACCGCACTGGCGGCGCGCAACGCCGCCACATCATCGTTGTGCCAGTGGTCGCCGCGCCATTCACTGCCGCTGGCCACTGGCTTCATGCCGACGGCGGCATAGCCTGCCGCGTGCAGCGCATGCAGCAGCGTGGCGCTGGCGTGGGTCTTGCCCACTCCGGTATCGGTGCCGGTGACAAAGCACTGGAACTTCGCGGGCGGCTTCATGCGGCCTCCCGCTTCGCCTCGGGCGGTACTGCGCTGGCCAGCACGCCGATGAGCCGCTGCACGTCCGCCGCCGTATGCGAAGCGGACAGCGTGATGCGCAGCCGCGCCGTGCCCTCGGGCACGGTCGGCGGCCGGATCGCGCCCACGCGGATGCCATTGGCTTCCAGCCGCGCCGACAGCGCCAGCGAGACGGCGTTGTCACGCCGACGATCAGCGGCTGCACGGCGGTCGGCGCTGTCCACCCAGGTTGCCCATCCTCGCCGGCCGCGGCCAGCGCGCGAGGCCCCGCGCGCAGGTCGGCGATCAGCCGGTTCAGGTTGGCGCGGCGCTGCCGGCCCTCCTCGCCTTCGAGGATTGCAAGGCTCGCCATCAGCGCATGCGCGACTGCCGGCGGCGCGGCCGTGGTGTAGATGTAGGGCCGCGCGGTGTTGACAAGGTGTTCGATGATGGTCTCGTGCGCGGCCACGAAGGCGCCCGCCACGCCGGCGGCCTTGCCGAGCGTGCCGATGTAGATGAGGCGCTCCGAGTTCAGCCCGAGTGCCTGCAGCACGCCATGGCCATCCTCGCCGAGTACGCCGAAGCCATGTGCATCATCGACGATGATCCACGCGTCATGGCGTTCGGCCAGCGCGAGCAGCTCGGCCAGCGGCGCCACGTTGCCGTCCATGCTGAACACGCTGTCGGTAACGATCAGCTTGAGCGCGCTGGTGCTGGCCGCGAGCAGCGCATCCAGCGCGGCCGCGTCGCAGTGCGGATAGCGCTGCACGTCGCGCGCGCGAGCCGGGCGCCGGTCGATCAGCGAGGCATGGTTCAGCGATTCGCAGAACAGCGTGCGCCCGCGGCGCCCAGCGCCGTCAGCACGGCCAGATTGGCCATGTAGCCGGTGCAGAAGTACAGCGTGCGCGCTTGCGAAATGTAGGGCGCGAACCAGCGCGCGAGTTCCTCTTCGAGCCGCGCATGCGCGAGCGAATGGCCGCTGACCAGGTGCGAGGCGCCGCTGCCGGCGCCGTAGAGCCGCGCGCCTTCAGCCAGCGCGGCGACGACGTCAGGATGGCCGGCAAGGCCCATGTAGTCGTTGCTGCAGAACGTCAGCAACGACTGGGGCATGGGTGTTTCCACCGGCCCCACGGACTGGTGCGGGGCGCAAGCAGTATGCGCAATGCGGCGCCGGCGCGTGAGCGCGCGGGCGTCGCGTTCATCGGCGGCGCGGCGCAGTTGTTCAAGCAGCATGGCGAGTCTCCTTATCGGCATCGGTATTGCCCAGCACATCGTCCAGCGTGGCCTGCAACTGCCCGGCCAGCCAGCGCGCCTGCGCGGCATCGAATATGTAGGGCGCATCACGTACAGCGTGTTGCCGATCGGGCGTACCAGCAGCTGGCGCGTGCGCGCGGCCTGGTGGAAGCGGCCCGCGAAGCCTTCGCCGGCCAGTTCGTCGCGCACGTCGATGGCCCAGATCAGTCCGCGCTGGCGCATGCGGTGCAGGCGCGGATCGCTGGCGAGCACGGCCATGGCATCGGCCAGCCATTGCGCCCGGGTGCGGTTCTGCCTGATCACGTCGTCCTGTTCGAACACGTCCAGCGTGGCGAGCGCGGCCCGGCAGGCGAGCGGGTTGCCGGTGTAGGAATGCGAATGCAGGAAGCTGCGCGCGAGTTCGTCGGCAACGAAGGCGCGCTGGATCTCGGGGCGCGACAGCACCAGCGACAGCGGCAGGTAGCCGCCGCTGATGCCCTTGGACAGGCACAGGAAGTCCGGCCATGCATGCGCGGGCAACGGCTGGTCTGCGTCGCGGCACTGTTCCCATGCGAAGAAGGTCCCCGTACGCCCGCAGCCGACCGCGATCTCATCGGCGATCAGGTGTACACGGTAGCGGTCGCACAGGGCACGCGCGCCTCGAGGTAGGACGGGTCGTACATGGCCATGCCGGCCGCGCATTGCACCAGCGGCTCGACGATCAGCGCGGCGATCTGGCCCGCGTGTTCGCGCAGCAGCGCTTCGAGCGCGGCCAGCGCGCGTGCGGCGACATCGGCATCGGTCTCGCCCGGGGCGGCTGGCGCGCATCGGGCGACATCACGACGTGCGCGCGGCGGATCAGCGGGTCATAGGCATCGCGGAAGACATCGAGGTCGGTCACGCCCAGCGCGCCCACTGTCTCGCCGTGGTAGCCGTTGGCCAGGCAAACGAATTCGCGCTTGGCGGGCAGGCCGTGTTGCGCCAGTAGTGGAAGCTCATCTTGAGCGCGATCTCTACCGCGGACGCGCCGTCCGAGGCATAGAACGCGTGCCCCAGCGCACCACCGGTCAGGGCGGACAGGCGCTCGGCCAGCTCGACGGCCGGTGCATGGGTGCAGCCAGCCAGCATGACGTGCTCCAGCGTCTGGAGCTGGTCTGCGAGCGCGGCATTGATTTTCGGGTTGGCGTGGCCGAACAGGTTGACCCACCATGAGCTGGTGGCGTCGAAATAGCGGTGGCCATCGGCGTCATGGAGCCAGGGGCCTTCGCCGCGCACGATGGCCAACGGCGTACCGGTGTCGTCGGGGCGCAGCCGCGTGCACGGATGCCAGACTGCGCGTTTGCTGCGCAGGCCTAGCGATTCGTCCGTCAGCTCGGTATGCAGGGACCGTTGTTCCAAGGGAGTCCTCCTTTGTTGGCCATTCGCGCCGGTGCCGCGGGCTGTGCCACATAGGCAACCGGGGCGGAATGGTTGGGGAGGCTCATGTTAGGAAGGTCCCACCGAACTTGGCAACGCGGGAGAATTTATCGATTTGCCGGAGCGTTAGACGAACTTGCGCGGCGTTAGAGGGATGAACGGCAATTCTTGTCGCGAGCGTGCTGCGATCTTCACGTAAAACTTTGGAAGGTTTTTTCGCTGCGACCCGATTCCGCATGCTGCGCCACGACTCCGCGCTCCCGCCAGGCGGGAGCGCGGAGCAGACAAGGGGCTGGGATGTGCCCCGCCTCAGGCCGGCCGCCACGACGCGCCCGCTTCTCCAAAACGACCGCACGCCTTCCTTCCCTTCGGCAGAAGAACGAATCCCGGCAATCCGATCCGCGGTATCCGCCAGCAAATCATTGTCGATCACGCGGCCGGCCACCTCCTGCACCAGCCGCTTGCTCGCGCGCACGGCATTCGGGCTATTGGCAACCAGCGCCGCGGCAATTTCCGCCACCTTGGCATCAAGCGCATCGGCGGGCACCACTGCATGCACAAAACCCAACCGCAGCGC
The DNA here is from genome assembly GCA_001725945.1 of Cupriavidus sp. UYMMa02A. Taxonomy (GTDB): domain Bacteria; phylum Pseudomonadota; class Gammaproteobacteria; order Burkholderiales; family Burkholderiaceae; genus Cupriavidus. Next base: position 8,971 of record LRMT01000202.1, on the reverse strand, counting down.
TTCAGCCGCATCAAACCGCTCGGCCGTCATGAAATAGCGCCGCGACGCCTGCTCCCCCATCGCGCGAATCACATACGGGCTGATGGTCGCCGGCAGCAGCCCCAGCCGCGCTTCCGACAGGCAGAAATGCGCATGCTCCGCCGCCACCGCAATGTCGCATGCGGCAGCAAGGCCGACGCCGCCGGCATACGTGTCGCCCTGGATGCGCGCGATGACCGGCCGCGGGCAGGACCAGATGGTATGCAGCATCTGCGCAAGCGTCAGCGCGTCGGCACGGTTCTCGTCGTCCGAGTAGCCGGCCATCTTCTTCATCCAGTTCAAGTCGGCGCCCGCGCAGAATGCGGGACCGTTGCCGGCCAGGACGATGGCACGCACCTCGTCCATGTCGCCAAGCGCACGGAACGCGCCAGTCAGTTCGGCAATGACGGTTTCATTGAAAGCGTTGCGCACATCGGGCCGGTTCAGCGTGACGGTGGCGACGTGGTTGGCGATGTTGACGGTAAGAGTGGTGAAGTCCATGTTGCGCTCCGGATGGATGGAATTCGGGGCTGTGCGATACCTGCGACCGGCCGGTCAGGAGCCGTTGTCGAAGGGCAGGCCCAGCGATCGGAAAAAGGCGCCGACTTCCGGCAGCCAGATGGGAATGCCCTCGCGCGCACTGAACAGCCGGTGCGAATCGGCGCCGAACTCGCCCACGTCTACCATGCGTGCCCTGGCGGCCGGCCCTTTCGCGTTGGCCTTGTAGGCGTTGAACATGCGGTCGGGCAGCGGCGCGGGCCAGTAGCTGTCGTTGTCACCATAGATCCACAGCGACGGATAACGCGCGTCCTTGCCATAGTTGCCGAACGTGTCGATCAGCCGGTCCTCCCAGTCCGGACAGCTCAGGTTGCGCAGGCCACCGGCAAAGTTGACCACGCCGAGCACGCCGGGATAGGAGACGGTACTGAACGCCATGGTGGTCAGCCCGCCGTGCGACTGCCCGATGACCACGATGCGCTCCTTGTCGACGTAGGGCTGGCTGACCATGTAGTCCAGCGCGGCCACCACGTCCTCGGCCTGCTGCTGGCCGTTGATCTCGATATTGCAACTGCCGCCGATGTAAGGCCCGCCCGAGCGCGCAAAGCCCTGGCGCATCGGCAGCACCACGACGTACCCGCGGCGCAGGAACTCCACCGTTTGCGCCGGAAAGCGCGCCCGCCCCTGGAATGCCGGCTTGCCGGGCGCTTGCCGTGATTGATCACCACCAGCGGAAACGGGCCATTGCCGGTCGGGCGGAATACTGTGGCTTCCAGGTCGATGCTGAACGGCGAAGCCGCCTTGGGCACCAGCACCACCTGCTCCGAAAAACGCACGCGCGCTGCCGCGGCCGCCGGTGTCGTGCCCGGGGGCTGCGCCTGCGCCACGGTCTGCGCATACAACAGCAGACCGATCACCGGCAGCACGGAAAGACGTCGAAACAGCAAAACAAGACAACCCATGACAATCGCGCCAGGCGCGTATTTCAGACGCCCTTACATGCGGAATACGCCGAACTTCATATCGTCGATCGGCGCGTTCAGGCTCGCCGACAGTCCCAGCCCCAGCACCGTGCGCGTCTGCGCGGGATCGATCACGCCGTCATCCCACAGCCGCGCGCTCGCGTAATACGGGTGGCCCTGGTGCTCGTACTGGTCACGGATCGGCTGCTTGAATGCCTCTTCTTCCTCGGCGCTCCACTTGCCGCCCTTGGCCTCGATGCCGTCGCGGCGCACCGTGGCCAGCACGCTCGCGGCCTGCTCGCCGCCCATGACGGAAATCCGCGCATTGGGCCACATCCACAGGAAGCGCGGCGAGTATGCACGTCCGCACATGCCGTAGTTGCCGGCACCGAACGAGCCGCCGATGATCACCGTGAACTTCGGCACCTGCGCCGTGGCCACCGCCGTCACCATCTTGGCGCCGTTGCGCGCGATGCCTTCGTTCTCGTACTTGCGGCCGACCATGAAGCCGGTGATGTTCTGCAGGAACACCAGCGGGATCTTGCGCTGGCAGCACAGCTCGATGAAGTGCGCGCCCTTGAGTGCCGACTCCGAGAACAGGATGCCGTTGTTGGCGATGATGCCGACCGGGTAGCCCCAGATACGCGCGAAGCCGCATATGAGCGTAGTGCCGTAGCGTGCCTTGAACTCGTCGAACTCGGAGCCATCCACTAGGCGCGCAATGACTTCGCGCACGTCGAATGGCTTGCGCGTATCGGTCGGGATCACGCCATACAGCTCTTCCACCGGGTACAGCGGTTCTGCCGGCTCATGCAGGCGAATCTGGTCGGGCTTGCGCCGGTTCAGGTGCTGCACGATATTGCGCGCGAGCGACAGTGCGTGGTGGTCGTTCTGCGCGAAGTAGTCCGCGACACCCGACAGGCGCGTGTGCACGTCGGCGCCGCCGAGATCCTCGGCGGTGACTTCCTCGCCAGTGGCAGCCTTCACCAGCGGCGGGCCGCCGAGGAAAATCGTGCCCTGGTTCTTGACGATGATCGACTCGTCACTCATCGCCGGCACATACGCGCCGCCGGCCGTGCATGAGCCCATCACGACCGCGATCTGCGGGATGCCCTGCTTGGACAGGTTGGCCTGGTTGTAGAAGATGCGGCCGAAGTGGTCGCGATCGGGGAACACATCGTCCTGGTTCGGCAGGTTGGCGCCGCCCGAGTCGACCAGGTAGATGCACGGCAGGTTGTTCTGCTCGGCGATTTCCTGCGCGCGCACATGCTTCTTGACCGTCATCGGGTAGTAGGTGCCGCCCTTGACGGTCGCGTCGTTGCAGACGATCACGCACTCCTGCCCGGCCACGCGGCCGATGCCGGTGATGATGCCGGCGCCGGCGCGGCATCGTCATACATGCCGTAGGCGGCCAGTTGCGACAGCTCCAGGAACGGCGTGCCCGGGTCCAGCAACTGCTGCACGCGGTCGCGCGGCAGCAGCTTGCCGCGCGACAGGTGCTTGTCGCGCGCGGCTTCGCCGCCGCCTTCGGCGAGCTTCGCCACCTTGGCCTTGAGGTCGGCCACCAGTGCCCGCATGGCTTCGGCATTGGCCTTGAACGCTTCGGAGCGTGCGTTGAGTTTGGTTTCCAGCGTGGGCATGTTGGCGTCTCTTGCAGAGTCTCTTCTCAGTGCCGTCATTCCCGCACGGGCGGGACTCCAGCGTCTTTCACATCCCCCTGGCCACGCAGAAGGCCGCTGGGTCCGCGTGACGCGGGGCTATTTGCGCGGATGCCCCGGCATCAGCTCATAAGGGTGCTTCCAGCCCGGTAGCGCGCGTATGCGCTCCGCCCACGCGTGAATATGCGGATACTCCTTGCGCCAGTGCACACCGATCTCGTCATCGAAGAACACATAGCCCGCCAGCGAGAAGTCGGCGATGGTGGGGCGATCGCCAACCACGAAGCTGTGTCCGGCCAGTTGCGCGTCCAGCACGCTCCACGCGCCTTCGCAACGCGTGCGGAAGAACTGCACCACGGTCGGGTCCGGCGCCGTGGCGAACGCGCGCAGGAAGCGGTAGGTGGCGGTGTACGAGGTGAACTTGTGGTTGTCGAACAGCAGCCAGCGCAGGACTTCGGCGCGCTCGGCCTCGCTCGCGGCGCCGTAGGCGTCGAGGCGCGATGCCAGCGTTTCGAGGATCACGCCGGACTGCGACAGGCGCTGACCACCGAACTCCAGCACCGGCACCTCGCCCATCACGTTGATGGCGCGGTATTCGGGCGTGCGGGTCTCGCCGTTGAAGTAATCGACAAAGCGCGGCTGCCACAACTGCCGCCCGCGCTGCGCGCCGACGGTCTCCAGCAGCAGCGCCGCCTTGTAGGCATTGCCGGACTGGGCAAAGCAGTACAGCAGGTATTCCGGCGCAGCGCCGGACGCATGCCCTTCGTTGCTCATGAGTCTCCCCGATCATGTCGCCATCGACGTAGAGCCACACCGGCGCCTCGCCGGCCGCGCGCGGCTCGCGCACGAACCGGCTGCGCTCATGCAGCCGCCAGGCGCGCCCACCTACTTTGTAGCGCGCCACGAATTCGACTTCCGCGTGCGTATCGTCCTGCTGGGAATGGGCCTTGATCGTCAGGCCCAGCCAGCGCGTGGCCGTGTCCGGCAACAGGTCGGCCGGACACGTGGACGGATGCCAGGTCTGCCGGAGCCAATCCATATTGTCCATGACGTATGCGGTATAGCGCGATCGCATCAGCGCCTCGGCATTGGGCGGCACGGCCTCGCCGCGGTGGTAGCGGCCGCAGCACCCGGCATAGTCCGCGCCCACGCCGCAGGGGCACGGCGCGGGTGTGGCGCGTGGCGGTCGCTTTGTACTCATCCGAGCAGCTCCGGCAGTTCGCGCATGTCGGTGAACATGTGATGGGCGCCAGCTGCGCGCAGCATGGCGGCATCGTTGCGCGCCGCGTAGCCGAACACGGTCATGCCCGCGGCGACGCCGGCGGTGATGCCAGTCGGACTGTCTTCCACCACCGCGCAGCGCGACGGCTCCGCACCCATGGTGCGCGCCGCGAGCAGGTACACGTCCGGTGCCGGCTTGCTGCGCTCCACTTCGGTCGCCGAGAAGATATGCTCGCGCTCATCCTGCTGGAACAGCTCCACCAGCCCGTGCGCGTGAGCTGCAGCTTGACCTTGATCCGGTCCGCGCCCGACGCCACGCACACCGGCATGCCGGTCGCGGCAATGGCCGCCACCGCTTCGCGCACGTAGGGCACGCTCTGCACCTCGGCCTCGAGCACCTGGTTGCGCCGCACGAGCCAGTGCGACAGCCAGTTCTCCGGCAGCGGCGCGCCGCGCATGCGCTCGATGTTGTGGAGTTCCTCGCGCACCGCGCGCCCCAGGAACATCTTGGTCGAATCCTCGAGCGAGATGGCGATGCCCAGCTCGTTGAGCATTTCATTGAGGACGCGGTTGACGATGGGTTCGCTGTCGACGAGCACGCCGTCGCAGTCGAAGATCACACAGTCGAAACGCGAGGATGGACCGAGGGTTGGACCACGATCGGCCCGGTCTGCTGCAGTCATGCGGGTTTCTTTTCCTTGTTGCTGTCCACGCTGGTCACGGCGCGCAGTTCGGTCGGGCGGCCGCGCTTCAGGTGGTCTTCGATCTGGTTGAAACGGTCGAAGCCCCAGAACGGCTCGCCGTCGATGATGACGAAGGGCGAGCCGAACACACCCTTGGCCATGGCGACCTCGATCTCGGCCTTGAGCTGGTCCTTGATCTGGTAGCTCGTGGCGCCGGCATCCATGGCGTGGACATCAACGCCAAGCGGTTCGGCCAGCTTCGAGATTTCCGCCGGCTCGGCGATATTGACGTCGTCCACGAACAGCGCGTGGTAGACCGACTTCGCGAACGCCGTGGCGACATCGGCGCCATGGTGGTTCTGCAGCCACAGCATCGCGCGTGCGGCGTGCGTGGTCGGCAGCGGGAAGTGCGTCGGGCGCTTGTACTCGATGCCGTGAAAGCGCGCGCTGCGCTCGAAGTCGAGCCAGCAATAGTCGCCCTTGAGCGGGATCTGCGGCAGCGGCGACGAGCCGGTGGTCTTGAACACCACGCCGAGCAGGATCGGATGCCAGGCCACGAAGCGGCCGTACTTCTGCGCCAGTTCGTCGATGCGCGTGCTGGCGAAATAGCCATACGGCGACGAAAAATCAAAGTAGAAGTCGATCGCTGCGGTCATGTGCAGGGGCCCTCAGTCGTGGTGGATGATCGGTTGGCTGCGGGAAGCATCCAGGACGCCATGCCGTGCTTCCCACGCCCCATGGTACGCGCGTCGGCGCGCCACGGCTACGCCAGCGCTCGCGCGATCAGGATCTTCTGGATGTCGCTGGTGCCTTCGTAGATCTGGCAGACGCGCACGTCGCGGTAGATGCGCTCGACCGGGAAGTCGCTGACATAGCCGTAGCCGCCGAACACCTGAATGGCGTCGGAACAGACCTTCTCCGCCATCTCGCTGGCAAAGAGCTTGGCCATGGCGGCTTCCTTCAGGCAGGGCCGGCCGGCATCCTTGAGCGACGCGGCGTGCCACACCATCTGGCGCGCCACGTCGATGCGCGTGGCCATCTCCGCCAGGCGGAACTGCACGGCCTGGTGCTGGAACAGCGGCAGGCCGAAGCTCTCGCGCTCCTTGGCATAGGCCAGCGCCGCCTCGACGCCGCGCGCGCCATGCCGATGCTCTGCGAGGCAATGCCGATGCGGCCGCCTTCCAACCCCGACAGCGCCATCTTGTAGCCCGCGCCTTCGTCGCCAAGCATGTTGGCGGCCGGAACGCGGCAATCCTCGAACAGGATTTGCGCGGTATCCGATGAATGCTGGCCGAGCTTGTCCTCGAGGCGCGCCACGATGTAGCCGGGCGTGGCGGTCGGCACCAGGAACGCGCTGATGCCGCGCTTGCCTGCAGCCTTGTCGGTCACGGCCATGACGATGGCCACGTCGGCATTCTGGCCGCTGGTGATGAACTGCTTGACCCCGTTGAGCACGTAGTGGTCGCCATCACGAACGGCGGTGGTACGCAATGCCGAAGCATCCGATCCCACATGCGGCTCGGTCAGGCAGAACGCGCCCAGCATTTCGCCGCGCGCGAGCGGCACCAGCACTGCTGCTTCTGTGGCTCGCTGGCGAACGCCATCAGCATGCTGCACACGGGGCAGTTGTTGACGCTGATGACGGTCGAAGTACCGCCATCGCCCGCGGCGATCTCTTCCAGGATCAGCGCAAGCGACAGGTAATCCAGCCCTGCGCCGCCGTATGCCTCCGGCACGGCCACGCCGTAGGCGCCGAGCCCGGCCAGCTCACGGTGCATGTCCTTGGGGAAGACCTTGTCGCGATCCCACTGCGCGGCCTGCGGCGCGATCACCTCCTGCGCGAACTGGCGCACGGCGTCGCGGATCATTTCCTGTTCGGATGTCAGCAGCATGTCGTTTCTGTTTGAGGTGGGTGCGGGCCCGCGCTTACCAGGGGATGGGGGTGCCGTCGTGGTTGAAGAAGCTGCCGTTGTCGCGATGCTTGACGCCGGCCAGCACCTGGCGCAACCCCTTCACGCTCTGCTGCGGCGTGATATCCGCGCCCTTGCCGCCCATGTCGGTCTGCACCCAGCCCGGATGCAGCGCCACGCAGGTGGCATGGCGCGCGTCGAGCGCCACCGATTTGAGCGCCGCATTGACGCCGGCCTTGCTGACGCGGTACAGCCAGCTGCCGTTGCTGTCCATGGAGCCGATGCTGCCCATGCGCGACGACAGCACGGCCAGCACACCGCCGTGGCCACCGTGCCCGGTCTCGACATAAGGCAGCACCAGCGGCAGCACCATCATCGGGCCGAGCACGTTCACATGCATCACACGGTCGAAGTCCTCGCGCGTGACCGGTTGCGCGCCTTCGGTGCGCGGACCGAGCACGCCGGCGTTGTAGATGGCAACATCCAGCGACTCGCCGTCGAGCTTCCAGCCGAGGCCGGCGACGGCACCGGGGTCGGTCAGGTCGGCCTGATGGGCTTCGGCACCGAGCGCCTTGAGCGCCCCGACGCTTCGGCGTGCGCCGCCGCGATGACGCGCCAGCCGTCGGCGCGGTACTGGCGTACGAATTCAAGACCGATGCCGCGCGAGGCACCGAGGATGAGTGCGGTTGGCAAGGGTGGGCTCCTTGGTTTGGGTACTCGCTGGTTCAGCAACTACCTCTGTCTTGACTCCCCTCTCCCTCCGGGAGAGGGGTTGGGGAGAGGGTGGGCGCCACAACGAAGTGAAGCGTGTCTTGCGTGGCATGCGCCTGCCTCCTCCCCGCCCTCTCCCGCTTGCGGGAGAGGGGAGCAAACCGGTGGGATCGAAGGTCCTACACGATCTCGATACCCACCGCCGTCGCTTCCCCCCCGCCAATGCACAAGCTCGCCACGCCACGCTTGCCACCCGTCTTGCGCAGCGCGCCGATCAGCGTGGTCATGATGCGTGCGCCCGAAGCGCCGATCGGGTGGCCCAGTGCGCAAGCGCCACCGTGGATGTTCACCTTCTCGCGCGGGATCTTCAGGTCGTGCATGGCAGCCATCGGCACCACGGCGAAGGCCTCGTTGATCTCGAACAGGTCGATGCTGTCGGTGGTCCAGTCGAGCTTGCGGTACAGCTTGGCCATGGCCTCGATCGGCGCGGTGGTGAACCAGCCGGTGCCTGCGCGTGCGTGGTGTGGCCGAGCATGCGCGCAATCGGCTGCAGGCCGAGCTTCTTCGCGGTGGATTCACGCATCATCACCAGCGCCGACGCGCCGTCGTTGATCGACGACGACGATGCCGCCGTGATGGTGCCGTCCTTTGCGAATGCGGGCTTCAGCGACGGGATCTTGTCGGTCTTGATGCGGCGCGGGCCTTCGTCGGTGTCGATGACCGTGTCGCCGCCCTTGCCCGACACGGTGACCGGGGCGATCTCCCAGCGGAAGTCGCCGGCCTCGGTGGCCTGCTGCGCGCGCTGCACGCTTTCGATCGCGAAGGCGTCCTGCTGTTCGCGCGTGAAGCCGTACTTCGCAGCGCAGTCCTCGCCGAAGGTGCCCATGGCGCGGCCCTTGTCGTATGCGTCTTCGAGGCCGTCCAGCATCATGTGGTCGTAAATCATGCCGTGGCCAATGCGGTAGCCGCCGCGGCCCTTCGGGACCAGGTACGGCGCGTTGGTCATGCTTTCCATGCCGCCGGCAATGGCGATGTCGAACGAGCCGGCCACCAGGCCGTCATAGACGCTCATGGCCGCGCGCATGCCCGAGCCGCACATCTTGCCCATGGGCTGCCGGTCACGCTGCTGCATGGACGGGCCGATGCGGTGTGCCGTCCCGCCACGCACGGCGCTTGCGGGCCGCCCTGGCGCGCGCTGGTATGGGTCGATGGCGGGCACCTCGCCACCGGCTCGCTGGGCAAGGCCCTTGCCGCCGCGATTGGCGCCGCACGCTGGCAGGGATAACCCGAGCCACCGGCCTGAGCGGCGA
>LRMT01000201.1 GCA_001725945.1 Cupriavidus sp. UYMMa02A | reverse complement strand
CGCTGGCGGCGCGCATGCTGCCGCGAGCTGGGTGCAGACCCGGCCCGGCTGGCGGTGGCCGGCGACAGCGCCGGCGGCAACCTTGCCGCGGTGGCCTGCCAGCAACTGCGTGGCAGCGGTATTGCGCTGAAGCACCAGCTGCTGCTCTACCCTTACCTGGACTGCAGCGACGCCGCCGCCGACAGCGCCAGCTACCGCGCCTGTGCCGACGGCTACTTCCTCAGTACGCGCGAGCTGGACTGGTATCGCGCCCAGTACCTGGCCAATCCGGCCGATGCCGCCGACGTGCGCGCCAGCCCCTTGCACCAGCGCGAGCTGCACGGACTGCCGCCCGCCACCATCATCACGGCGGAATTCGATCCGCTGCGCGACCAGGGCGAAGCGTATGGCGAAGCGCTGCAGCGCGCGGGCAACACGGCAACCGTACGCCGCTGGCCCGGCCAGTTCCACGGCTTTGCCAGCATGCAGGGCGTGATCGATGCCGCGAGCCATGCGCTCGATGCGGCCGCCACATCGTTGCGGCAGGCCTTCGCCGCCAGCGGCACGCAGGAGGCAGCATGAGCGCCGTCACCGTGCTGCCGCCGATGAAGGACGTGCTCGCGGCGCTGGCTGCGGGGCAGCGCGTGGTGGTGCTCGAAGACGAAACCGACGAGGCCCATGGCTGCGTACTGGTTGCCGCCGAGCGCGCCACCGAGGGCGACGTCAACTTCATGGCCGCCGAGGCCCGCGGTCTGGTCTGCATGGCGATCACCGAGGCGCGCCGCCAGCGGCTGCAGCTGCCGCCCATGGCCGCGAACAATCGCCAGCGCGAGCGCTACACCGTGTCGATCGAAGCCGCCAGCGGCGTCAGCACCGGCATCTCCGCCGCGGATCGCGCGCTGACGCTGCGCGTGGCCGCGGCGCGGCTCGCACAGCCGGCGGACCTGGTCCAGCCCGGCCACATCTTTCCGGTGGTGGCGCAGCCTGATGGCGTGCTGCGCCGCGCGGCGTTGCCGAAGCCTGCTCCGACCTGCGTCGCTGGCCGGGTGTGTGGCGTCCGGCGATGTGGTGCTGCTCGACGATGACGGCGACCTGCTGCGCGGCCCGGCTGCTCGCGTTCGCGCAGCGCCACGGCCTGCCCGCGGTATCGATCAGCGGGCTTATCCACCATCGGCTGTTGGACGAAGGCGCGCTGCGCCGCTCGCACACGACCGAACTGGCCACACCCTATGGCCGCTTCACCGTGCACGCCTACCACGACGTGCCGGTCGATGCGCTGCACCTGGCGCTGGTGCTGGGGCAACCCGATCCGGGCGTGCCGGTGCTGACGCGCGTGCAGACCGTGGAAATGCAGCGCGACGTGCTTGGCTTCGGCACGCCGGCGCTGCGGCCTGGAAGGCGAGCCGTTCGCTGGCGCGCATCGGCGCCGAAGGCTGAGCGTGCTGGTGCTGCTCGATGAACGCGAACCGCCGCTGCAGCGGCTGGAGCGGCTCACCACGCCGGCCAAGCTCCAATACATAACCGAAATGGGCAATTTCCAATGCCACGCTTGCGTTCTGCTCGACCAGCAGCACCGTCATCGCACGCTCACGATTGAGCCTCTCGATGATGCCGAAGATCTCGGTAACC
>LRMT01000200.1 GCA_001725945.1 Cupriavidus sp. UYMMa02A | reverse complement strand
CGCTGTCCAGCCCCGCGAGCCAGGCGCGCCCCATGGCCGAGGTGGCCATCGGCAGCCGCGCGCCGGCGCGAGCCGATCACCAGCGCACCGCGCGGCTGGCACGATTCCAGGTAGACCATCGCATGGCGGTCGGGCATGGCCAGCGCGACGGTGCAGTCGGTCGCGAACGCGAGCGACTGCATCAGCGGCTGCGCGATCTCGCGGATGCCCGCGCCGGAGATATAGCGATGCCCCAGCACCATTGCGCCCTGCCCCAGCCGGTACTTCTCCATCGACTCGATGTAGGTCAGGTAGCCCAGCGAAGCCAGCGTATAGGTCAGGCGCGACACGGTCGGACGAGGAATGCCGGTGCGGCGGGACAACTCGGCATTGCCAAGGAAGTCATCATGCGGCCCGAACGCGCGCAGCAATTCCATGCCGCGCGCGAGCGCGGTGACGAAATTGCGGTCTTCGGCCGGCTCTGCGGTACCGCAAGGCATGGCGGGCATGACATGGGCGGCGTCGGGCGGCGGTGCCGGGATGGAAATCGAGCGCTTCATGCGGGCCTGAACGTTGTCCTGCCTGACTAGATACCAGTTCCCTGAGCCGCCACACCGGCTATGTAGCGAATACATAGGGGTCATAGGTGCCATGGATGGCGCGTGGAGCGCACCCGTCAGGGATTTCCTCTAGCCTGCACGCGCGTTGTTGGCCCAGCATGGCGCCGCTATTTCGCTGTGCGGAATACTGAACCGGTTTCCTTGACTGTGCCTTCCGCCCTATGCAAAAGTCGATGAAAACGAACGACCGTGCGGGAATCGTCCCCCTTCCACGCAACGGCGTCGCCGGCCATGACCGGCAACGCGGCGCAACAGCGCAGACCGCATCGCATAGGAGACAAACCATGCAATACCAGACGTACGCAACAGTCCGCGAGCACAACGCCGACCCGGCCCCGGCACCGCTTGCCGCGGCCCAAACCCTCGACTGATTTCCGCATCCGCATGCGCGGCGGCCTTCCGGCTGCTGCCATGAGCCCGCGCGCCCGCTGCTGCCGGCGCGTGCCCTGTTTCGTGAACCGCACGAGGTGAGCCTGTGGCATTGTTCCTTCAACAGATCCTGAATGGCCTGACGCTGGGCGGCGTGTACAGCCTGGTGGCCCTTGGCCTGACGCTGGTCTACGGCATCCTGCACGTGCCGAACTTCGCGCACGGCGCGTTCTACATGGCCGGCGCCTATGTCTCGTACTTCCTGATGACGTCGTTCGGCGTGAACTACTGGCTGGCGATGGTGGGTGCGGCCGTTGCCGTCGCGATGCTGTCGATGCTGGCCGACCGGCTGGTGTTCCATCCGCTGCGCAACGCGCCGGAGCTGCACGACATGATCGCGGCCATCGGCATCCTGCTGTTCCTGGAGGCCGGCGCACAGGCGCTGTGGGGCGCGGACTTCCACCGCATGCCGACGCCCTACGGCCAGGTGGTCGACCTGTTCGGCCTGACCGCGCCGCTGCAGCGCCTGCTGATCATCGTCGCCGCGTTCGCGCTGATGGTGCTGCTGCACCTGTTCCTCACGCGCACCATGACCGGCGCCACCATCATGGCGATGGCGCAGAACCGCGAAGGCGCCGCGCTGGTGGGCATCGACGCCACGCGCGTGACGCTGCTGGTATTCGCCATCTCAGGCGCGCTGGCGGCCATCGCCGCCACGCTCTACGCGCCGATCAACCTGGTCTACCCGAGCATGGGCAACCTGGTCATCACCAAGGCCTTCGTCATCATCATTCTCGGCGGCATGGGCAGCATCCCCGGCGCGATTGCCGGTGGCCTGATCATCGGCATGGCCGAGAGCTTCGGCGGCTTCTACGTTTCCACCGACTACAAGGACATCATCGCGTTCGTGCTGCTGGTGGTGATCCTGTCGATCCGGCCGCAAGGCCTGTTCGCCGGCAAGGCGGCCTGAGGAGTACGGCATGTTCAAAGCACTGCAAGGAAAGACCGGCTGGATCCTGCTGCTGGCGCTGGCGATCGCGTTTCCGCTGATCACTCCCAACAGCTACTACCTGACCGTGATGACGCTGGCGTTCATCTACGCCATCGCTACGCTCGGGCTCAACCTCATCACGGGCTACACGGGCCAGCTCAACCTCGCGCATGGCGGCTTCATGGCGATCGGCGCGTACACGCTGGGCATCCTGACCGTGGACCACCAGGTGCCGTTCTGGCTGGCCTTCGCGCTGTCGGGCGTGGTCTGCATGGTGGTCGGCTACTTCGTGGGACTGGTGTCGCTGCGGTTGAAGGGACACTACTTCTCGATCTTCACGATGTGCATCGGCTACATCATCTATCTGCTGATCGAGAAGTGGGAAAGCCTGACCCACGGCACCGTGGGCCTGATCGGCATTCCGGTGCCGGCGGCGATCGGCCCCGTCACCTTCGACAGCGTGCCGGCGCAGTACTACCTGGTGCTGGCCTTCCTGGCGGTCGGGACCTTCCTGATGCACCGCATCGTCACCTCGCTGCTGGGCCGCAGCTTCATGGCCGTGCGCAACAGCGACGCGCTGGCCGAGGCGCTCGGCATCAACCTGAGGCGCACCAAGATGCTGTCGTTCGTGCTGTCGGTCGCTTACGCAGGCTTTGCCGGCGCGCTCTACGCGGGCCAGGTGCGCTTTCTCGGCCCCGACATCGCGCGCACCGACCTGACCTTCGACATGGTGATGGCGATGCTGGTCGGCGGCACCGGCACGTTGTTCGGGCCGCTGCTCGGCGCCGTGCTGGTGCCGTGGGTCACGCAGACGCTGCAGTTCCTGCAGGACTACCGCATGCTGGTGTTCGGGCCGGTGCTGATCCTGCTGATCATCTTCTTCCCCGACGGCATCGTCGGCTCCTGGCTGAAGAAGCAGGCGCGCAAGGCCGCCGCCGCGCGCCGCGGCAACCGCCAGCCCGCCACTGCCCCCGCAGCCGCCCCTGTATCCACCCGCGCCGGAGCCGACCATGCTTGAGATCCGCAACCTGACCAAGAAGTTTGGCGGCCTGACTGCGGTCAACGATGTCTCCGTGTCCTTCGAGCAGGGACACATCAACGCCATCATCGGCCCCAACGGCGCCGGCAAGACCACGTTTCTTCAACCTGATCGCCGGCACCCATGCGCGAGCTCGGGCCAGGTCCTGTTCAAGGGGCAGGATGTGGCCGGCCTGCGCGCCGACCAGATTGCGCGGCTCGGCGTGGCGCGCACGTTCCAGGCCACCGCGCTGTTCGACCGCGCCACGGTGCTGGACAACCTGATCGTCGGCCATCGCCTGCGCACGCGCTCGGGACTCGGCGACGTGCTGTTCAACACGCGGCGCCTGCGCGAGGAAGAACGGCTTTGCCGCGACAAGGCCGAAGCCGCGCTCGACTTCGTCGGCCTCACGCACCTGGCGCATGAGATTGCCGCCGACATCACGCAGGAAGCGCGCAAGCGCGTGGCGTTCGCACTGGCGCTGGCCACGGACCCCGAACTGCTGCTGCTCGATGAGCCCGCGGGCGGCGTCAACCCGGAGGAAACCGTGGGCCTCGCGGAGCTGATCCGCAAGATGGTCCGCCACGGCAAGACGGTCTGCCTGATCGAACACAAGATGGACATGATCATGCGCCTGGCCGACAAGATCATGGTGCTGAACTACGGCGAGAAGATCGCCGAAGGCACGCCCGCGCAGATCCAGCAGGATCCGCATGTCATCGAGGCCTACCTGGGAGCCGACCATGTTGCAGCTTGAACGCGTCTCGCTGTCGTACGGCAGCTTCCGTGCCCTGGACAACATCACCCTGCACGCCGGCGCGGGCGAACTGGTGGTGCTGCTCGGCGCCAATGCGCCGGCAAGAGTTCCATCTTCCTGGCGATGAGCGCGATCCATCGCATCAGCGGCGGCAGCATGCGCTTCGATGGACGCGAGCTGTCGGGCATGAGACCTTCGCAGATCGTGCAGGCGGGACTCGTGCATTGCCCGGAGGGCCGCAAATTGTTTCCCGCCATGAGCGTGGAGAAGAACCTGACGCTGGGCGCCTACGTGCACCGGCGCGACTCGGCCGGCATGCGCAAGACCCTGGAAGAGGTGTACGAGATGTTCCCCATCCTGCGCCAGAAGAAGAACGACGCTGCCGGGTCGCTGTCCGGCGGACAGCAGCAGATGGTGGCGCTCGGCCGCGCGCTGATGAGCCGCCCGCGCGCACTGCTGCTCGACGAGCCTTCGCTGGGCCTGGCGCCGCTGGTGGTCAAGCAGATGTTCGAGATCATCCAGCGTATCAACCGCGCGGGGACCACGGTGCTGCTGGCCGAGCAGAACGCGTATGCGGCGCTGGGGATCGCGCATCGGGCATATGTGATCGAGAGCGGGCGCATCGTGATGGAGGGGGACCGCGATTCGCTGCTGAAGGATGAGGGCATTCGCAAGGCGTATATCGGGGGATAAAGCTCAAAGCTCTCCGCAACCGATTGTGTGCTCCCTCTCCCGCTTGCGGGAGAGGGTTGGGGAGAGGGCCAGCATATCGACAAAGTGAAACGCCTCGCTATGCCAGCGCCTGCCCTCTCCCCCGGCCCCTCTCCCGCAAGCGGGAGAGGGGAGAAACAAGCGGTCGACC
>LRMT01000199.1 GCA_001725945.1 Cupriavidus sp. UYMMa02A | reverse complement strand
GATGACGACGCGATGCTTCGCGGCGCGTGGAGAACCTCTTCCGATCAGTCGGGATGCGCGTCGCACTGTTCGCATCCGCTGCCGAACTGCTAGCATTCGCGTTCCCGGACGCGCCCACTTGCCTACTGCTCGATGTCAGGCTCCGCGGGCAGAGTGGCCTGGACCTGCAGACTCGGCTGTCCCAAATGGGCATCCAGGTCCCAATCATTTTTATGACTGGTTACGGCGACATCCCCATGACCGTTGCCGCTATGAAGGCTGGTGCTGAGGATTTTTTGGCGAAGCCATTCCGTGAGCAGGACCTGCTCGATGCCGTGGCGGCCGCCTTGCAAAAGGATCAGCATCGCCGCCATGGCATGCGTAAGCTGGATGAACTGCGAGCCAGCTATCAGAGCCTGACGCCGCGCGAGGCCGAGGTCATGCGCATGGCGGCAGCGGGTCTGCTGAACAAGCAGATCGCCGGCGAGCTGAGTATCAGCGAGGTTACCGTGAAAATTCATCGCGGCCAGGCCATGCGCAAGATGAAGGCGCGCACCTTTGCCGAGCTTGTATTGATGGCACAGCAACTCGGCATTTGCGAGGCGCCGCATTGAGTCCCTGTAGCCTCCCGCGGTCGGCGGGAGGCGTCTAGTCCTGAGGCGGCAGGGTGAACTGAAACACGGCCCCGCAAGGCACATTGGGGTTCGCCCACAGCCGCCCTCCATGTGCCTCGACGATCAACCGGCAGATCGCCAGGCCCATGCCCAGACCCTCCGCCTTGGTAGTGAAGAAGGTCTGGAAAACCCGCTCCAGATCTTGCGACTCCAGCCCGATGCCGGCATCCTGAACGGCAACCAGCACAGCCCCCGATGCGTCGAGGCGCGACCGAATCAGCAGTTCCCGCGGCCGCTCTGCCACCTCTTTCATTGCCTCGATGCTATTCATCATCAGGTTTAGGAGCACCTGCTGCAACTGCACCCGGTCACCCACCACCGGCGGCAGGTCAGGCGCCAGCTCCGTCCGGAGCAGGACATGATGGCGGCCTACCTCTCCCTGGATGAGGGCAATCGTGTCTTCGATAAGGGTGTTCATGTCAAGGCGCGCCGTGACGGCGGCCGTCTTCTTAAGCAGCGCACGCATGCCTCCAATCACTGCGCCAGCCCGATGGCCATCCTGAACGATGCGCCCCAACGTCTCTCGCACCTCGGCGAGATCGGGCGGCTGGCGAGCGAGCCAGCGCAGGCCCGCATTGGCGTTGGTGACGATGGCGGCCAACGGCTGGTTGACCTCGTGAGCGATCGAGGCGGTCAGCGCGTTCAATGTCGTCACGCGGGTAACGTGTGCCAGTTCGGCCTGTGCCTGGTGCAGCGCCTCCTCGGCGCGCTTGCGCTCGGTTAGATCAAGTATGTAGGAGACAACTTGGTCCCCACCCTCTTCGAATGTCGCGCACCCTAGCAGGACGAGCACGCGGCTTCCACCTTGCGGAAGAACTCTTTTTCGAACGGCGGCAAGGTCCCGCTGATCCGGAGATCCTGGAGCAACGGTGCGTCACGCTCGCGCCAGTCCGGGGGCGTCAGGTCCGTCCAGCGCAAGGGGGCCGAGGCGAGGTCCTCGCGGTCGTAGCCCAGCATGCGGAGGAACGCGTCATTGGCCTCGAGGATTCGGCCGTCCAGGTGCCAGATGCAGATCCCGATGATGTTGGCCTCGACCAAGCGCTGGATCTTCGCTTCGCGTTCCGCGAGATCCCGGTACAAACAAGTCATCTCCAGCGCGGTCGCGGCCTGCGAGGCGAGCATCTTCAGCACGGTGGTGCGGCCTGGCACGAAGACGCGTGGCGCGAGGTTGTTCTCGAGGTAGAGCACACCGACGAGCTTGGCCTGCGTAATCAATGGCAGGCAGAGAATGGAACGGGCATGATGCTGCAGAGTGTACGGATCGTCGGAAAATGGCTTCTGTGTCGCGGCATTGTCGAGAATGATGCTCTCGCGGGTGCGCAGGACATAGTGGAGCACCGATGCCGGCAGCGCAGTCGCAGTCACGCTCTCGTCGCGGAGCTGCACCGTGACAATATCGCCACCGGTCGTAGCCTCTGCTGCGATGCGCTGCTCGGACCCTCGGGGCAGGATCAGCAGTCCCCGTTCCGCGCCGGCCTGTTCAATCGCGGTGCGCATGAGTGTGTCGAGTAATTTGTCCAGGACGATCTCGCCGGACACAGCTTGCGACACGGCAATCACGGTGGCGAGGTCCAGGTGTTCGACCGGCGCCCCGATGGTCGTCGTTGGTGC
>LRMT01000198.1 GCA_001725945.1 Cupriavidus sp. UYMMa02A | reverse complement strand
CGGGCACCGTCGGTGTACGGGTCGTACTTGCCGATCTTGGCGCCGTCGGTGTACGGATCAACGGTGCGCGCCGGCGATTGCGACACGCCACGCGTATCCAGACCGGCTACCGTGCGGGCACCGTCGGTGTACGGGTCGGTCTTGCCAACGCGTGCGCCTTCGGTGTACGGGTCGAACTTGCCGGTCTTCGCACCGTCGGTAAAGGCATCGGTCTTGCCGACGCGGAAGCTGTAGCCGTACTTGTCACCGGCAAAGCTGCTGTCGCGCGGGCCAGCCGCTTGCGCCAGGCCACTGGCGAGCGCGGCGGCAAGGGTTGCTGCGGTAATCACGGTCTTGGCGAACTTGGTATTCATGATGAGCTCCTTGGCTGGCGACGTCGCTGAGGCGCCGCGGTATTCGGTTCATTGCGGGGTCTCTTTTCGATCTCATATCTACTGGTAGATAGATGACTTGATCTAAAAAAAAAGACCGTCTTCACGGTGTTGCTGTGGTCCCGTTGCAGAACCGGTTTCCCTTCTTTGCCGGTGGAGCAGCGCTTCCATGACGAGAATACTATCTACCACTAGATAGAGAGTCAAGGAAAAAGTTTTCTATGAAGCTGATAGTCACTGGCCGAACAGGCGCAACCCCATGATTTACATGGAAAATTGCACTTGCCGGGTGTGCGCGTAAGAGCCCCGCCGTGATATCGCCCCACCCGCCATTTCCGACTGTGCGAATTGCACGGCACCTGCTAGCCTTGAAGTCAACTCGCGCACACGCTCATGCTGCCTCATCCCGACGCCCGATCCCCCCGTTGGCTGGCCGGCACGGCCGGTATCGCCGTGGTTGCCGGGCTTGCCCGCCATCTGCTGTTCCGTGCACTCGAACGCGAGGCCTTTGTCACGCGGGCCAGCCCGCCAGGTACCGATGAGCCGGAAGCTTCACTGCGCCACAGCACCTTCCGAAGCGGCAACCGCGTGCTCCATGCCGCGTACGCGCCCGCGGCCAGCATGCCGGCGCCTGCACTGATCGTGTACCACGGCGATGACGAATGCCTGCCCGACTGGGCGCCGGTGCAGGCCATGCTGTCGCATGCGGGCATCAGCACCTTCGTGTTCGATTACAGCGGCTATGGCGCAAGCAACGGACGTCCTTCGGTACGGCGTTTGCGTGAAGACGCACGCGCGGCCTACCAGGTGTTTCTTGCTGCCACGCCGGACGCAACGCGGCGTTACGTGCTTGGGCACTCGCTCGGTTCCGGCGTATTGCTGGACGTGGCACGGGAACTCAGGCCAGTACCGGACGGAATGATCATCGGATCCGGCTTCAGTTCCGCGCGCGCGGCGGCGGTCCAGACTGGCCGGGTCCCTGCGCGGCTGGCCTGGCTGCTGCCCGATCCCTGGGACAACGCGGCGCGCATGCGCCGGCTGGACCTTCCTCTGCTGGTTCTGCACAGCCGCAATGATGAAGTCCTGCCGCTGGCCCATGCCGAGCGCCTGGCGCAGGCCGCATCGCGCCTTCATGAGCTGGTCGTGTTTGATGGCATGCCGCATGACGCGGCCATACTGCCCGAGTACATCGAAACGTTCTGGGCGCCGATCATCGCGTTCATGCTGGCGCAGCACGCGCAAGGCACCAAGAGTCGCCAATAGTGCAGGAAACCAACGCCTCGACGGCGCGCGGCGGCACGCCGGTTTGGCGTACCCGTATGCGCGGATAGCATGAAATGCCTGTGCTGGCTATCGCGGCCGGACAATCTAACCGAGTCTGCGGAGCGCGGCAATCATACTTGTGGGCGAGGCGCTACGGATGAGCAGGTTGAGAGTCTTTTGCCGATTTCTTGTCTATATTGGTTCCCATGGCAAAAGCATTGATTCTTCGCTGTTGATCAGCACTGGAGGTAATGCCATGCGTTGGCTCGCAAACTTGTTCAGTCCGCCGACCCCGGAAAAGATCGCCGAAAGGGAACTGCAAGACATGAGGCTGACGTTGTTCCAGGCCGAACGGCGCCTGCTCGAGGCGCAGATGCAGGTTGCCTACTATCGCGACATGGTCGCGTTCCTTGAAGACGTCGCTACCAAGGGCGTCGAGGACGTGGTGGACAAGCGCCGCGCGGCGCCGCCCTCCATCGAGACCTACGTGCAAGCTCCGCGCGTGGCGCCCGGACTGACCACCGTACCGATCGTGCCGTCTGCCGCCTAGCCTGGCGGCAAGCAGGCATATGCCGCGTGGCCATTGGTTGAGTGCCTGGCACTCCCGTGGCCATGCGTGGCGCTCACGCAACGCGCACTGACACACGCGCGCGACACCGCGTGGCATAGCGCCCGCAAATGGCAAACGCTTGTATGGGCGTTTGCGGATGCGCTCAGCCTTAGTCCCCGCACTCGCACCCTCAGACCAGCCGACACGGATGGGGTCGCGCCGACCTGTGCGATACTCGCGCTGCCCGCCGCGCAAGCCGGCGCCTGGCTCATCAGACTGGAGTGCCCCCATGAACGAACTGCTGCCCGCGATCGAAATCGAGACCGCGCCGAATCCCGCTTTCAGCGTCATCTGGATGCACGGGCTCGGTGCCGACGGCAATGACTTCGTGCCGGTGGTGCCGGAACTCGGGCTTGAAGCAGCGCCCGGGGTGCGCTTCATCTTCCCGCACGCGCCGGCCATTCCCGTCACGTGCAATGGCGGCTATGTCATGCCGGCGTGGTACGACATCTATTCGCTTGGCGAAACCAGCCGGCATGCAGATGAACAGGGCATCCGTGCCTCGCGCGACCGCATCCGCGCGCTGATTGCGCGCGAGAATGCGCGCGGCATCGCGACCAGCCACATCGTGCTTGCGGGCTTCTCGCAAGGCGGCGCGATTGCCTACACCACTGCCCTCACGTATCCCGATGCGCTCGCGGGCATCATCGCGCTGTCCACCTACATCCCCGCGCGGACCTGCTGACCGCCGAGCCTCGGCTGCGAACGCCGCCATTCCGGTCTTCGCCGCGCATGGCACGCAGGACGACGTCGTGTCGCTGCGACTGGGCGAGCAGGCTCGCGATTTCCTGCAGGCACGCCGCATTCCGGTCGCATGGCACACCTACGCCATGCCGCATTCGGTCTGCCTGGAAGAGATCGCGGCGATCGGCGCCTGGCTCAACGCTACCTTCTCGCGCATCGCGCAGCAGACGGCGCAACCGTAGCGCGCCGTCGTCATCACCATGAATATGAAAGCCGCCCCGCTTCTGAAGATCGATTTCAACACCCGCAAGGCCTTGTTGTTCGCGCTGGCCGCCGAACGCCTGTCGGCCTACTACGAACACGGAAAATGGCTGACCGACGCGCAAGGCGCGACGCTGGCCGGAGAATGGTTGTCGCGCTCGAAACTGCAGCTCGCGCTGTCCGAACGCCGCCTGCTGTCGGAACTGAGCGACCAGTTCGCACGCCAGCTTGCGGACACGCTCTCGCGCGAAGCGGGCCTGTATGCCGCGCACGAGATGATGGAAGCACTCGATCCCAACTACCAGTCCGCATTCGCGCACGACATGCTCGACGAATGCGAGCGGCTGCTGCGCGAGCACGGCGTCAACGAATAGCGTGCGGCACCATGCCCACGCCGTGCGCTGACGGCATCGGGCACTGCCATCTCACACTTGCGGAAGGCCTTCATCACATGCCGCAGCATGCGGTCCGCGACCGGGGAAAGCGGCCGGCGGCCCGCGTAACGATGTGGATTCGGCTGTTGTTCAGGATGGGATTGGCCAGCGGCAATGACACCAGTTCCCTGAACTGCGCGCCCTTCAACGCCACCGAGCGCGGCGTCATGATGTAGCCGAGCCCCATCGCGGCAAATTCCCACAGCACCTTGAACGAGTTGGTCGTCAGCATGTGGTTCAGCGTGATGTGCTCTTCCAGCTCGGCCGCCTCGATATGCTTGCGCACGCCGAACGATTCGGTCAGCGACGCGCCCTGATGCGGCGCCAGGTCCGCCAGTTGTCAACGGCCGTCGCTTGCGCGCCAGCGGATGGTCCTTGTGCACATGCACCCGAATGGGCGCCACTCGTGAATAGTGCGAGCGCAGCCGCACGTCGTTCGGCGGCTGGAAAACAAAGGCGATATGAGCCAGGTCCTCGAGAATGCAACGGACCGTTTCCTCCGTGCCCGCTACCCGGATGTTGTATGTGACATCGGGATGCTTGTGCAGGAAGCCCTGCAGCACCGGCTCGAGCACCAGGTCGATAAAGCCCTCGCCAAAGGCCAGTTCCACGTGGCCGCGCTGCGCGTTCTTCAGATTGTTGACCTCCGCCACGAAGGTATCGTTCAGGTCCTGCTGGCGCCGCGCAAACAATGCCAGCAGCCGGCCTGCATCGGTGGCCACCACGCCCCGTCCGCGCCGCTCGAGCAGTGTCAGGCCCGTGTCCTGCTCCAGCTTCGCCACGGCACGGCTCACCACTGACGGGTCCAGTTCGAGCACATCGGCGGCACCGCGCACCGAGCCTGTTTCGATGATCTGGAGCAGGCACATCGCCCGTTTCCGGTCCAGTACATCTTCCATCATCCCTCCCCTGTTTCGTCTCGCTGGCTGATTTCCTATTGTTGCAATTTATACAACGTTTTGCCGCAATCGTTGTCATGGATGCGGGCGACCGGCGCGTGGAGAATAGCTGCTCGATCTCTTCCAGCATCCCCATGACCCACGCCACCGTTGCAGACCTGCGCCAGTCGATCGAGACGCTCTCGCCGGAGTTTGTTGAGATCCGCCGGAAGATCCACGCGCATCCCGAACTGGCCTCGAAGAGCGCCAGACCAGCGATCTCGTCGCCGAAAGCCTGGCGGCGTGGGGTTACGCGGTCCATCGCGGCCTGGGCACGACCGGCGTCGTCGGCACGCTGAGGAAAGGACAGGGAGCCAGGGCACTAGGCATCCGTGCCGACATGGATGCGCTGCCCATCCTGGAAAAACCGGCCTGGACTATGCGAGCACCATCCCCGGCAAGATGCATGCGTGCGGGCATGACGGACATACCGCCATCCTGCTGTGCGCGGCACGTTCCTGGCGGAGTCAGCCGATTTCAACGGCACGCTGAACCTCATCTTCCAGCCCGCCGAAGAGAACGAAGGCGGCGCGCTGCGCATGCTGGAAGACGGCCTGTTCGAGCGTTTCCCGTGCGACGAGGTCTATGCGCTGCACAATTCCCCTGGGCTGCCAGTAGGCCAGATCGGCGTCATCACCGGGCCCGCGATGGCCTCGTTCGACCGCGCCACCGTCACGCTGCGCGGGCGCGGCGCCCATGGCGCCATGCCGCATCACGGCATCGACCCCATGCAGTGCGCAGCCAGCATCGTGCTGGGCCTGCAATCGATCGTCAGCCGAGAAATCGACGCGCTCAAGTCGGCGGTAATCACGGTCGGCTCGATCCATGCCGGCGCCACCTACAACGTCGTGCCGGAGAGCGCGCTGATCAAGATCGGCGTGCGCACGCTCGACCCGAAGGTCCGCACGCTCGTCGAAACGCGCATCCAGCAATTCGTGACCGCGCAGGCCGAGAGCTTCGGTCTGCAATCGGAGGTCGTGTACGAACGCAAGTATCCGGTACTCGTCAACCACGCGGCGCAGACCGAGCGCGCGCGCGAGCGGCCGTCCGGCTGGTCGGCGAGGAACGTCGTGGAACGGCGCCCGTGATGGGCAGCGAAGATTTCGCCTACATGCTCGAGCACCGGCCCGGCGCATACGTACGGCTTGGCAATGGCCTGGGCGAGGACGGAGGTTGCATGGTCCACAACCCGCTGTACGACTTCAACGACAAAGCCCTGCCTGTCGGCGCCGCATTCTGGGCGCACCTGGCGCAGAGCTACCTGGTTTGAACAATCAGCCTGAAACACCAATAACGGGGACAACCATGGATTCGATCAACCGCCGCCGCTTCCTCCAGTACGCCGGCTTCGCCGCCGGCAGCGCCGCACTCGCCGGCCTGCCGGCGTTCGCAGCCGAAGCCTTCCCGAGCAAGCCCCTGTCGCTCGTCGTGCCCTACCCGGCCGGCGGCGCCAGCGACACGTCCGCGCGCATCTTCGGTGAATCGATCAGCAAGAGCGTCAGGCAGCAGGTGGTCGTCGAGAACTACGGCGGCGGCACGGGCCTGATCGGCGCCAACAAGGTGCTGGCCGCGCCGGCCGATGGCTACACCTTCTTCCACGGCTCGATCAACGAAGTCTTCCTGGCCCCGCTGCTCAATCCGGCCGCGCGCTACAAGCCGCAGGACTTCATGCTGGCCGCGCCGATCAGCGATGCGAACATCGTGCTGATGGTCCGCAATGGCATCCCCGCCGATACGCTCGACAAGTTCATCGACTATGCGAAGCAGAACAAGGCCAAGCCGCTGACCTACGCCACGGTCGGCATCGACTCGATCTACCACCTGATGGGCGATGCGCTGGCGCGCGGCTCGGCCTGACCTTCCTGCACGTGCCATATAAAGGCGCTGCACCTGCGCTGCAAGGCCTGGCCGGCGGCGAAGTCGACTTCGCCATCCTGCCCTACCAGTCGAGTTTCGACGCCATGCAGCAGCAGGGCCGGCTGAAGCTGCTGACCAGCTTCTCGAAGACGCTTCCCGCCTCGGTCAAGCATATCCCGCTGATTTCCCAAAGCCGCACGGTGCCCGACTTCGAGTACATGATCAGCGGCGGCTACTTCGTCAGACAGGGCACGCCGGCTGACCGCGTGGCCGTGCTGCGCAAGGCCATCGGCGAGGCGCTCAACAAGCCCGAAGTGCGTGCCAAGCTCGAGGCCGAGGGGCGTACCGTCGTGCAGCCGGTCGAAACCCAGCAGCAGGCGAACCAGTACTTCGACCAGTACCAGACGCGTGTCACGCAGTTGATTCGCAGCGTGGGGCGCAAGACTAACGCGGCTTGAGTCTCTGTGGCGGCCGCCGGACGGCCGCCACGATCAGATCGCGCCGCCGCAACTCAAGGCGTTCGCGCCGAAGCTCTGCGCCGCGCCTTCCCAAGTTCCCCCACATCCAGCCGCCGGAATACCAGCGCCGACAGCAGCGTGATCATGCCGACCACGACGAAGGCCAGCCGGTAAGCGGGGGCCGTGTCCCCGATCCTGTCGCTGAACAGCGTCACGAGCCCGCCACCGACTGTCACGCCAAGGCCGATGGCCAACATCTGCACCATCGAGAACAGGCTGTTGCCGCTGCCCGCGTCCTCCACGCTCAGGCCCTTGAGCGTGACGCTGTTCATGGCCGCGAACTGCATCGAATTGGTCGCGCCGAACACCGCCAGTTGCAGGATGGACAGCGCCAGCGGCCAGCCGGGCGACATTGCCGCGAACGAGGCGATCGATGCGCCGACCAGCGCGGTGTTCACGAGCAGGAAGTTGTCGTAGCCGAAGCGCCCGACAAGCGGCACGATCCAGCGTTTCGACAAGGCTCCCGCCAGCGCCGCAGGCAGCAGCATCAGCCCGGCGTGAAACGGCGAATAGCCGAGCTGGAGCTGCATCAGCAACGGCAGCAGGAACGGCACCGCGCCCGAGCCAATCCGGCACACGAGGTTGCCGGCCAGCCCGACGCTGAAATTGGGCTCGCGGAACAGCGCCAGCCGGAACAGCGGTGCTCGGCTGCGGCGCGCATGCGGGATATACAGCAGCGCGGCCGCCACGCTGACTGCGGCAAGCCCTGCGTTCCAGCCCGCGTGACTCTCCTGCAGCGGTGCATCGAGCGCCAGCGAGAACGCCACCATGCACAGCGAGAGCAGGCCGCAGCCGATCCAGTCGAACGCTGGCGCACCAGCCGTATCGCCGGCAGGCAGGTAACGGCGTACGGCCAGCAGCCCGACCACGCCGACAGGTACGTTGATCAGGAAGATCCAGTGCCAGGAAACGTGCTGCACGAGCCAGCCGCCCAGCACCGGCCCGAAGATCGGCCCCACCTGCCCGGCCACGGAGACAAATGCCAGCGCGGCGATGTACTGCTCGCCCGATACATTGCGCAGCACGGCCAGCCTGCCAATCGGCAGCAGCATGGAACCGCCGACACCTTGCAGAACCCGCGCCACGACGAGCTGCGGCAACGTCTGCGCGCCAGCGCAGAACAAGGATCCGAGCACGAAGATCAGAATCGCGCTGAAGTAGACGCGACGCGTGCCGAAGCGGTCGCAAGCCAGCCTGACGCCGGCGTCAGCATCGCCATGGTCAGCGTATAAGCCACCACCACGGGTTGCAGTTCCAGCGGCTTGCGCCCGAGGCTGTGTGCCATCGACGGCAGCGCGGTATTGACGATGGTGGTATCGAGCGTCTGCATGAAGAAACCGGCAGCGACGATCCACAACATGGCCTTGAGGGAGGGGGTGAAAGCTTGGCTCATGGGGCGTGGCGTTTGCTTGGCAAGGTTTGCGACCAGCGCGGAAATTGCGGCTGCAATGCGCTGGCAGCCAAGCCATGAGACCGATCATAGCCAGCACCCACCCGATCGGGAACCCCGCTGCGTGTGTTGACTGCCATCGGATTTACCGATGACAATCACGGTCATGCTCAACCCGGTCTGGATCCAAACCTTCGCCACCGTGGCGGCCGCGCGCAGCTTTACCGAGGCGGGGCGCCAGCTCGGCCTGTCGCAGTCGAGCGTCAGCGACCATATCCGGCGCCTTGAACAAAGCGTTGGCCGCCGCCTGTTCGTGCGCGACACGCATTCACTGTCGATGACACCGGATGGCGAAGCCCTGCTGGTGCATGCGCGCCTTATCCTGGAGGCGCTGGCGCGAGCGGAATCCCAGTTCACCGCGCCGCGGCTGCGCGGGCGTGTCAGGCTGGGCACATCGGAAGACCTCGCGCAGGGGCCGCTGTCGGGCGTGCTCTCGGCGTTCCGCAATACGCATCCGGACGTGGAGATGGAAATCACCATCGCCATGACCAGCAAGCTGTACGAACTGATGGACGCCGGCTCGCTCGACCTGATGCTCGGCAAGCGCCGGCCGCGACCGCCGCGGCGTGCCCTTGTTCCGCGGCTCGCTGGAATGGCTTGCGCGTCCCGGTACCTTGGTGGACCTGTCGCAACCGCTGCCGCTGATCCTGGTGCACGAGCCCAGCGTGACGCGCTCGGTCGTGCTCGATACGCTCGCCAAGGCCGGCTGCCAGTGGCAGGTGGTTTGCAGCAGCAGCAGCCATTCCGGTTGCCTTGCCGCCGCGCGAGGCGGACTGGGGTTGACGGTGCGCTCGCGCTACCTGTATGGCGAAGGCGTGGCGCCGCCGCTCAACTGGGAAAAGCTGCCGGCGCTGCCCGAGGTCGAATTCATTTCGCTGTCTGCGCGGCGGCTGAGCCAGCCGGCCGAGACGCTGCTGCGTTTGCTGCAGAAGAGCGACCTGCGCGCCGCCAGCAGCTGGACGGGCGTCTAGTCCAGCAGTTCCGCCAGCGCCTCGTAAGCCGTGGCGAGGTGGTACGGCGACGTGGACGGCATTTCGGCACGTACCACTTCGCCCGACGGCGCCAGGCATTCGTGCCAGCCACCGGCATGCAGGAAACGGCCACGGTACTGGCGTAGCTGCGCCTCGAGCGTCGCCAGCGATTCCGGCGTGCCCTGCACGGCCAGTGCCCGCGCGAATTCCGTCTGCGCCCAGATGCGCTCGGTGCCGTCGAGCAGTGCACCGTCCGCATCGAGCGCCGCGCTGACGCCGAACGTCCCTGGCACCACGCCGTGCGCCTGCGCAAACACAAAGGCGCGCTGCAGGGATGCTGCCAGCGCCAACCCCGCGAACAGCGACGGATTGCCCGCCACCAGCGAAAACCATTCGAACTGATGGCCGGGCTCGATACGGTTGCCGTCGGTGCCCTGTGGCAGTTCGGCGATGCAGCCGTTGGCCGGATCGACGAACCGGTCCTGCACGGCGGCGGCAATCTCGCGCAGGCGTCGCATACCAGCATCGCCGGTAGCCTCGGAGTGCTGCGAGATAAGCCTCCGTAAGGTGCATATCGGGTTTGCTGACACTGCCTGCGCCTTGTCCTTGAAGAACTC
>LRMT01000197.1 GCA_001725945.1 Cupriavidus sp. UYMMa02A | reverse complement strand
CCGGCCGAGCGGCGCGGCACGTCCACCGGCCTCGCCGGAAGCCTGGTGCTCCCCTGCCTCGCCCGACGTGGCGGGTTCGCCCCCCTCGGCGCGGCCGCATCGCGGTCCTGCGCGGACTGGCGACGCGAAGCCACCAGATTGCGCAAGCCTCGCCTCAGGCCCTTCCGGCGCGGCGCGGCATTGCCGCCTGATCCGGATTCTGCAGCGCCTTCGGCGGCCGATGCTCCGGTTGCCCGGGTATCTTGTTCAACGGAATCAGACAAAGTATCACTATCGGATGTTGCATATTGTTCAGTTGGGCACGCGCTCATCGTGCTCGCTCGCGTGCGGCGGCGCAGTGTCGTCGCCGGATGGGTTGCTGCCGGCCTGGTTGTCCGGCGCGCTTTCGGCATGGAAGCCATTTGCCTCGGTCACGGCCGACGCAAGGTCCGCCACTTGCATGGCGTCGGCAGAGGCCTGCTCGACGGCCCCGGCCTGGTCTGCCGGTTCTTCACCGGTACCCGGAGCGCCTTGCGCAACGAGCGCCGTTTCGTCGGCCGCCAGTGCCGCCTCCGACTCAGGGAAAGCCTCTTCGTCGCCGACTGCCGGCTGCGCAGTGGCCAACTCTTCAAAATCGATCGCCTGCTGGTCGAGCAGCGCCGCCTGGACCTGGGCTTGGGCATCCTCGAGCGGAGGCAGTTCATCCAGCGTGCGCAGGCCGAGGTCATCCAGGAACGCCTTGGTGGTCGCATAAAGCGCCGGCCGCCCGGGGACGTCACGGTGACCGATCACCTCGATCCAGCTACGGTCTTCCAGCTTCTTGATGACCTCCGTACTGACCGTCACGCCGCGGATCTCTTCGATGTCGCCGCGCGTCACGGGCTGGCGGTACGCAATGATCGCCAGGGTCTCCATGACGGCCCGGGAATACTTGGGCGGCTTCTCAGGATTGAGACGATCCAGGTACTCCCGCATTTCGGGGCGGCTCTGGAAGCGCACCCGCTGGCCAGCGCCACAAGTTCGACGCCGCGCTGACGCCACCTGGCGCAGCTCATCCAGCAGGACCCGGATGGTATCCGCACCGACATCTTCGGCGAACAGCGCGCAGATCGCTCACGCGCAACGGCTCCTGCGCACAGATCAGCGCGGTCTCGAGGACGATTTTCGCCTCTTGAGTATTCATGTTGGGTGTGCAGCCTGTCTTTGCACCTGCTCCCGGACGAACCCGGAGCCCTGGACATTGTGGATTCAGCGGTGCGATTGCCACCGCCATCTCGTCGCGCAGCAAACCCGAGAGCGCTTCGCTTCGAGGCCGTGCACCTTCTTTTGCATCGATTCGCCGGGTCGTTCCGGCAGGAGATCGTCCGGCCACCGGCAAGTACCAGTGCACGAACCTCTTGCACACGCCCCGCCCACACGGGCGGACATGGCTTTCGGCGAACGTCCGCCTAGGTCGCAAGAAAAACTGATATCGGGAACTGGGCCAGCAATGACCGCACCACGGTCGCAGTGCCAGCCGGACTTGTGAACCTGATCTTGTGAACCGGATGGACTGCGGAAGGGTTCGGCGCCGAATTGTCGGCTCATTGCCCGAAACCCCGGGCGCGCCCCTTTTTTGGAAGGGCCGCCAGGCGCCGCTCGGAAACACGTCGCGCGATACCGCAATGCAGGCGATTGTATGGCATTCCCGGCCACCCCTGCAACCACCACGCATCGCGCGGCTTTCAGAATACCAGGCAGAATCCGTGCTCGGCCAGCGAATGTGGCAGCAACACCGCCCGGCCGATCCCCATTGCACCGAACGCCATGACAGCGAACCCCGCCGCCATCCTGACCCACGTCCGGCGCGACCACGCGCGCAGCAGCCCCGAAAACTGGACAGTGCCAGCAGATTCGGCAAGGTGCCGAGCCCGAAGGCTCCCATCACAAGTGCCCCAGAAGGCGCATTTCCCGCCAGCAGCGCGAGCGCCAGCGCACCATAAACCATGCCGCAGGGCACCAGCCCCCAAGCCAGCCCCGTGCCATAGCGCCGGGCCAGTCCGCCGCGCAGCACCCTGATCTGCGGTGGCTTGCGGCCAATGCGGGTAACGGCGGCGGCAAGGATCACGCCCACGCGCGCCCCGAGCCGCTCCAGCCACGCAATGGAGAACGCCTGCCCGCACACCAGGCGCCAGCCCGAAAACAGCAGCATGGCGCTCCCGGCCCCAAACAGCCAGCGCTGCACGGGCAGATAGTCTTGGCGCCATGCCGTCGCTCCCATCGCGCCCAGCAGCGCACCCAGCAGCATGTATGTGGAAATACGCCCGGCATGCATGACCAGCAGTCCTACAAGCCAGTTATGTGGGCGCCGCACCACAGCAACGGGTATGCCGCCGGCGCGCTGTTCGACAGCCAGCGCCACGCCGCCGCACATGGCCGCGCAGTGAAAGCCGCCGAGCAAGGCGAGCATGAAAACACTGACGAGCACACCAAATGTCAATTGCAACTCCCTATCGCATCACATCGCGCGCTAAAATGCATACGTTGCGCCCTCGCCGCCCATTACAAGCAGATCCCAATTGCTAACATCCATCCCCGTCACCGAGATGTCGCCCCGTTGCTCCACTTGCAGCATGGGGCAACTGTGCCTGCCGGTGGGCATGAACCAGCAGGACCTGCAGAAGATGGACACCCTGGTGCAGGAGCGCGTGCGCGTCCACAAGGGCGAGACCCTGTACCGCATGGGTGATCCGCTGACTGCGGTCTATGCCATTCGCTTTGGCACGCTGAAGACACATGTCACCACGGAAGACGGCCGCTCGCAAATCACCGGCTTCCACCTGCCCGGCGAAGTGGTCGGCCTCGACGGTCTTGGCGAAATGCAGCACGCTTCCGATGCCACCGCCCTCGAAGATACCGAAGTATGCGTCGTTCGGCTGGCCGACCTGCAAACGCTTTCGTCCGACCTGCCGTCGCTGCAGCAGCAGTTCCTGCGGCTGATGGGCAAGGAAATCTCGCATGACCAGATCATGCTCGTCACGCTCGGCTCGATGCGCGCCGAGGAGCGCCTTGCCGCGTTCCTGATCAACCTGTCCGAGCGCCTGTCCGCGCGGGGCTATTCCTCGACCGAGTTCGTCATGCGCATGAGCCGCGAAGAAATCGGCAGCTATCTCGGGCTGAAGCTCGAAACCGTCAGCCGCCTGTTCTCGCGCTTTGCCGAAGCCGGCCTGATCCAGATCCGCCAGCGCCATGTGAAGCTCGTCGACATGGCAGGCATCAAGCAGGTCTACAGCCGCTCCTGCTGAGGCTGCCTGACCGCCTTGCATGGCAAGGCGGTCCGCCCTCTCTCTTGTCTTCCTCTTATTCCAGTTCGTCCGTATCGCTGAGCCTGGTCGGCATGGTGTACAGCGTCAATCCGCTGGACAACGCGCAGAACACCCAGGCTAGCAGAAACCCCATCGTATAGACCGCCTCGCGCGGGGCCTCGATCGGCTGACCGAAGAAGTTCAGGTCGCGGGGATCCACCACGGAAAACACCGTAGCCGTGGCAACCCCGGCCATCAGGAACGCCGGCCACAGTACCCACATCAGCCAGCGCAGCCTCATGGCCGCCTCGCTTGCGGCGCCTTCGCACCGTCCTGGGCACCCTCGACCTTCTCGATCACCAGCCCATGCGCGCGACACCGTCGACCACCGGCCGGTCAGGATTCGCGGAGGCCAGCCAGATGGTCACGCCACAAGCCACCATCGCCAGCAACGGGCCGCTCATCAGCAGCCACGGCCACGGTTCCTTCCACCACGGATTGCCTTCTTGCATCGTCTTGCTCCCCTTCGTCTGCACCTCGCAGAGGTGCTCCCGGTCGGTGCGGCACAACGCCACTGCGCTGCGCCGCAACTAGCATCACAAATTGCGCGGCACGATGAAACTGGTAGATTGCCTGATTTGCGCACTACCCTGTCCCGCACCTTCGCTGGTCACTGTCACGCTGATCTTGTGCGTACCTTGCGCGGCATCGTCGATCGGCACGCGGATCCGGATTGGCACGAGCTTGTTCGACGTCGGCGCCAATGCCTGCGCGTCCGGATCGTACTCAACGGTCAGGTTCTTCAGATCGTCGCTATCGGCACGCACGCTGATACGCATCGGCGCTTCGGTGGTGTTGATGAGCTGCAGGCGATAGACGTTCTCGACCCAGCGCCCTTCCACCTCGCGCCCCAGCGCGCCACGATCACGGATGATGTCGACCTTCAGCGGCGTGCGCAGCGCGAGCGAGGCCACAAAGCCCGCTGCGAGCAGCAGCCAGATGACCGAGTAGATGAAGACCCGCGGCCGCACCAGCCGCTTGCGCGCGGCCGCTGCCGACAGCGCCTTGCGCATTGCGTTCTCGGACGTATAGCGGATGAGCCCGCGCGGGTAAGCCATCTTGTCCATAACTTGGTTGCAAGCATCGATGCACGCGCCACACCCGATGCACTCATACTGCAACCCCTCGCGGATATCGATGCCGGTCGGGCACACTTGCACGCAGATGCTGCAGTCAACGCAGTCGCCAAGCCCGGCCTGGTAGTGATCCACCTTGCGCGACCGGCTGCCGCGCGGCTCGCCACGCCCGACGTCGTAGGTAACCACATAGGTGTCGCGGTCGACCATCACGCTCTGGAATCGCGCATACGGGCACATGTACTTGCAAACCTGTTCGCGCATGAAGCCTGCGTTGCCCCAGGTCGCAAAGGCGTAGAAGAGCATCCAGAACGCCTGCCACGGGCCCAGCGAGAAGTTCAGAACTTCACCGCCCAGTTCGCGGATCGGCGCAAAGTATCCAATGAACGTGAACCCCGTCCATAGCGCCACCACGACCCACAGGAAGTGCTTGGTCGCCTTGAGCCGGAACTTGCGCACGCTCCATGGATCGCCGTCCAGGCGGATTCGCGCAAAACGGTCGCCTTCGACATGCCGCTCGATCCACATGAAGATCTCGGTGTAGACCGTCTGCGGACACGCATAGCCGCAGAAGAGCCGACCGGCAAGCGCTGTGAACAGGAACAGCGACAGCGCGGAGATCACCAGCAGGACAGCAAGGTAGATGACGTCCTGCGGCCATAGCACCAGGCCGAAGATATAGAACTTGCGCGCGCCAAGGTCGAACAGCACGGCCTGCCTGCCATTCCATTGCAGCCAGGGCGTGCCGTAGTAAATGAGCTGGGTCAGGAGCACCATCCAGACCCGCCAGTTGGAGAAGGCGCCCGTCACCGAGCGCGGGTAGATCTTGCGCCGAACCTCGTAGAGGGTTTCGTCGGAGGTTTCAACAGGCGACGACGCCGGCCCTTGCGGGCCGGCCGTGCGGGCCAGTGGTTCTGTCCCGGGGGCATTCATGGACGCGCCTCCTCAGACGGCACTGCGCACCCCGGGCCTGAGTCAGTGGTCATTGCCCTGCCCCTCCGGTATTGGAAAGTCCCCAGACGTAAGCCGTCAGCATGCGGATGCGCTCCGGAGTCAGGATTTCCTCGTGCGCCGGCATGTGGTTGTTGTGGCCCTTCAGGATGGCTTCGACGATGCTGCCTTCCGAGCTGCCGTACAGCCACACGTTATCTGAGAGGTTCGGTGCACCGAGCGCCTGGTTGCCCTTGCCGGTGGCGCCGTGGCACGCCGCGCAGGTGGACTTGAACGTGCTCTCGCCACGCGACGCACGGATCGGGTCAAACGACAGGCCCGACAGCGACCGCACATACTGGGCGACATCCGAGGCAAGCTTGCGTCGATGGTCGAGGCAAACGATGGCATCACGCCATTGCGGCCCTTGGTGATGGTCTGCTGGATCGTCTCGGGCTCACCACCGTAGAGCCAGTCATGGTCTGTCAGGTTGGGAAAGCCGCGGCTGCCGCGTGCATCCGAGCCATGGCATTGCGCGCAGTAGTTCAGGAACAGGCGCTGGCCGATCTCGCGTGCCTGCGGGTCCACTGCCACCTGCTTGACGTCCATGCTCAGGTACTTGGCGTAGACCTCGTGCTGGAGCTTCTCCTGCGCCTGCTGATGGGCGGCGAGTTCCCCCTGCGTGGAAACCTTCAGCACGCCCGCGTAGGAACCCAGGCCCGGATACAAGACCAGATAGGCCAGGCCGAAGATGCAAGCGAGCAGGAACATCCACATCCACCAGCGTGGCAACGGGTTGTTCAGCTCGCGCAGATCGCCGTCCCAGACATGGCCGGTGTCATCGCTCGCGTTGACGGCCTTGGTGACCTTGCGTTGGGAAAAAGCAGCCACACGCACCAGACAATGCCGACGAGCGCGATGGCAGCGATGTAGTAGCTCCAGAAATCGGAAAAGAAATCGCTCATGACTAGATATTCCGGCTCGATGTTGTGGGGGTCTCGTCAGGCAGTGCGAACGGCAGCATGGCGGACTCCTGGTTGGCGTCCTGCCGGCCCTTCGACCAGGCCCACCAGCAGATCCCCAGGAATACGACCATCGACACGATCGTGGCAAAAGCAGTCAGCATCGCCATGATTTACTCCTTCGCAGGCGCGGCGGCGGCCGCTTCCACACGTACGTTGCGGCGGTTGGTGCCCAGCCCTTGCAGGTAAGCGACCAGCGCGTCCTCTTCGGATTTATTCTTGAGTTCCTCCGGCGCCTTGGCGATCTCCGCCTCGGTGTAGGGCACGCCCAATCGCACCAGTGCGCGCATGCGGGCCTGGACATCGTTGGTCGGCAGTTGTGCCTTCTCAAGCCATGGGTAGGAGGGCATCACCGATTCCGGCACCACGTCGCGCGGGTTGCGCAGGTGGATACGCTGCCAATCATCGGAATAGCGGCCACCGACGCGTGCGAGGTCAGGACCGGTACGCTTGGAGCCCCACAGGAACGGATGGTCGTAGACCGATTCGCCCGCCGTCGAGTAATGGCCGTAGCGCTCGGTTTCCGCCTGCAGCGTACGAACCTGCTGCGAGTGGCAGCCGACGCAGCCTTCGCGGATGTAGATATCGCGGCCCATCAGCCGAAGCGGCGAGTACGGCGTGATCCCGACATCGGGCTTGGTCGTGGAGTGCTGGAAGAACAGCGGCACGATCTGCACCAGGCCGGCAATGCTGACCACCAGGATCGTGCAAATGATCAACCAGCCGATGTTCTTCTCCAGCGTTTCGTGGGAAAAGAAGCTTTGTTTCTCGGACATCGTTTCTATCCTGATGGATCAGTGGGCAGAGGCAGGAATGCTGGCCGGGATCGGTGCATCCACCGCGCGCTTGCCGATGATGGTTTTCGCGACGTTGTAGGCCATCAGCAGCATGCCGGACAGGAAGCAGATGCCGCCGAGCAGTCGGATCAGGTAGAACGGGTACTTGGCCTTGACCGCTTCAACGAACGCGTAGGTCAGCGTGCCGTCCGGCTGCGTGGCGCGCCACATCAGGCCTTCCATCACGCCGGCGATCCACATCGAGGCGATATAGAGCACGACGCCAATGGTGGCGATCCAGAAATGCCACTCGATCAGCCGCACGCTGAACATCTGCTTCTCGCCGAACAGGCGCGGAATCAGGTAGTAGAGCGAGCCGATGGAGATCATCGCTACCCAGCCCAGCGCGCCCGAGTGCACGTGGCCGATGGTCCAGTCCGTGTAGTGGGACAGCGCGTTGACGGTCTTGATCGACATCATCGAGCCCTCGAACGTGGCCATGCCGTAGAACGACAGCGCCACCACGAGGAACTTCAGGATGGGGTCGGTGCGCAGTTTGTGCCAGGCACCCGACAGGGTCATGATGCCGTTGATCATGCCACCCCACGACGGTGCCAGCAGGATCAGCGAGAACACCATGCCGAGCGACTGGGCCCAGTCAGGCAGCGCGGTGTACTGCAGGTGGTGCGGACCCGCCCACATGTACGTGAAGTTCAGCGCCCAGAAGTGGACGATCGACAGGCGATACGAATAGATGGGCCGTTCCGCCTGCTTCGGGATGAAGTAGTACATCATGCCCAGGAAGCTGGTGGTCAGGAAGAAACCCACGGCATTGTGACCGTACCACCACTGGATCATGGCATCCTGCACGCCGGCATACGCGGAATACGACTTCCACATCGACACCGGCATCTCGATGTTGTTGACGATATGCAGGATCGCAATGGTCAGGATGTACGCGCCGAAGAACCAGTTGGCCACGTAGATATGCCGGGTCTTGCGCTTGACGATGGTGCCGAAGAAGACCACAGCGTAGGCGACCCAGACGGCCGTGATCAGCAGGTCGATCGGCCATTCCAGTTCGGCGTATTCCTTCGAGCTGGTGATACCCATCGGCAGCGTGATGGCAGCCGCCACGATCACCAGTTGCCAGCCCCAGAACGTAAAGGCGGCAAGCGGGCCGCAGAACAGGCGGGCCTGGCAGGTACGCTGGACCACGTAGTACGACGTCGCGAACAGCGCGCTGCCGCCGAACGCAAAAATCACTGCATTGGTGTGCAGAGGTCGCAGCCGGCCGAACGACAGCCACGGCGTGTTGAAGTTAAGATCCGGCCAGATCAGCTGTGCTGCAAGTAGCACGCCGACGGCCATGCCGACAATCCCCCAGACTACCGTCATGACAGCGAACTGCCTTACGACGCCGTAATTGAAGGTGTCGACGCGTGAAGACGCGGCTGAGACATCCATTCAGACCCCCACAGAAAAAGAATAAACCGATTGACGTTGTGACTGTATGTAAGCAGTGCTCTTGCCGCGTTGATCTTTATCAAGTTGCGCAGGTTGGCCCTGAACTTGCCGCCTCATGGCACGTCGGCAGCCTTCGTTCAAGGCTTGTCGTTGTCCAGCAGGATGGCTTCTCCGGGCCTGTCGAGATCGTCGTACTGACCGGCATGCAAGGCCCACCAGAGGCGCCGGCAATGACGACGACCAGGACCAGGCTCATTGGCACCAGCAGGTACAGGGTTTCCATTCCTAGACTCCGTTTCTGCCGGCGCGCAGCAAGCGCCAGGCGTTGGCCACGACCAGCAGCGACGACACCGACATGCCGATGCCGGCCATCCATGCCGTGACAAAGCCCGTGGCCGCAAGGGGAATGGCGACCACGTTGTAGAAGAAGGCCCAGCCAAGGTTTTGCCGAACCACGCGACGGGTCTGGCGGGCCAGCGAGAGCGCCTGGGCAATCTCGGCGACATTTCCGTGGGTCAGGACAGCGTCAGCGCCGGCCTGCGCCAGCGGAGCGCCGCTGCCGATGGCAATGGACACCTGCGCCTGCGCAAGCACGGGCGCATCGTTGATGCCATCCCCCACGGCCAGCACGACGGCCCCCTCGCGCTGGAGCTTTGCGACATAGTCGCGCTTGCCTTCCGGAGACACCGCACCGAGCGCGTCGGTCATGCCGAAATGAGCCGCCCACCACTGCACCGTCTCGACGCTATCGCCGCTGACCAGATGGCAACGTGCACCATTCCGTCGCAGCGCTTCGAGCAATGGGGAGGTCGATTCGCGGGCCTGGTCGGAAAGTTCGAACACGGCCAGCAAGCGCTCTTTCCCTCCCAGCCATACTTGCGTGGCACCAGGGATCGGCGTGGTATCGGCCACCTCCGTCAGTGCATCGCCGCCCAAATCCCGGATTTCGGCCACGAACGCGGCACACCCAAGGCGAAATTGCCTGCCGCCGATCTCGGCCTGAACACCCTGACCCGGAACATTGCGCACATTGGCTACGGACAAACTGCCGGCATTGACGCCGGCATTCCCCGCTGCGCCAGCCAGCGCCCGGCCGATCGGATGTTCGCTGCCGGCCTCCATGGCCGCCGCCAGTGCCAAGCACTCCCCGGCAGGCATGGGGCCGAGCGTCTGTTGTCTTGTCAGCGCGAAGCAGCCCTCGGTCAGCGTCCCGGTCTTGTCGAGCACGACATCGGTCACGCGCGCGAGCGACTCCAGCGCATGCGAGCGTGTCAGCAACAGGCCGCGTCGCGACAGCGAAGCACCTGCGGCAGCCAGCGCCGCAGGCGTAGCGAGGGAAAGCGCGCACGGGCAACTCACGACGAGCACCGCGACGGTCACCAGCAAGGCACGCGAAGGATCAATCCAGAGCGCCCAGACCGCGCCGGTCAAAGCCGCCAGCGCCAGCAACGTGGCCACGAACCAACCCGCAACACGGTCGGCCAGCGCCGCCAGCCGTGGCTTTCAGCAAGAGCGCGATCCAGCACAGCCACAATCTCCGCCAGACGCGTGCTCGCACCAACACGGTCCACAGAGATTTCCAGCGGACTGGCGGTGTTGTAGCAGCCGGCCAGGGCCAGATCCCCCACGCCGCGACGCACGGGCCGGCTTTCTCCGGTCAGCATGGATTCGTCGACTTCGCTGGCGCCCGACACGATGGTGCCATCGGCGGGCAGGATCTCGCCTGCCCTGACGCGGATACGGTCGCCCTGCCGCAAGCGGGCGACGGGTATGCGCTCCGCGGCCGCGCCATCGGGGCCGATCCGCTCGCAGGTGGCCGGCAACTGCCGCGCGAGCATCTCGGCGCCACTGCGCGACGCCTGCCGCACGCGCAGTTCCAGGTAGCGGGCTGCCAGCAGGAAGGCGACGAACATCGTCACCGAGTCGAAGTACACCTCTCCGACTCCACGCACCGTCGCCACCGTACTCGCGACAAACCCTGCGGCGACGCCAAGGGCCACGGGCACATCCATGCCCATGTGCCGCTGGCGCAGGCTGCGCCAGGCGCCGGAGAAAATCGGCGAAGCGGAATAGCACACGACCGGCAGCGTCAATGCCAGGCTGGCCCAGCGCATCAGTTGCAGCATGCCGGGGTCGATCGTCGCCTCATGGGTATAGATCGGCCACGCATACATCATCACCTGCATCATGCCGAGCATGGCCACTGCCATGCGCATCAGCAGGCCGCGGCGGGCGCAGCGGTCGGCCTGGTCGCTGCGGGAGACTTCGAACGGCCATGCCACGTAGCCGATGTCAGCGAGCGATGCCAGCAAGCCGGAAACCGTCTGCTCGGCATCGCGCCACCGGACGACCACCCGTCGCGTCGCCACATTCGCAATCGTGGATTCCACACCGGGCAGGCGGCCCAGGTGCTGCTCGATCAGCCAGGCACAGGCCGCGCAGCGGATGTTCTCGGGCGCCAGGGTGATCTCGGCACGGCCGCCATCGAGCGGCCGCACAAACTGCGAGCGCAGCTCGGGGGTATCGTAGGCAGCCCAGACAGGTTCGGATTTCCGCCTCGCCGCGTCGTCGATGGGCCGGGCGAAGCGCGCCTCGTCACCGTAGAGATGGGCAAACCCGGCCGAGTGGAGCGTGCGCGCGAGCGTCTGGCACCCGCCACAGCAGAACATACGCCGCTGGCCGTCCATCTCCTCTGCCAGCGCCTGACCTGCGGGCACGGGCTGGCCGCAATGGAAACACGCCGGCTGCGCGGCATGCTGCACCATCACCGGCGAGGCGAGGCTGGCAGGAGCTTGCTGGAATGGCGACGATGGAGCGTCGGCGAGGAGACTGGGGTGTGGGGACGGCATGGAGATCTTTTTTTACCCAAGGAGGGTATATGCCGATCTCCATATCGGCCTTGATATAGATCAATGGCGACCGGGCTGCCTCACCAAACCCGGCACGCGGTAATCAGGTGAGCGAAGTGTCCAGGGTCCGGCGCTCGGATTCCAGATACTCGCGCGACTGCATTTCGATGATCCGGGAAACCGTGCGGTGGAACTCGCTGGCCATCTGGCCCTCGACGTACAGCTCGTCCGCCGGTACTTCGGCCGACATCAGCAGCTTGACCTTATGGTCGTAGAAGACGTCGATCAGCCACGTGAAACGGCGCGCTTCCGATGACATCCTCGGCGTCATCCGAGGAACATCGGACAAGATCACCGTATGGAACTGGGAGGCCAGTTCCAGGTAGTCGTTCTGCGAACGCGGGCCCCCACACAGCGTGGCGAAGTCGAACCAGACCACGCCGTTCGCCTTGCGCAGCGCGCGCAGTTCGCGATGCTCGATATGCAACAGGGGCGACTCATCCGCCACGCCCGCAATCGACGTAAAGGCGTCGCGCAGTGCCGAGTTGGCCTTGGCATCGAGCGGCGTGTGATACGCCTGCACCTGCTCGAGCGCTCGCTTGCGGTAGTCGATGCCAGCATCGACGTTGAGCACATCCAGCTTCTGCTGGAGCAGCGCGATGGCGGGCAGCACGCGGTCGCGGTGCAGCCCATCCGGGTACAGCAGGTCGGGCCGGTAGTTCGACGTCATGACGAACTGCACGCCGTTCTCGAACAGTTGCTGCAGCAGCCGGTGCAGCATCATGCATCGGCCACATCGCTGACATGGAACTCATCGAAGCAGATCAGGCGGAACCGGCGCGCAATCCGCTTGGCCAGTTCATCCAGCGGATCGGGCCGGCCGCGCAGCTCTTCGAGCTGGCGATGAACCTCGCGCATGAACTCGTGGAAGTGCAGGCGCGTTTTCCGCACCACGGGCACGCAGGTGTAGAAGCTGTCCATCAGGAAGGACTTGCCGCGCCCCACCCCGCCCCACATGTACACGCCCTTGGGCACCTCGGGGTGTACCAGAAGCTTGCGGATCGCGTTGCTGCGGCGGCTCTTGTAGGCCACCCACTCGTCGTAGCACTCCTGCAGGCGGGCCACGGCGCGCAATTGCGCCTCATCGGAATGGTAGCCGCGCTCCTTCAGTTCCTTCTCGTAGTACTCGCTGACGTTCATGCTGGCTGTTTCGTTCTGGACTGCACGCGGAAAGTGCCGCTGCGCTTTCCGCGGCCATGCCCGGAACCGTTTCGATCCGGCATGGTTTGCAAGTGAAAACGGCGCGCCGCTGTTGCGGCGCGCCGGTGCTCAGGCAAATGCAGGCAAATGCCTTACATATTGAGCTGACGCTTGTCGACAGCCAGCGCGGCTTCGCGCATGACTTCAGACATCGACGGGTGCGGATGGCAGACGCGGCCGATATCTTCGCTCGCGGCCTTGAACTCCATGGCCACGACGGCTTCGGCGATCAGGTCCGACGCATTGGCGGCGACGATATGCACGCCCAGGATCTCGTCGGTCTTGGCGTCGGCCAGCATCTTGACGAAACCGTCGGCATGACCCATGCCCAGTGCACGGCCGTTGGCCATGAACGGGAACTGGCCGGCCTTGTACTCGCGGCCCTCGGCCTTGAGTTGCGCTTCGGTCTTGCCCACCCATGCGATTTCCGGGAAGGTGTAGATCACCCACGGAATGCAGTTGTAGTCGATATGCGGCTTCTGGCCGGCGATGCGCTCGGCCACGGCCACACCTTCGTCCTCGGCCTTGTGCGCGAGCATCGGGCCGCGCACCACGTCGCCGATGGCCCACAGGCCCGGCACCTTGGTGGCGCAGTGGTCGTCCACCTCGATGAAGCCGCGCTGGTCGGCAGCCAGGCCAACAGCGTCCAGACCCAGGTTATCGGTGTTCGGCACGCGGCCGACCGACACGATCAGGCGATCAACCTCCAGGGTCTGGGCCTTGCCGTCTTTGTCGGTGTACTTGACGGTCACGCCGTTCTTGCCGGTCGTCACTTCGTCAACCTTTACGCCGAGGCTGAACTTCAGGCCCT
Organism: Cupriavidus sp. UYMMa02A; assembly: GCA_001725945.1. Taxonomy (GTDB): domain Bacteria; phylum Pseudomonadota; class Gammaproteobacteria; order Burkholderiales; family Burkholderiaceae; genus Cupriavidus. The sequence goes on along the minus strand of LRMT01000197.1, from coordinate 1,647 downwards.
GCTTGGTCAGCTGCTTCTGCGCTTCCTTGGCCACGCCTTCATCGCAGGCCCCCAGGAACGCCGGCAACGCTTCCAGCACGGTCACGTCGGCGCCGAGGCGGCGCCACACCGAGCCCAGCTCGAGGCCGATCACGCCGGCGCCGATCACGCCCAGCTTCTTCGGCACTGTCGGGAACTTGAGCGCGCCCTCGTTATCGCTGACGAGGTCGTTGTCGACCTTGACGCCCGGCAGGTGACGGGCCTTTGAACCGGTAGCGATGATGACCTGCTTGGCGGTCACGACTTCACCGGCGATCTCGACCTGGAAGCCCTCGGCGGTCTTGCCGACGAACTTGCCGTAGCCCTTGAGCAGCGTGACCTTGTTCTTGCGGAACAGGAACTCGATGCCCTTGGTCATCTTGCCGACGATATCGTCCTTGCGCTTGAGCATCTTGGCCACGTCGACCTTGACGTCGCCCACGGTGATGCCGTGGTCGCCCAGGTGGTGCTGGACGTTCTCGAATTCTTCCGAGGAAGCCAGCAGCGCCTTGGAAGGGATGCAGCCCACGTTCAGGCAGGTGCCGCCCAGGCGCGGTTCGTTCTTGGGATCGTCGTAGGCGTTGCCTTCGCAGCAGGCCACGTTCATACCGAGCTGGCCGGCACGGATCGCGGCGATATAGCCGCCGGGGCCGGCGCCGATCACCAGCACGTCGAATTGTTTGCTCATGGAAATTCCTTTCTGGGCGCCGGCAGCAGCTTGTGCCGGGGCACCGTCAACACAGGGAGAGCGCTCCCCGCGCACGGCAGTACGTGCGCGGGGGGACCGGCTATTACAGGTCCAGCAGCAGGCGGGCCGGATCTTCCAGCGCGTCCTTCATGGCGACCAGGCCCAGCACGGCTTCGCGGCCGTCGATGATGCGGTGGTCGTAGGACATGGCCAGGTAGTTCATCGGGCGGATCACGATCTGGCCGTCTTCCACCACCGGGCGGTCCTTGGTCGCGTGCACGCCCAGGATGGCCGACTGCGGCGGGTTGATGATCGGGGTCGACAGCATCGAACCGAACACGCCGCCGTTGGAGATCGAGAACGTACCGCCGGTCAGTTCTTCCAGCGACAGCTTGCCGTCACGGGCCTTGACGCCGAACTCGGCGATCTTCTTCTCGATGTCGGCCAGGGTCATCTGGTCGGCATTGCGCAGGATCGGCACCACCAAGCCACGCGGCGAGCCAACGGCGATGCCGATGTCGAAGTAGCCGTGGTAGACGATGTCGTTGCCGTCGATCGATGCGTTGATCAGCGGGAACTTCTTCAGCGCGTGCACCGCGGCCTTGACGAAGAACGACATGAAGCCCAGCTTCACGCCGTGCTCCTTCTCGAATCGGTCCTTGTACTTGTTGCGCAGGTCCATCACCGGCTTCATGTTCACTTCATTGAAGGTGGTGAGGATGGCGTTGGTGGCTTGCGACTGGAGCAGGCGCTCGGCGATACGAGCACGCAGGCGGCTCATCGGCACGCGCTCTTCCGGGCGGTCGCCCAGCGCGGCAAAGTCAACATTGGCGGCCACTTGCGGCAGGGCCGGCTTGGCGGCGGCAGGCGCCGGGGCAGCCTTGGCGGCAGGCGCCGGAGCCGGAGCAGCGGCGCACCAGCACGTCGCCCTTGGTGATGCG
>LRMT01000196.1 GCA_001725945.1 Cupriavidus sp. UYMMa02A | reverse complement strand
GGCAGCGTCGCGGTCAGGCCGTCGCGCCGTGCCACGCAATCGGCCGACAGCGGGCATGCCGCGGCATCGGCCAGGCATGCGGGCTTGCCGCGCGAGCAGACAGTCGCGCCAAGGTCCATCACACCCTGCGTGTAGGCCACCATGTCGTCCGCCTGGCGCAGTCCCGGCGCAGGCAACGCGGCGTCAGCCAGTTCCCACATGCGGTTCTCGATCGCGCGTTCGCCGGGGTGGCCGTGAATACCGAAGAAGCGCGCAAACACGCGCTTGACGTTGCCATCCAGGATGGGCGAGCGCACGCCCGCGCTGAAGGCCGCGACGGCCGCCGCCGTCGAGCGGCCGATACCGGGCAGCGTGGCCAGCACCGAAGGATCGGTCGGAAACCGTCCGCCATGTTCGCCGACGACCTGCATTGCGCAGCGATGCAGGTTGCGCGCGCGCGAGTAGTAGCCCAGCCCCGCCCACAGCGCCATCACCTGGTCGGCGGCGCGGCGGCCAGCGCCGCCACGGTCGGGAGCTGCGCGATGAAGCGCTGGAAATAGTCGATGACCGCGCTCACCTGCGTCTGCTGCAGCATGATCTCCGACAGCCAGATCCGGTACGGTCGCGCGTGTTCTGCCACGGCAGGTCATGCCGGCCATGCACGCGCTGCCATTCGACCACGCGCGCGCCGAAATCGGCGGGAACATGGATGTCGGGCGGCATGGCGTTGGCCTGGGCGGCGGACGGTACAGCAGGGGCGGACTTACGGGGCATCGGGGACGGTCAGGCGATACGGCAGCGGCAGCAAATGGGCCGCACAAAAGAAAAGCGCCGCACAGAGGCGGCGCCACATGATATACCGGCCAGCCCGCGCTCAGGCCACGGCGAGCTGCTCACCTTCCGCACCGGCCCCGTCAGGACGGACGACGCGCCGGGCATAGGCTTCGATACGGCCGCTACGCTCGTCCAGGCCGTTGAGCACATCTTCGAGCTCGGCGATGCGGCTCTCGAGCGTGTCGGTCGCCTCATGGATGCGCTCGATCGAATCCACACGGCGGCGCAACTGCTTCTGGTGCTCGCGCACCTGTGCCTCCAGCGGCGTCATCACGGACTTGAGCCAGACCTCGATATCGCGGTTCAGGTCGCGGAAATTCTCGAGCACCCGGCTGGCCATGGTATCGAACGCGCCCTGCACCAGATGCGGCCGCGAACGCGTCAGCATATTGACGGTGCCGAAGTGCGACTGCACGAGCTGCAGGATCTCCTTGAGCTCGGCGACATAGCGCGTGGTCACGAACTGCATCGGCGCCGGCAGCGTGAAGCCATGCTCGGCGTGAAACGCCGGTACATGCTGTCGATGAGCTGCTGGAGCTGGCTGATCTTGCCGTCGCGTCGGTGATCAGCGTGGTTAGCTGCGCGAACAGCGCGTCCATGTCCTCGCGCAGGCCGCGCGAGAAGAAGCGCTCCTTCATCTGCTCGCGCGCGGTACGCATGGTGCTGCGCACGTCGCGCAGTTGCAGGCTCTTGATGATGTCGGCACTGTGGCGGCCGAACACCAGGCGCAGCGCCTGGAACTTGCTGATGCTCTGTTCGAACTCTTCCTTTTCGCTCTGCACGCGCATCAGCATGTGCTTGACCATCGCATGGTTCTTGCCGCGCAGCCCGCGCAGCTCGAACAACTGCTCGACGATGTCGCGGCGGCGGCTCTGCAGCAGTTGCTGCGCGCCACGCGCCATGTCTTGCACCGAGCGATGGACCTGGTCGGCCACGATCTCGCGCCGCGCGGGATGAGCTGGTCGGACAGCACATGCTCGAAACTCGGCAGGCCGCTGCGCGCCAGCAGCGTCTCGTCATGCGTGACCTTGGCCACCAGGCCCTTTTGCGCCGACACCGGATACACGCGCCCCTGCTCGATGCCGAGCACCTGCGCGGTCGAGGTGACCTGGCGCGAAATCTCCGTCGCAATCTCGGCTTGCGACCTGAGCGGATCCCACAGGCCGTCGATCTTGTTGAGGACGGCCAGGCAGCCGCGCCGATGGCCGGCGCAACGTGGCCGCGCCAGAGTTCAAGGTCGCTCTTGGTGACGCCCGCATCCGCGGCCAGCACGAACACCACCACGTGCGCGTCCGGGATCAGGCGCAGCGTCAGTTCCGGCTCCGTGCCGATCGCGTTCAGGCCCGGCGTGTCGAGGATGACGAGCCCCTGACGCAGCAGCGGATGCGGGAAATTGATGACCGCATGGCGCCAGCGCGAGATCTCGACCATGCCTTCGGCATCGACGGCGTAGGCAGCGTCGGGGTCTTCCTCGTGATACAGGCCCAGCGTTTCGGCCTGGGCCGGCGTCACGCGGATGGTCTCGACCACGTGCTGGAAGCTCGAGCATGCCTCGGGCGACGACGGGTCCAGCGGCACCGAGTGCCAGTGCGAGGCGGACGTACCGGCTTCCAGGAAGTCCGCGGTCGAAGCTCCTGCAGCCGGGTCTCGATCGGCAGCAGGCGGATGCTCGGCGGCTCGTGCTCGTCATAGCGCAGCTCTGTCGGGCACATCGTGGTGCGCCCGGCCGACGACGGCAGGATGCGGCGCCCGTAGTCGGCAAAGAAGATGGCGTTGATCAGTTCGCTCTTGCCGCGTGAAAACTCGGCAATGAAGGCGACCTTGAGCCGGTCGCTGCGCAGCACGCTCTGGATGCGTTGGACGCGCTCGTCGGCCGTCGCATCGTAGAGGTCGTGCTGCTGCAGCCACGACTGGAATTCGGCCAGTGCCTGGAGTACCCCGGTTCTCCAGGCGCCGTATTGTTCAAATTGTTGGGCGAGCGTGGTCATGGCGGCGGTTCGGCTGGTCCTCTCCGGCAATCTGGCGCAAGTGCGATTCTGGCGATCGGCACGTTTTTGTAACTTTTTATGACTGCGGACAAGATACAGGTTTCCGGCGCGCTTTTGTGGAATTCGCGCCGCTTGACGGCAGAGTGTTGCGCCGAGCCATCGATACCGGGCCGAACCGCCCCGCCGCGTCAGACCGAATGCGCTGCGCTTCAGTGCTGGCAGCGAGTGCAATAGAAGGTCGAGCGCTGGCCCTGGACGATCTGCCGCACCGGCGTGCCGCAGACTCGGCAAGGCTCTCCGGCGCGGTCGTAGACAAAGCAGTCGAGCTGGAAATAGCCGCTCGCGCCGTCGCTGCCGACAAGTCGCGCAGCGTGCTGCCGCCGCGCTCGATCGCTTGCGCCAGGGTTTCGCGCACCGCTAGCGCGAGCCGCTCGCAGCGCGCCAGGCTGAGCCTGCCGCCGGCGTGGTCGGGCGGATGCCGGCGCGGAACAGGCTTTCCGAAGCATAGATATTCCCGACGCCCACCACGATATTGCCGGCCAGCAGCACGGTCTTGATTGCGGCCGAACGCCCGCGCGTATGGCGGTGCAGCCAGGCGCCGTCGAAATGCGGATCGAACGGCTCAATACCGAGGCCGCGCAGCAGCGGGTGCCCGGGCAGCATGGCTTCGCTCAGCGGACTCCACAGCACGGCGCCGAAGCGGCGGGGGTCCCGGAAGCGCAGCACGATGCGGCTGCCGCCTACGCCGTCGAGCGCCAGGTCAAGGTGGTCGTGGGCACCCGCAGGGGGCGCATCGGGCAGCACCCGCAGCGTGCCGGTCATGCCCAGGTGCACCAGCAGCCAGCCGGCATCACCGGTCGCTTCGTCGGCGCACTCGAGCAGCAGGTACTTGCCTCGCCGTTCGATCCGCCGCACCAGTCGCCCGGCCAGGCGCGCCTCCAGGTCGTCGTCGATGGGCCAGCGCAGGCCCCGGTGGCGCACCGTCACGTCGCAATACGCCGCCCCACCACATGCGGCAGCAGGCCGCGCCGGGTCACTTCGACCTCCGGCAATTCAGGCATCGAACCTCTCCGTTGGTTACCGCTCCAAACTCCTGCCGGCAGCGCGCCCGCACGGGGCGCGGCGGCAAGCAGCGCATTGTAGCGGCAGGCTACAATGCCCCTATCATTCGAACGCCTGAGAGCGCCGGAGCAATCACCACATGTCGGACCTTTTTCCGGATCCTGTTGCCAGACCCGCTGCGAACTCTCTCGCTGACTGCGTGGACTTTCCCGCGAAGGCTACTGTGCGCGCTCCGGCAGCGCCGCCGCCCGCACAGGACGCCACATCCGGTCCCTGACGGCGGCCGCCTGCTTCGCATTTGCCGCGATCGGCGCAGTCCATGCCGCGCCGGCCCGGTCCGACACGGCGCCTGCCGGCACGGCCTTGCCGAGCGTGGCGCTGACCAGCGATATCATGTACCGGGTCATGGCCGCCGAAATCTCGCTGCAGCGCGGGCTGGCCGGACCGGCCTATCGCACCTACATCGAACTGGCCCGTTCGACGCGCGACCCGCGCTTTGCGCAGCGCGCGACGGAAATTGCGTTCAACGCGCGCGTTCCGCAGCAGGCGCTCGACGCGCGCGGCTGTGGAGCGATATCGCGCCGGCCTCGCCGGCGGCGCGGCAGGTGCTTTCGACCCTGCTGGTACTCAACGGCCGCTGGAGCGAGGCGCGGCCGCTGCTGGCGCAGCAGTTGGCGGGCGTGCCTGCCAACCACCGCGGGGAGAGCATCCTCCAGCTTCAGCAGCAGATGTCGCGCACCAGCGACCCGGCCGGTGCGGCGACGCTGCTGCAGGAACTGACCCGCGACGACGCGCGCCTGCCGGAGACGCAGCTCGCCATCGCACGGGCGCAGGAGGTCGCGGGCAATCCCGCCGCCGCGCTGTCTGCGCTCGATGAAGCGCTGCGGCGGCAACCCGATTTTGAACCGGCTGCGCTGATGGCCGCAGAGTTGCGTGCCGAGAGCGAGCCCGACCAGGCCATTGCCGGCCTGCGCCGCTTCCTCGACAAGTCGCCGCGCTCCGTCAACGGCCACATCACGCTGGCGCGCCTGTACCTGATACGCAATGACTTGCCCGCGGCGCGCCAGGAATTCGAAATGCTGCGCAAGGTCGCGCCCTCAGACCCGCGCGTACCGCTTGCGCTGGGCCTGACCAGCCTGCAGGCCAAGGAATTCGGCGAGGCCGAGCAATACCTGAAGGAATACCTGCAGCTCGCGGAGAAGGTGCCGACCGCGAATCCGGATATCGCCTTCCAGTATCTCGCCCAGATTGACGAGGAACGCAAGGACTACGCCGGCGCATTCGCTGGCTGGAGCGCATCGAGGACAGCCGCCTGGCACCCGCGGCCGCCGCCAAGCGCGCGCAGCTGCTAGCGCGCATGGGCAAGCTCGACGATGCGCAGGCCATCTTCGGCGACATGCTCAGCGATGCCGAGGATATCCCCGATCCGGGCCAGCGCTCGCAGCGCATGATGGCCATCCGCCAGGCCGAGGTCGCCACGCTGATGGAGACCAAGGCCTACGATCGCGCGCGCAAGGTGCTCGACGAGCGCGTAAGCGCCGAGCCCGACAACGCCGACTGGATCTACGAACTCGCCATGCTGGACGAGCGGCAGAAGCGCTACGACAGCATGGAGCAGGGCCTGCGCCGCGTCATTGCGCTGCAGCCCGAGCAAAAGCAGGGGTACAACGCGCTCGGCTACTCGCTGGCCGACCGCAACGTACGCCTGCCCGAAGCGCGCAAGCTGCTCGAGCGCGCTTCGGAACTCGGGCCGGACGATCCGTACATCATGGACAGCCTGGCGTGGGTGAAGTACCGCATGGGCGAGCTGCAGCCGGCCGCGGAACTGCTCAAGAACGCCTACGCCAAGGCCCCTGAGGCAGAGATTGGCGCGCACCTGGGCGAGGTGCTGTGGCAGCTCGGCGAACGCGACGAAGCGCGCAAGACCTGGACCGAGGCCGCCAAGATCGAGCCGGAGAACGAAACCCTGGTCGACACGCTGCGCCGCTACAACGTCCTGCTTTCCAAGTAAGCCCGGCCTGTTCCTGTAAACGGGCCTGGCATCCGCGACGCTCCGCCCTGCCCGGGCGGCCCGCTTTCCTGAATGCAACCATGAATCCATCCCGCCGCATGGCCCTGCTTTGCCTTGGCGCGCCCCTGCTGCTGGCGGCGTGTGCCAGCGTTGCGCCATCGCGCGGCTTCGATGCCAGTGAAACGGCAGCGAGCCGGCACTATTCAGGCCGCTTTTCGGCCAACTACGTCCGCTATGGCCGCGACGAGGGCGTGCAGGGCAACTTCCGCTGGGAAGAACAGGGCCGCAACGTGCGTCTGGACCTGCTGTCGCCGCTCGGCCAGACGCTGGCCGTGGTCACCGCCACGCCATCAGGCGCGACGCTCGACCTGCCCAACAAGCCGCCGCGCAATGCGCCCGAAGTCGACAGCCTGCTCGAAGAAGCGCTCGGCTTCGCGCTGCCCGTGGCCGGCATGCGCGACTGGCTGCATGGCCGTCCCGCGGCGGGCCGCCCGGCCAATGCCACGCGCGATCCTCAGGGCCGCCTGGCCACGCTGGCGCAGGATGGCTGGAGCGTGCGCTATGTTGCCTGGCAGGACGCGGCATCGGGTACGCAAGCGCCCGCGGCACGGCCGCGCCGCATCGACCTGGAGCGCGACGGCGGCCCCACGCCGATGTCGGTAAAGCTCGTGATCGACCCGGAGGAAACGCCTTGACCGGAACCCCGAACCTGCCGCCGCCGGAACTGCGCGACTGCCCGGCACCGGCCAAACTCAATCTGTTCCTGCACGTCACGGGCCGGCGCCCGGACGGCTACCACACGCTGCAGACCGTATTCCAGCTCGTTGACTGGTGCGACACGCTGCATTTCCGCCGCCGCGACGACGGCATCGTGGCGCGCACGACCGACATTCCCGGCGTGCCGCCGGAGACCGACCTTGTCGTGCGTGCCGCGCGCGCGTTGCAGCAGGCGACCGGCACGCGCTTTGGCGCGGACATCGCGATCGACAAGATACTGCCGATGGGTGGCGGTATCGGCGGCGGTTCCTCGGACGCGGCCACGACGCTGCTCGCGCTCAACCACTTGTGGGGACTTGGCCTGCCACGCACCGAGCTGCTGAAGATCGGCCTGGCGCTGGGCGCGGACGTGCCGGTCTTCGTGTTCGGCGAGAACGCGTTTGCGCAAGGCGTGGGCGAGGAGCTGACTCCGGTGGATCTGCCCGACAGCTGGTTCGTGATCGTGCACCCGAAACAGCACGTGCCGACCGCTGAATTTTTCGGACGAGTGCTTGACAAGGGACACCCCACTCTCCATAATTGCGGTCTTCGCTGCTTGCACAAACAAATTCGCTTACGGTCGCAACGACTTGGAAGCGATAGCAACGGCGAAGTTCGGCGAAGTTGCCCGAGCCCTTGAATGGCTGAAGCAGTTCAATCAGCATGCAAGGATGACTGGTTCCGGAGCCTGCGTGTTTGCACGTTTTCCCGACGAGCAGACGGCGCGGCAGATCCTGAATCGGTTGCCTCCAGAATGGGATGGCAGGTGTGTGCGCAGTCTGGCACGTCACCCGCTCGCAGCGTTCGCATAGCAGGTTATCGTTCGGCGAGGTACGGCAGTGTGGTACCGCGAAGAACGGCAAGGTTGTGTAGGGGAGTCGCCAAGTTGGTCAAGGCACCGGATTTTGATTCCGGCATTCGAAGGTTCGAATCCTTCTTCCCCTGCCATTACATTCCTATAGTGTCGTTACGACACTCAGTATCAGTCACCGGCCTGGCCGGTGACCCAAGCTCCCCCAGCAGCAAGACAGGTGCCCCGAATGAGCAGCGAAGGCTTGATGGTATTTACCGGCAACGCCAACCCCAAACTCGCGGAGGCTGTCGTACAGCACCTCGGCATTCCGCTGGGCAAGGCGCTCGTTGGCCGTTTCTCCGACGGCGAAGTTCAGGTTGACATCCAGGAAAACGTTCGCGGCAAGCACGTCATCGTGCTGCAGTCCACCTGCGCGCCGACCAACGACAACCTGATGGAACTGATGGTGATGGTCGACGCGCTCAAGCGCGCCTCGGCACGCAGCATCACCGCCGCCATGCCCTACTTCGGCTATGCCCGCCAGGACCGCCGCCCGCGTCGGCGCGCGTGGCGATCTCGGCCAAGGTCGTGGCCAACATGCTGGAAGTCGCTGGCGTCGAGCGCGTGCTGACGATGGACCTGCACGCTGACCAGATCCAGGGTTTCTTCGATATCCCCGTCGACAATATCTACGCGTCCCCGGTTCTGCTGGGCGATCTGCGCGAGAAGAACTACGGCGACCTGCTGGTCGTGTCGCCCGACGTCGGCGGCGTGGTCCGCGCCCGTGCGCTGGCCAAGGAACTGAACTGCGACCTGGCGATCATCGATAAGCGCCGTCCCAAGGCCAACGTGGCCGAGGTGATGAACATCATCGGTGAAGTCGACGGTCGCAACTGCGTGATCATGGACGACATGATCGATACCGGCGGCACGCTGTGCAAGGCGGCCCAGGTGCTGAAGGAGCGCGGTGCCCTGAAGGTGTTCGCCTACTGCACGCACCCCGTGCTGTCCGGCGGCGCGGCTGCCCGCATCGCCGACTCCGCGCTCGACGAAGTGGTGGTGTGCGACACCATTCCGCTGTCGGAAGAAGCCGCCAAGTGCGGCAAGATCCGCCAGCTCTCGACCGCCCCGCTGCTGGCCGAGACCTTCACCCGTATCGTCAAGGGCGACTCGATCATGTCGCTGTTTGCGGGTTCCTGATAGAATTTAAAGCTTTGCCGCGTTGATCGCCGCCTTTTGGTGATCAACGTGAATTGACCGGCGCATTGCTTTATTTGCGCCGCAACGGGCTGTCTGGTCGCGGACAGCCTTCTTTACTTTTGGAGTCATCATGAAAGTTGTCGCTTTCGAGCGTAGCGTACAGGGAACGGGTGCGAGCCGCCGCCTGCGCAATTCGGGCAAGACCCCCGGCATCATCTACGGCGCGCCGCGATCCGAAGATGATTGAACTGGATCACAACGCCCTGTGGCACGCCCTGAAGAAGGAAGCGTTCCACTCGTCGATCCTGGACCTGGAAGTTGCCGGCAAGTCGGAAAAGGCGCTGCTGCGCGCATTCCAGATGCACCCGTTCAAGCCGCTGGTTCTGCACGTCGATTTCCAGCGCGTGTCGGCCAACGACAAGATCCACGTCAAGGTGCCTCTGCACTTCATGAACCAGGAAACGGCTCCTGGCGTGAAGCTGGGCCACGGCCTGGTCAACCACATCGTGAACGACCTGGAAGTGTCGTGCCTGCCGGCCGACCTGCCTGAGTTCATCGAAGTGGACGTCGGCACGATGGAACTGGGCCAGACCCTGCACCTGGCTGACCTGAAGCTGCCGAAGGGCGTGACCGTCGTGACCCACGGCGACGACAACCCGGCCATCGCCAGCATCTCGCTGCCGGCTGGTGCTGCTTCGGCTGCCGAAGGCACCGAAGGCGAAGGCGAAGGCGAAACGCCGGCTGCCTAAGCTGCGCGATCTGCCTCACGACATTGCGGCCTGGCCGCAAGACGGAAAGAACCGCCGGTCATGCCGGCGGTTTTGGCGTATGCTTGGCGCCTGCAGGACGACAGACCTTGGCGCCACCCACCCAGTTCAACGCATGATCAAGCTCATTGTCGGCCTCGGCAATCCCGGCGCGGAATACGAGGCCACCCGCCACACGCCGGCTTCTGGCTGGTGGACCAGCTTGCCCGCATGGGCGGCACCACGCTGCGCGTGGAGGGCCGCTTCCACGGCCTGGCCGGGCGCGCGCGCCTGTGGGACCAGGACGTCTGGCTGCTCAAGCCTTCGACGTTCATGAACCGGTCTGGCCTGGCGGTGGTATCGCTGGCCCGCTTCTACAAGATCCTGCCCGACGAGATCGTCGTCGCGCATGACGAGATGGACCTGCCCCCGGGCGCCGCCAAGCTCAAGCGTGGCGGCGGCGCAGGCGGCCACAATGGCCTCAAGGACATTGCCGCCCACCTGACCACGCAGGAATTCTGGCGCCTGCGCCTGGGCGTCGGACATCCGCGCAACCTGCCCGGCGGCGCCGGCGCGGGCCGCGAGGATGTCGTCAACTTCGTGCTCAAGCCGCCGCGCAAGGAAGAACAGCAGGCGATCGACGAAGCGATCGACCGCAGCATCGATCCGCTCGGCCTGCTGGCACGCGGCGA
>LRMT01000195.1 GCA_001725945.1 Cupriavidus sp. UYMMa02A | reverse complement strand
AGTTCCCACGAAGTGAGACGCTACGGTGCTTGCCATGCGCCTGCCCTCCTCCCCAACCCTCTCCCGCAAGCGGAGAGGGAGCAGGACAGCGGTACTTTTTAGTGAGTCAAAGATGTCCCTCCCCAACGCCACGATCGTCACCGGCGCCAGTTCCGGTATCGGGCGCGCCATCAGCGAGATGCTGCTGGCAGACGGCACCACCCGGGTGGTCAATATCGACTACACCGAGCCGGGCTGGTCGCACCCCAACATGAGCTTTTTCCAGGCTGACCTGACCAATGCCGAGGCGACCCGCGCCGTGGCGCAGCAGGTTACCTCGCAGTTCGCGGTCACGCGGCTGGTGAACAACGCGGGCGCACGCGTCCCGGCACCGCCGACACGGCCACCGTGGCCGACCTCGACTACGTCGTCGGCCTGCACCTGCAGGCGGCGATGCTGCTCACGCAAGCCTGCCTGCCCGCCATGCGCGCCGCGGGGTTTGGCCGCGTGGTCAACATGGCTTCGCGCGCGGCGCTGGGCAAGCCCGAACGCGTGGTGTACTCGGCCACCAAGGCTGGCCTGATCGGCATGACGCGCACGCTGGCCATGGAGCTCGGCGGCGACGGCATTACCGTGAACGCCGTGGCGCCAGGCCCGATCGCCACGGAGCTGTTCCGCAAGAGCAATCCCGAAGGCAGCGAGCAGACCCGCCGCATCCTCGCGAGCATCGCCGTGAAGCGCATGGGCACGCCGGAAGACGTGGCACGTGCCGCGCTGTTCTTCCTCTCGCCCGACAACGGGTTTGTCACGGGCCAGGTGCTCTACGTGTGTGGCGGCACCACGCTTGGCGTGGCACCCGTCTGACGCGCACGCCTTCTCAAGCATTCAATAGAAAAGACGTTATTAAAACGTCATATCAGGATGTGACCCTGTGGGCCACGTCCGGCGAGGACAGCGCCACCGCGCTGTCTTCTTTCAGGACAGCAATCACGCTTTCTGGCAGAGCCGCGACCGGCACATGGCGCGCGCGGGCAATAAGGACAACCGGAGTAAACCGATGAGACTCGATTCCCAGACTTCCACGGCCCGCCGCCGCCTGCTGGCCGCAGGCGTTGCGCTGGCCACCACGATTGCCGGCTTCGCCGCGCAGCGCATGCGCAGGGTGGCTACCCGACCAAGCCGATCACCATGATCGTGCCGTTCTCGGCGGGCGGTACCACCGACATCCTGGCCCGCATCGTTGGCCTGCAGCTCGGCAAGGCGCTCGGCCAGCCGGTGGTGATCGATAACCGTCCGGGCGCGGGCGGCAATATCGGCGCGTCGCCGGCGGCCAAGGCGCCGGGCGATGGCTACACGCTCTTCATGGGCACGATCGGCACCCACGCGATCAACCAGTCGCTGTACTCGAAGCTGCCGTATGACCCGGTCAAGGATTTCGCGCCGATCAGCCGCGTGGCGATGGTACCGAACCTGGTGGTGGTGAACCCGAAGGTGCCGGTGCACAACGTCAAGGAGCTGATTGCCTACGTGAAGGCCAACCCGGACAAGCTGTCCTACGGTTCGTCGGGCAGCGGCTCGTCGATGCACCTGTCGGGCGAGCTGTTCAACTCGATGACCGGCCTGCACATCCAGCACATCCCGTACAAGGGCAGCGCGCCTGCCGTGAACGACCTGCTGGGCAACCAGATCGGCCTGATGTTCGACAACATGCCGTCGTCGTACCCGCACGTGAAGGCGGGCAAGCTGCGCGCCATCGCCGTGACTTCGGCCAAGCGCTCGCCGGCACTGCCGAACGTGCCGACCGTGGCCGAGTCGGGCGTGCCCGGCTATGAGGCGACGTCGTGGTTCGCGTTGTACGCCACCGGCGGCACCCCGCAACCGATCATCGACCGTTTGAACGCCGAAGTGGTGAAGATCCTGGCCATGCCGGAAGTGAAGAAGCAGATGGCCGACCAGGGCGCCGAGCCGTCGCCCGAAAAGCCGGCACAGCTCGCTGCGTTCATGAAGTCCGAAACCGCGAAGTGGGCGAAGGTGGTGAAGGCTTCCGGCGCGACCGTAGACTGATTTTTCGGCAGACGTCATGCCTTGAAAAGAGCCGGCCTCAGGGTCGGCTCTTTGCTTTTTGCGGCAGGTGAACACGATCGGCGCCTGCCGCCTGCCAGGTACGACCTAGTCAGTCACGAAAGGCCCCGCACCAGCCACGCCGGCAAAACAGCGGCGCCCGTCAAACGCGCCCACCCCTCGATTCCGCGAAGCACGCAAAAGAAAACCCGCCACATCGACGGGTTCAATCCGTGCCCACTGGCGGGGCCGGAGGAGACAACCGGCAGGTCATCCCGGAGGAGGCTTGTTTATCCCAGGCAGTACTTCACCACCTGTTCTTCGACGCCCACGAACCGCACCAGCTGGCGCAGTCCGCTGGCGTATTCCTTGATGTGGTGGCCGTCCGGCGTATCGGCCAGCCGATAGTAGACCGGCGGGCGGGCCGGCAGCGACGCCGTCGTGTCAGCAGCAAGTTGCCCCGCATCCGCCGCCCACGCGACGTCACGGTCTTCTGCAAGATCGTGTGCTCTCGTCATTTCCATTGGCTCCGAGGACAGGGCGCGAGCAGGGAGGGCGTTGCCAGTCTCGCGCGAACAGATGGTAATGTTCGCAATGTATGCCATGCATCGCAAAATGCTATTTAGCTTTTTTTAATTCTCCGAGGCATGTGTCTTCAAATTTGTCGGTTCTGGCGGTTTGCTGGCAATTGTCGTCGCGCCGAAGCATCACGCCTCAACCGCTGCCATGCGACGCGCGGCTATGCCGCAAAGGCTTGCGCTACCATAGTGCGATTCCCCGGGCTGCTGTGGTTGCCTTGCTTCCCGGCCATTGAACTGCCCCTATGGCTACCTTCCCAGCCGAATGTCGACACAGCACGCCTTGTTGATTTCCCTGATCGAGAAACCGTCTTCCGGCTATGACCTGGCGCGCCGATTCGACCGTTCGATCGGCTATTTCTGGCACGCGACGCACCAGCAGATCTATCGCGAACTGGGCCGCATGGCCGACCATGGCTGGATTGCGCCGAAGACAATGATCAGGGAGCTGGCGATGCAAACGGCAACGCCACGGTCAATGGCGAGGAGAAGAAAAGCCGCAAGAAGGTGTACCACGTGCTGCCGGCCGGGCGCGAGGAACTGGTGCGATGGGTGCGCGAGCCCGGTGCCGGCCTGGACCAGCGCGAAGAGATCCTGGTCAAGCTGCGCGCCGACGCGGTGATCGGCCCGCTGGACCTGGCTGATGAAATGCGGCGGCTGATTGCGCTGCATCAGGCGCGCCTCGAAACCTACCAAGCCATCGAGCGTCGCGATTTCGCCGGCAAGCAGCAGGACCGCGGTCAGCAATTGCGTTGTGCGCTGCTGCGCCGCGGCATCCGCTTCGAACAGGACTGGGTGGCCTGGGGCAACGAATTGCTGCCCCTGCTGGCGGTGCCGCCCGGCAACCCCAAAGGCTGAACCGCTATCCGCTCGTCAAGCGACGTCGGCCGCGCGCGCGTGAGGTGCATCGGCGGCGTTGGCAGCATCAGGCAGGCCGAGACGGCGGCGGGCCAGTGCATATTCCTCGGCAAAGCGGTGCACCAGCTCGGCGGCCGGCACCACGCGCTTGATCGCGCCCACGCCCTGACCTGCGCCCCAGATATCCTTCCACGCCTTGACGCTGGCCGACCCGAAATTCATCTTTGACGGATCCGATTGCGGCAATGCCTGCGGGTCCAGGCCCGCGCGCTCGATGCTGCCGCGCAGATAGTTGCCATGGACCCCGGTGAACAGGTTCGAATAGACGATGTCGTTCGCCGTGCTCTCCACGATCAGCTGCTTGTATGCATCCTGCGCGTTGGCTTCCTGCGTGGCGATAAAGGCCGAGCCGATATAGGCCAGGTCCGCGCCCGCGGCCTGCGCGGCCAGGATGGCGTCGCCGCTCGCGATTGCGCCCGACAGCAGCAGCGGGCCGTCGAACCACTCGCGGATTTCGTGCAGCAGCGCGAACGGCGACAGCGTGCCGGCGTGGCCACCCGCGCCTGCCGCCACTGCCACCAGCCCGTCGGCGCCTTTCTCGATCGCCTTGCGCGCAAAAGTGTTGTTGATGACATCGTGCAGCACGATGCCGCCGTATGAATGCACGGCGTCGTTGACTTCGGTGCGCGCGCCCAGCGAGGTGATCACGATAGGCACCTTGTAGCGCACGCATAGTTCCAGGTCATGCTCGAGCCGGTCGTTGGACTTGTGCACGATCTGGTTGACCGCGAACGGCGCGGCCGGACGGTCCGGGTGCCTGGCGTCGTGCTCGGCCAGCTCGGTCGTGATGCGATCCAGCCATTCTTCCAACTTGGGCGCCGGCCGCGCATTGAGCGCGGGGAACGAGCCGACCACGCCGGCCTTGCACTGGGCAATGACCAGGTCAGGGTTGGAAATGATGAACAGCGGCGAGCAAACGACCGGCAGCGAGAGCCGGTTCTTCAACTGGGCGGGCAGGGACATGCGGAAATCTCCGTGATGGAATCGGGCGGATGTGGAGGCAGCGGGGCGAGGCTTCAGGCCGCCCCGGTGAGTACTTGCTTCTGGCTGGCCAGGCGCGCGCCCATGGCGGCGCCGAGTGCCTGCAGGCCGCTCAGCGGGCGGATCATCACTTCGAACTCGGCAATCTTGCCCTGGGCGTCGAACCGGATCATGTCGATGCCCTTGAGCTGCTTGCCATCCACCTGCGCGCTGAATTCAAGCACCACGCTGTGGCCGTCTTCGCTGACGAAGCTGCGGTGGTAGCGGAACTCCTGGAATACCTGGTTGACCGTGGTCAGCACCAGAACGATGGCCGCGCGGCCCGGGTACGGCAGATGGGCGACGGGGGGAGCGGAACACCACGTCGTCGGCCATGAGGTCGCCGAGCCGTTCGAAGGAAAGCGTGGCGAGCATCTCGTGCCAGGCGGCCAGGGTGGCGCGGGCGTCGGAATCAGCGCAGCGGCGTTCATGGGTTGGGGTCTCCTCGTTCTGTCCGGTTGGCAGGCACTCGCTGTGCAACCGGTATATGCAACCAGTTGCATTACGGGTGAAAGGTAGCATGAGCGAGACGCCGCCGCAAGAACAAGCAATCCGATGAAAGGTGCAAGGGGCCACGCAGTGACGGCTTGTCTACAATAAGCGCATCGCCCTTACCTTTTGCCGGAGAGTCAGTGACCACTCAGCACAGCGAGTCCAGCGCGGATGGGCCGCAGGCAGCCCTGTTCGATGCCGACGTAGCCAGCTGGCGCAGCCATCCCGAGCGTGCGTTCGATGGCTGGCTGGCGCGCAACGGGTTCCGCCACGGCACCAGCGTGGTTTATCGCGCCATGTGGGGCAAGCTGCTGCGCTGGTCGGCCGAGCGCGGGCTGGCGCCGCTGTCATGGTCCGCCGGCCAGATTGGCGAATTCCTGGACGAGCAGGATCTGCACAAGTCGCACCGCTATCGATACGCGCGACTGATCGAGCGAATCTATAACCACCTCGCAAGGTTGCAGGACGGTTTGCACAACCCGGCCAGCCAGGCAGTGCGGGCGCACTTGGCCGAAGGCGAGAACGATCCCACGGCCTTCCTGTTGCCCGGCGAGCGCGACCTGCTGATCGCGCGCGTGCTGGGGCCGCCGGGCGAGATCGCGCCGGATGGCGCGGCCTCTCCGACTGAATGGAAACGCGCCCGCGATGTTGCGCTCGTGGCGGTGCTGTTGGGCGCAGGGCTGAAGGTGGGCGAGATCCGCACGCTGCGTGGCATGGCCATCGACAGCAGCCGCGCCGGCCGTGTGGTGCTGCGCATGGCCAAGCCCGAGACGGGGCGCGCCTATGAAGCACCACTGTTCGGTTTCGCTCACCGGCCGCTGACCGCCTGGCTTGCTGCGGGAAGCGTCGGGAACGCTGGGCGACCTGGTGTTCCCTGCCACGCCGAGCGGGCGCCCGATGCACGCCGCATCCGTTTACCGGCGCGTGGAGCTGCTGCTCGACGAGGCTGGCGTGCTGTCCGCGCGCAGCGAACGCGCATCGCCGCAGACGCTGCGCAATACCTGTGGCGCGATGCATTTCGAAGCCGGCGCGTCGCCGGCCACGGTGGCGCAGTGGCTTGGCATGCGCGACTTCGAGTCGGGCTGGCGGCTGCGTGCCGCCCACGAGGCATGGACAGCGCGCGCCGGGCTGTTGCCGCCAGACGCTGACGCCTGAGTCCATCGCTCCCGGCCGCCCGCCATACGGGTGGGCGATAATAGCGGTTGATCGGCGTGTGCAGTCGACGTTGCACGCGCCTGCCGACCCCACGGCGGTCGGTGTTCGCCCCATTTTGCTGAGGAGTATTTCAAATACCCATGTCCCAGACCCTGCTTCTTACCGGCGCTACCGGCTATATCGCTTCACATACCTGGGTGGCATTGCTCAATGCCGGCTACAAGGTGATCGGGCTCGATAATCTATGCAATAGCAGCCGTGTGGTCGTCGACCGGCTCGCCGCCATTACCGGGCAGACGCCGCATTTGTCGAAGGCGATGTCCGCGACCGCGCGCTGCTGGACCGCCTGTTCGCGGAGCACCGCATCACTGGCGCGATCCATTTCGCGGCGCTCAAGGCGGTAGGCGAATCCGTGAGCCAGCCGCTCGAGTATTACAGCAACAACCTCGACGGCCTGCTTACGCTGTGCGCGGCCATGCGCGATGCCGGGGTAAAGCAACTGGTGTTCAGTTCGTCTGCCACCGTGTATGGCAACCCGCATGCCGTGCCGATTCTGGAGGATTTCCCGCTTTCGGCGACCAACCCCTATGGGCAAACCAAGCTGATGGGCGAGCAAATCCTGCGCGACCTGGAAAAATCGGATCCGGAGTGGCGCATTGCATACCTGCGGTATTTCAATCCGGTTGGCGCGCATGAAAGCGGCCTGATCGGCGAAGACCCGCGTGGCATTCCGAATAACCTCATGCCATATGTCGCCCAGGTGGCCGGCGGACGGCGAGAAAAACTGATGGTATTCGGCGGTGACTACCCCACGCCGGATGGCACGGCGTCCGCGATTACATCCATGTCTGCGACCTTGCGGATGGACACCTTGCCGCGCTGGTCTGTTTGCGCGACCGCGGCCAGAGCATGACAGTCAACCTTGGTACGGGCCGCGGCTACAGCGTGCTCGAGGTAGCCGCCGCATACGAGCGCGCCAGCGGGCGCCCGGTGCCGCATGAGATCGTGGCGCGCCGGCCCGGCGACATCGCATCGTGCTATGCCGACCCTACGCTCGCCCAGCAGTTGCTGGGCTGGCGGGCACGCCATGACCTGGATCGCATGTGCGAGGATTCGTGGCGCTGGCAGTCGGCCAATCCCAACGGGTTTGATGCCTGAAGGCCTGTGCGTACCCGTTTCTGCGTTGCCGCGGTGAGCGGCAAGCGCGGTAACCGCCGCAAACAAAAACGCCACGGAATTTTCCGTGGCGTTTTTGTTGTGGCGGCAGTGCCCGAATGTCAGCGGATCAGGAAATCATCCACCGATTTGCCCGCAGCCAGTGCCTGGGTCAGCCAGCCCGGACGCTTGCCGCGGCCAGTCCAGGTGTTTCCGGCGCTGTCACGATAACGCACGGGCACCTTGCGGTTGGCGGCCTTCTTGCCGGCCACTGCCTTCACGCCAAAACCGAGATCTTCCGCCGTCAGGCCATATTGGTCGATTTTCTCACGAATATCGGCAATCACTGCTGACTGCTCACGTGCCTTGATTTCCTCGGCCTGCTTTTGCAGTTCGTTGATTTTCTGAACGATTTCCTGATAAGTCGCCATTTGATCCTCGGGTTTCGGGTGGGTGCGGAATGTCGAAAAGCATTATATCGGGCTCGCGCGCCGCTGCAAATCCTTTAGACACGACTGGCCTGCAAAATTAGGAAGATTCTCCATTGGTTTTGTCATGAACTTTTCCGGACACGCCATGTCATCCTGCGTTCGTTGGCGGTAGCCGGCGGTGCGACGGTGAATGGGATTCGCCGGGGGATAGAGAACACAGGCAAATCGAGCAATTGTTTTTCCTCGCACATTGCCGCTGCCACCGGGCCAGCCCGGTCGCCACCGAAATACAGATAATCCCGCTGAGACGCTTGCGGAATTGCCGAAAATGTCATTTTTTGACGCGCCGGCGCTGTGAAGATGTGTCAGGTGTCGGATATCCGACATTTGAAACAGCAGTCCGCGGGAATGGCGGCTTGCTCAAGAACCATGTGAACAAGCCGTTATCCGGGCAGGGCAGGTCTTCGTTGGTCTGCCGTATCGGGACCAGGGGTGTGTTCCGCGGATTGTCTACCGTCGCCTTCATCATGTCCTTCGAGAACAAGATACAGATCAAGACCCTGCTCAGGGGCGCCATGGCCACGCTGTCCCTGCTGCTGATGCTGGTGGGAGGCGTCGGGCTATACGGGATCTCGCAAAGCAATGACGCACTGAACGAAACTTATGCGCACCAGCTCGCTTCCACGATAGCGTTGAGCGACGCCATGCTGGCCACCACGCGCATGCGCCTGGCGCTCGACCGCAACGTCATGGAGGGCGAACTGGACGACGCGAAGGTCAACGTCGACCGCTCCAGGGTGTTCGTTGAAGCGTCGGATGCCGCCTGGAAGCGGTATATGAGCCTGCCTCAGAACGAACAGGAAAAGGCGCTTGCCGCTGAACTCGCGCGCAAGCGCGCCGAGTTCATGGGGCAGGGCATCGAGCCGCTGCAGAAGGCTTCGCTGGCGGGCAACAAGGAAGAGGCGGTGCGCGTCGCCAGCAACGTCGTGCCCGACTTGCAGCGCAGCATGTCGGCGGCGCATGAAGCGCTGCAGAAATTCCAGCTTGCGGCCGGCCAGGCCAATTTCGACGCGGCGCAGGCGCGCTTTGCGCGTATTCGCACGCTGTCGATCGTGCTGATCGTTGCGGGTCTGGCGATTGCTGCGCTGTGCACGGCGGCGCTGAACCGTGCCATCGTCCTCCCGGTTCAGGAAGCCCTGACGGTGATGGAGCGCATCGCGCGTGGTGACCTGACTTCGCGCATCACCACGGTGTCCCGGAACGAAGTCGGACGCATGATGCAAGCGCTCGCGGCCATGCAGGACAGCCTGCACAAGATCGTGTCCGACGTGCGCATAGGCGCGGATTCCATGGCCTCGGCGACCGAACAGATTTCCAGCGGCAATCTCGACCTGTCCCAACGCACCGAGGAGCAGGCTTCCTCGCTGGAACAGACGGCGGCCAGCATGGAGGAGCTGACGACCGCGGTTCGCCAGAACGCCGACCATGCCCGCCAGGCCGGCGTGCTGGCCGGGGAGGCTTCGCAGATTGCCGTCAAGGGCGGCGACGTCGTGGGTCGCGTGGTCGACACCATGAATGAAATCAACGGCGCTTCGCGCAAGGTAGTCGAGATTATCAGCGTGATCGAAGGCATCGCGTTCCAGACCAACATCCTGGCGCTCAACGCCGCCGTCGAAGCGGCCCGCGCGGGCGAGCAGGGCCGCGGCTTTGCGGTGGTGGCCGGCGAGGTGCGCAGCCTGGCGCAGCGTTCAGCGACCGCTGCCAAGGAGATCGAGGCGCTGATCCGCGAATCCGGGCAGCGCGTCGAAAGCGGAACGCAGCTGGTGGCGGAAGCGGGTCAGACCATGGGCGAAATCGTCCAGGCTGTGCGGCGGGTCACCGACATCATGAACGAGATCGGTGCAGCATCGCAGGAACAGACCAGCGGCATCGAGCAGGTGAACCAGGCCGTTACGCAGATGGACCAGGTGACGCAGCAGAACGCCGCGCTCGTGGAAGAGGCCGCGGCGGCTGCCGGGTCGCTCGAAGAGCAGGCCCGCAAGCTGAAGAACGTGGTCTCGGTATTCAATCTGAGCGCCGGAGCCGGTACAGTTGCGCAGCCTGCCGTGCATACGCCACCGGCGAGGACGACAATGCCTCGCGCGGCGGCGCCGGCCCGCTCACCGGCTGCCGTACGTCCGGCCCGCGCTGTCCCGGCAGTGCAGGGCGGGTCCGATGACGACTGGAGCGCTTTCTAGCCTGCATGAAGCATTCCCTTGTTCACATCGCGACCACAAAGTGCCATGATTAAGGGTTTGCCTCGCAACGCCCCACCGTTCGCGCATTTTTCCAATCACCGCGCAATCGCATGATCGCCTTGAGTACCGCCCTTTTGCTGCTGGCCGCCCTGCTCGGCGTGGCCGCCGTTCTCGGCGGTCGCCAGGCATGGCCAGAGGCCGGGGGCAGCAACCGTCCGCTGCGTGCGCTGTCGTGGTCCGCCACGCTGCTGTCGCAACTGACGGTTGGTTTGCCGTTCGTGGTGGTGATCGGATCCGGCGGCGTGCCGGCAGCCAACAAAACGGCGCAGATGGCAGCCGCCTTTGCCGTCGCGGCTGCGGCCTCATCGGCAGGCAAGTTGCTGTTTGCGTGGCTCAGGCAGGGCGCCCGGCTGTGGCGCGGCGCGGCGATGGTATCGGCGCTGGCCGGTGCGGGCCTCGTGGCCGTAGCCGGTACCCGGCTTGGCCGGGCCTGCGGCGCG
>LRMT01000194.1 GCA_001725945.1 Cupriavidus sp. UYMMa02A | reverse complement strand
GCTGTGGGCTGCGGCAAACGACGCCTCTCCCCCACCCCTCCCCCGCGCGCGCGGGGAGGGGTGCCTGCTGCATGCTTCTACGGAAAGCTATACCGCAGCGGTGCTGCCACGTCCCCCGATAAGTGCCATACTCGCCCAATGGTCACCGCCACCTTCCGCTTCTACGAGGAGCTGAACGACTTCCTCGCGCCGGACCAGCGCGGGCGTGACCTGTCGTGCCCGTGCGCGCGCGCCGCCACGGTCAAGCACATGATCGAGGCGCTGGGCGTGCCGCATACCGAGGTGGAGCTGATCCTGGTCAACGGCGAGTCTTCCGCATTCGACCGCAAGCTGGAGGATGGCGACCGCGTCTCGGTCTATCCCAAGTTCGAATGCCTCGATGTCTCCCCGCTGCTGCGGTACGTGCGCACCCGCTGCGGGTCATGCGTTTCGTGGCCGACGCGCACCTGGGCGGGCTGGCGCACCTGCTGCGGATGATGGGCTTCGACACCCTCTACGACAACCACTTCGAAGACAGCGAGATCGAGCGCATTGCCGCGCATGAAGGCCGCATCGTGCTGACGCGCGACCGCGAACTGCTCAAGCGCCGTGGCATCACGCATGGCTGCTATGTGCGCGCGATCAAGTCCACGCCGCAGGTGCGCGAGATCTTCAGCCGGCTCGACCTGGCCCGCAGTGCCCGGCCGTTCTCGCTCTGCCTGGACTGCAACGTGCCGCTGCAGCGAGTGGCGCGCGAGGCAGTGGCCGAACGCGTGCCGCCCGCCGTGCTCGAACGCCACGACCGCTTCGTTACCTGCGATCGTTGCCGGCGCGTGTTCTGGGAAGGCTCGCACTGGCGCTGCATGCGGGCGCTCGTGGATGAGCTCGTCGGTGCCGGCTGAGCCCTCAAGCCTCGCGCCCATCCACCGTTAGTCACCGTTAGTCACCGCTAGTCTCTGCGTCAGAACACTCCCGCTTCGCTGACGATCCAGTCCATCGGCAAGTCGTGCTCCTGTGCCAGCAGCGCAATGCGGCAGGCCTCGAAGCCGATGCCGATGGCTACCGGCTGCGCTGGCATGGCGGCCAGCGTGCGGTCGTAGAAGCCCCCGCCGTAGCCAAGGCGGAACTTATCGGGGCTGAAACCGACACAGGGAATCAGCAGGGCATCGGGCTGTGCCGCGTCGGTGCCATCGGGCACCGGAATGCCATAGTGCCCCTCGGTCATGGGCGTCTGCGGCGTCCACAAGTGGAAGTCGAGCGGCGTGCCGGGGCGGCTCACCGCGGGCAGCGCGGCGCGCGTCCGGGGTCGGCTTCCAGCCACCGGGACACGACGGCGCGCGCATCGAATTCCTGCTGGATGGGCCAGTAGAAACCGAGGCAGCGGATTGCCAGCCGCTCGAGCAAGGCTCAAGGCTGGCGGC
The DNA here is from genome assembly GCA_001725945.1 of Cupriavidus sp. UYMMa02A. Taxonomy (GTDB): domain Bacteria; phylum Pseudomonadota; class Gammaproteobacteria; order Burkholderiales; family Burkholderiaceae; genus Cupriavidus. Next base: position 6,914 of record LRMT01000194.1, on the reverse strand, counting down.
GATACGCGCTTCGGCGCCGTCGCGGTCCGGCAGCGCGGCGCGCAGCGCGAGCAGGCGGGCGCGCAGCGCGCGGCGGTTGTCTTGCGCGCCGGCGTCGGGTGGCGGCGAAGGCGGATGATGGGCTGACATGGCGTGGGATAATGCCTGCGATCGAACCAATATTGGCGGCGGCCGCGCGCAAGGCTGGCGCGGCCTGGCGTCACAACAAGTCACAACAAGGAAGCAAAGAATGCTGAAGGGAGTATATCTGCGGCGTGCTGGCCAGGCCGCATGGGTCGCCGTGGCGTGTGCCTTGCTTGCCACCCCCGCGCTGGCGCAGAAGCGCCCCCAGCCACAGGCCGCGCGCGTGCAGGCGCCGGTCATCCCGTCCGACCCGGACGATGCGTTCGTTGCGCTGCGCGAAGCCGCGCGCAAGAACGACGTGGAACGCGCATACGCCATCTCGGCAACGCTGGTGGACTACCCGGTCCCGTCGTACGTCGAGTACTTCCGCATCAAGCCGCAGATGTTCGACAGCAGCGGCCTGGCGCGCATCGACGCGCCCGACGACCAGGTGCGCGCGTTCCTGCAGCGCTACAAGGGCGAGGCCATTGCCGACCGCATGCGCAACGACTGGCTGCTGGTGCTCGGCAAGAAGCGCGACTGGGCCAATTTCGATGCAGAGTATCCGCAGTTCGTGCTCAAGGACGACACGCAGGTCGAGTGCTACGCGCTGCTGTCGCGCGCGCTCAAGGGCCAGAATGTGGCGGCCGAAACGCGCAACGTGCTCAGCGACGTGCGCTACTACGGCGAAGGCTGCGTCGACCTGATCGGCTACCTCGCGCAGAGCCAGCAGATCCAGCGCAGCGACGTCGCCTTCCAGGCGCGCCAGGCGCTGGAACAGAACCTGGTCACGCTGGCTGGCAAGATCGCCGCCACGGTGCCCGATGCGCGCGCCGACAGCGACACGCTGGCCACCATCGTCAAGATGGCGCGCAATGATCCGTCGCAGGCTGTGGCCTATCTCACCGCCAGCGGCGGCAGCCTGTCGCGCGACGAGCAGGGTGCGGCGTGGGGCGTGATCGGCCAGTATGCGGCCAAGAAGCAGCTGCCCGATGCCGCCTTCTACTACCGCCGCCAGATGGACCTGGGCGGCAACCAGTGGCTGTCCGACGACACGCAGGAGTGGCGCGTGCGCGCGGCACTGCGCCAGGGCGACTGGAAGCAGGTGCGGCAGGCCATCGAGATGATGCGCCCCGAACTGCGCGCCAAGGATCCCGCCTGGACCTACTGGTACGGCCGCTCGCTCAAGGCGGACGGCCGCGACGCCGAAGCCCAGCAGCAGTACCAGCAGATCGCCGGCCAGTTCAACTTCTACGGCCAGCTGGCCAGCGAAGAGCTCGGCAACCGCATCACGCTGCCGGCGCGCACCACGGTGAGCGATGCCGAGGCCATGGCGATGCGCAGCCGCGCGGGCTTCCTGCGCGCGCAGAAGTTCTACGACCTGAACCTGCGCTTCGAGGGCACGCGTGAATGGAACTGGGAACTGCGCGGCATGAGCGATCGCGAATTGCTGGCCGCGGCCGAGTACGCGCGCCGTATCGAACTGCTGGACCGTACCGTCAACACGGCGGACCGCACGCGTGCCGAGCACGACTTTACGCTGCGCTTCCCCATGCCCTTTCGCAGCCTCATGCAGCGCGCAACCGACGACGTCGGTCTCGATATGGCATGGGCCTACGGCCTGATCCGCCAGGATCGCGCTTCATCATGAGTGCGCGTTCGTCGGCCGGCGCGCATGGCCTGATGCAGGTGATGCCGGCCACGGCGAAGTACGTGGCGCGCAAGATCGGCATGGCGGATTTCTCGCCATCGATGATGGGTGACCCCAACATCAACATCCTGCTCGGCACCAACTACCTGAGCATGGTGCTGACGGACCTGGACAGCTCGTGGACGCTGGCATCGGCGGCCTACAACGCTGGCCCCGGCCGGCCCAAGGCTGGCGCAGCACGCTGTCGCGCCCGGTCGAAGGCGCGATCTTCGCCGAGACCATTCCGTTCAACGAAACGCGCACGTACGTGAAGAATGTGCTTTCCAACGCTACGTACTATGCTGCATTGATGAGTGGCCAGCCGCAGTCGCTGAAGTCGCGCCTGGGCCAGGTTGCACCGTCGGCGGTGACTACCACCAGCCTGCCCTGAACGGGTGCGCGCCCCGACTCCCCGGGGCGCGTGCCTGCGGCCGGTCTGCCGCCGCGTGCCGTTTTCCTCGCACGGAGGCATCCATGCAGACCAGCAATGTCCTGATCGTCGGCGGCGCCGGCTTTATCGGCAGCCATCTCGCCTCCCGGCTGGCCGGCGCTGCCTCGGCGTCCGGCGCGCCGCTCGAACCGGGCGCCAATCCTGATTCTCCTATCGCGCCTGATCGCATCGTGGTCGGCACCCGCAACGTGGAGCATGCGCAGCACCTGCTGCTGTTGCCGCGCGTCGAGGTGGTGGAGCTGGGGCTGGCCGACAATGCGGCGCTCGACGACGCCATCGGCCCGCTCGGCCCCGATGGCATCGTCGTCAACCTGGTCGGCGTGCTGCATGGTGAACGCGGCGACCCTTACGGGCCCGAGTTCGCCGCGGCCCATGTCGAGATGGTGCAGCAGGTAGTCGGCTCGTGCCTGCGCACGGGCGTCCGCCGCCTGTTGCACATGAGCGCGCTTGGCGCCGACAGCCGGGGGCCGTCGATGTACCTGCGCAGCAAGGGCGACGGCGAGCGCAGCGTGCGCGACAGCGGCCTGGACTGGACCATTTTCCGGCCCTCGGTGGTATTCGGCCCGGATGACCATTTCCTCAACCTGTTCGCGCATATGCAGGAGTTGGCGCCCGTGGTGCCGCTGGCCTGCGCGCATGCGCGCTTCCAGCCGATCTACGTGCAGGACGTAGTGCAGGCCTTCGTCAACGCCATGGTCACGCCGGCGACCATCGGCCGTGGCTATGACCTTGGCGGACCGCAGGTGTACACGCTGGAGGAGCTGGTGCGTTTCGCCGGACGCGCGTCGCACCCGCGCCCGGTGATCGCACTGCCCGACGCGCTGGCGCGCGTGCAGGCCGCGGTGATGGAACACATGCCGGGCGATCCGCTGCTATCGCGGGACAACCTCGATTCGATGCAGCTCGACAACGTGCTGCACGAGCCCATGGCCAGCGAACTGGGCCTGCATCCGGCTGGCCTGGAATCGGTCATGACGGACGTGCTGTCGGGCCGCAACCGCGACGCCCAGCTCACGGTCATGCGCGCCAGCGTGCATCGATAGGGGGTATGTGACCGGAATTCACAGCGCTTGCGAGAGCTTTTCACTTTGAGCGCCCGCGCGGCGCTGGCAGAATGACTGGTTCGGCGCACCCGCGCGCAACCGGCGGGCGCGCGGCAGCGGCCAGCCTGTGGCCGCTGCCCGTCCGCTTTCCCTTCCCCCCAAGGATTCCGCGATGAAGCTCGTCATCGGCAACAAGAATTACTCCTCCTGGTCGCTGCGCCCCTGGCTGCTGATGCGGCATGCCGGCATTGCATTCGAAGAAGTGCAGGTGCGGCTGTTCGTCGACAGCTATGCCGCCGAGATCGCGCAGTATTCGCCGGCCGGCAAGGTGCCGGTGCTCGTGGATGGCGATGTCGCGGTGTGGGACACGCTGTCGATCGCCGAATACCTGGCCGAACGCTTCCCCGAAATGGCGCTCTGGCCCGCGGACCGCGCCGAGCGCGCCCATGCCCGCTCGGTCTGCGCCGAGATGCATGCCGGCTTCACCAACCTGCGCAACCAGATGCCGATGAACGTGACCGCGGTGCTGCCCGGCTGCGGCTGGAACGTGTCGGTGCAGCGCGACGTGGACCGCATCGCGCAGATCTGGACAGACTTGCGCGCGCGCCATGGCGATGCGGGCCCGTTCCTGTTCGGCGCCTTTACCGTGGCCGACGCGTATTTCGCGCCAGTGGTGAGCCGCTTCGCGACGTACGGCGTCCATTTGCCCGATGCGGCCAAGGCCTATGCGGACTTCATGCTGGAGTTGCCGGCCATGCAGGAGTGGATCGCCGGTGCGCGCGAAGAGCGCGATTTCCTGGCCGACGACGAACCATATCGCCTGGCGCCTGACCGCGCCGATGCGATTATCATCCGCCACTGAGCGCCGCGCCGGCGGCGAACCTTAGCGAGACAAGACAATGCAGGTGTATGCCGTCGGCGGTGCGATCCGCGACGAATTGCTGGGCAAGCCCAGCCAGGATCGCGACTATGTCGTGGTGGGGGCCACTCCGGCCGAGATGGAAGCCGCCGGCTACAAGCCGGTGGGCAAGGATTTTCCGGTCTTCCTGCATCCGCGCACGAAAGAGGAATACGCGCTCGCGCGCACCGAGCGCAAGACCGCCATGGGTTACAAGGGCTTCGCGTTCTACTGCGAGCCTGATGTCACGCTGGAAGAAGACCTGGTAAGGCGCGACCTGACCATCAATGCGATGGCGCGCGCAGTGGACCCCGATGGCAACCTGGTCGGCCCCGTCATCGACCCGCACGGCGGCCAGGGCGACCTGGCCGCGCGGCAGTTCCGCCATGTCTCCGAAGCGTTTGCCGAAGATCCGGTGCGCATCCTGCGCGTGGCGCGCTTTGCCGCGCGCTTCCATGATTTCACCGTGGCACCCGAAACCGTCGCGCTGATGCACCGGATGGTGGACGCGGGCGAAGTCGACGCACTGGTGCCAGAGCGCGTCTGGCAGGAACTCGCACGCGGGCTCATGGAGTCGCGTCCGTCCCGCATGTTCGAGGTGCTGCGCCAGTGCGGCGCGCTGGCGCGCCTGCTGCCCGAGCTGGACCGCTTGTGGGGCGTGCCGCAGCGTGCCGACTATCATCCCGAAGTCGATACCGGCGTGCATGTGATGATGGTGATCGACTGCGCCGCCGCCATGGGCACGCCACTGGCGGTGCGCTTCGCCGCACTGGTCCACGACCTCGGCAAGGGCACCACGCCCGAGCACGTGTTGCCGCGCCACATCGGCCATGAGGGGCGCAGCGTCGAGCTACTCGAAGATGTGTGCAAGCGCCTGCGCGTACCCAATGACTGCCGCGACCTCGCGGTGGTGGTGGCGCGAGAGCATGGCAATATCCATCGTTCCATGGAATTTGGCGCTGCCGCGGTCACACGCCTGATCGAGCGCTGTGACGCGCTGCGCAAGCCCGCTCGCTTCGCCGATGCGCTGCTCGCGTGCGAGGCGGACAAGCGTGGCCGCAAGGGTTTCGAGTCGGACAGCTATCCACAGAAGGCGCGGTTGCTGGCGGCGCTCGATGCCGCCGCTGGTGTGGACGCTGGCGCTATTGCAAAGGCATCCGCCGACGACGTCAGCAAGATCAAGGAACGCGTGCACGCGGCACGCGTGGCCGCGGTGGAGGTCCGACTAGATCAGCTTGCCGATCACTAGCGCGATCAGCGACAGCAGGATCGTCGACGCGAACGGCAGCATGTAATCGCGCCCGAACAGCCGGAAGCGCACGTCGCCGGGCAGCCGGCCGATGCCGAGCTTCTGCAGCCAGGGCAATGCCGCCGACAGCACGACCACGCTCAGGAAGATGGTGAGGGTCCAGCGCAGCATGGCGGCGGCTCAGAGTGCGTGGCAGCGGTCGCCGCGCACAAAGCCCGCGAGCGGTTCGCTGTCGTCCAGGCCGCGCGTCAGCGCGATCACCTTGAACAGTTCGCCCATCTCGGCCTCGGACAGCAGCTTCTGCACCGCGTTGGCGGCGGGCAGGAACGCGCGCGTGTCGGTCGGGTCCAGCGTCATCAGCAGGTCGGTGATGCCGGCATTCATCAGGAAGCGCGCCTGCGAGGCAAAGCCCGCGACGGCCAGGCCGGTGTCGACCGCGGCATGCGCGATGCCGCTGAAGTTGACGTGCGCCGTGATGTCCTGCAGCCCCGGGTACAGGAACGGATCCGGATGCGCATGATGGCGGTAGTGGCACATCAGCGTGCCGCCGGTGCGCTGCGGGTGGTAATACTCGGCGGCAGGAAAGCCGTAGTCGATGAAGAATGCAGCTCCGCGCCCCAGCATGGCGCCCACCGCACGCACGAAGCCGTCGGCCTCGGCATGGGTTTCGGTGACGACGTCGTGGTCGCCCGGTATCGCGTGCAGGGGTTCGGGAATGGCATTCGCGGCGAGCAGCCGGTCTTCGAACGAGAACGCGTGCGCGGCGGTGCTGTCGTCACCGGCCACGCTGCGGGCCACGCCGCGCTCATGCCAGCGTCCATCCGTGCGTGCGAACAGCCGCACCGGCATGGCGTCGAGCACCTCGTTGCCGACCACGATGCCCTCGAAGCGCTCGGGCAGCGTGTCCAGCCACTGCACGCGCGGCGCGAGATGCGGCGCCAGCCTGGCCAGCGTGTCCTGCTGGCGCGCACGCAGTTCGCCCGACAGTTCGACGATGCCGTAGGTCTGCGGCAGTTGGCCTTCCTGTTCCAGCGCCAGCAGCAGGTCGGCCGCCAGGCGGCCCGTGCCGGCGCCGAATTCGAGCATGCGCGGCAGGCCCTGCGCCAGCAGCGGCGCGAACTGGCGCGCGAGCGTGCGGGCGAAGAAGGGGCTCAGTTCCGGCGCGGTGATGAAGTCGCTGCCGTCGCGCACATCGCGCCCGAACTTGGCGGCGCCGCCGCTGTAGTAGCCCAGCCCCGGCGCGTACAGCGCGAGCGACATGTAGCGGTCGAAGCCGATCCAGCCGCCGGCCGCATCGATGGTTTCGCCGACCAGGGTGGCCAGCGAGTCGGAGGCGGCCAGCGCGTCGGCGGGGGGAAGGGGTAAACTAGCGGCTTTCTGCATGCCTCGATTGTAGCAATGCCCGAATCCAATTCACCCGCTGGCGCCGCGTCTGCCGCCGGCGCGTCGCTGACGCTTCGCCGGCCCGGCCGCAGGCGGCG
>LRMT01000193.1 GCA_001725945.1 Cupriavidus sp. UYMMa02A | reverse complement strand
CCCGCACAATTTTTTTGGGAGGCGTCCTCACCGTTTGGAAGGACTCCACTTGGCCTCCAGCAGCACAGCTTGCTTGATGGCCTCGATGGTCTCTGCCTCGGTGTCGTACTGGCCCAGCAGCCGGCGCGACTTGCCATTGAGCACGGCGTCTTGCAACGCCCGGCCCGAGGCCTCGGTCGTGCCCGGTTGCCAGCAGTAGCGCGCGGTCCATTTGCCGTCCTGCAAGCGCTCTGCCACCCATATCAACCGGAAGTCTTCAAACACCACGCCAAATGGCGCCTGGTCGTCCACCACAGCCACCTCATTCCAGCGATTTCGTTGAGCAATACATGGCAATGCCATGGCGCCAATCATCCTATCACGGTCGCAGAGTACGCCGGCCAGACCTCCCAGTCTTAGAGGTGTCGTTGCCAACGCTCACACGGGTCAGGGCTTTCCCCAGTTGTCCCGGAATGCCAAACAAATGTCTCGCAAGATCAAATGATTCGGGGCCTATTTCCCATACTGGAGTACAACAACTTATCTGCGTCACTATCATGTTGGCTATCGCATTCTGGTGTCTGTGTTCTTTTGGGGTTGGCGCGCTGGCTCATGTTCTGGGTCGCTCCGGTGCCGCCTGGCTGACCTTCTCGATGATCTTCACGCCATCCCTCGGACTGGTCCTGATGGCAATCCTGGGCGAGAAGCGGAAGGCACGAGCACAGTTGATCTGAAGGGTGTCTTTCAGCGGTCCGATTCATCGGAAGCCTCATGCTACGATGAACCCGTCCCGGGGAGACCGCCATGGAATTTCGATACAAGAGCCGCGAAATCTCGATTCATGCCACCAAGGCACCAGACGGCCAGTGGGACTGGTCTTTTGTCATCCGCGGCCACGGACACCGGCATAACGCCGGAGCGCTTGCGCCCACGGAAGACGCCGCCATCGATGCGGCCTACGCAGCCGCGAAGCACGAGATCGAGCATATCTCTGGCGACGCCAATGACTAGCCGCGAGTACTGCGGCCTTACCCCATCGTCTCGCGCACCCGCAATCTCGCTGCGGGATCGCACAGCACCACGTAGTTGCGCGCATCGTCGCGAGCGACCCGCAATGCGGGTTCCGTATCGGAAACCGCGGCGCCTGCGCTGCGGTCGCGCAGTACATCGGCGAGTTCCGTGCTGAGCGCGGCCCAGCGGATATTGAACCGGTCTGTCGCCTGACCCACGCGCTGGCCGTGCAGCAGACTGCCGGCAACGTCGTGGAAGCCCTGTGTTTGCGGATCGGCGCGGTCGGACTGGAAGCTGTAGGTCCACGCGCGGTCAATCTGGAGTCGTGCTCCAGGTAGCGGCGCGCTGAGGGGCGTGGCGCCCCTCGCGGTCTGGTCCGGGGCGATCAGGCCAGGAACTTCGATGGTTCGGCGAGCTCCAGCATCCGGCAGATGGCGGCCATGCTGCCAACCATGGTGCGGCGCTGCGCGCCTGGTAAATGCGGACGCCCTTCGATTGCCGGAACGGCACCGGCTTGACCGGTTGACGGGCGGCGGCAATATGGTCGGTTTGCGGCATGGCTACACCTCTCGATTGGCAAAAGCGGGGTCAGCACCCGTCAGGCGGGCGACATCGGCACAGCAAGGAGGAGGGCGGCGACCAGCGCGCGGCTGGCCGCTTTGGTCAGAAGCCCGAGGAGCGGATCAGCCCGACGGCGATGCCTTCGAGCGAAAATTCTTCGCGTCCGGGCGTACCACGATGTTCGGAAAGTCCGGGTTTTCCGCGATCAGTTCGATCGCGCCGTCACGGCGCTGCAGGCGCTTGACGGTCACGTCGTCGCCAAGGCGAGCCACGACGATCTTGCCGTTGGGCGCCTCGCTGGCCTTGCGCACGGCCAGCAAGTCGCCGTCGAGGATGCCCGCGTCGCGCATGCTCAAGCCACGCACGCGCAGCAAGTAGTCGGGGCGTTCGTCGAAGACGGAGGCGTCGACCTGGTACTGGCGGTCGATATGCTCGGCGGCCAGGATCGGGCTGCCGGCGGCTACGCGGCCCACCAGCGGCAGCGTGAGCTGCATGATGCCGGACACCGGCAGCGAGAACTGGTCCGGCATTTCGGAGTCGCTGCGCGCCACCTTCAGACGGATGCCGCGCGACGCGCCTGGCGTCAGCTCGATCACGCCCTTGCGCGCCAGCGCACGCAGGTGTTCTTCAGCGGCATTGGGCGACGAGAAGCCGAACTCCGCGGCGATCTCGGCGCGTGTGGGCGGAAAGCCCGTGCCGCGGATCGTGTTGCGGATCAGGTCGAAAATCTGCTGCTGCCGGGGTGTCAGGGTCGCCATGGAAGCGCATCCTTGATGAGTGCCCCGGTGCGATACGGCTGCCAGCCAGGCGGGCACTGTATGTTTAAACAGTATGCTGTGATTTTATACAGTATCGGCACAAGCGCAAGCAGAATTTAAGAGGCGTCTGCTCGACTTCGGGTTTGCCGGCATGCCACGGGTAAAATCGGCGAATCTCGGCTCCTGCGCGTCCCGCCCATGTCACGACCCATGTCCCAGCTTCCCCGCATCGTTGTTCTTGCCACTGGCGGCACCATTGCAGGCGCCTCCGCCAACCCTGCCAGCAGCGCGCGCTACCAGGCCGCGACGGTGCCCGTGGCGACACTGTTGGCCGCCGTACCGGCATTGCAGTCGGTAGCCAGAATCGAGGCCGAGCAGGTCGCGCAGGTCGACAGCAAGGACATGGTGTTTTCGCTCTGGTCGGCGCTGGCGGACCGCGTGCAGTACTGGTGCGGACAGCCCGATGTGGCGGGCATCGTCATTACCCATGGCACCGACACGCTCGAGGAAACCGCCATGTTCCTGCACCTGACGCAGGCCTGTGCGGTGCCCGTGGTGCTGACCGCCGCGATGCGGCCATCGACGTCGCTGTCCGCCGATGGTCCGCTCAACCTGCTCGACTCGGTTCGCGTGGCAGCGCATGCCGATGCGCGGGGCAAGGGCGTGCTGGTCGTGCTGAACCAGCAGGTTCATGCCGCACGCGACGTTGCCAAGGCGCATACTTCTGCGGTCGATGCCTTTGTGTCGGCGCAATGCGGACCGCTGGGATACGTTCAGGACGATCTGGTGCGCATCGCCCGCGCTCCGGTACGGACCGCGACCGGGGTCTTGCCAGTGCCGGAGCAGTGGCCGGACGTGGAAATCGTTGCCAGCTATGCGCAACCGGGGCGCGTCGCGGTGGACGCCATGGTCGGCACCGGCGTGCGCGGACTGGTTGTCGCTGCCGCGGGCAACGGCTCGGTGCACGAGACGCTGGTCGCGGCCCTCAGGGATGCGGCGGCCGCGGGTGTTGCGGTGGTGCGGAGTTCGCGTACCGGGGCTGGCCATGTGGCGATTCCGCCAGCTGCAGATCCCGTCGACGGCGTATTCGTATCGGCCGCGGACCTCAATCCATATAAGGCGCGCGTGCTGCTATTGCTGGCCCTGGCGCGGGAGCCGGGGCTCGCCGCCGCGCCGGACCGGCTGCAGGCACTGTTTGCGTCTGCCTGACGCTGCTTGCGCGTTTGTCAATAGTCGGGCTATACTTTAAGGCTATTCAACCTTGCCGCACCGGACGTGACGCCCGGGTGGCTCATCCAAAAGGAGCGTCAATGCGTCATTACGAGATCGTATTCATCGTCCATCCGGACCAGAGCGAACAAGTCCCGGCCATGATCGAGCGCTACAAGTCGCTCGTGACGTCGCAAGGCGGCCAGATTCATCGCGTGGAAGACTGGGGCCGTCGCCAGATGGCTTACATGATCCAGAAGCTGGCCAAGGCTCACTACGTTTGCGTCAACATCGAGTGCGGCAAGGAAACCCTGGCTGAACTGGAGCACGCCTTCAAGTTCAATGACGCCGTGCTGCGTCATCTGATCGTGCAGACCAAGAAGGCCGAGACCGCTCCTTCGCCGATGATGAAGGAAGTGCAGCGCGAAGAAGCCCGCAAGGCCGCGCAAACGACCAGCGAAGGCCAGGCCGCCTGAGTGCGGACTGCGGTGCCACACGTGGCCGGCAAGTCTGACCACGGCAGCATGGACAACACACTGCAAGGGGTTTCGCGTTGAACCAGCTTCGGCTAGCCGCCACCTTGGCGGAACGCGATGCCCTCAGGTATACCCCGGCCGCGTGCCCGTCGTGAACTGCATCCTGCAGTACAGCGGCGAGGCGGTCGAAGCGGAGACACCGAGGCAGGTCGAGTTTGCCATTGCAGCGATGGGAATCGGCCAGGTTGGCCAGCGTCTGGAGCGGTTGCCGCTTGGCACGCTGCTCGACTGCGAAGGATTCCTGACCCGCAAGCACCGCAACAGCAAGGCCCTCGTCTTTCACATCACTGGATGTAAAGCATTCGTAAAGGATTGAATCATGGCATTCATCAAACGTGACAACAGAACAAGAAGCGCTTCCAGCAACAGAACCCGCTGTTCAAGCGCAAGCGCTTCTGCCGCTTCACCGTGGCTGGCGTGGAACAGATCGACTACAAGGATCTGGACACCCTGAAGGACTTCATCGGCGACAACGGCAAGATCACGCCGGCTCGCCTGACCGGTACCAAGGCTCACTATCAGCGTCAGCTGGATACGGCCATCAAGCGCGCGCGTTCCTGGCGCTGATGCCGTACACCGACCTGCACAAGAACTGATAGTCCAGGCCATAGGTCCGTAAAGGAGAGAACACGATGCAAGTTATTCTGCTGGAAAAAGTGATCAACCTGGGCAACCTGGGTGACATCGTCAAGGTGAAGGATGGTTACGCCCGTAACTTCCTGATCCCGAGCAAGAAGGCCCGCCGCGCCACGCAAACCGCGATCCAGGAATTCGAAGTGAAGCGCGCCGAGCTGGAAAAGGCCGCTGCCGAGAAGCTGGCCGCCGCGCAAGGCGAAGGCGAGAAGCTGAACGGCCAGACCGTCCAGATCTCCCAGAAGTCGGGTGTCGACGGCCGCCTGTTCGGTTCCGTGACCAATGCCGACATCGCCGTTGCCTGGGTGCCCAAGGCTTCAAGGTCGAAAAGGCTCAGGTTCGCCTGCCGAACGGCCCGCTGAAGACCGTGGGCGAGCACCCGGTCAGCGTTGCGCTGCACACCGACGTGGTGGTCGACGTGACCGTCGCCGTGCAGGGCGAGCAAGTCTAAGGCAAGACCTTGCCTGGCCGGCTTGTCCGGCCCAAGCAAGCAAAAAGGCAGGAGCCAGGCTCCTGCCTTTTTCTTTGTCCGCGGCGTTTGCCTTGAGGCAAGCGCCAAGGGGCACGACGGCGTTTTTTTTGCTGCACACGCAGCGCTGTCAAGGCCAGATGCCGAATTGTTGCCGCTCAATTGTCAGGTGGGCAGCGTCCGCCCGCCGGTATAATCCCACCCCATGAACGCGCCCGCCGCCGATCCCCAACTCGATAGTCTCAAGGTACCGCCGCACTCCATCGAAGCCGAGCAATCGGTGCTCGGAGGCCTGCTGCTGGACAATGCCGCCTGGGACCGCATTGCCGATTTCCTCTCCGAGGCGGACTTTTACCGCTTTGACCACCGCCTGATCTTCCACAACATCGCGAAGCTGATCTCGGCCACCAAGCCGGCAGACGTGATTACCGTCTTCGAGATGCTGCAGGGGGCCGGCAAGGCCGAGGAGGTGGGCGGGCTCGCCTACCTGAACTCGCTCGCGCAAAATACGCCCAGCGCGGCCAATATCCGCCGCTATGCGGAGATCGTGCGCGAGCGGTCAGTGCTGCGCAAGCTGGTGACGGTGGCTGACGACATCGCTTCGTCGGCGTTCGCACCACAGGGCCGTGAAGTCCGCGAGCTGCTCGACGCGGCCGAATCGAAGGTCTTTGCGATTGCCGAGGAGGGCTCGCGCGGCCAGAAGGGTTTCCAGGAAATCCAGCCGCTGCTGACGCAGGTTGTCGAGCGCATCGACGAGCTGTACCACCGCGATTCGAACACCGACGTGACCGGCGTGCCGACCGGCTTCATCGATCTCGACAAGATGACCAGCGGCATGCAGCCCGGTGACCTGGTCATCGTGGCGGGTCGCCCATCGATGGCAAGACGGCGTTCTCGCTGAACATCGGCGAGCACGTGGCCGTGGAGCAGGGGCTGCCGGTCGCGGTGTTCTCGATGGAAATGGCGGGCACCCAGCTTGCCATGCGTATGCTGGGCTCGGTCGGCCGCCTCGACCAGCACCGGCTGCGTACCGGACGCTTGCTCGATGAAGACTGGCCGCGCCTGACCCATGCCATCCAGCGCATGAACGATGCGCAGCTCTTCATCGACGAAACGCCTGCGCTGAACACGATGGAACTGCGTGCCCGTTCGCGCCGTCTGGCGCGCCAGTGCGGGCAGCTGGGCCTGATCATCATCGACTACCTGCAGCTGATGTCGGGTTCCGGTGGCGGCGAGAACCGGGCAACCGAGATTTCCGAGATCTCGCGTTCGCTCAAGGGCCTCGCCAAGGAACTGAACTGCCCCGTGATCGCGCTGTCCCAGCTCAACCGAAGCCTGGAACAGCGGCCGAACAAGCGCCCGGTGATGTCCGACCTGCGCGAGTCGGGCGCATCGAGCAGGATGCCGACGTGATCCTGTTCATCTACCGCGACGAAGTCTACAACCCGGATTCGCAGGACAAGGGCACCTCCGAGATCATCATCGGCAAACAGCGTAACGGTCCGATCGGCACGGTGCGCCTGACCTTCCTGGGCCAGTTCACCAAGTTCGACAACTTCAGCGGCGGCCCGGCGTTCTTCGACAACGACAACTGAAGTCAAGTCTGCCTGCAATCGAGCGTCTCGTTTGCGACATATGGACAGGCATTGGGGCCACAACCCTGTAAAATATTGCGCTTTGATGACAGCGGCCTGAAATGCCGCTGTCGCGCGACATACCTCGCATCCTCCAGCAACAAACCAGCCGGCGCCACCGCGCCGCGACAAGGAACATTCCATGTTCGGCCGATTCATGCCCACTGAGGGCAAGTTCTTCGAATACTTCAACCAGCATGCCGACTGCGCGGTGACCGCCGCCCACGAATTGCAGGCACTGGTCAATGACTTGCCCAATGCCGAGGCGCATGCCCGCCGGGTCCAGGCGACCGAAAAGAAGGCCGACCGGATCACGCACGACACCATCGACCTGCTGCACAAGACCTTCATCACGCCGCTGGACCGCGACGAGATCCACAACCTCATCACGACCATGGACGACATCCTGGACTTGATGGAAGACGTGGCGGAAACCATCTCGCTGTACGACGTGACCAGCCTGACCGATGAGGCGCTGCGCCTGGCGGCCATCTGCGTGCAGTGCTGCGACCAGGTCAAGATCGCGGTGGGATTGCTCGAGGACATGGGCAATGCCAGCGCCATCCTGAAGACTGCCCAGCAGATCGACCAGCTCGAGTCCGAAGCCGACCGCGTCATGCGCTCGGCCATGTCCAAGCTGTTCCGCGACGAGACCGACGTCAAGCGCCTGATCAAGCTGAAGGCCATCTACGAGCAGCTCGAGACGATTACCGACAAGTGCGAGGACGTGGCCAACATCATTGAAGGCATCGTCCTGGAAAACGCCTGAGGCGGAATCGGCAATGCATACCATTCAAATGAGCCTGTGGGTGATCGGCCTGCTGGTGGCACTCGCGCTGCTGTTCGACTTCATGAACGGCTTTCACGATGCGGCCAACTCGATCGCCACGGTGGTGTCCACGGGCGTGCTCAAGCCCCACCATGCGGTGGCGATGGCGGCGATGTGCAACGTCATCGCGATCTTCATTTTCCACCTCAAGGTGGCCGCTACCGTGGGTACAGGCACCGTAGACGTCAATATCGTTGACCACTACGTGATATTCGGGGCGCTGGTCGGGGCCATCGCGTGGAATGCGATCACGTGGTACTACGGCATTCCTTCATCCTCTTCGCATGCGCTGATCGGTGGCCTGGTCGGTGCCGCGGTGGCCAAGGCAGGCACCGGCGCACTGGTTGGCAACGGTCTCCTGAAGACGGTGGCCTTCATCGTGATCTCGCCGCTGCTCGGTCTTATCCTCGGTTCGCTGATGATGGTGATCGTGGGTTGGACCTTCTTTCGCACGCCGCCGTCGCGCGTGGACCGCTGGTTCCGTCGCCTGCAGCTGGCGTCGGCCTCGATGTACAGCCTGGGCCATGGCGGCAATGATGCGCAGAAGACCATCGGCATCATCTGGATGCTGCTGATCGCCAGCGGCCATGTGGCCGCCGGCGGCGAGCCCCCGATCTGGGTGATCGTCAGCTGCTATGTGGCCATCGGCATGGGCACGCTGTTCGGCGGCTGGCGGATCGTGCGGACCATGGGTCAGAAGATCACCAAGCTGAAACCTGTCGGCGGCTTCTGTGCCGAAACCGGTGGCGCAATCACGCTGTTCTTCGCGTCGGCGCTTGGCGTGCCGGTGTCGACCACGCACACGATCACCGGTGCCATCGTCGGCGTGGGTTCCGCGCAGAAGATGTCGGCGGTCCGCTGGGGCGTGGCCGGCAATATCGTGTGGGCCTGGGTGCTGACGATTCCGGCATCGGCATTCATGTCCGCGATTGCATGGTGGGTCGGCCGACACATCCTGTAAGGCAGGGCGGTTTCTTTTGCATAGCAAAGAGCCAGGCAAGTGCCTGGCTCTTTGTCGTTCAGCGAGCGCTACTTGTTGGCGAATGCGGCGATCGGGTCGTCGTCGACAGCGGGATCAGGATCAGGCGGTGCAACAACTGGAGCAGGTGCTTGCACCGGGGCGGGGCTGGCCGGCAGAGCCGGCAGTGGCTGATTGACGGCCGCCACCACGCGGCGCGCGCCGTTGTACCGCGAAGCCCAATAGGCCTTGCCCATGTCCTCGAGCCGCACGGTGCCGCCGGTGGACGGCGCATGCACGAAGCGGTTCTGGCCGACATAGATGCCGACATGGGAATTGGCGCGGCCGGTCGTATTGAAGAAGACCAGGTCGCCCGAGGCCACTTCGCTGCGGTCCAGCGCCGAGCCGCGCGTGCCCATGGCTTCCGTCGTGCGGGGCAGGTTGACGTTGGCGGCGCGCGCAACCACGTATCGCACCAGGCCGCTGCAGTCGAAGCCGCTGTCCGGCGTATTGCCGCCGTAGCGGTACGGCGTGCCGACCAGCGACATGGCCTGGATGGAGATTTCTTCCAGGCCGGCACTCGGATCGATCATCGGCTTGCCCGGCGTGCGGCTGGCATGGCGGGACGTCGGCGCGCCGGCGCAGGCCGCCAGCAGCAGGGCAGCGGCACAGACCAGCGGCAGCCGCGCTGCGGCGGGAACCGCTGGCAGGCGCAGCCGAATGGCGTTACGAAAAAGGGAAAGAGAACAGGGCGAAGGCATCCTTCCTTGGGGCGGTTGCCAGCCCTGACCCGGATTCGGTTCCTTCTGCTACCAGCGCAGCTGAGCGTCGCGGCTTCCGGTGCCGATCTTGATGGTCTTGGTCTGGCCCTTGTAACTGGCCTCGATATTGTAGCTGCCTTCCGGCGCACGTATGAGGCAGCGCGGACCGGCGGCGCGGAACGTTGCAATTTCCTGTTCGTCGCGCAACAGCCGCACGGCGACGTCCGACAGGAATTCGCCGTTGCTGCCCTGCGTGAACACGATGCCCATGTTGAAGTTCTTTTCCAGGTCAGCCAGCGTCTTGCGCTCGTCTTCGGCGATGCCGCCGCAGACGTAGCTCACCGGGCCCATGGTGCGGATCACCATCTCGTCGGCCGCGCGCGCGGGCCGCCAGGCGGTACTCAGTGCCATGCCAGCGGCGGCCAGTGTGGCGAGCGCCAGCATGCGCTTGCGGCCCCATGGGCGAAGCGCAGCGCGCGGCGCGGTCCGGTGACGATGCCTGCCGGGCGGGTGCGGATAGCTCATCGACGCCTCCTGTCGAAACGATCTCAAAGCAAACGGAACATGCGCGCCGGCCTGGAGGGCCGGGGCGCGGACCATGGCAGTATGCCTTTACAGTACGTCGCCGGCGTGATCGGCCAGGCGCGAGCGTTCCCCGCGTGCCAGCGTGATATGGCCGCTGTGGCTCCAACCCTTGAAGCGGTCGACCACAAAGGTCAGGCCCGACGAACCTTCGGTCAGGTACGGCGTATCGATCTGCGCGATATTGCCGAGGCAGATGATCTTGGTGCCCGGACCTGCGCGCGTGACCAGCGTCTTCATCTGCTTCGGCGTCAGGTTCTGCGCTTCATCGATGATGACGAACTTGTTGACGAAGGTGCGGCCGCGCATGAAGTTCATGCTCTTGACCTTGATGCGCGAGCGGATCAGTTCCTGCGTCGCCGCGCGGCCCCATTCGCCGGCGCTGTCGTCGCTTTTCTGCAGGACTTCGAGGTTGTCGTCGAACGCACCCATCCACGGCTGCATCTTCTCTTCCTCGGTGCCGGGGAGGAAGCCGATGTCCTCGCCGACCGGCACGGTGGCGCGGGTGACGATGATCTCGTTGTACAGCTTCTGGTCGAGCACCTGTTCCAGGCCCGCCGCCAGCGCCAGCAGCGTCTTGCCGGTACCGGCCTGGCCGAGCAGCGTGACGAAGTCGATATCCGGGTTCATCAGCAGGTTGAGCGCGAAATTCTGTTCGCGGTTGCGCGCGGTCACGCTCCACACATTGTTCTTGTGGTGCGTGTAGTCCTTGAGCGTCTGCAGCAGCGCGGTCTTGCCGTTGATCTCCTTGACTTGCGCATAGAGCGGCAGGCTGCCGTCCACCGGCTCCAGGTAGACGAACTGGTTGACCAGGAACGTGGGCACCAGCGGGCCGTCAGGCGGTAGAACATCGCGCCGGTCTTCGGGTCCTGCCAGCTCTCCACGCCCTTGCCGTGCTTCGCCCAGAAGTCGCCGGGCAACTGCATGACGCCGGCGTAGAGCAGGTCCTTGTCTTCGAGAACCTGGTCGTTGTAGTAGTCCTCGGCCGGCAGGCCCAGCGCGCGCGCCTTGATGCGCATGTTGATGTCTTTCGACACCAGCACGACCTGACGCTCGGGGTATTGCTGCTGCAGCGCGCTGACCACGCCCAGGATCTGGTTGTCGGCCTTGCCTTGCGGCAGGCCTTCGGGCAGCTTGATGTCGTTGAGCTTGGTCTGGAAAAACAGCTTGCCCTGCGCGTCGCGGTTGCCGAGCTTGGCCAGCGGCAGGCCCTCGTCGAGCACGCCGCCGGTGCCGCTGACCAGCGAATCAAGCGTGCGGCTGACCATCCGCGCGTTACGCGCGACTTCGCTCATGCCCTTCTTGTGATTGTCGAGCTCTTCGAGCGTCATCATCGGCAGATAGACGTCGTGTTCCTCGAAGCGGAACAGCGAGCTCGGGTCGTGCATCAGCACGTTGGTGTCAAGCACGAACAGCTTGCTCGGGCCTTCCTCCTTGCGCGCGCGGCGTGTCGGGCCGGCCCCGGGTTTGACCAGGCTGACTGGGGCTGTTGCGACCGGCGTGGTCGGTTCGGTTGGAGCAGGGTCGAGCGGGCGCGGGTGCTGCCGGCGGCGCGCGCCTTGACGTCAGGCGCCTGGGTTTCGCCGGTTTCCAGCAATGCCACGCGCTCGAGTGCCGGCACAGGTTTCTTCCCCTGCGCAACGGCTTTGACCTTGGGCACCGCGGTGACTGGAGCGAACTCGCTCGGATCCAGCAGTTGGGCGGGCTTGGCGGGCATGGTAGGCAGCGGCATGCTTGGCTTTCCTTTCAGGGGGACAAGAGAGGGGCGGGACTATCCGTGCGGCATCTCGCAAGGAGAATGCCAGCAGCCACCGGAGCATGCACGCGCGAGGCACTCGGGGCATCGGATAACAAAAAGCCGCCAGCCCTGCGATACAGGTTTGGCGGCTTGCTTGCGGACCTGCGACACGGCGGGTCCGCTACCGGCCTGCGGAGCGAACCGCCTTGGCCGGGAAGTCGAATCAGCGTGGCATCCGGAATCTGAACTCATTACGAGTCAATGTATCCGAAGGATTTCGGTTTGGCAATTGCCAGTCACGCGGGGCAGGCACGGTGTCGCGGCAACGCCAATGCATCCCGTGTCGGCACGGTGCCGCCGCCGGTAAAGCAGATGGCGTTCAGAGACCGCGCACGATCTCAAGCACTTCGTCCACGTGATTCGGCACCTTGATGCCGCGCAGTTCGTGGCGCAGGATGCCCTTGCTGTCGACGATGAAAGTACTGCGTTCGACGCCGCGGTGCTCCTTGCCATACAGCTTTTTCATTTTCATGACATCGAAGAGATTGCACACCGCTTCGTCCGGATCCGAAATCAGTTCGAACGGCAGCTCGAGCTTCGTCTTGAAGTTCTCGTGCGAGCGCAGGCTGTCGCGCGAGATGCCGAACACCGTCACGCCGGCTTTGGCGAAGTCTTCGTGCTGGTCGCGAAAGTTCATCGCCTCGGTGGTGCAGCCCGGGGTATTGTCCTTCGGGTAGAAGTACAGCACCACGGTTTTGCCGCGCTGTTCGGAGAGGCGGAAGGTACCGCCGTCACCGGTGACCGGTGCGCTGAAGTCGGGCACTGCCTTGTTGAGACTGACTGTCATTGTTATGGCTCCAGAGGAGAGGAGGGGCGGTGTCGGAGTGGCTGCGAGAGCGTGGGCGAAGGCGTACGGGTAGCATGCCTGCGTCACGGAAGACACAGATTGGGGCGCGCAACCGAACTTCAAGCGTGGCGCCTTCTTAACTTTTCCTGTGAGCCAATGACGGTTCAGCGACCCGAGGTTTCCGACTCCAGCAGCAGCACGGCTGCCACCTTGCGACCTTCCGCCATCAGGATATTGTATGTGCGGCATGCTGCGTGCATGTCCATGGCGTCCACCCCGACATGCTTTCGGGCGAGCGACGCGATCAGCCGCGGATGCGGGAAGCGCAGGCGCGCACCCGTGCCCAGCAGCACGACTTCGGGCCCCAGTTCGGCAAGCGCCTCAAAATGCGCGGGCTCCAGGTCTTCAAAGCGATTGACCGGCCAGGGCCGGATCTCGCCTTCGGGAAGTACCAGGACCGAATGGGTGTGACGTATCAGGTTGATTTCGATGTAATCCGGCCCATAGGCCGTGACCGTATTGAGCGCCTGTGGCTGGTCAGCGTGAAGTTTCAATTGGGCCCCGGAAGCGGCCTGGCCGGCGCAGCGGCGGCGTCCGCGGGGCGGAGGGCCGTCGGCGCGGGCAGGCAGCGGGTTGACGGCAGGCTGCAGGCGCCGGCGCCGGGTTCCCCCGAGGCACGCTGCAATGCAAGAATTGCTGCCGAAGTCTGTCATAATCCGATAAATTATAGCTTTTGCCTCCGTGTCTGCCACATTCGCGGCCAGACGGCGTTGCATCGCAACGGACGGCGCCCCCCGAGACACTCCATCCGGATTCCCATGTTCGCTGCCGCCGACGCGGCAGTTTTCGCCTCCGCCGATATCGCCGTGAAACCCATCCAGAAATCCAACAAACTCAATAACGTTTGCTACGACATCCGCGGCCCGGTGCTGGAAAAGGCCAAGCAGATGGAGGAAGAGGGACACAAGATCATCAAGCTGAATATCGGCAACCTGGCCGTATTCGGTTTCGATGCCCCGGAGGAAATCCAGCAGGACATGATGCGCAACTTGCCGAATTCGCAGGGTATTCGGATTCCAAGGCATTTTCGCCGCGCGCAAGGCGATCATGCACTACACCCAGCAAAAGAATATCCAGGGCGTCGGCCTGGAAGACATCTACGTGGGCAACGGCGCTTCGGAACTGATCGTGATGGCCGTCAACGCGCTGCTCAACAGCGGCGACGAGGTCCTGGTGCCGGCACCGGACTACCCGCTCTGGACCGCGGCGGTGAGCCTGTCGGGTGGCACGCCGGTCCACTATATCTGCGACGAGTCCAACGAGTGGATGCCTGACCCGGCCGATATCCGCGCCCGCATCACGCCCCATACCAAGGGCATCGTCATCATCAACCCGAACAACCCGACCGGCGCGCTCTACTCGGACGAGCTGCTGCTGGAGATCGTCGCCATCGCGCGCGAACACGGGCTGATCATCTTCGCCGACGAGATCTACGACAAGGTCCTGTACGACGGCAACGTCCACACCTCGATCGCCTCGCTGTCGACCGACGTGCTGACGGTGACGTTCAACGGCCTGTCCAAGAACTATCGCTCGTGCGGCTACCGCGCAGGCTGGATGGTGGTGTCGGGCGACAAGCGCCCGGCGCTCGACTATATCGAGGGCCTGAACATGCTGTCCTCGATGCGCCTGTGCGCGAACGTGCCCGGGCAGTGGGCCATCCAGACCGCGCTCGGCGGCTACCAGAGCATCAACGACCTGGTGGGCGAAGGCGGCCGCCTGCGTCGCCAGCGCGACCTGGCCTATGAACTGATCACCGCGATTCCCGGTGTCAGCTGCGTCAAGCCCAAGGCCGCGCTGTACCTGTTCCCGAAGCTGGACCTGTCGATGTACCCGGTGCAGGACGACCAGGAGTTCATCTATGAACTGCTGCAGGAGTCCAAGGTGCTGCTGGTGCAGGGCTCGGGCTTCAACTGGGACAAGCCGGATCATTTCCGGATCGTATTCCTGCCGCATGAGGAAGACCTGCGCGAGGCCATCAGCCGTATTGCGCGCTTCCTGGAGGCGTACCGAAAACGCCACGGCAAGGTGGCTGCCTGATCAGGCAGCCGCTGCAACTCATCCTTAGCAACTCTAGAGTCAGATTGTCCATGAACCCCATCAAAGTTGGCCTGCTCGGCATCGGTACCGTCGGTAGCGGCACGTTCAACGTGCTCAAGCGCAACCAGGAAGAAATTCGCCGCCGCGCCGGCCGCGGCATCGAGATCGCCGTGGTGGCCGATCTCAACACCGAGCGCGCACGCGAGCTGACCAACGGCGAAGTCGAGATCGTCAACGACGCCAACCTGGTGGTGGCACGCCCGGACATCGACATCGTGATCGAGCTGATCGGCGGCTACGGCATTGCGCGCGAGCTGGTGCTCAAGGCCATCGAGAACGGCAAGCACGTGGTCACCGCCAACAAGGCGCTGCTGGCCGTGCATGGCAACGAAATCTTCGAAGCTGCGCGCCGCAAGGGCGTGATCGTCGCCTTCGAAGCGGCGGTGGCGGGCGGCATTCCCATCATCAAGGCGCTGCGCGAAGGCCTGACCGCGAACCGTATCCAGTGGATCGCCGGCATCATCAACGGCACCACCAACTTCATCCTGTCCGAGATGCGCGACAAGGGCCTGGATTTCGACACGGTCCTGAAGGAAGCGCAGCAGCTCGGCTATGCCGAGGCCGACCCGACCTTCGACATCGAGGGCGTCGACGCGGCGCACAAGGTCACGCTGATGAGCGCCATCGCGTTCGGCATGCCGGTGCAGTTCGAGAAGGCCCATGTGGAAGGCATCACCAAGCTGTCGGCCGTCGACATCAAGTACGCCGAGGAACTGGGCTACCGCATCAAGCTGCTCGGCATCACGCGTCGCCGCGACGACGGCGTGGAGCTGCGCGTGCACCCGACGCTGGTGCCGGCCTCGCGCCTGATCGCCAACGTGGAAGGCGCGATGAATGCCGTGCTGGTGCAGGGCGACGCCGTCGGCGCCACGCTGTACTACGGCAAGGCGCCGGCGCCGAGCGACCGCCTCGGCCGTGATTGCCGACCTGGTCGACGTGACCCGCCTGCACACCGCCGACCCGAACCACCGCGTGCCGCACCTGGCGTTCCAGCCCGACGAGCTGTCGAGCGTGCCGGTGCTGCCGATCGAGGAAATCAACAGCGCCTACTACCTGCGCATGCGCGTGGCGGACGAGACCGGCGTGCTGGCCGAGATCACGCGCATCCTGGCCGAGTCGGGCATCTCGATCGACGCGATGCTGCAGAAGGAATCGCGCGAGGGCGAGCCGCAGACCGACATCATCATCCTGTCCCACGTGACCCGCGAAAAGCAGGTCAATGCCGCCATCGCCAAGATCGAGTCGCTGCCGACCGTGCTGTCGTCGGTCACGCGCCTGCGCATGGAAGAACTGAACTAAGCGGCAGGAAACTCCGGACCCATGAAATACCAGTCGACCCGCGGCCACGAAGTGCCGCAAACGTTTCCGAGATCCTGCTGGGCGGCCTGGCGCCGGACGGCGGCCTGTACCTGCCCGTGCAGTATCCGCAGGTCACGGCCGACGAGCTCGAATCCTGGCGCAAGCTTTCGTACGCCGATCTGGCGTTCGAGATCCTGAGCAAGTTCTGCGATGACATCCCCGCCGAGGACCTGCGCGCGCTGACGCGCAAGACCTACACCGCCGACGTGTACCGCACGCCCGCGCCGGCGACAACACCGCCGACATCACGCCGCTGCGCACGCTGGGCGAAGAAGGAGGCACGAAGCTGCAACTGCTGGGCTTGTCCAACGGCCCGACGCTGGCCTTCAAGGACATGGCCATGCAGTTGCTGGGCAACCTGTTCGAGTACGCGCTGGGCCGTGCCGGGCTGGAACTCAACATCCTGGGGGCCACCTCTGGCGACACCGGCAGCGCTGCAGAGTACGCGATGCGCGGCAAGCGCGGCATCCGCGTATTCATGCTGAGCCCGCACCGCAAGATGAGCGCGTTCCAGACCGCGCAGATGTTCAGCCTGCAGGACCCGAACATCTTCAACCTGGCGGTCGAAGGCGTGTTCGACGACTGCCAGGACATCGTCAAGGCGGTCTCGAACGATCTTGAATTCAAGGCCCGCCAGCGCATCGGCACGGTCAACTCGATCAACTGGGCGCGCGTGGTGGCCCAGGTGGTGTACTACTTCAAGGGCTGGCTGCTCGCGACGTCGGGCCCGGGCCAGAAGGTGTCGTTCTGCGTGCCGTCAGGCAACTTCGGCAATGTCTGCGCCGGCCATATCGCGCGCATGATGGGCCTGCCGATCGACAAGCTCGTGGTTGCCACCAACGAGAATGACGTGCTGGACGAGTTTTTCCGCACCGGCGCCTACCGCGTACGCAAGTCGGCCGAGACGTACCATACGTCGAGCCCGAGCATGGACATCTCGAAGGCGTCGAACTTCGAGCGCTTCATCTTCGACCTGCTTGGCCAGGACGCCGGCAAGCTGGTCGCGCTGTTCCGCGACGTCGACGAGAAGGGCGGCTTCGACCTGTCCGGCACGCCGGAGTACGAGCGCATCCGCGGCGAGTTCGGCTTTGTCTCGGGCCGCAGCACGCACGATGACCGGGTGGCGACGATCCGCGACCTGTCGGCGCGCTATGGCATCACCATCGATACCCATACCGCCGACGGCATCAAGGTGGCGCGCGAGCATCTGAGCGCCGGCGTGCCGATGGTAGTGCTGGAAACGGCGCTGCCGGCCAAGTTTGCCGACACCATCCGTGAAGCCCTGGGCCATGAGCCCGAGCGTCCGGCTGCGTTCGAAGGCATCGAAAAGCTGCCGCAGCGCTTCGAGGTAATGGCCAACGACGTCAGCCAGATCAAGGCCTTCATCGCCGGCCACACTGGCCTGTAAGCGCGGGCGCCTCCATGTGGCTGCGGCGCCGCCGCATGCCTTGGCGGCGCCAACTCGCTACAATCAGGCTAGCCGTGGCCCAGACCCGGCCCCCGGATTGCCCGCACCAGCCGATACCCGCTGTGCGGCGCAATGCGCGGGCCGTTTTTCATGGGCGCCCAGAACCCACACATCCCACCATGAC
>LRMT01000192.1 GCA_001725945.1 Cupriavidus sp. UYMMa02A | reverse complement strand
GACCGCGCACGTCCAGCACGTAGGTATCGAAGCGCTGACCGAACTGCTCGCCGACGAAGCCCCAGGTGATAGCCGGGCTCGTGATGCCCGGCACGATGATCACGGCATCGCGCGACGCACGTTCGCCATCATTGCCGCCATAGCGCAGATAGTGCTGGCGGATGCCGTTGGCATTGACGTTGCCGCCGTAGAGAAAAGTGCTCATGGCGCAGCCCTCAGTAGGCACCGGACAGCAGCGCACCGGCGCCGGGACCACCGGCTCCAGATCCAGTGCGCGCAGCATCGCGTAGGTTGTCGCAATCGCCGCGGTGATCACGGGCTTGCCGGTCATCGCTTCCACCTTCGCCACGGCCGGCAGCGAAGGCATCTGCACGCAAGCCGACAATACGATGGCGTCGACATCGGCAATGTTCATCTGCGCGACGATGCCGGGCAGCTTCGCGGGATCGTGGCGGCCGACTTCGAGGTTGTCCGGGATTTCGAGCGCGCGGTAATCGACTACCTCGTAGCCTTCATTGCGGATGTAGTCCACGACCAGCTCGGTCAGCGGCTTCATGTACGGCGCCACGACCGCGATGCGCTTCGCGCCGATCACCTTGAGCGCATCCACGAGCGCTCCGGCGCTGGTGATCACCGGGGCATCGCCGCCGTTCTCGGTGGTGTGTGCCTTCAGGCGCTGTTCCGACTTGCGGTGATAACCATGGCCCATCGCCATGATCGCGACCAGGCAGGCATAGCCGAGCACGTCGACGCGTGCGTCGGACAGCTCCACCGCGCAGCGGTCGGACTCGGCGTCCATGGCGGCCAGTTCTTCCTTGACCACCTTCTTCATGCGCATGCGGCTCGAATGGAACGTGAACCGTTCGGGGCGGATCTGCTGCCGTGCGCTCAGCATGGCCGGGATCTCGGTTTCCATCGTGGTGTTGGAGCTCGGCACGATCTGGCCGATTCGGAAAACTTTCTGCACTGTCACTCCGTCATCTGTTGTCTTGGGAATGCCTGTCTACCCGCCGTCTGCCGGCCAGTTTCTCCGGGCGTCCGCGGTTGCGATTGATTGTAGTGTACACACTCTATATGCGCAAACAGATTCTGGCGCAGGGCAATCGCACTCATTCAGTGCATACTGAACGACAAATTCCCTTGCTACGCGCATGATTTCACCAATAAACAGCAACATGCGAATCACGTCACATCAAGATAAGGGTTTTCCATAGGTTCGTTGAAATCTGCCTTTACCTTGCATTTTTGAGTGTGTACACTCGTTTTCAACAACAGGCCGCCCAGTCGGCACCCACACTCATCGACCCATGTGTCATTGCCAGGAGAAAGAACGTGCAAGGCAAACCGCGAATCGCAATCATCGGCGCCGGACTCGGAGGGACGGCCGCAGCCGCCCTGATGCAGCGGGCCGGCTTCCAGGCCAGGCTCTATGAACAGGCGCCGGGGTTTTCCCGTCTGGGTGCGGGCATCCATGTGGGACCGAACGTGATGAAGATCATGCGGCGCATCGGCATCGAGGACGCACTCAATGACATGGGCTGCCACCCGGACTACTGGTACAGCCGCGATTGGGAAACCGGCGAGGTGATCGCGCAGATTCCACTGGGCGACTACGCACTGAAGCACTACGGCGCCAGCTACCTGACCGTGCACCGCGGCGATTTCCACAAGCTGCTCACCGATGCCGTGGCGCCGGGCACGCTGTTCTTCAACAAGAAGCTCGAAAGCGTGGCCGACCAGGGTGACGCGGTGCAGTTGCGCTTCACCGATGGCACGGTCGAGGAAGCCGATATCGTGATCGGTGCCGACGGCGTGAACTCGCGCATCCGCGAAACACTGCTCGGCGCCGAGCCGCCCAAGTACCACGGGCTATGTGGCACACCGCGCCGTGTTCCCGATCTCGCGCGTCAAGGGCTTCACGCATGACCGCTGCACCAAGTGGTGGTCGGACGACCGCCACATGATGGTGTACTTCGACACCAGCAAGCTCGACGAGATCTACTACGTGACCGGCGTGCCCGAGCCCGAGTGGGACATGAGCAAGAGCTGGGTGCCGAGCAGCATCGAAGAGATGCGCGCTGCGTTCGACGGCTGGCACACCGGCGTCCAGTCGCTGATCGAAGGCACCGTCGAAGTGACCAAGTGGCCGCTGCTGGAGCGCGACCCGCTGCCGGTCTGGAGCCGCGGCCGCCTGGTGCTGCTGGGCGACGCATGCCACCCGATGAAGCCGCACATGGCCCAGGGCGCCGCGATGGCGATCGAGGATGCCGCGATGCTCACGCGCTGCTTCACCGAGGCGGGCGTGGACGACTATGCCGCGGCATTCGCACTGTACGAGGCGAATCGCTCGGAGCGCGCAAGCAAGGTCCAGCTCGTCTCGCACAACAACACATGGCTGCGCACCAACGAAACCCCGACTGGTGTTTCGGCTACGATGTGTACAACGTGCCGCTGGTTTCTGCCGGACGCGCGCCGCTGTCGGCAGCGGCATGATGTCCGCCTGAGCCAAGACGCCCGTACGCGGCCCGGCCGCTGTGCGGGTCCGATGCGCCACAGCCCCTCGCGATGAAGGGGCGCGGCGCCGCGATGCGTGATGTTCAAACCGCCCCCAAGCCCCCAGATGAACGCGCCCCGCCCCCTGACGCTCCATGTCAACCACGCCGAGCACACGCTTTGCGTGGCGCCTGACACGCCGCTGCTCTACATCCTGCGCAACGACTTGGCCTGCAATGGCCCGAAGTACGGCTGCGGGCTGGGTCAGTGCGGCGCATGCACGGTGCTGGTGGACGGCATGGCAGCGCGTTCCTGCGTGCTGCCAGCGAAAGCCGTGCTCGGCCATGCCGTGACCACGCTGGAGGGACTGGGCACGCCCGCGCAGCCTGACCCGGTGCAGCAGGCATTCATCGACGAGCAGGCCGCGCAGTGCGGCTATTGCCTCAACGGCATGATCATGACCGCGAAGGCGCTGCTCGCGGAAAACCCCGACCCAAGCGAGGCCGAGATCCGCGAGGCGCTGCGTTTCAACCTGTGCCGCTGCGGCACGCACGTCGAGATCGTGCGCGCCGTGCAGCGCGCGGCCGTCTTGCAGCGCGAGCATGCGCAAGGGGCGCAGTCGTGACCGACACGCTGGCCCCGCGCATGAGCGCCGTCGCCGCCCCGGCCACCCGCAGCTCGCCCCCATTGCCGCAATGTCTGGCTGCCCAGGTCCTGCGCCCGCCCGGATTGCGTTGGGCCGGCGGCGAGCCGCTCGTGGCACGCCTGCTCGGCGCGGAACGGGACGCTGCAGCCGCCACGCCGGGCGTGCGAGCCGTCATCGTCCGCAATACTTCGCCGGCGTGGTGGCGGATTCCGACGAGAGGCCGCGCAAGCGGCCGCTGCGCTGCGCCCGCGCTGGGCGTGCCCGCCCGCGCCGGACAAGGCGCCCGTGCGGCGCCAG
>LRMT01000191.1 GCA_001725945.1 Cupriavidus sp. UYMMa02A | reverse complement strand
TTTCTCCCTTCGCATCGGGACGACAGGTTCCCAAGTTCCTTACTGAAGCCTGAGTCAAAGTCACGCCGCCTTTATGCCGGATGCCGAGTGGGCCGTCAGCAGGCATCGCCCAAACTTGTCCCGGAGCGTGAAATCCCTCCAGTTTTGACATCGATTATCACGATTACGACACGTCATCAGCGGTTCACTCACGTTCGTCTCTTTGACTCTCACCTGCCGGGGTTTCCCCCCGACTTTTCCAACAATGCTCACCACGAGGGCTCTTTACCCACGCAGCTTGTGGCGGTTTGAAGCCTGCTCCTGCAAGCCGACTTCGAGGGGCCGGCCCTCATCTTCAGTAAAGCATCGCGAGCATCGATCAGCTGATGCTCACGTTCTTGGCACACATTTCACTATAGTGAAAGAAGCTAGAAGCTCGCCTGCATGCTGGCTTCCCTTCCACACGGAACGTGCCCCATGCCACGATCACTCCCTGATTCGACGCCTCCACGCGCGCAACCATTCGCACTTTTCAGCAACTGGGCGACCGCATCCGAGCCATCCGGGCAGGGGGCGGGATGCCCATTGACTAGGCGGCGAGGAGTTACGGTGTCTCGGTCGGCATGCTGTCCAAGCTAGAGAATGGCAAGGGAGTCAATTTCGAGCACGTCCTGCGTGCGCTAGACGGACTGGGTTTGACAATGCTGGTCATGCCCAAGGCGCATGCACCCTTGCTCGGGCGGGCTGCGGGCCATGCGGTCAGGGCCGGTGAATTGTCAACGTGGGAATAGCGTGCGGGCTCAGATCAGTTGGCGTGCGCCGGCGCCGGTTGGCATCGCGAGGCACCTGCGAGAATCCATTTCCGTCGCGCAGGACCTGTCGCTCAGCGTGCCCGAATTTTGCGAGGCGATCAAGACCGGTACCTCGGAGCCAGTTACGAGTCGGCCTCTCCAACACGGCGGGCTCTGCGGCTATGCCCGGGGCCCTCCTTGGCTGCCGCGAGCTCTGCACTTCTTGGATGGCCGTTGCTAAGTGATACGGCCAGCGCGCGCCGAACGCTATACTTGCCTGGTTAATTGAACAAGTCTACCGGAGGGTCCCATGCGCACCGTTCATTTCTCCGACGCCCGCAATAACCTGAAGGCGGTCATCGACCAAGCCATTGACGATCACGACGCCGTGCTCATCACGCGCCGCGATGCGCCGAACGCCGTCATCATGTCGCAAGCACAGTATGACAGTTGGATGGAAACGATGTACCTGGTGTCGAATCCGGCCAATGCCCAGCGCCTGCTGGAATCGCTTGCGCAGTTGCGGCAAGGCAAGGGCGTCGAGCGCCAACCGATCGACCCGGACGCTGAATGACGCGCAAGGTCATCTTCGCCCCGCACGCCTGGGAGGAATTCGTCTGGTGGCAGACCCAGGTCAAGAAGATCCTCAAGCGCATCAACCAACTGATCGTCGAGTGTCAGCGACCCGTTCGAGGGTATCGGCAAGCCCGAGCCTTGAAGGGCAACCTAGCGGGCGCCTGGTCACGCCGCATCGACGAGGCCAACCGCTTCGTTTACACCGCTGACGACGACGCGGTGTACATCGCCGCCTGCCGTTACCACTACGGCGACAAGTAGGTCAGATTGGTTCCTGCGCCAGGGGCCCCCGATGAATCCGCAGTGCTCATTGCGGTTCGTCCCCCCTAGTAGCGATAGTGCTATCTTCACACAAGAAAACCATGTAGCAAAAGGGATAATTCGACGTGAAGTGATGAGAATATCATAAAAAATGACCAAATCTTCACGAAGTCGGAAAGGGTAACACCGGCTCCCGGCCGAAGATGAAGCCGGCAAGGGGGACATGTAGGAAACCGGAATTAGCCGGACTGGCGTGCGATCCCGTCATGGTGAGCCAAGACCTGCTGGTTCCGGTTCATCGGCGCCCTTTGGTTGACGTAAGCAGCGGAGTGGGTCAAGAAATCGGCGAGGTGGCCGTCAATACCGGGCAACTCCATTTCCCGTCTGAGCCATGCGTTACACCCCCGATCGGAGACCCGGATCTCGCTATCCTAGCCCGCGACCGAGACGCGTGGCGGGCTCGGGCGGATCGACGCTTTGACGTCGAAGTTCTCATCCAAGAATGCATTCCAGATTCCGCCACTTGCGATCCAAGCATTGTGGCCGACGCGATCCGGGAGTGGTTCGATAGTTTCGAGACGGCATTCCGACATAGCGGATGGCGTCGCAAGATCGATAAAAGGCCCGCACTGAACTGACTGGACAGTGATTGGCTAGGCCTGAGAGGGTTTAGTCCCGTACTTCAAGGAACTCAGCCCCAAATGAGATGGTCATCCTCACCCTACGAGCGGGTACGCCGATAGGGTATTTTGTGGAGGCTATCCATCATGCATAGCGTTACGGTGGTTGGGATCGATCTGGACAAGCACTCCTTTAACCTTCGCGGTCAGGAACCGCACGGCAAAGCCGTGTTTCGCAAGGGACAGGCTTGAGCTTTTTGCCACCTTTCATGCTTGCACCATAGTCATGGAAGCTTGCGCTGGCGCGCACCACATGGCTCGCAAGCTCACCACCTTCGGGCATCAGGTCAAACTCGTCTAACGGCGGTACGTGCGCCCCTTCGTCAAGGGCAACAAGAATGATTATGTCGATGCCGAGGCAATCTGCGAAGCGGCCTCGCGCCCGTCCATGCGGTTCGTAACGCCCGAGACGGAGTCGCAGCAAAATGTCTGCCCTGCACAGAGTGCGTGAATCGCTAATCAGCGACCGCACGAAGACCGTCAAACAGATGCATGGTTCCCCCTCGAATTCGGCATCAGCCTTCCAATCGGCATGGCGGTCATCAAGCGGCTGCCTGCCGGCCGAACATGCGTTGCCTGCGTGCCTGGTCGCCATCCTTGATCGATTGCACGCACACTCCAAGTATCTGACCGATTAGATTGGTCAGATCGAAAAGGACTTGGCTCATGACCTCGCTGAAGACGACCTTGGTCGGCGCTTGCTTTCGATCTCAGGCGCGAGGCCGATTCCCGCCAGCGTGCTGGCGACCGATATGGGCGACGGCAAGCTGGCCTGTCCCCTAATGGAACAAAGTTCCTGCACCTTCAGCGACTTGCGACTTACGTATAACCGTGTCGCTTGACGGACAATTAACACGAAATGCTACATATAAGGAAATCCTTAAGCAAAATTCACCAAGATCTGATAGTGCTGACTGTTGGAGGCGGCTATTATGCTCCTCGGGGCCACGCTGGTCATGCGCTCCCGCGTTGGTGGTACGTCTCCCCAACAATGCGTTCCTTATGGCGCCCGGCTTCGCGTCGGGCGTTAAAGGTCCATAATCCTAGGCTGGTAAAGTCTAGGGTGGTCTCATTCTGATTTGCTTGACGTGTCTTGATTGAGGGTCGCGATTAGGAAATGTACCTTTTGGCAGATGTCTAATTGTGCGGATAATGCCTTTCCCAGCATAAGGGCGAAGCTAAGGATGGTGTTCAAAACCCAAGGGTCTTCTGTGGCACATATGCATCGTTCTCGACAATAGGCGCGGCCTCCTCCTCAAGGAGGGGGCCTGATTGCCGCGCGACATACAACTGCTTCAAGGTTGCCCCAGCGTAGCTGGCAGCGGGCAATTTATTCAAGATGTCAAAACGGGATGCCAAGCGGAATCTATCGCGAGGGGATTAATGGCATAGGCCCTGCCAGGGTCCAAAAACGAGCGGCCTGGATGAGGATTGGGGTAGTTTTGGTTGATTCGCCGGAGCACATGATGCACGTTGATATTAATGAGATGGCCGAGTTCTTCGTGAAAGCGTTCGAGTTGGTACTAATCTTCGCGACCTTTTGCGCTGTGCTCGAACTAATTTTTCCAGCTTATCGATATAGTTTTGCATCATACGTTCGCGGAGTGCGAAATTGGATTATCCGAATCGGATTCGGCGCGGTAATATGGAACTTATATGCGGCAGGCCTAGCTTGGTTTGGAATTAATCCGCTTATCACGATCAATTTCGGTACGCTGCTTCACTCGGACAATGCAATCATTAACGACGGGTTCGCTGTCCTTTCTGGGGTATTAGTCGCGATTGTCGCTGACTTCTTTTACTACTGGATGCACCGCGCTCAGCACGCTGTTCCGTTCCTCTGGCGCATGCACGCGAGTCACCACTCGATCCGCGAACTGACGGCATGGAACTGCAATCATTACGTTTCCGAGCCCATCGTTTATGCGGTGTTCGTAGCACTACCCCTCTCGCTGATCCACTTCCAATCTGGCGTAGTGCCTGCTGTTGCCATGACTCTCATTGCCTTTCAGGCCCATCTGTCACATTCTAGTACTCGTATCAATCTTGGGCTGGCTCGATACATCATCGGTGACAACAAGTTCCACCGAATTCATCACTCATCGGAAGCGCATCATCGGCACCGGAACTACGGGTTCTTTACCACTATCTGGGACACGGTGTTTCGGACAGCATACTGGCCTAAAAAGAATGAGTGGCCGGAAGTTGGCCTCCGAGGTTGGCCGGAACCGCTCACAGTGCGCGATTACGTTATGTTTCCATTTGACCGACGTCGCTGGCGTAGAAGCAAAGTGATGGGGGAGAAAACTTAGGACGTGCGTGTTATGCACGCAGAATGGGTACCGGACGAACAAGCATGGGTTCAAAGTCCAACGAACGCGAGCCGCAGAAAGCGTTTGCCTAGCCGAAGTTGGATTCTACGAACTAACTTCTCGGCTGCCGGACCAAGTCTTTACTGGCTTCTGGCAGCCGAATCGCTTGCAGTTCTGTGCTTCGATGCGAGCCCGTTTCTGTTCGCTGGCCGGCGTTATATGTACCGTGAACAAAATAGCGCAGCGTTGTCCACGCTCAATTGCCGGCGCGCGTCAAGGCAGTGTCGCCTATTCATGCAGCCAGACGGGCGCCTGGCTTGTTGCCGCCGGACACGTGCAATCTCGCCTCCGAGTTGAGAGTGCCGATTGGCGACCAGTTGCGCGTGTGGCAGATCGCATGACAAGCGGCAAGATTCCTATCGTCTTCCCCGGCGATCTGAGTTTTAATTGCGGACGACCACGCCATGGTTCGCAGTAGTGTGAAGCAAGTGGTGGTGACCTGATTTGCCGCGTGTAAGATGAATGGCCCGGCCTCGGCATCCTGATTTTCAGCATGCACGACGAAGCGCAAGTTACCTGCGCGCGCGCATGGCATTAGCTATGTGACAAAGGACAGCGATCTCGAGATCCTGCCCCCGGCCATTCCCAAACTTGCGTGGCAAGTTCATCGATCCGCCCTGGTCGATGCCATGATCTTTCACCAGCGGCATCGATGCTCGCGCACAATGAAGTGCTCTTCAACCGCGAGTACCATTTCAGCGGCTCGCTGCCGGTCAGACCGTGGATGAATCTCCAATTCGCTTTCGCTGAGCACCAAGACGATCAGCACCCACAAGACGCCGTTGATGCAAAAGCTGGGCGTGCAAAAAAAAAAAAGCCGAACGGATTCGCTTTGCGATCCAGCATGGCTTCACGCAGGAAGAGCCGGCGTCGCTTTCCTTGCGACATTAGGGATTTTCCTGCAGTGTAATCAGGAGAGCCTGGTCGCGCTTTCATACGCCCCTGAGTGCGGGGTGTGATCGTGCCACATACGATGGCATCACGGAGCTACAGAATCGGCACGACAGTGCCGCAGCACTCCGCTAATGGAGGAAGCATGGGAGCAGAGAAGTCATTGCGGTCGATGGTTGAAAAATGGCTGGCGCCAACCGTGACGAATCCGCCGCGGGTTATCGGCACGGGGCGACTGCGCGACTGCCACAGCCGTTTCGTTTGTGTGGAGTCCAACCGCGCTACCGGAACGCTGTCGATCGTGTTCTTCCGCCACGGCGACGGTGGCTGGTATGTGTTTCCGCCTATGACAACCAGGGCGGAACGGGCTGCATATGCTGGCCATCACGCCCGTTGATCCCTATGGCTTGGTTGTTGATCGGCATTGCTTAATGCCGGTGTTTTCGGCGCGAAGCTGCTCGGCAAGTTGCAGTTGCGATGGGGTAGAAGTCGGATCTGCGCGAGCTAGTGGGAATCCCCGAGCATCACAAGTTCGTGGAGATGGTTCATGATTGCCGCCGAATCTGCGTCGGTTAGCTCAGGCAGCATTGGTACAGGGAAGGCAGGTTTGGTCTGTAATCGGGTTCTCAGCGTTTGCCGCGCCTGCGGCAGCGATTCGCCCGTCATCGCCGGCTGGCTGACGAACAGGTCCTTGGCAAGGAGGATTCGGCAATCGGCGGAAAGAATGTCGCGGGGGACAGTGCGACGATCTCGCCGAGCACTAGTTCTTGCACCAGCACCTAGTGTTCTGTCCCAGAAATAACTTTACATACGCTCTCGACTTTGGCAAGGATCGAATCGGCAGTAGCAGTCCAGATGAATGGGCGTTTGTGAACGTTGTAGTGCTCGACGTAGCGCTGGATTTGCAGGACCAGTTGGCGCACGCTGTCAAACGATCCGCGGCGGATTGCCTCCTGCGTGATCAGCCCGAACCAGCGCTCGACCTGATTGAGCCAGCTCGAGTACGTCGGTATGAAGTGCATGTGATACCGCGGGCGTTTGGCCAGCCATGCCTTGACCTTGGGATGCTTGTGAGTCGCGTAGTTATCCACGACCATGTGCACATCCAAAACTGCTGGAACGGTCTTATCAATGTGGTTGAGAAACGAGACGAACTCTTGGTGCCGATGACGGGGCTTGCATTGCGCAATGATCTCGCCAGTGGCAGAGTTGAGTGCTGCGAACAGAGTGGTGGTGCCGTGACGAATGTAATCATGCGTGACGCCCTCCACGTAGCCCAGGCCCATCGGTAATACGGATTGTGTGCGCTCGAGCGCCGGGCACTGGCTCTTCTCGTACACGCACAAGACTAATGCGTTCGTAGGCGGGCTGAGATACAAGCCGACGATGTCGCGTACTTTCTCCACGAAGTACGGATCGCTCGACAGCTTTAAGCTCTTGGCGCGATGTGGTTGCACACCAAACAGGGCGAAGTATCGGGCTACCGAGCTCTTGGAGATGCCCGTGTCCTGGGCCGCCGTACGCACGCTCCAATGTGTGGAACCGCGTGGCTTCCCATGTAGGACTTTGCTGAGCAATTCGGCCACTGCTTCATCGTCCTGGGTACGAGGTCGCCCCGACTTGGCCTGATCGTGCAAGCCGGCCAGTCCATGCGCCACAAATCGCTTCTTCCAGAAAGTCACCGCAGGTGGCGTCACCCCACACCGCGTTGCAATCTCCAAACTGGGATGACCATCAGCCGCCATCAATATGATCCTCGCTCGTCGCACCAGCGAGTGAGGCAGCGATCGTGAACGGCTCATTGAAGCGAGTTGCTCTCGTTCACCGGCTGACACTTCCACCTTGATTCCCGGTCGCCCATGGCCGCTCCTCTAAAAGGCAATGACCATCCGACCTCTCATTTTTTATAAAGTTTCTTACGGGACAGAACACTAGCAGGCCGCTGAAATACCTCCAGGGAATGTCGGCGCCACGACAGGCTGAAGCGTTGATCTGAGGCTCCGGGCGGCGCGCTCGATCCCAGGCAAGCTTATCCGCCTGATTCGCACGATAGCCATGACATCCTCCGTTCCATCTGAGTTCCCGGCTGATGGTGGACGGGGCGTGCCCTAGCCGGGATGCAATCGAACGGATCGAGGGCCCGGCCACCACCGAGCGAGAGATCTCCTCGCGCTCGGCAAGCGTCAACGCCAGTCTGGAGCGGTGTCGTTGTGCCGGCTGGGAGCGTTTCACCTCTGCGCCAGCGCTCCCACATTAGTGCCTTATGAGTCTCGGTGTAGTAGATAAATGTCGACCTACAGAAGCTGGCACGCTATGGCATTGCCTAGGCGAGGCACGCCGCATCTTCACGCGGGTATTGGCAGGCAGGCAAGAGCGGCGCGCTCTTGAGGGGGGGCGGCTCAAGATCGCGGCACCTGTAAGAACACACGGTTGCGATAAGAATGCGAATGCGAGGGCCTTCAGTGTCATCTTTGACTAAAGCCGGTGGCGCACAGCTTCGATGAGATTCTCATTGCCGCGGCGCGTACCGGCTCCGCCAAAGTCTCCGAATAGCGAGCCGTGGGCATGGTGAGTGTGACGGCGCCAGCGAGTCCTTTCAAGGCATTGAACACCGGAGCTGATACGCCGCTGAGCTCCGGTACGCGATCTCCGACTAGCATCGCAATCCCCTCCTTACGCACTCGATCGTAGAGTTCCCCTTGTTCACCGGAATAGGCGAGCAGTAAGCGGCCACCTGCGCCGCGATCAATAGGGAGGACCTCGCCCACCCGTATGTGATCGCGAACCAGTTGTGGGGAATCAACGCGATAGAGGCAGAGACGGAACTCGCCTTGGCGTACAAAAAAAGCAGCGCTCTCTTTGGTTTGTAGCATGAGTTCACGCAACGCAGGCATCACGATTTCTTCAAGCGAAAATGACGCCGCGTAAATTGCATGCAGTCGCGCGATCTGTGGGCCAAGGCTGTAGGTGCCATCTGTTTTGCGCTGGACGAGACCCTTGTGCTGCAAGGATGCTAGGAGTCTCAGTGCTGTGCTTTTATAGAGTCTTGCCTGTTTGGCTATCTCAGTCAGCGAGAAAGAAGTAGCTTCTGGCGTGAACACGTCAAGCAAAGACAAAGCGCGGTCTACGCTCGATGCGCCACCAGGCGCTGAATTCTCGTCGGCCTTTGACGTGTTTATCGGCTTACGGGGCATCGTAGGATCAAGGAAAAAGTGCGGATGTTGACCTCGTAAAGGCGGTACTCTAAACTAAATTAAATTTGTCGTTCTGTCATACGGAACAAGCCTGTGGTGTCAACAAAGAAGTCTTTGGGCAGCGAAGTTGGTGCGCGTCATGGGATGAAGGCTATCTATTGAGCGACACGTATCGTTAGCAATTTTCGTGCTCATCTTCATGAAAGAAATCAAGCTATGGAGCGAGGTCGCAAAAGCCTCCCATGTAAAAGTGGGCATCCGCTATCTCGATAGGAAAGACTATGTACTTTCGTACTGTGCCAGACGAGAAGCGACTCGAGGTTTTCACGTCGATGCCCAAGCCCTTTCGCAGGGTGAATGTTCGATCCGATTGGGCCGACGCCAACAAGGCTGGCAGCTCCGTTGAGAGTTTCCTTGAAGGCCCGACCTTCGATCAAGCGGGTAACCTCTACGTGACAGACATTCCATATGGTCGCGTGTTCCGCATCTCTGCTTCAGGTGAGTGGACGTTGGTGGTGGAGTACGACGGCGAGCCAAATGGATTGGCGCTTGTCGATGAGGGCCATCTCGCCATTGCAGACTACAAAAAGGGGCTGCTCCAGCTTGACATTAAAAGGGGTGAAATATGCCAGATCCTCTTACGCAGGAATGCGGAAGGATTCAAAGGTCTGAACGATCTTGCTGTCTCGTCCACGGGGGACATCTATTTTACGGATCAAGGGCAGACTGGTCTGCGCGATCCAACCGACCGAGTCTTCCGTCTGAGAAAGTCGGGGCAGTTGGATTTGCTGCTGGGAAATGTTCCAAGTCCAAACGGTCTGGTCCTGTCTCCCGATGAGAAAGTACTTTTCGTGGCGGCAACCCGCGGGAATAGCACTTGGCGAGCCCCACTCCAAGCAGGCGGGAGCGTGTTGAAGGTGGGACAGTTTTCACCTTCTATGGCACTGGTGGGCTGGATGGCATTGCTATGGACCGTCGCGGATGCTTGTACGTCGCACATGCGAGCTTAGGCTACATTTGGGTACTTAGCGCCAAAGGGGAGCCCGAGCGGATTCTGGTGAGTCCGACTGGAACGACCACGACAAATCTCACATTTGGACCGACAGCGGAGGGACCATCGATTTTTGTGACTGAAACGATCCTTCGGGCAATACTGTGAATCTGCTGAGTGTAGCATTTCGAAGGGTTCAGATCTCCATGATCACGCTCACCTCGATCAGGCCGTTCGGGGGATGGTTGGAGGTGTTTAATGGTGTTTAATGCCCAACGTGTCCGCAGTCAGGCGGGGCATTTGCATTGTTTAACGCGCTTCTGTCGTTGCCAACCAGAACACCATTAATGACGTGCGAGCAAGTTCAGAAGCGGCACTCGGTACCAGATCCTCCGCGTCGCGGCGATGTTGTGCTTGACGCAAGAGCGCGAGCAAAAGGAAGGGTCGAGTCAACAACTTTGCGATGCTGGCAGCATCGCACGAAGGGCCGGCGAATAAATGAAATGCAATCCAGACTATCAACGCTAGCCTACAAGGAAATTAAGATCCAAATGAAACGCTATCAATTGTTTATTGACGGCCGTTATGTCGACCCAGTAAAGTTTGAGTGGTTCGATACGGTCAACCCGTATACCGGCGACGTTTGGGCGCGCATCCCTAGAGGTACCAAGGAAGACGTTGATATCGCGGTGGCGGCAGCTTCGCGTGCCTTGAAGTCGGGATCTTGGGCGATGATGACAGCCACGGCGCGCGGCAAACTAATGCGACGTCTCGGTGATCTTGTCTTGGAAAACGCGCAACGCCTGGCAGAAACCGAGGTACGGGACAATGGCAAGCTGATGACTGAAGTGCTGAACCAGCTTCGGTCCCAGCCGGAGTGGTGGTGGTACTTCGGCGGCTTAGCCGACAAGATAGAGGGCGCAGTCGTGCCTTTGGACAAGTCCGATGCCTTTGCCTTTACCACCCATGAGCCAGTTGGCGTGGTGGCTGCCTTGACGGCCTGGAACTCGCCCCTGCTTTTGTCGCGATGAAATGCGCGCCCGCCTTGGCGGCAGGCTGTACCGTGGTCCTGAAGCCATCCGAATTCGCTTCGGCGAGCACACTGGAGTTCATGGAGTTGACCCAGCAAGCCGGCTTTCCGAGTGGAGTATTTAACGTTGTCACGGGTTTTGGTCCGGAGACTGGGGCAGCCTTGGTGGAGCACCCGGATGTCGCCAAGGTGAGTTTTACTGGATCGGACGCACAGGGGCAAAGGTCTACGCGGCTGCTGCAAGGTCGATGAAGCGGGTTTCAATGGAATTAGGTGGTAAGTCTGCCAATATTGTGTTCGAGGACTGCAATTTCGCTCAGGCCGTAGTGGGAGCGATATCCGGAATTTTTGCCGGGAGCGGTCAAGCGTGCGTCGCGGGTTCCCGCTTGCTGGTGCAGAACAGCATCAAGGACCTTTTCGTCGATCAACTTGTGAGCATGGTTGCGTTGGCACGAATCGGTGATCCAAACGCACCGGAGAACGGCATTGGTCCTCTCGCAACGCCGGAGCAGTATCAAAAGGTGTTGCGGTACATCGACATTGCCAAATCCGAAGGTGCTCGGTGTGTGTTAGGGGGTGAGCCCGTACGGGATCTCCCTGGTGGGCAGTTTGTGAAGCCCACAGTTTTTGTCGACGTGACGAACGACATGCGCATCGCGCAAGAGGAAGTGTTCGGCCCTGTGCTGTCGGTCATTGGTTTCGATGACGAAGCCGACGCAGTGAGGATTGCCAATGATGTTATTTACGGGCTCGCCGCAGGAGTCTGGACAACAGATATTTCTAGGGCGCTTCGTGTGTCAAAGGCGCTCAGGGCCGGCACAGTGTGGATCAACACCTATCGCGCGATGAGCTTCAACTTACCTTTCGGTGGGATGAAGCAGTCCGGGCTTGGCCGTGAGAATGGTATCGAAGCTGTGCGAGAGTTCCTTGAGACCAAGAGTGTCTGGGTCTCGACTGCGGCAGGGGCGCCGGCTAAGACAGTTAGCGCGAACGCGCAGTCGCAGGTTGTGTCCAAAAATTGAAAGTGGCTACCAAGTGGTGGACAACTTGTAACAGGTCTCTCTATCGGCCAGTGACGCCCGACCAGCGCATTGGGGCTGCGAAAGAAGACGCCCGACAAGATACTCGTCGACAGCGGCATGAAGATATTCGTTGCATTGGTGTGCTTCTGTTTGTCAACGTCGATAACGCATCGGTGATCTGCGTCCACGCATGCCTTGTCGGTGATGCGCTTGCGGTTGGGCAAGCGGCCAATGACCCTGACACCAGGTCACAGCGCTACGGCTGGACTGACGATGCCCGCCCTCGAACCTGCAGTCAATGCTTGCCTGCGTCGACACCGTGCCTGTAACGTTCTCTTCGACGGTGTTCACGTGTCCACAAGGAATTTAGAGGGCACGATGTTGCTTGCTCTCTTTACTTGCCGTCAAGAACGGGTTCTACCAGGCAACTTACCTTGCCGCCCCGGTCTTTCACAGATATTGATCTGGTCGCGCAAGCGTCATTTGAAGGCCGCATGGACAGAGCTGGTTCCGGTGTCCAAAGTGATGCCCGTTACTTCAAGTGGTGCGTACTACTTTGGACACACGGAATGCGAGACCATCGAACCGCAAGGGCCGACCGAATTACGCAGCGGAGTACCGACGGCAAGTTGCAGTAGCGGCGAGCGAGCCGGGTATTGGTCCACGGATCAATAAGGCAATCACCGATGACACGTCTAGGTACACGAAGATCCCAAGCCCAGTGTGGCATAAGGCATAAAGGCGCTAAGGTCGCCGGGCCAGATAATTCGAGCTCAGCAAGTCTTGGTATGACATGGTAAGCATGGGGCCGGACACAGGCATCAAAGCATCCAGGGGCGAACCTCGACAAACCGAGGGACAAATTTGTCGCAATTACGGCAAATATTACATTCCTCACTGTCTTGTAGCTTTGCCTTCGATCGATTCATCCTGGCCAAAAATCAAGGCGACGCGCGTTTCGATAGCGCATAGAAGCAGGGCAAATGGGGGCGTATGAAGGGAGTAGTAGCAAGAGCCCTTGCGTAATCGCAACAATTGGCCCAAGACTTGCTTGCCAAGGACCCTCAACGGCAAAGCTCGCCGAAAATACCAGGGGTAAAGCATGACTTGCGTTGTAGCAATTAAGCAGTTCGGCATGGTGTACATGGGTGCTGATTCAGCTGCGAGTAATGGCAATGGATATGCTATACGAGTCCGCAACGATCCGAAGATCAATCAGGTGGGCCCTTTCCTGTTCGGCTTTACCACTTCATTCCGGATGGGGCAGCTTCTTGGCCATGCATTCGTTCCTCCGGAGCGTGACCCGCGTGTTTCCACTGAGAAGTTCATGACGACTACGTTCATCAATGCAGTGCGCGAATGTCTCAAGTCGGGCGGTTATGCGAAAAAGGCGGACGAGGTGGAGAGCGGTGGATCATTCCTCGTAGGCTATGAAGGTAGAATTTTTCGAATCGAAAGTGACTATCAGGTCGGCGAAACACGCCTAGACTATGAAGCAGTTGGATGCGGACAGGACGTGGCAATGGGGGCACTCTACGCATCCTTCAATTCCGGCAATCCAGTCGAACCAATGCGGGAACTCCGGACCGCCCTGATGGCGGCAGAGCAATTCTCGTGCGGTGTACGGGGCCCATTTGTATACAAGGCTATGACCTTGGATGGTACAAGCAAAGTCGTGGAGAATGAAGATTGCTTAACTAGAATCCCTACTGATCCCGCCCTACTTCCCACCGACAGGAGTCAAAAAGAACATGCCTTAATTCTAATCTTGTTGGCTACGCCACCGCCGCGGCCTGATGCTGGATCCACCATCGCGACAGCTGCGCGTGGTCTGCAACTTCGCCTCCAACCTCGTCCTGCCATGAGCCCACTCTTTTCACTAATTGGACCTACGGTAGATATAAATTCTACAATGACGCTTGGGGGCCTTGCGGAAATCCTCCAGTCACAATTGGTAGGCAGACCATCTGGGCCAACACAAACCTCGACTGGGGTGTCACTTCGGACCAGCCCGACACGAGCGGCATCAAGTCCTATCCGCACGTCGAATACTCTGTCGACAAACCTGTCAGCTCGCTGAGCAAGCTCACGGCCTCTGTCTCAGCTACAACGCCTTCCGTTGGTGCCTGGGAATCAACATTGGATGTCTGGGCCGGCACAGAACGGCACGAGATCATGGTCTGGCTGAACTACACCGGAACCTCGAATGGGTGC
This sequence comes from Cupriavidus sp. UYMMa02A, assembly GCA_001725945.1. Lineage (GTDB taxonomy): Bacteria > Pseudomonadota > Gammaproteobacteria > Burkholderiales > Burkholderiaceae > Cupriavidus. Next base: position 9,886 of record LRMT01000191.1, on the reverse strand, counting down.
GGTAATGTCAAGCCGATCTCCCACAACTGGACCTCTGACGGTTGCGCAATTCCGCTCTACAGAAACGTCCCGTTGTCCGGTAGCAGATGGAATGTCTATGTCGGTAGCAATGGCCAGAACGCTGTCTATTCTTTCCTGCGCACAGCGAAGACCGACAACACCACAATCGATGTACTGGAGATTATGAATTACTTGAAATCGCTGAACTATTTTGATGACGTGGTCATCGGTAAGGTCGAGTACGGTTTTGAAATAACCTCGTCGGTCGGCGGCCTTAGCTTCGTGTCTAAGAACTTCGCCGTCACTGCAGAGTAATTCCGGCTCCTATCGCCGCGGTCAGCGGATCGCGGCTGTTGCCACCGCACGTCAGTTGGCAATGATCGTCTGGCACGTCCTCGCGCAATAACGAATGCTTCGCCGGCATCGCTCAGCGCTGACTGCACGAGAGACCCATGAGCTGGGACTGAAGAGGCGGCCTCCTGCGCGTCGCGGTAGCCGCCAGGGACCTCGCTGCCTACAATCGTCGACGAGCAAGCCTCCCAGGCATGTCGCCGCAACTGAACGACCAACGGTATTCGGAGCCCGTCGGCGAAGTCCCTGCATGCCCGCCTGGCTGCCTGTTCCCTTCTACCGCCTCTGAGTCTACATTTTCCCGTGCGCGCCAGTATAAGGTATCCCCAGATTATGCTGTGCGAGCGTCTACAAGACGGGGGTCCTTGGTCGATAAGGTTTTGACTATAGGTCGTCCGGTCTGTCGAGAATTTCCAAAGCATCATCGCTATGGCTCAGGAAGATCAGCACCGAAAGGATCGTGATAAAGAATCGGAACGCATCTGGCATCCCATTCCACTGTTTCGACATCCACATGCCGAACCATTCCCCTCCCACCGACATGAATGCAACCTCCCATGTCAAAAAACCCAGCGTAGTCCGGCGATGGCAAAGCCTTTCGCGCGCTGAAAGGTCATGTGGAGCCACGGCGTGCGCACCACAAGCGAATGCCGCCGACCCAGCACAGCGCAGCGGTTGCGGTCTCTAGTGTGATAATGCCCACATAGGCAACATGATGCAGAGCGAGCGAGGTGATAGCTCGATACATGATTCCGTTACCTGGGAAGGTCGTGTCCATTAGCAGCACATGACGAACAAAGTCAAAATTCGTGGAGTAGTCAGTGATATTGTCAAACGCGACCGAAGAGGCAAAGAGGGCGATGGCAAAGACCATTAGTGTCTTGGAGACTCGTAGGATCATGGATTGCTTCGAATAAGTGTGTGAAACTGACACGACGCCCGAGCGGAGTCGGTGGACCAGCAGCGCTGATTTCTGTATTGTAACGGTCTGCTAATGGCAGTGTAGACGCGAGAGGCGAACCTATCCAGAGTAGTTCCTATCAAAATTTGGCGGGGACTCTTTGGATACTGTGGCAAAGTGTGGTGGCCGCATGCGCGGCAGCCGCAATCCCCCGATCGAACTGAAGCGAAGGCTTGCTGAACTGCGTGCGTGCCACGCGTGTCGGTTTCGAAGCTGGCGTTGGAACACGGTCTGAACGTGAACATGGTCTTTCGCTGGCGCCGCATGCTTCGAGCAGGCCAATTCGGCGACCCCCATGTTGGCGACGCGCCAATGCTGTTCCCCGTTGTAGTCAGTGGCTCCGGAGTCGAGGCGTCGTCGGAAGCATCGCCCACCGGGGTCATCCGGTTGCAACTGGCCAAGGGCGCCAGGTGAGCATTGAAGGCCAAGTCGATCGGGATGTCCTTCGCATGGTGGTGCAGTGCCTGAGCTAATGATGGCGCCGCCGGCGAACACCCGGATCTGGCCCACGTTAGACGAAAATTCCACGATCTGTACCTGGCACGCAGGAACGACGTCAACACTGAGACGCTGCGCCGGATCGGTGACCTTTACGCAATTGAGGCTGATATCCGTGGGAAGCCTCCCGACGAGCGAAGGCGCGTCCGACAGGAACGGGCGCGTCCATTGCTGGAAGCCGTCGAGATCTGGCTACGCTCGACGCTGAGCAAGGTGTGGTCCAAAAGCGATACCGCGAAGGCCATTGGCTACGCGTTGAATCAGTGAAAGGCACTAACGCTGTATGCCAGCGATGGTCGCGTTGAGATCGACAATACGCCGCGGAGCGGGCGTTGCGGGCTGTTGCTCTCGGCCGAAAGAACTACTTGCATTTCTGCTCCGACAGTGGCGGCGAACGCGGCGCCGCTATCTATTCGCTGGTGGCCTCAGCCAAGCTGAACGGTCTCGACCCCGAGGCCTACCTGCGACAACGTCATTGCGCGCATCCCCGACCACCCCGTCAATCGCGTCAGCGAACTGCTGCCATGGGCCATGCTGAGCAGATCCGCTCGAACGCCGCCTGAAAGTAACCTCCTCGTCAAGAACGCTGACCGTTCGGACGGTTACGTATTTTCAGTACTTGAGGGTGATGAGGCCGGCCTTGCGCATGTGTTTTCGGAATTGTTGGTGTGATACAAATGCTTCATCGAACTTTCGACGTGTAGGTCATTGGATAAGGAATTAGTATTGTTTGCGTCAATACAAAAAGCGCAGAATAGTCTTAAAAGCCCCATTCTATTGTCCACGCGTTCAGGCCAGCTTCGCCGTAAGCGTGCTTGTGGGCTGCGGAGCACAGCGCTTCTGACCCGAATGCGGCTAGCTACCTTTAGGGCTATTTTGTTTGTTCTTTGGGAGCTTTGGTCTCTCTCGTCGCAACTCCGCGGATGGTAACAGAGATTCTTGCCGTTTAGCAGCTAGCGCCAGATTTGAATCCTGACCAACCATAGCAAGTGGCGCTACTCGGTCTGCCTTGACTCATGCCAGCCACGTTGCTTAAAATAATTGCCACACCATTCTCGTTTTAGGCAGGAATGTCGAACTAGCGATTTGGTGCTCATGGCATCGCCCAAAGGAATTTGGAATGGCTGCCTGCCATTAAGATTCTTCAACATTCATGGATCCTATTATGTTTAGCATTAAGAACGCAGTGTTCGGTGCACTGCTGGTCGCCACTTTGTTCGGGGTCGCTGGGCCGGCCGCCGCCGAGACTGAAGCCAGGACAATGCCTCCAGTAGCGCTATGCTGGTATTCAGACATGGGATGGATATGTGACGAATTGTTTTAGAAGGAATCCAGGCTCTCTTTTACACCTGATAGGGCGGCGCAGGGGGGGGCGGTGGTACGAGCGTCTTCGAACTGCTTCCTCTGTAGACTGGGAGAGAATCTGGCTGATATGCCTCAGAGCGTTTTGTACCTATGCCTGCGCAGCCTTCAAGATCGCGAAGGCCCCCATGGGGAGCACGTGATCCCAGACGCAGACGACGCTTGCCAGTGACGAAGCCAGGCGCTGGCGCATATGCGACACAAACCGCAGCATCCCGCAATGGCCTACTGCTCGCTTGCTACGGGCCGCTTTGCCGTCATGATGGACGGCATCCGTACGTACATTGACACCAATTCAGCAGGTATTGGTTAAGCAGTGCCAGGAACTGGCTGCAGCGGGGAAGGTGAATGGACTTCGCTGTCCGCGCCGGAATTCGCCGGCGCTCTTGGCCCCGCGGAGGCGGCACGTCGGCTTCGCCAGATCGCCAACGAGGTCGCCCGGACTTGGCGATGTGCCCGGAAGGGACGCGCATTTCCGGTTCACAGGCGACTGCAGCTGCGTGTCGTACTTCGTCGGCATCTGAGCGGAGCTTTCCACCAACCCATGGGTGCACAGCCCCCGTTGGGGTCGTGTCCAGTCCTGAAAGGGACATGATGCACACAGTTTCACTGTTTCTCGTCGGCACCGCTCGATCCCGTGGAGGACCGCGGACCAAGTCATCCAGTCTATTCGCCAATTGCTTGAGGCCGGCTATCCGCTAGTGGCCGCTTACAGTGGCGGTAAGGACAGCGGTAGTTGCTGCCTTCGCTCTGCATGCTGCCTTGTAATACCGCACTGCGGCGACACCAGTTGGTGGTAGTGACGACCGGTGATACGCTGGTGGAGTCGCCAGAGGTGGCGGAGCACTACCGCAACGAACCGGGCCGGATGCGCAAGTTTGGCACCCGGCATGGCATTCGCTTCGTAACGCTTATCCATAGAGAAAGTTTGGTTAAAGGGCGCGATAACTATACACGTCGCCAAAAACCCAACCTTCGACAGCCTCCGCAGCCACCGACTTTGTCCTACGGATGCCTGCCCGAGCTAAACGCCCATGTCGGCATCCCGGCTGCGGCGCCCTCGTCAATAACAGGGACGGCCGTTGCCCGCTGCACTTATAGTCCGTGGCCGATCAACTTTATCCCACCGCAGCCTGAACGTCTCCCCTCGTCGAGAACGCTAGTGGTCGGACGGCTACTCTGTATTCAGGAAAAGACGTAGAGAATAACTAAAAAATGGATGGGAGGTACATTGCGGTATTTCATCTAGGACATAACCAATTAATCATGAATAAATGGGATATGCAACACAAAGAGCGGGCCATCGTCTTGATTCAAGGTCTTCCAGGAGCTGGCAAGACCACCCTCGCTCGAATGCTTCTGGACCTAATGCCGACAGCTAGCTGGGTTAATGCGGATTTTGTTCGGGAAAATATAAATCCTGACTTGACGTTTAGTTTGGTGCATCGCATTGAGCACGCGCGTCGTATGGCCGAAATTGCCAATCTGACGCTAAACTACGGGGCAAACGACCATTGCATTGTGGATTTTGTTTGTCCCACTGTGGAAACACGCAGAGCCTTTCTGGACGCGGCCGAGTACCCAGTCTATACCGTGTTCATGAACACCATAACCGCTGACGAGTCTAGGTTTGCAGATACGCGCAAGATGTATCAACTCCCACCGACTATGCATTTCGGGTGAGCGGATATAAGACGATATGGGAATTGAAGCAGGTGGCACGTACGATTCATTTGGCGCTCCTAAGTAGATCGCCAAATTTCTCAATGACCAACCTTAGGAGGAGCCTTTGAATGTTAGTGCGAATGTTAGTGCAAAGGAACTCTCGGGAATAATATTAGTGTTTGGCGCGCGCTCGGACCGAACAGGACACCAATCGGGGTCATCTTGCACTCGTAAGCCGGGATCCTCCTTTAGCCGCTGATCGTCGGTCTTACAGTAATGTTGGCGTTTGCTCCGCTAAGAGGCTGCCGCGGTTTGCGATCCTTATTCCTAGGACTTCCCTGCCAAAAATAAGATACTTTGATTATCGCGATGTGAAGCAGGTCATCAGGCGATGGAGCGCTTGGCGTCGAGGTCGAGCGGCAAATCCTTGACCGTTCGTACCTCGGTGCCGGACTCTTCAGCCACTCTCTCAGGTGACTTTGGTTTGAACGGCTCCGCGCACTGCGTCGCCGCAAAACTAGATAGAGCCAATTGAATCGATTTGCACCATCTTGGAAGCTGCGCGATTTGTGTACTCGAGCTCCGACAGCTCATATGTGCGGCTCTTGATATCTCGTCGAACTGGCTATAATTGGCGGCAAGGCGATGCATCGTCTCTGCGGCTTTTGTCTCGATGTTCGGCTCGTCGAGGACAACGCCATTCAGCCCATTGACCACCTGCATTTTCAGGCCGCAGGCGGATGACACCACAACCGGCTTACCTCGAGAGATAGCTTGCCGTCGGGTGGGGGAGAGGGGAGGTGGTTGCGCTGCTTGAGGGCGCGAGTGCTGACACATACAGTAGTTGAAGCTCATACGCAGTATGGCAAATTGAGTAGCCGTCCATTAGAGTGTGGTCCGCGGCGACATAGACGGTGGTTGCTTCCGGGCGCTGACGGTGGCGGAAAGATAGCCAGGCCAGCCGACAGCGAGGACCTCTGCGCGTTCGGTAAGTACCGGGTGGGCGGCAAAGAAGGTTTCAATATGACGTGCGCTGCGTATGCCGAGTCCGGGAATCGCGCGCCACCAGTGCCGGCGACGAGGGATGCGCACGGTGAGGCGTGCGGCATTCGAAGATTATAGTCAACGAGATGTCGACGCGCGTCGTTCAGGTGTGACGTATTTTGCGGAACGACAGTTTCACCAGAAAACACGCCTGTATCGATAATATAGGTTAGCGATAGGGAGTCGTAGGACGATCATCGGTATTTGCACGGGGGACTATTCTTGCCGCAAGAAAGCCAGTGTGTGACGCTTAAAACCAGGTCACGCGTTCGGTCGTAACAACGCCCCAATCTTCGCCCGCAGGAACTCAAATGTCGTTGCACTGGCACGGGCTATGGTTTCGGGTTCGACGCCAGCGCCATGACCGCCATCGCGCTGTTCTAGGTAGCAGACCTCGCCGTGTCCGAGTGCCTGCATTTTCGCCACCATCTTGCGTGCATGGCCTGGATGCACGCGATCGTCAGTGGACGATGATGTGAATAGAACCGGCGGATAGGAGACGTCCGGCTTTACGTTGTGATAGGGCGAGTAAGCCATCAGCATCCGGCGATCGTCGGCATCGTCGGGATTGCCGTACTCGTCGACCCACAAAGCGCCCTGCAACAACAGGTGAAAGCGTGACATGTCGAGCACTGGCACATCCGAGATAACGGCACCGAATAAATCCGGGCGCTGGATCATGCACGCTGCGGTTAACAACCCGCCGTTGCTCGCCCCTTGGATCGCGAGTTGCTCCGGGGTGGTAACACTGGAGCCGATCAATGCCTCAGCGACGGCAATGAAATCACCAAATGCGACCGGACGTTTTTCTCGTTGCGCGGCTTGATGCCAGCCAGGCCCGAACTCACCTCCCCCTCGGATGCTCGCGATTGCGTACACACCGCCCGGTTCGAGCCAGGAGAATCCCAAAGTGCCCATATAGGCGGGTGTATCGAGCCGGACTTCGAATCCGCCGTATCCATAGAGCAGGCAAGGTCGAGGGGTACCCTGAAGATCTGCCTCGCGGCCGATCACCCAATACGGAATCTGCACGCCATCGGGCGCCATGGCATGCCGGCGCAACGCGACGAATCCGGTTGAATCGAAGCGTGCGGGAAGCTGCCCGAGCTGGTGCCAAGGTGTGTCACTGGAGAGATCGGCATGGTACAGCGCTGGTGGTGTCAGGAAGTGACCGACATAGGTCAGTACAGTGTCATCGCGTGCTCTATCGACGGCGGTCACAGATGCTTCGCATCCGGCCGGCAACGGATACGCTCGAGATTGCCACGTGTCGTCGACCGAGTCTGGCGGATGCCAAAGCGTCACGCGGGTAACGCTTTCGCTCTTGTCAGAGACGATTAGCCAGTGCTTCGTATAACGCACCCCCGACAGTACGTTCTCGTCAGTTGGCGTGAAAAGTACGGTGAAGTGGCGATCACCGTCGAGAAAGGCATCACGTCGAATGGCCAGTAAAGAACCGCCCCGATAAATCGTCTCGTTGACGTGCCAATTGGTGCGCGGCGTGACGAATAGCCATTCGTTCCACTCAAACAAACGAGCCGTATTACGCGGCACATCGTACAACCGCCATTCACCAGCCTTTTCGTCGAGCCAGAATTGCTCCCTTTCGTAGAATGTTGTGCTGCGGCTTGCAATATGACGTGCTTGGATTGGGTCGTAATTCGCTGACGCACCCAAGTCGTCAGGCTCGCATTCGAACACCACCGGCGCATCTGCAACTGGCGTTCCGCGCTTCCATCTGCGCACCTGTCGCGGGTGACCGGAAACAGTGACAGCGGGGGCCGCGTTTACTGCGCTGTCATCCCAGCTCACATAAACCGTATCTCGATCGATCCATGCAACGCTGTGGTAACCGGAATCTGGTAGTTCGAATCCGTTCTCAACAAACGCACGCGCTTCCACGTCGAATTCCCGCACGATACAAGTATCGGAACCGCCGGGCGAAAGGAAGACCAGTGCGCGATCAGCAGTGGGATAAATAAGATGAAAGCCGGCCAGAGCCCAGCGCGTGCCGTCCCCGTTTCGGTTGTTCAAGTGAAGCGCATCGACCTCCAGTACCACTTCCCATTGTGGGTTGCCCTCGATCCAGGCATTCCAGGGCGTACGCCGTACGAAACCGAGCGGATGCGCTCCGTCAAGCCAAGTATTGTAAGCCCAGTCACCCCAGCGCGAGCATATGACGATGCGATCTTGGGCCATCATGGTCTCGACGAGCCGCTTAGTTAGCACGTCGGCGGCTGACGTGCGTCCGTACATTTCCATAGTACGGGCTGTCTGAGCGAAAACCCATGAATTGACAGTGGGACTATCGAGTTCTTCGAGATCGATATACGGATCGGCAGCGTTACGTGTCGGCGGCCAAATAAGTTTTGATTGCGAATTTATCATAATGAATCATCCATTAAAGTACTTTCAGAAGGAACAGCTTCAGGCTTTCAAATCGACCGATTCGGTTCAACTAATCGTGCGATTTCGACATAGTTGAGGTAGGCGAGTTCCATGATGATTTGCGCACTGCGCGGCACATCGATTGTTTACCACTCGCCATACGTGACCTGGGCGCCAACTCGATCGAGTCAGAGGTTTTCGATTTGCCCCGAAACCAGCCTTGCTGGCGTCGCCTTCGTGATTGGTAGGCCAGCGACATCTGGGAACGCTTTCACCTGGCCCTGCTGACGCGATTGCGTGAGCATGACCAGGTCGATTGGAGTCGGGCGAGTATCGATGGTGGGGCTGTGGCCAGCCCGGGAGCCAGCAGACCGGCCCGAACCCCACCGACCGTGGCAAGCTCGGCACCAAACGCCACCTCGTCGTAGGCCGGCGCGGAGTTCCCTTGGCGCTGGCCGTGACCGGTGCCAATCGGCACGACTCGGTGGTCTTCGAAGCCCTGGTTGATGTCATACCCGTAGTGCCGGGGCTGCCTGGCCGGCCGCGCAGCGCCCCGACAAGCTCCACGCCGACAAGGGGTATGAGTTCGCACGGTGTCGTCGGCATCTGCGTAAGCGGGGCATCAACCCAAGAATTGCACGCCGCAACATCGAGAAGAACGATCGCCTCGGCAAGCATCGTTGGGTTGTCGAACGCACGCATGCCTGGCTTGCCGGGTTAGGCAAGCTGCGCATTCGCTTCGAACGGCGACTCGATATCCATCTCGCTCTGCTCAAGCTCGCGTGCGCGGTCATCTGTTCCCGAATTCGGCGAGGAGTTTTGTTAGCCGGTCTAAGTCACTAGCGCACCGACCGCTGCGTTCTTGATGTTGGACATGATGGGATCCTTAAAAGTTGAAGGTCAAATGTCGAACCACACCCAAGATTTGCACGATGCCGCCGAGGCAAACCTAAAGAAAGACCTCCATTCCAGTTGCCTGCCGACGTTACGAAGAATGGTGGAGGCAAATCTACGCGGCGTCGTAGGTATGTGGCAAGGCAACCAGAGTGTCCACTTGCCTGCGGTTGATCAGGATCAAAATCTGGCGCTAACTGGTGAGCGGTCGATTGAAGACATCTCTTGCGACCACCTGCGGAGTTGGCGACGAGTCAGAGCGTAACGCTCCCAAACAAACATGGCCCTAAAGGTCGCTGAATGGCTCGCTGAACCGTAGCCGCGAGTCGGGGGAGTAGCGCTATGCTCGAGCACCCTACAAGCACGCTGACGCTTTAGTGGCCGCGAATCGGTCTTTGCTGCCCAAGCAGAATTTGCATCGCACGTCCATGATTTCACGGCAGTCGGTACTGCAGCTTTTATCAGGTCAGCGGAGCTTCAGGGTTGCAGTGTCCAGTTCAAAACAAATGAATGTCAAAAATCGAACAATCTGGACATTTGCGATCAAGATTAAGTGTGTTGGGTCTGCTTTTAGGATGGCTCCAGTTCGCCGAACACTAGTCCACTGCGTCATTGAAAAAGCACCCGTTTGTGATTGAATTAGGTGCATGAAAAAGATGAACTTGACCGAGTCTGAGCGTGAACAGTTGCAGGCGGCGACTCGGAGCCGCACCGTACGTTCGG
>LRMT01000190.1 GCA_001725945.1 Cupriavidus sp. UYMMa02A | reverse complement strand
CCGAGCATGCCCTGGTCGCCGAAGTATTCCTTGGCCAGGTTGTCGGTCGACAGCGCGGCGGTGTGGTACGTCGGCAGCGTGATCAGGTGGTGGAAGATGCCGGCTTCGCGCGCCGCGTCGGCCTGGAAGGTGCGGATCTTCTCGTCGGCGATGGCCGCCAGTTCGGTCTGATCGTATTCCACGCTCATCAGCTGGGCGCGCTCGTAGGCCGACACGTCCTTGCCTGCGGCCTTCATCGCGTCATACGCCTGCTGGCGGAAGTTCAGCGTCCAGTTGAACGACGGGCTGTTGTTGTACACCAGCTTGGCGTTCGGGACGACCTTGCGAATCTCGTTGACCATGCCGGCGATCTGGGCGATGTGCGGCTTTTCGGTTTCGATCCACAGCAGGTCAGCGCCGTTTTGCAGCGAGGTGATGCAATCGAGCACGCAACGCGCTTCGCCCGTGCCGGCGCGGAACTGGAACAGGTTGCTCGGCAGGCGCTTCGGACGCAGCAGCTTGCCGTCGCGCTTGATGACCACGTCGCCATTGCCCAGCGCGTCGGCCGAGATTTCGTCGCAGTCGAGGAACGAGTTGTATTGGTCGCCCAGGTCGCCCGGCGTGTGGGTCACGGCGATCTGCTTGGTCAGGCCGGCGCCCAGCGAGTCGGTACGGCACACGATGATGCCGTCGTCCACGCCCAGTTCCAGGAATGCGTAGCGGATCGCGCGGACCTTGGCCAGGAAGTCCTCGTGCGGCACCGTGACCTTGCCATCCTGGTGGCCGCATTGCTTCTCGTCGGACACCTGGTTTTCGATCTGGATGCAGCAGGCGCCTGCTTCGATGAACTGCTTGGCCAGCAGGTAGGTGGCTTCAGCGTTGCCGAAGCCCGCGTCGATGTCGGCAATGATGGGCACCACGTGCGTGACGTGGTTGTCGATCTTGTCCTGGATGGCGGCCTTGGCGGCAGCATCCTTGGCGGCGTCCAGTTCGCGGAACAGGCCGCCCAGTTCACGGGCGTCGGCCTGGCGCAGGAAGGTGTACAGCTCGCGGATCAGCGCGCTGACCGAGGTCTTTTCGTGCATCGACTGGTCCGGCAGCGGGCCGAACTCCGAGCGCAGCGCGGCCACCATCCAGCCGGACAGGTACAGGTAGCGGCGCTCGGTGCTGTTGAAGTGCTTCTTGATGGAGATCATCTTCTGCTGGCCGATGAAACCGTGCCAGCAACCGAGCGACTGGGTGTACTTGGACGGGTCGGCATCATAGGCGGCCATGTCGGCGCGCATGATCTTGGCCGTGTACTTGGCGATGTCCAGGCCCGTCTTGAACTTGTTCTGGGCACGCATGCGTGCGGCCGACTCCGGATTGATGGCATTCCACGCGCTGCCTTGTTTCTCCTTCAAACCAGCAACTGCCTTGATGTCGTCCTGATATTGGGCCATGTGAATCTCCTGCGAGCGAAGCGCGTTTGAGTGAAGGGTTCAGCGTGCCG
>LRMT01000189.1 GCA_001725945.1 Cupriavidus sp. UYMMa02A | reverse complement strand
CCAGCAGCACCGGGGCGGCGCGGCCGCGGGACAAGGTCGTCAGGGAAGCAATCATGTTGGCAAGGGTCGCAGGAGGGCGGAGGTTCGGGCGCGATGCTCAGGTCCGCGGTGCCGCCCCGTCGCGCGGGCGGCTGTTGTTGTCAGGATCCGGAGTCCGGGTGGGCGCACCGGTGATGATGGTGCCGCGTACGTTGCCCAGCAATTGTACTTCGCGGGTAACGTTGTTGAAGATCAGCCGTTGGCGGTCATGACCGACGGGCCGCGCGTGAGTTGAACGGGCTTGTCGGTCCTGACGATGTCGTCGTTGATCAGGACCTTGAAGTAGCTCGACGCGGCAGTCAGCAGCGGGTCCTTGGCCGGGTCAGCGCCCTGTTGCCGCTCGATGAAGCCATTGCCGTACAGGTCGATGACCGAGCCTTCGGCGTTCATGCGGCCGAGGTCGGCGCGCGCGGTCACCGGCGGCCGGTCGGGCTGGTACGCGCGCATCGCGGGCCGCGTCACTTCATAGGTCTGGTCGTCGTCGAAGTGGACCATCTTGTCGCCCGTGAAGCGCATCTTGGTGCTGCCGTCCTGTGCGAGTTCGGTCGCCGAGAAGCGCTCCATGTAGTAGTCGGGCTCGTGCTTGCGGACGACCGGCGCACGGGTCGTTTCCTGCTGCGAATTGATCTGTACCAGCCAGAATGTGCTGCCTGCCACCACTGCCATCAGCAGCAATGGCAGCAGTCGCATGACGATCCCGCTGAGGGAGGACAGGAGGGCCTGCATGGAGTCTCGTTGCGTGCGCGCCGGGCTCAGATGACCTTTGCGCGGGTCAGGTCGTGGATGTGCAGCGCGCCTACCAGGCGCCCGTCATGGTCGACCACCAGCAACTGGTTGATGCGGTTGGCTTCCATGACCTGCACGGCTTCGACGGCGAGCTGGTCTTGATGGATCACGTGCGGGTTGCGGTGCATCACCTCGCCGATCGGCACCGTCTTCCAGTCGCGCGGGGTTTCCAGCAGGCGGCGCAGGTCCCCGTCGGTGAACACGCCGACGGCCATGCCGTTCGGGTCCACCACGGCGGTCATGGCCATGCCCTTGCGCGTGATTTCCATGAGCGCCTGGGCCAGCGGCGTGTTCTCGCGGACCTCGGGCACCGCGTTGCCGGAGCGCATCACGTCGCGCACGTGGGTCAGCAGCTTGCGGCCGAGCGCGCCACCCGGGTGCGAGCGGGCAAAGTCCTCTTCGCCGAAGCCGCGCGCATCGAGCACCGCCACCGCCAGCGCGTCGCCGAGCGCCAGCGCCGCGGTGGTGCTGGCCGTCGGGGCCAGGTTCAGCGGGCAGGCTTCCTTTTCGACGCCGGCATCGAGATGGACGTCGGCGAGCTTGGCCAGGTTCGATTCCGGGTTGCCGGTGACCGAGATCAGGCGGGCGCCGATGCGCTTGACGATCGGGATGATCGACAGCAGCTCGCCGGTCTCGCCGGAATTGGAGAAGGCGATCAGCACGTCGTCGCGCGTGACCATGCCCAGGTCGCCATGGCTCGCTTCGGCCGGATGGACGAAGAAGGCCGGGCTGCCCGTGGACGCCAGCGTCGCGGCGACCTTGCGGCCGATATGGCCCGACTTGCCGATGCCGGACACCACGACGCGCCCGCGGCACTGCAGGACGAGTTCCACGGCACGCGCGAAGTCGGCGGTCAGGCGACCGGAAAGTGCGGCGACCGCATCGGCTTCAATCTGGAGGGTACTGCGGGCGAGCCGGAGTGCTCGATCCGCATCGAAATTGGCTATCATGGCGTCGAAGTATACCAACGAATGCGGCGACGCCCGGGCCGATCCGGCGAACGCCGCGCTTGCCGTGTTCCGCCGGCAGGCGCCCGTGCCGGGACACAGCCGGCCAGCCCTGCCGGTTCATCCGAGCGTCCTGATGCATTCTCCGCTGGAACTGACCCTGGTGCTGCTGGCTGCCGCCGTATTCGGCGTGGTCGCGTTCCGCATGCTGCAGCTGCCGCCCATCCTCGGCTACCTGGCGGTCGGCATCCTGATCGGCCCGCACGCGCTGGGCCTGGCCAGCGACACGGCCCAGACCAAGTACCTGGCCGAATTCGGTGTGGTCTTCCTGATGTTTTCCATCGGCCTGGAATTCAGCCTCAGCAAGCTGCGCGCGATGAGGCGGCTCGTGTTCGGGCTGGGCGGCTCGCAGGTGGTGCTGTCGATGCTGGCCGTGGTGCCCGCGAGCTGGCTCTTCAACTGGCTGTTCCCGTTGTCCTGGCAGGCTTCGGTGGCACTCGGCGGCGCGCTGGCGATGTCGTCCACGGCCATCGTCTCGAAAATGCTGTCCGAGCGCGTGGAACTGGAAAGCGAGCATGGCCGCAACATCATCAGCGTGCTGCTGTTCCAGGACCTGGCCGTGGTGCCGCTGCTGATCGTGATTCCGGCATTGTCGCGCGACCCGGGCGACATGGCGGCGGCGCTGGGCATGGCCACGGCCAAGATTGCCGTGGCGCTGGGTGTGATCTTCTTCCTTGGCCAGCGCCTGATGAGCCGCTGGTTCCACGTGGTGGCGGCGCGGCGCTCGCAGGAATTGTTCATGCTGAACCTGCTGCTGGTCACGCTCGGCATGGCCGCGCTGACCGAGCGGCTGGGGCTGTCGATGGCGCTGGGCGCGTTCATGGCCGGCATGCTGATCTCGGAAACGCCATACCGGCACCAGGTGGAAGAGGACATCAAGCCGTTTCGCGACGTGCTGCTGGGGCTGTTCTTCGTCACCATCGGCATGCTGCTCAATATCCAGGTGGTGCTGGAGCACGCATGGTTGGTGCTGGTGCTGCTGGTGGTGCCGATCCTGTTCAAGCTGGTGCTGATTGCCGTACTGGCAAGACTATTCGGCTCGCGCCAGGGGGTGGCGATACGTACCGGCCTGGGGCTGGCGCAGGCCGGCGAATTCGGCTTCGTGCTGCTCAACCAGATTGACGGGCTGAACCTCGTGGACCCGGTGCTGATCCAGGTCATCCTGCGTCGATGCTGCTGTCGATGCTGGCCGCGCCGTTCCTGATTCAGTACAGCGATGCATCGTGCTTCGCTTCGCCGCGAACGAATGGCTGATGCAGTCGCTGAACATGACGCGCATCGCCGCACAGAGCCTGCAGACCGAGAAGCACGCGATCATCTGCGGCTATGGGCGCAGCGGCCAGAACCTGGCCCATATGCTCGAGCGCGAGGGCATTACCTATGTGGCACTCGACCTCGACCCGGACCGCGTGCGCGATGCCGCGGCCGCCGGCGACACCGTGGTCTATGGTGATGCCGGCCGCCGCGAGGCGCTGATTGCCGCCGGCATCCACCGCGCCGCGGCCATCATCGTCACTTATGCCAACACGCCGTCCGCGCTCAAGGTGCTGCACCACGTCCAGGAACTGGAACCCGCGCTGCCGGTGATCGTGCGCACGGTCGACGATTCGGAACTGGACACGCTGCAGAAGGCCGGCGCGACCGAAGTCGTGCCGGAGATCATCGAGGGCAGCCTGATGCTCGCTTCGCACGCGCTGGTGCTGCTCGGGGTGCCGATGCGGCACGTGCTGCGCGGCGTGCAGGAAGCGCGCGATGCGCGCTACAGCCTGCTGCGCGGTTACTTCCATGGCCGCGACGATGAGGAAGACATGGTCGAGCGCGACACCGTGCGGCTGCATTCGGTGTCGCTCGGCCCAGCCGCCACGGCGGTCGGCCGGCGCCTCGGCGCGCTCGGACTGGAGCGGATCGGCGCCGAGGTCACGGCTGTGCGCCGCCGCGGCATCCGCGCCTTCGATCCGGAGCCGGACACCGTTCTGGAAGCCGGCGACATCATCGTGCTGCGTGGAACGCCCGAAGCGCTCGAGACAGCGGAGGCTCGAATCCTCAGCGACTGAGGGAGCGAAGTGCCACAAAGCGCCTAATGCGCCGCTCCGGCAGGCGACTCCGCCCATGAGGCCGGCAGTCCGTCCAGCACAGAGCGTGCGTCAAGTGACCTGATCGGTACGCCAGTATCCGCCGGAATGCGCCCCTGGCCCTGCAACATCAGGTAGCGCAGGCAGCATACGCGCAGGAATGACGAGAAATTGCCGGCCACGGCTTCGTTGCCGCGATGTGCCGTGAGCTCGTCATGCAGCCGGGCGATGAGCTGGTTGACGGTCATGGCGTCGCGCTGCGCCAGCTCTTCGAGTACTTCCCAGAACAGGTTTTCGAGCCGGATGCTGGTGGCAACGCCGTGCAGCCGCAGCGACCGCGCCTGGCATTCGTAGGACTGCGGGTTGGCGCGGATGAAGATCTCACACATGGGAACCCCCGTGCTGGCGGCGCCTGCCAGGACCGGCCGCGCCGCGTTCGGAAGCCTCTAATGTACGATCCGCGTCCCCAGCACGGCAAGGAACTGGGCGAGCCACGTGGGATGGGCAGGCCAGGCCGGCGCGGTCACGAGGTTGCCGTCGGTGTGAGCCTGGTCGACCGGGATATCCGCATACTTGCCGCCAGCCAGCTTCACTTCGGGCGCGCAGGCGGGGTAGGCGGAACAGGTGCGGCCTTCCAGCACGCCCGCGGCCGCCAGCAACTGGGCGCCGTGGCACACTGCGGCGATGGGTTTGCCCGCGCCGGCGAAGTGCTGCACGATCTCGAGCACGCGCGCATTCAGGCGCAGGTATTCCGGGGCGCGCCCGCCCGGTATGACCAGGGCGTCATAGGCGGCCGGGTCCACTTCGGCAAACGTGGCGTTAAGCGCAAAGTTGTGTCCGCGCTTCTCGGTGTAGGTCTGGTCGCCTTCGAAGTCGTGGATCGCGGTGGCGCAGCTTTCACCGGCCTTCTTGTCCGGGCACACCGCATGCACGGTGTGGCCCACCATCTGCAGCGCCTGGAACGGGACCATGGTTTCGTAGTCTTCGGCGAAGTCGCCTACCAGCATCAGAATCTTCTTTGCCATTGCGGTCTCCTGTATGGTTACGGGTGTCCGGCCGGCCCGTCGGGCCGGGCGCGGCATCGGCAGGGCCATTTTGCGTGCGGCCCGCACGGCCCGGGTGGTAACCCGTTACCGCGCCACAGCAGCCCGGCAGGCCCAGCCAGCGTTTCCGACGCTACCGGCGCGCCGGTGGCGCAACCTACCTTTCACGATTTCCATGGCAGATTCCCTCATCCAGTCCCCCGATCTCGGCGACGTCACCGGCTACCTGCGCGACCGCATCCGTACCGTGCCGGACTGGCCCATGCCCGGCGTGCAGTTCCGCGACATCACGCCGTTGCTACAGAACCCCAAGACCTTGCGCGTGCTGATCGACGTCTTCGTGCACCGCTACATGGACGCGCAGCTCGACCTCGTCGCGGGCATCGACGCGCGCGGCTTCATCCTCGGCGCCATCGTCGCGTATGAGCTGAACCTCGGCTTCGTGCCGATCCGCAAGAAGGGGAAGCTGCCGTTCCAGACGGTGGCCGAGGAATACGAGCTCGAGTACGGCAGCGCCACGGTCGAGATCCACGCCGACGCGTGCAAGCCCGGCGACCGCGTGCTGCTGATCGACGACCTGATTGCCACCGGCGGCACCATGATGGCCGGCCGCAAGCTGCTCGAGCGCCTGGGCGCCACCGTGGTCGAGGGCGCCGCCATTGTCGATCTGCCCGAGCTGGGCGGCTCCAGGCTGCTGCAGAACGCGGGCCTGCCGCTGTTCACGGTGTGCCGGTTCGACGGCCATTGATACGTCCACGCGCACTGCCGCGCTATCGCGCTGATCCATTCCTTGCGGAGACCTTATGCCCGACCTGCTGCTGTTCCTGGTGACCTCGATCGCCATCACCCTCGCGCCCGGCCCGGACAACCTGCAGGTATTGGCACGCGGCATGGCACAGGCCGCCGCGCGGGCGTGGTGGCGGCGCTCGGGTTTGCGGTCGGCTGCCTGTTCCATACGATGATTGCCGCGGTCGGCCTGGCGGCGGTGTTGCGCTCGTCGCCGCTGGCCTTCCAGCTGATCAAGTACGCCGGCGCGGCCTACCTGATCTGGATCGGCATCCAGGCGCTGCGCGCGAAAGGCGGGCTGGCGCAGGGCGCCGACGTGGCCGCGGTGCCGCTCGGCAAGGTGTTCCGGCAAAGCGTGCTGGGCAACATGATGAACCCGAAGGTCACGCTGTTCTTCCTCGTGTTCCTGCCGCAGTTCGTGCATGCGGACGCCACGCATCCGGCGCTGCAGTTCGTGCTGCTGGGCCTGGTGTTCATGCTTCAGACCGCCGTAGTGTTCTCGCTGTTCGGGCTGTGTGCGGGATGGCTCGGCGCATGGCTGCGCAAGCGGCCGGCCACTGGCCGCTGGCTCGACCGCGCGGCCGGCGCCATTTTCGTCGGCCTTGGCATCAAGGTCGCGCTGCCCTGAACGGACGCTTTACCGAGGCGTCCGGCGTGCTTCGCCGGCATGCTCTTCACGCCCCATGGCGTTGCCCCGACCCCGCGTGGGGCGCATAATGACCCCTTGACAACAACATGATGACCGGGCGGAGCCTCCGAGCTG
This sequence comes from Cupriavidus sp. UYMMa02A, assembly GCA_001725945.1. Lineage (GTDB taxonomy): Bacteria > Pseudomonadota > Gammaproteobacteria > Burkholderiales > Burkholderiaceae > Cupriavidus. The sequence goes on along the minus strand of LRMT01000189.1, from coordinate 1,692 downwards.
TAGCCGACACCGGTCACACAGGGGCGCACAATGGGCGTACTTCTGCATCTTCTTTCTGGCGTGGCCCTGCTTGTCTGGGGCACGAACATCGTCAAGGTCGGCATCCTGCGCGTCTATGGCGCCAATCTCCGGCACGTACTTTCGACGAGCGTCGCCAACCGCTTCACGGCCTTCCTCGCCGGGCTCGGCGTCACCGGGCTCGTTCAGAGCAGCAACGCCACCGCCGTCATCGTCAGTTCCTTCGTGGGGCAGGGCCTGATCGCCGTGGCGCCGGCGCTGGCCATCATGCTCGGCGCCAACGTCGGTACGGCGGTCATGGTGCAGGTCTTTTCGCTGGACCTGTCCTGGCTGTCGCCGCTGTTGATCTTCGTCGGCGTGATCCTTCACCTGAGCTGGAAGGGCAGCAAGCCCGGACATGTCGGCCGTGTGCTGATCGGCCTGGGACTGATCACGCTGGCGCTCGAACTGATTTCGATCGCGACCCGGCCCGTGGTGCAGGCCGCGGGCGTCAAGGTGCTGTTCGGCACGCTGACCGGCGACGCCGCGCTGGACATGCTGATCGGCGCCTTCCTGACCATCCTGTGCTATTCGAGCCTGGCCGTGGTGCTGTTCTGCGGCGCACTGGCCTCGGCCGGCGTGGTGTCGATCCCGGTGGCGCTGGCGCTCGTGCTGGGCGCCAACCTCGGGTCTGGCATCTCGGCGCTGCTGACCACGTCGGGCAACAACCAGCCTGGCAAGCGCGTGACGCTTGGCAACCTGCTGTCGCGGCTGCTGGGCTGCCTGGTCGCGCTGCCGTTGCTGTCCGAGGCCGAGCGCCTGCTTGCGCTGATCGACCATGACCCGCAGCGCCTGATCGTCAATTTCCATCTGCTGTTCAACGTGGCCCTGGCCGTCCTGCTGCTGGGCGCGACCGGGCCGTTGGCAAGGCTGTGCGAAGCGGTACTGCCCGGGCGCAACACGGGCGAGAGCCAGATCACGCCGCGCCACCTCGACACCGCCGCGCTGCCCACGCCGACGCTCGCGCTGGCCAACGCCGCGCGCGAGGTGCTGCGCATCGGCGACCGTATCGAGCAGATGCTGGACAACATGCTGCGCGTGCTGCGCACCAACGATGCCAAGCTGGCGGCGGCCACCTGCCGCATCGACAACGAGGTGGACGACCTCTACACCGCGATCAAGCTCTACCTGACCCGCATCAGCCTGGAGGCGCTGGACGAGCGCGATGGCCAGCGCTGGACCGAGATCATCTCGCTGACCATCAACCTTGAGCACGCGGGCGACATCATCGAGCGCGTGCTGATCGATGCCAAGGAAAAGAAGATCGCCCACAACCTGATGTTCTCCGAGGCGGGCATGCAGGAGATCGCCGAAATGCACGCGCGCCTGGTGGGCAACCTGCGGCTTGGCCTGTCAGTGTTCCTCAACGGCGACCTCAAGAGCGCACAGACGCTGATGGCCGAAAAGGCCAACTTCCGCGAGCTCGTGCAGAAATACGCGCGCACCCACCTGCAGCGCGTGGCCGTGCAGACCGCGGAAAGCATCGAAACCAGCTCGCTGCACCTCGACGTGATCAGTGAACTCAAGCGCCTGAACTCGCTGTTCTGCGCGACGGCTTACCCGGTGCTGGAGCAAGCGGGTGTGCTGAATCGCAGCCGGATGAAGGAAGACGATGCTTCCGGCGCACCGCCGGTG
>LRMT01000188.1 GCA_001725945.1 Cupriavidus sp. UYMMa02A | reverse complement strand
CTGCGAGCGGCAACGTCGAACGGGACTCCACGTCTACAACCCTGCAATGGGTACCAGGCACTGGTACACCGACTGATAGACTGCCTGTCACTTCATCAACCGGCGCTCGACGGCCGAACGGCACCAAATGGAAGGTGAAGTAGCGGAAACGGCGGCGTGGGGCCTGGCGCAGACGCTGCTGTCGATCTGCGACGAACTCAACACGCGCTGGTTCGAGGATGCCGCCGTGTGCGACGGCGAAGCGATGGACGGCAACGATCGCGCGGCGCTGTTGCAAGGCGCGCTGGAGCGAACCTATGCGCACCTATCCGAACGAATGCTCGGCGAGGAGGCGCGCATCGTGCTCGCGTTCTGGCAGGCGCTGTCGGGGCCTGACGATCCGCTGCGTCGCGCCGGCGCGCGCTGCGCCAGCTCGCGCAGCAACTGTCAGGGCCGATCGTGTGGATCGCCCCGACGCCGCCAACGCCCATCGAGGCTGCCTTCCTGCGTGATGCCGCGGAGGTCGTGCCGGTCCTGGAAGTCGGCTACGACTGGTCAGGCGCAGGCGAAGCGCAAGCGCCCGGCTGGTACGACACATTGATCGCCCTATGGCCCGAGTCGCGCGTTGCCGATATTGGCGACGACGGCGATTCGCCGGTATTCGCGCCGGCCTTGCCGCAACTGCCGGAAGCGCGGCCATCCATCCGCGTGGTCGGTACGGCCCGTTTCGAGGATGAAGCGACCGCCGCAGCGGACCAGCTCGTGCAATGGCTCAACGCAGGGCACCGTAATATCGCGCTGGTCGCGCACGACCGTGTGGTGGCAAGGCGCGTGCGTGCCCTACTCACGCGGGCAGGTGCGCCGGTGCGCGACGAAACCGGCTGGAAGCTGTCGACGACGCGCGCGGCAGCGGCGCTGATGCGCTGGTTCGACCTGCTGGTGCGCGACGGCGACACCGCTGCGCTGCTCGACTTGCTGAAGAGCCCGTTCTGCCTGCCCGAGTTTCCCGACCGGGGCGCTGCCATCGCGCTGATCGAACGCCAGGTCCGGCGCGGCAATATCAGTGGCGGATGGGAGCGGCTGCGCCAACTGTCCGGTGCACCGCCTGCTGCGTCGGCAGAGGCCGATGACGCGGAAATCCGGCGGGCCGAGGCGGTGCGCCGCAGTGCGGGCGAACTACTCGTGCTCGTTGCCGATGAGGCTGCGCGCTGGCCGCGCGGGCTTGCGCAACATCCGTTGTCGGTCTGGCTTGGCTGCCTGGACGGTACGCTCGATGCGCTCCGCATGCGCGCCGCACTCGCCGCCGATGAGGCCGGCCGGCAATTGCTCGACGCGCTGGCGCGCCTGCAGGAACTGCCGTCGGATGAAACCAGTTCGCACGCCACGCTGAGCCAGGCGGAGTTCCGCGCCATGCTTTCCACATTGCTGGAGTCAGTGGCTTACAAGGAGCCATCGGCCGGCGGCACGGCACGGATCACCATCCTGCCGCTCAATGGCGCGCGCATGCGCCGTTTCGACGGCGTGGTGGTGGTGGGCTGCGACGACGCCCAATTGCCGTCGAGCGCCGCGGAACTGATGTTCTTCTCCAACCAGATGCGCCGCGAATTGCAGCTCGAAGACCGCGAGGCGCGCTTTGCGCAGCAGGCCCGCGACCTGGCCGAAGTCTTGCTCAATAACGACGAGGTGGTGCTGACATGGCAGCGCCTGGGCGGGCGCGGCGAACCGAAGCACGTGTCCGGCTGGATCGAACGCCTGTCGGCGTGCTACGCGCGCGCCGGCGTTTCGATCGAAGCGGGCATGGCACCGCTTGTCCACCAGACGTTCGCCGATACGCACGGCATGCCCGCGCCGGCGGCACCGGAACTGGTGCCGGGCCGCTGGAGCGCACAGGCCTACAACATGCTGCGGCGCTGTCCCTACCAGTTCTTTGCCGGCCGCATGCTGGGCCTGGCCGGGCTCGAGGCCGTCAGTGACGACCTGGAAAACGTCACATCGGCGACCTGCTGCACCGCGTGCTGCTGCGCTACCACCGCGAACTGCAGGCGCGCCGCGAACGCGGCGAAGTGGTCCCGGAGGCGGCGCGGCTCGCGCGGCTGCGCGAGATCTCGGACGATGTGTTCGGCGCGCTGATGGCCGATGACGGCAACGCCATCGGCTACTACCGGCGCTGGTGCGAAGTACTGCGTCCTATGTGGCATGGCAGACCGGCGCGAAGCCCAGGGCTGGTTCTGGCGCGGCGGCGAAGTCGATGCGGGCGTGGATCTTCCGATGCCGACGGCAAGCCGATTCGCCTGAACGGCCGTATCGACCGGCTCGACCAGGGCCCCGATGGCACGCATGCCGTGCTCGACTACAAGACGCAGAGCGCCACGCGCCTCAAGCGCAAGACCAGCGAGGTCGAGGAGGACTGCCAGTTGCCGTTCTATGGCCTGCTGCGCGCCGATGCGGTCGGCGGGAGCTGGGTGGCGCTGGAAGGCGCGCGCGAGGGCGCTGCCGGACCGCAGCGCGAAGTCGACCTGCCTGATTTCGACGCTGCGGTCGCCTGGCTCGAGCGGCAGATTCGCGACGACGTCATGCGCCTGCGCGAGGGGGCGCGGCTGCCTGCGTTCGGCGATGCCTCGGCTTGCACCTATTGCACCGCCCGCGGCCTGTGCCGCAAGGGCTTCTGGGAATCCACCGCCGTGCCGGTGCTGACATCATGACGGTTCACGCCTACCTGCGCGACGGCCAGCCTGTGAGCGAGGCCGATTTCACCCGTGCCGCCTGCGATCCTGCCAGCTCGGTGGTGGTCGAGGCCTGTGCCGGCAGCGGCAAGACCTGGCTACTCGTGGCGCGGCTCGTGCGCTTGCTGCTTGCCGGCGCCGCGCCGCATGAAATCCTAGCCATCACTTTCACCCGCAAGCCGCCGAGGAAATGCGCGAGCGCCTGATGGAAGTGCTGGCGCAACTCGCGCGCGACAGCGACGAGGCGGTCATCGAAGCACTGGTCATGCGCGGCATGACGCGCAGGCCGCCAGTGAGGCGCTGCCGCGTGCGCGGCGCCTGCATGCGCAGGTGCTGGCGGCACCGGGCCGCATGGCCATCGACACGTTCCACGGCTGGTTCGGCACGCTGTTGCGCGGCGCGCCGCTTGCCTCGGGCGTTGTGCCTGGCGCTTCCCTGCGCGAGGACGCGCTGCGCATGAAACGCGAAGCCTGGGCGCCGGTCTGGCGCTCGCTGGCCGCACCCCGGTATGCGGAACTGCGGCAGGCGTACGAAGCACTGGTCGATGCCGTCGGCGATTTCCAGGCGCGTGGACTGCTCGACGCGATGTTCCACGCGCGCAGCGAGTGGTGGGCCATGCGCGAGGGTGGCGATCCCGCAGAGGCCCTGACCGAAGCCCTTGGCGAAGATGCGCAGGGCGACGTGCTCGTGCAGGCCTTGTGCGACGAAGCGTGGCTCGAGTTGTGCCAGTCGCTGGCATCGCGGCTCGGGACGGCCGGCAAGACGGAGCAGACGCATGCGGGCCGCATCCAGGATGCGCTGACTGCGATCGGCGCCTGGCGCGAAGCCGGGGCGGAATCCGGCAAGTCGTGCGAGCAGGCTTTTGGGCTGCTGCGTACGGCGTTCTTCACCGCCGCGGGCAGCCCGCGTTCGCTGCGCCGGACCAGTGCGCTGGTCAAGTCGTCTGGCGGCGAATCGCAGGCGGACGCGCTGGTCGCGCAGCACGGCGAACTGTGCGCGATGCTCGAGGAAATCAGCGCCAGGCGTTGCGAGGCCGCGGTGCTGGCTGTCAATCTGGCGCTCTACCGCCTGGGCGATGCGCTGCTGGAACGCTATCAGCAGTACAAGAGCGAGCAGCGCGCGATGGATTTCGCCGACCTGGAATGGCAGGCCGCCTGCCTGATGGCCGACGAAGAGACCGCCACCTATCTGCAAGTGCGGCTCGATGCGCGCTACCGTCACCTGCTGCTGGACGAATTCCAGGACACCAACCCGCTGCAATGGCGCATTCTGCAAGGCTGGCTGGCCGGCTATGCGGGCCTGGGCGAGCGCCCGACGGTGTTCCTGGTCGGCGATCCCAAACAGTCGATCTATCGCTTCCGCCGTGCCGACGCGCGCCTGTTCGGGGCCGCCAGCACAATGCTCCAGGCCGAATTCGCGCCACGGTGCTGCGCACCAATCGCACGCGCCGCAACCGCGCGGAAGTGCTGGCGTGGGTCAACGCCGTGTTCGATGCCGCACGCGCGGAAGGCCGCTATCCGCTCTATGAGACGCAGACCACCGCGCTGCCGGATGGGGGCGGGCCGGTCTGGCTGCTGCCGCTGGTGGAGGCTGAGGACAGTGCATCCACCGATGCGCCGGCTGCGGAGTCGGACACTTCCGCCGAGCCATCGGCCGAAGCTGGCCATCGCGACACGCTGCTGCAGCCGCGCCATCAGGAGGGCGATTCGCTGCGCCTTGAAGAGGGCCGTCGCGTTGCGGCATGGCTGCGCCATATCCGCGACACGGTCCCGGTACACGAAGGCGGCGAACAGCGGCCGGCGCGCTGGAGCGACATGCACTTGCTCGTGCGGCGCAAGACCCATCTGCCCGACTATGAGCGCGCGCTGCGCGAAGCGGGCATTCCATGCCTGAGCCCGCGCCGCGGCGGCCTGCTGGCCACGCTGGAGGCGCTCGACCTGTCGGCGCTGCTGGCGTTCCTGATGACGCCGGAGTCCGACCTGGACCTCGCCCATGTGCTCAAGAGTCCGCTAGTGGGCGCCACGGACGAGGACCTGATTGCGCTGTCCCAACTGGAAGGCGAGGGTGGCTGGTGGGCGCGCATCGACGCGGGTGGTGTCCCCCAGACATGCTCCGAGGCCGTGGGCGAAGGCGTGGCGCGGCTGCGGCACTGGCTGCGGCTCGCGCCGCACCAGCCCGTGCATGACCTGATTGACCAGATCTTCCACGGCGGCGAAGTGCGGCGGCGCTATGCCGAAGCGGCGCCGCCCGATATCCGCGAACAAGTGCTTGCCAATCTCGATGCGTTCCTGAAGCTGTCGCTGGATCTCGATGGCGGGCGTTATCCAAGCCTGCCGAAGTTCATCGGCGAGCTGCAGGAAATCCGCCGTGGCGACGAGCAGGAAAGTCCCGATGAGGGCGGCATGGCCGAAGACGCCGAGCCGGTCGATGAAGACCCTGCGCAAGCCGGGCTGGACGCGGTGCACATCCTGACCGTCCATGCCGCCAAGGGTCTGGAGGCGCCGTTCGTGGTGCTGCTGGATGCGAATCACAGCGACCCGGCGCCGGACCGCGGAGGCATCCTGATCGACTGGCGCCCGAATCGCGCGTGCCGCGGCATTTCTCGGCCTACGGCAAGCGCAGCGAGCGCGGGCTCGCCCGCGCGCCGCTGTTCGAAGCCGAGGCCGCGCTGGGCGAGCGTGAGAACTGGAACCTGCTGTATGTGGCCATGACGCGTGCGCAGCAGGGGCTGCTGGTCAGCGGCGTCAAGGGCCGCGCCAGCCGCAATGCCGAGGGCGAGCCGGGCAGTGAGATCGCCGGAAGCTGGTATGTCAGGCTGCAGGCTGCCGGCATGGCCGAGGCGGTGGCCGAGCGTCCTTCCGCGCAGGCGGACAAGCTGCCTGCGGCTTCGCGCCTGAGCGAGCCCGTGCGCTTTACGGATTTCCGGCTGCGTTACCGTGATGCGGTGGATGCGGTCGAGTTTGCTGACGATCTGGACGGCATTGGCGAAATGCTGCTCGAGACATCGGGCGACGAGGCCGAAGGCATCGTCTTCAACGCCGCGGCCGCGCGCCACGGCGAGCTGATCCACGCATTGCTTGAGCGGATCACGCGCTATCCCGAAGCATTCGATGCCGTGCCGGATGTGCCGACCGTGCTGCGCTGGTTTCCACTGGCGGGAGCCGGCTCGCCAGGCGCGAAGCTGGCATGGCAGACCCAGGTCGAAGAGGCGGTGGATGCCGTGCAAACGATGCTGTCGGCCCCGGCGCTGTCGCCGCTGCTGCAGGCATTCGACGCGGTATCCGCGCGCAACGAAGTCGAACTGTACGATGCGCGGGGCCGCCTGCTGCGCATCGACCGCCTGGTCGAGTTCGACGACAGGGTCGTCATCATCGACTACAAGCTGCGTCTGCTGCCGCAGGAACATGCCGGCTATCGGGCCCAGCTTGCGCGCTATGTCGCGGCTGTGACGCCGATGTTCCGCGGCAAGCGGGTGGATGCCGGTGTGGCAACAGCGGACGGCGAATGGATTCCGGTTGAAGCGCTGTCCATGCCGGCGGCGCAGCCGGTGCAGGGTTCGTTGTTCTGAAGGTGAAAGAGGGCGCTTGCTGCTGTCTCGCCGGAATGGGCGCAGAATGGCGAGGACGGCGCCCGGGGCTTCGCTGTACTACAGTGACTGGATGTGTGGCGCGGACTGAAGCAGCGACATGCCGGAAAGGCCTGCACAACGTAGGGGAATTCTGCTGGATAGCCCGTAACAACCGGACAGGAAGGCGGAGATACTGAAGGGGAGAAGGTGGACGAGCCTGGCCCTCGGCACTGGCGGAAAACGGCTGTGGCTGCTTCGTTCCCGACCTGACCAGGTTGACCGCGCCACCATGCGAGGAGGCCCGTCCGACCGGTATTGTAACCCAGAGTGGCACACTGCGTCGAAATTGCATCGAATTGATCTTGCGCAGGCGATGTTTCTTGCAGTGCCCCGAGCATACCGGCTGCCCAATCCGGATATGAATGGTGAGCCAAGACATGAACGCAAACGACCAGATCCTGCGCGGCGCGCTGGCGCCGCAGGAAATCTCGACTGAAGTCCTGCTGGAAAAGTACGCGAAAGGCGAGGAGCAGAGCATCACGGAGGTGCGCGAACGCGTGGCGCGCTCGCTCGCGCAGGCGGAGGCCGAAGACCAGCGCGAAGCCTGGGCGGCACGTTTCCTGTGGGCGCAGGAGAACGGCTTCGTGCCGGCTGGACGCATCAATTCCGCCGCTGGCACTGGCATCCAGGCCACGCTGATCAATTGCTTCGTGCAGCCAGTGGGCGACTCGGTGTCGGAGCGGCGCGATGGCCGGCCCAGCATCTATGCCGCGGTGGCGCAGGCCGCCGAAACCATGCGCCGTGGCGGCGGGGTTGGTTATGACTTCTCGGCCATCCGGCCGGCCGGCGCGCTGGTGCGCGCCACGCATTCGCGCGCGTCGGGACCGGTGTCGTTCATGAAGGTGTTCGACGCGTCGTGTGCGACGGTCGAGTCGGCTGGCGCGCGGCGCGGCGCGCAAATGGGGGTGCTGCGTTGCGACCACCCCGATATCGAAAGCTTTATCCACGCGAAGGACAAGGGCGACCTCAGCAACTTCAATATCTCGATCGGTGTCACCGACGCGTTCATGCGTGCGGTCGAGAACGACGAGGACGTGGAACTCATCCATGAGGCCGAGCCCGGTGCCGACCTCATCGCGGGCGCGCCTACCGGCGCGACGACGGTCAGTGGGTCTACCGGCGCATGCCCGCGCGCTGCTGTGGGACCAGGTCATGCACGCGACCTATGACCACGCCGAGCCCGGCATCCTGTTCCTGTCGCGCATCAATGCCGACAACAACCTCTATTATTGCGAGACCATCGAGGCGACCAACCCGTGCGCCGAGCAGCCGCTGCCATCGTACGGCTGCTGCTGCCTGGGCTCGATCAACCTGACGCACTTCGTGCGCCAGCCGTTCACGCCGGACAGCAAATTCGACTTCGATGCGTTTGCCGAAGTTGTGCGGGTGTCCACGCGCATGCTGGACAATGTGCTCGACGTGACCTTCTGGCCGCTGCCCGAGCAGCAGGCCGAAGCGCAGGCCAAGCGCCGCGTGGGGCTGGGCTTCCTGGGGCTGGGCAGCGCGCTGGTGATGCTGGGCTTGCGCTACGACAGCGAACCGGCGCGTGAACTGGCCGCCGGCATCGCCGAGCGCATGCGCGACGAAGCCTACCTCGCATCGGCCGGCCTGGCCGCGGAGAAGGGTGGTTTCCCGCTGTTCGATGCAGATGCCTACCTGCGGAGCGGTTTTGCAAGCCGCCTGCCCGAGCCGGTCAGGCAGGCGATTACGCGCAATGGACTGCGCAACTCGCACCTGCTGTCGATCGCGCCGACCGGTACGATCACGCTGGCCTTTGCCGACAATGCTTCCAATGGCATCGAGCCCGCGTTCTCGTGGACCTACCACCGCAAGAAGCGCATGCCGGACAACAGCTACCGCAGCTACGAGGTGGCTGATCACGCGTGGCGGCTATATCGTCACACGGGCGCGACATGGACCAGCTTCCGGATGCCTTCGTGACGGCGCTGCAGATGTCGGCGCTCGACCATATGCGCATGCTGGAAGCCGTGCAGCCCTACATCGACACCAGCATCAGCAAAACCGTCAATGTGCCGGAGGACTACCCGTACGAGGCGTTCCGCAATCTCTATCTGGAGGCGTGGAAGGCCGGATTGAAGGGGTTGGCGACGTACCGGCCGAACAGCGTGCTCGGTGCGGTGCTGTCGGTCAGCACGCCGGCCATCCCGGCCGCAACGGTGGCGGCGGACGACCCGCTGGTGCGGCCGTTCGGCAGCCGCCCCGTGGGGGACCTGGAGGGGGTGACCTCCAAGCTCGACTACATGACCTATGAGGGCCACAAGACCGTCTACCTGACCGTGAACTTCATGCGGGTCAGCGGTGTGCTGGATGGCATGCCGGTCGAGATCGAGCGGCCGATCGAGTTCTTCATGCCGGCCGGCCAGCGCAGCGAGGGGCAGCAATGGATCACGTCGACCATGCGCCTGCTGTCCATGGTGGCGCGCTCCGGAGGGTCGGTAGCCAAGGCGCTGGCCGACATGCGCAACGTGGTGTGGGACAAGGGCACGGTCCGCTATGGCACGCTGGCGCGGCAGGACGGCACGGAAGTCCCGCGCTTTCACGATTCCGAAGTCGCGGCGATCAGCTATGCGCTACAGCGCATCCTGATCAAGCGCGGCTTCCTCGATACGGAAGGCGGGCAGGTGCCGGTGGCCGAACTGGCGGCCCGGCTGGCCCGTCGCGCTGGCGCCGCCGGCGAGGACGCGGGGCAGGGTGCCGCGGTTGCCGCAACGCCTGTCAATCCGGCTCTCGGCACCGGAAAACCCTGCCCCGAGTGTGGCGCACACGCCCTGCACAAGGTGGACGGCTGCGCCAAGTGCGCCAACTGCGGATACGTGGGCGAGTGCGGCTGACCCAGGCCCGCGCGAGCCCAGGCGGCGCCAAGGCTGGCGGGGGCGGGGATTGCCGTGGCAGGCGCCGTCGCAGCCCCGCCATTTGCTACAATCGCCGCCATGAGTTATCAAGTTCTAGCGCGCAAATGGCGCCCCAGGGATTTCACCACGCTGGTCGGCCAGGAGCACGTGGTCCGCGCGCTCACGCACGCGCTGGAACAGCAACGGCTGCACCACGCCTACCTGTTCACCGGCACGCGCGGGGTCGGCAAGACCACGCTGTCCCGGATCCTGGCTAAGGCCCTCAATTGCACCGGCGCTGACGGCAACGGCGGCATCACGGCGCAGCCGTGCGGCCAGTGCAAGGCCTGCACCGAAATCGACAGCGGCCGCTTCGTCGACTATATCGAAATGGACGCGGCGTCCAACCGCGGCGTCGACGAGATGGCGCAGCTCCTGGACAAGGCGGTGTACGCGCCGGCGTCGGGGCGCTTCAAGGTCTACATGATCGACGAAGTGCACATGCTGACCAACCACGCCTTCAACGCGATGCTGAAGACGCTGGAAGAGCCGCCCGGCCACGTCAAGTTCATCCTGGCCACCACCGACCCGCAGAAGATTCCGGTCACGGTGCTCTCGCGCTGCCTGCAGTTCAACCTCAAGCAGATGCCGCCGGGGCATATCGTTTCCCACCTGGACCATATCCTGGCGCAGGAAGGCATCGGCCATGACGGCAATGCGCTGCGCCTGCTGGCCCAGGCCGCCCACGGCTCGATGCGCGATGCGCTGTCGCTGACCGACCAGGCCATTGCCTACAGCGCCGGACAGGTTTCCGAGGAAGCCGTGCGCGGCATGCTGGGTGCGATCGACCAGGGCTACCTCGTGCAGTTGCTCGATGCGCTGGCCGCCGAGGACGGCGCCGCGCTGATCGGCATTGCCGATGCCATGGCCGACCGCAGCCTGTCGTTCGCCGGCGCGCTGCAGGATCTTGGCTCGCTGCTGCACAAAATCGCACTGGCTCAGGCCGTGCCGGCTTCGGTGCAGGACGAATGGCCGGAAGCCGGCGATGTGCGCCGGCTGGCGGGCGTGTTCGATGCCCAGGAAATCCAGCTGTTCTACCAGATTGCCAATCTCGGCCGCAGCGAGCTGGCACTGCGCCCGACGAATACGCGGGCTTCACCATGACGCTGCTGCGCATGCTGGCGTTCCGCCCGTCGTCGTCGCCGGAACCGCTGCCGCGGCGGGTCCTGGGCAGGGTGGTGGCGCCACGCCTCGCGCCCGCACTGCGGCGGCAGCCACGCCGGTCGTGGCTGAACCCGTGACGCGCCATGTGGAATCTGCTGTGTCGCCTGCGCCTGCGCCTGCGCCTGCTCCGGCAGCGCAGGCT
>LRMT01000187.1 GCA_001725945.1 Cupriavidus sp. UYMMa02A | reverse complement strand
GCCCGCGCCGCGCTTGCGCCGCCGGCGCGTGCCGCCGGGCGTGTCGTGGCGCCGATGGCCTCGCCCGCCGGCAGCGATGCAATCAGTGCTGCGGCAGCCAGCGGCAGCAGTGCCAGCCAGCGGTACAGCACGATCGGCGACTCCGACCCCATCCACAGGCCGAGGCAGGCCGGCGCCGCTACCAGTGCCGCGCGTGCTGACCACTGCATCGCCGTCAGGCTGCGCGTGAGCGTGGTGCCGCTGGCGACCGTTGCCAGGTAGGCATTGGATGCCGAGAACGTGCCGCCCAGCACGCCTTGCAGCACGAGCGCGGCCAGGAACGCAAACGAGTTCGTGGCATAGCTGGCAAGCAGGAAACTTGCCGCCAGGCCCAGCTGCGCGCGCATCAGCAGCGGCTTCTTGCCGAAGCGGTCCGCCAGGCGGCCCCACCATGTGCGACACCGCTGCCAGCAGTGTCGGCACCACGTAGAACGCACCGGCGAGCCACGGCACGTCATTGTTCAGAGAGCGTTGCAGGATCAGCGCGAAGAACGGCGGCATACCCAGCGCCGCAAACGCGGCGATGAAATGGCAGAGCATGACCACCCCTACCACTTGTCGCGTGCCGGCCGTCATGCGCTCACCCGCAGGAAATTGGGCGCGCGCTTGCCATAGAACTTGTTGACGTCGGTCGCGCCGGTCTGCGCCTTTTCCACCAGCGACGCGGCGGTCAGCAAATACTTGAGATGCAGGCGCTCGTCGTCGAGCAGCACCTGGCGTGCGAAGGCCGTGTCTTCGCCGGCGGCAGCCAGGCCGGCAAGTACGCCCTCCATATGGCAACGGACGCGCGCATAGCCTGTGGCGGGATCGGTGCCGCGACGATGCGCAAGGCCTTCCACCAGCGCGGCAATATTCAGCTGCAGCGTGATGGTGACGAACATTTGCGCCAGCGGCAGCGCCTCGGCCACGCCGATGCGCTGGTCTTCCAGGCCGCCAAGCTGCGCTGCCAGGGCCGGCCAGCGCCGCGCGAGCGTGCCGCGGTCGATGCGCGCGGCATCGTTGTCTTTCAACAGGAGGCGCAGGCCGTCATCGCCGTAGACCAGCATCGAGTTCTGCTGATTTGACTCCAGGGCAATCCCATAGCGCAGCCACAACGTCAGGTGGAGCTGCAGCGTGAGCGCCAGGTATGCGTCAAGCCAGGCTTCGAGATTGCCGCCGTGGTAGCGGGCGGCGAGCTCTTCGGCCACGCAGATGCCGCCGGCGGTTTCCGCCAACAGGCCGGCGACCGACACCACCGTGGCGCGCGCCAGCGCCTGTTCCGGGTAGCGACGCAGGATGTAGCCCAGGAAGGGCCGCTGGTCCACATGGCGCCGTTGGCCTCGTCCGTCAATAGCACCTGCCCGTTGAGGTCGGGCTCCCGACGAACGATCTCGCCAAGCAGCGACTGGATGCGATGCCCGTCGCCGATGGTGCTGGGCTTGATGGTGCGGATGTTCTTGGCACCCAGCGTCCGGATCGTGAGTGGCAGCTTGACATGCCACGCGGGTGCATCGAGCAGGACAAGCGAGCGCACCGACAGGGTGGGCGACACGCGCAGGTACGGGCGCGGGGCGCGGATAACCTCACCGTCGAGTCCGGCTTCCACTATGAAGCCGTCCAGGTGGTGTTGCCACACGAATGGATGCACGGGCACCAATACATGCGACCGTGCGAGCGCAGGATCGAGTCCGACGTCGGCGAAGTTCGGCCAGTTCGGTGGCAGCGCGCCGCCGCTGCGATGATGGCGCTCGCGCGGCACTCCGAGCCAATTCAGCGCGAATTCAGGCTGAAACTCCGGCGCGTAGTGGGCAAGGTCGGCGGCGGCAAAGCCAAGCTTGGCCCGCGCGGTGGGGTAGTACGGATGGTCGAGGAATCCCGCGATGCGGTCGTAGTGCAGCATGCGCTGGTTCCAGGCCGGCAAGGCATGGCCGGTTGCGCTGGCGGCCTGCGCGAACCAGCGCGCGCGCTCGGCCATCGATGCTGTGCGATGCTCGACGGCCACACGGCATTCGTCGTCGTAGGCGGTGAACAGGCGCGCTTCGTCGACAGAAAGGTCGCCGGCAAACGCCGCCAGGATGGCGTCGATGTCATGCATCGCGGAGAATGCGCCCGCCTCTTCGCGCAGCAGCGGCAGGCGGCTCAGGCGCCATTCCTGCATGTAGCGGGAGGGCGTCACCGGGATCCACAGCGTGGCGGCGCCAAGATGGGCCACCCGCAGCCACTGCTGGTCGCTATGGAAGCCATGTGCCGCGGCGGCCGGTACGGCGTCGGCGCCATGCAGTTCGCCACGGCTGGCGCAGGCGCGAACGTCTTCGCGCAGCAAGGTGTCGACGACACGGACGCAGATGTAGGCAGCATCGGTCTGCGGCGTCGCGGCTGCGAAAGCAGTTTGGTCTGGCAGGCGGGCCGTCATTGTGCGATCTCCCATGCGAGCTTGCTGCAGAGCAGTTCAACGGCGGCGGCGAGACCCTTGGTGTCCGGGCCGCTGCCGCGCAGCACGCCCAGGTAGTCCTTGTTCGAGTTCGTCAGCTGAATGGCGTCGCCCACCTTGCGCAGGGGCTGGTAGGACAGCCACACGCCGTCGCCTTCATGCTGGCTTGGCGCAGGCGCCTGCCGTAGCGTTCCTTCTGCCTGTGCCGTGAAATAGCGGATCCGCGCCGCCCGCTGCGGGACCTCGAGCGCTGGCAAGGCCTCGCCTAGGTGCAGGCGCAGGACTTGTTCGAACAGCGGGAACTGGAGGGTTTCGGACAACAGGAACTCGCGGTAGTCGCCGATGCTGCGATAGTTGATCTCGATGAGCCGCGGGCCGCTCGGCGTCAGCACATATTCCGTGTGACAGGCGCCGAAGCCAATGCCGAAGCGGCGGATGGTGTCCAGGACTTCGGCCTCGACCGATGCCGGCAGGCCGGTACCCCATACGGCTTCCAGCTCAACGAAGTAGGGCGGCGGCGACAGGCTTACGCGGAAGCCCCCCAGTGCGCGGACTTCCTTGCCATCGCCAAGCGTTTCCAGCGTGTACAGCGGGCCCTCCAGGTATTCCTCCAGCAACAGTGCCTGGCCGGGATGCCGGGCCCAGATCGCCCCGCAATGCTCGGCAAGTTGTGCGTGGCTGCGCGACAGGCTGACCTGCTGACTGGCCACGCCTTCGCGAGGCTTGACGATGCAGGGCATCGGGACGCTGGTGAGCCCCGCCAGCTCGGCAGCATCGCAGACGACCGCGTGCCAGAGCGTGTCGATGCCGGAATCAGCCAGGCGCCGTCGCATCTCGGCCTTGTTCTTTGCGGCGTAGGTGGTGCGCCAGTCCTTGCCCGGCAGGCCGAAATAGGCCGCTGCAATTGCGGTGGCCGTCTGCAGGTGATCGCTGTTGGAGAAAACGGCAGCCGGCTTGCTGCCGCGGCGCGTAATTGCATCGATC
This sequence comes from Cupriavidus sp. UYMMa02A, assembly GCA_001725945.1. Lineage (GTDB taxonomy): Bacteria > Pseudomonadota > Gammaproteobacteria > Burkholderiales > Burkholderiaceae > Cupriavidus. The sequence goes on along the minus strand of LRMT01000187.1, from coordinate 31,453 downwards.
ACCGCAAGCGGGTTGAAGACGTCGCACGGGATGACGTCGTCCGGATAGGCGGACAGTCCAGTGCTGGCAAAGTGCGCGCGATGCGCATCGGCGCAGTCCGTCAGCACCACCACGGGATGCCCGAGCGCCCGTGCCGCCGGCAAAATCCTCGTTGACAGGGGCAGTCGGTACGTGGGCGAGTACGAAGATTTCTTGCATGGAATCGAGCCTTAGGAAGAAGTACGAGCGATCACGACGGATATTAGTTAATACGAATCACAATAATTCGTATTTACATAATTTGTTACATATTGTCTGGGGAGTACCAGAGGAAGCGAGCAATGGGTAGATGGAAAGGACAGCGTGCCGCCGTCCCACGCAGCGTGATGGCGACGAACCGGTATCGCATGTAAGTGAACCGCCGCTGCCAAGTCCTACCGCGCTTGGCAGACCTTGTAAAACAGGTTCAGCTGGGCCTCGAAGGCGCCACGGCGATACCGGGCCATCATGTCGGCCGTGACATAGCCGGGCAGCGTCACGGTATTGGCCGGCTCGGCTTAGTGCGCATCCACCAGGTTCAGGCCGGCGCCCACGCCAAAGCCAAGGCCAGGCTCTTGGTCAGCCAGACGTTGCCCGAATGCTTCGGCGTGATCGTGGCGCGCTTGCCCTGGAAGGCCGCGCTTGACTTGGTCACTCCGGCATCCAGGTAGGCGTAGCCTGCGAGGAAGCGCCAGCCGCTACCTAGCTCGGCCGCGCCCGAGAGTTCCACGCCGTCGGTGCGCTGCTCGCCTATCGGGATCAATGCTGTGCCGGCGGCGTTGGCGACCTTGATATTGGTGCGCTCCAGGCGGAGCAACGACACCGTGGCGCTGGCCTTGCCATCCAGGAAGTCGTACTTGGCCGCGACTTCGGTGTTGTTGGTGGTTTCCGGAGCGAGCTGCGTATTGTTGGCCGCCAGCGCGAAAGCCTCGCCGGAGGGCTGGAACGACTTGCTCCACGACACGTAGTACGACGGCTGCCATACCAGGCCTGCGCGCGGGCTCCAGGCATCGTCGGTGCGGGACAGGTTCTGCAGGCCGGCGATGTCTGCAGCGTCTCCTGCTCGAAGCGGTTGTAGCGCATGCCCAGCAGCGCCTTCCATTGCTCGCTGAGGGTCAGCATGTCTTGCGTGTAGAACGCCAGGGTATTGAAGACACCCAGGTTGTTGGTACCCGGCGTGCTCGAGGCCAGGGCGCGCCAGCGTGGGCTTTCCGCAGAGCTTGCGTTAGGCGCTCGTACACCACACCTATGCGTTGCCCGAAGTCGTTTGGTCGGACTCGACGCTAGTCCACCGTCGCCCCGGTGTCGCGCACGATCTTCCCAAGCCGCGTCGTCTCGCTGCGGATCAGTGCACCGAAGGCCTCCGGTGTACCACCCACCACCGGCGTGCCGATGGCCTCCCAACGCTTTCGGAATTCGGCATCCGCGAAGATCGTGTTGACCGTCTTGTTCAGCTTCAGCACGATCTCCTGCGGAGTACCTGCCGGGACGGCAATGCCGTGCCAGGCGACAAATTCGAAGCCCGGCAGGCCAGATTCCGAAAGCGTCGGCACATCTGGCAGCGCCGGCACGCGGGACCTGGTGCTGACCGCGAGTGGTCGCAGCTTGCCCGATTTAATGTAGGGCAGCGAGCTGGCCAGGATATCGAACATGACAGGAACCTGGGCGCCCAGCACATCGTTCAGCGCGGGACCTGCGCCCTTGTATGCGACATGCTGAAGTTTGGTACCCGCCTCGGTATTGAACAGCTCGCCGACCAGATGTTGCGGCGTGCCATTGCCGGCCGATGCAAAGCTGAAGTCGCCGGGCTTGCTCTTGACAGCCGCAAGGAAGGACTTCACATCCTTTGCCGGGCTGGAGGGATGAACTTCCAGCACTAGTGGGAATGCGGAGATCTGGATCACCGGTGCAAGATCCTTCTGCGGGTTGTAAGGCAGGTGTTTATAGAGGGTCGGATTCACCGCCATCGGCCCGCTCGCAGCCAGCAGAATCGTATAGCCGTCCGGCGCCGCCTTGGCGACCGTATCCGTGCCGATGTTGCCACCCGCGCCGGCGCGGTTCTCCACGAGCACCGTCGTGCCCAAGCGCGTCTGCAGGCTGGCCTGCAACAGGCGCGCCATGAGGTCGGTCGGACCTCCCGGCGGATACGGCACCACGAAGCGAATCGGTTTGGAGGGGTAGGCATCCGCCGCCATCACAAGGGGCGAATTACAAACACTGGTGACCACTAGGGCAACGGCTGCCAGGGCCCTTCGAATACCCATCTCTGTCTCCTCTCATTTCAGTAAGGTCTTATGCCTTCGCTCTTGCGCCCGGGGACGATCGCGCGACGCCCCGCGATCGCAAGTTTATGGGCCGCAAGCGGATGAGTGAGTGCACATTTTTTGAATCACTGATCAGGATTGGCGATCAATAGATAGACTGCTCGCGTCAGAAGCAATGCCACTAGATGAATATTGCCTACTCGCTCGGAAAAACTGGATTGTCCGCAATGGGTACCTGTGATACAAGATAGCCGCACGCTGGCGGGGCCGGCGACGTCATCAACATCTAGTCTTTCTTGGAACATTCAGAACATGGCAACAGGTACCGTCAAGTGGTTTAACGATGCGAAGGGTTTTGGGTTCATCACGCCGGACGACGGCGGCGATGACCTGTTCGCGCACTTCTCCGAGGTTCAGGGAAGCGGCTTCAAATCGCTTCAGGAGGGCCAGAAGGTCAGCTTTGAAGTCAAGCAGGGCAAGGGGAAGCAGGCGGCGAGCATCAAGCCGCTGTAAGTTCCTGCGCCGCGAGCGCGTCCTGCCAGGGCGGCGATCAGGCCGACGCGTGATCGCTGCAGCTGTGGAGCAGGGCGTCGAAAGGGGCGCGCCTCCGCCTTTGCTCAACGCTCGAGAAAAGGCCTCAATTTGTCGGCGCGACTGGGGTGCATCAGTTTGCGCATCGCCTTGCTCTCAATCTGACGGATCCGCTCACGGGTCACGTCGAACTGCTTGCTGACCTCTTCAAGCGTGCGATCAGAGGTCGTATCGAGCCCGAATCGCATCCGCAGGACCTTGGCCTCGCGCGGCGATAACCCGTCGAGTGCCTCATCGATCGCGGCGCGCATGTTCGCGTGAATCGCGGCCTCAGCCGGTGAAGTCGCAGCGACATCTTCAATCAGTCGCCGAGCGTCGCGTCAGCGTCGTCGCCCACAGGTGTCTCGAGCGAGACAGGTTGCCTCGCGCTCCTAAGGATACTGCGCACTTTTTCCTCGGACATCTCCATGCGCTCGGCGAGAACGGCGGGATGCGCTTCCTGTCCGGTCTGTTGCCGAAATTCGCGCGAAATCCGGTTCAGCTTGTTGATCATCTCGATCATGTGGACCGGCACACGAATGGTTCGCGCCTGATCGGCAAGCGCACGCGTGACAGCCTGCCGGACCCACCAAGTGGCGTACGTCGAAAACTTCCAGCCGCGCCGGTATTCGAACTTGTCCACCGCCTTCATCAGACCAATATTGCCTTCCTGGATGAGATCCAGGAACTGCATGCCACGGTTCACGTATTTCTTGGCAATTGAAATGACAAGACGAAGATTCGCTTCAATCAGCTCCCGCTTGGCCTGCCGCATTTTCAACTCCGCGGCACTCATCTGGCGGTTGATCCGCTTGAGTTGCTGGAGCGGCAGCGAGACCCTGACCTCGATGTCGATGAGTTTTTGCTGGGCGGCCTGAATGGCCGGCAGGTGTCGCTGGAGCGACGCGCCAAACTGCCTCGAAGTCGCCGCCATGTGGCTGCTCCATTCAAGGTCGGTCTCGTGGCCCGGGAACGAATCGACAAACGCCTCGCGTGGCATGCCGCAACGGTCAATGGCAATCTCGAGGATGCTGCGTTCGATCGCACGAACCTCGGCAACCTGTTCGTGCACACTGGCACACAGACGTTCGATAGTCTTGGCCGTAAAGCGGATCGGCGCCAGTTCGCACTGGATCTTCGAGCACAGTCGCGCAACGGCGGCGGGACGGGCTTTCCCGATAACGGGGGCGTCCGGCAACTGCTCGAACAGTGCCCGCACACGCGCGAAAATCGCAAGACTGTCGATCTTGAGTTGTTCGAGGCGAACTGCGTTCGCTTTCTCCGAATCCCAACCGTCCGTTTCAGCGTCATCACCGTCCGGGTCGTCGTCGGAGGCGTCTGCTTCCACTTGAACGTCATCGGATGCTAGCGTTATTTCGCTTTCGTTCACGTCGTGGCTGATGCCAGCGACCAGTTCGTCGATACGCAGTTCGCCGGCAATTATGCGGTCCACATCAGCAAGCATCGTGGAAACGACTGACGGACACGCGGCGATCGCCTGAATTCTGTCCTGCAATCCGCCTTCGATGCGTTTTGCGATCTCGATTTCGCCGGCGCGAGTCAGCAGTTCACTGGCGCCCATTTCGCGCATGTACAGCCGGACCGGATCAGTCGTGCGGCCGAACTCGGAATCGACGGTCGACAATGCAGCTTCCGCTTCCTCGTCCGCCTGATCGTCGGACGCCGCGGCAGGGGCGGCATCGCTTAACAGAACCGTGTCCGCGTCCGGCGCCTGCTCGTATATGGTGACCCCCATGTCGCTGAACGTGCTGACGATTGTCTCCATCGCAGCAGTTGCGTAAAGTTATCAGGCAGGTGATCGTTGATGTCCGCGTGGGTGAGATAGCCGCGCTCGCGGCCAAGCGCGATCAGCGTGCGCATCTGGCGTTGACGCTCCTCGTCCTGGCGCGCCATGGCGGCGATGTCCAGCGGTGTTGCGACCGCCTGGATCTTTCTTTTTGGAGAGCGGCGGCTGGTCTTTGATGTGACCGCGATCGTGCGGGATGCTAAATCGTCGCGAACTGGATTTGCCAATACACTCTCCTCGACAGGTTGGCCGACGATCGTCGCGGACATGACGGCTGCTCAAGCCTGTCGAGGTGCGAACGAAATCGTGGAATGACGCACGGACCGTGAGGCAGGAAGGCCTCTCGCGGAGCCCGGTGTGCGCAGAATGGGGGGACCCTGAATCATACCGGAAGAAATTGTGCGATGCAACATGCGGTGACTACGGCTTCGCTGATGCAGGTGGCCTGCCCGCCGTTGCACAGTATATGGAGTGCGACCTGAATGTCGCGCTTGCCACTTATCTTGCCAATATTCATCGGACATGAGCTGCTGTTCTGCCAGCCGCTCGAGGGGTAATCGTTCGAAACGTGCGAAATGTAATGCTGATTGCCTAGCAAGGCTTTCCGGTTTCGCTTTACTCTGGAAATCGCTTCTTCTGCAAGCACCTTGAATCACAAGCGTTTTGGAGCCCAGCTGTATCAGTCTGCATAAGAAGGACGACCAATACGATGATCAGTCCACTGCGAGCTGAACCTGATTCCGCCCCACGGACTTTGCCCGATACAACGCCGCATCGGCGGCTCCGACGAGATCATCGGGCGCGAGCAGGCTGCCCGCTCCAACCACGGCACACCCGGCGCTGATCGTGACGTACCCGACGAGAGCGGGTGTCTCAAGGCTCAGTTGCATGACCGCTTCGCGGGCTTGTTCTGCGATCTCGAAAGCGCCGCGCAGGTCCGTGTCGGGCAGGACAATCACGAATTCCTCCCCACCGTAACGGGCGACGAAGTCGGCTGGGCGCCGGACGACTCCAGCAAGCGCGCTGGCCACGGCGGCCAGGCATGCATCACCTCTGAGATGTCCAAACGCATCGTTGTATTGCTTGAAATGATCGATGTCGATGAGGATAAGCGACAGGGGCGCGTGCGTACGTCTGGCGCGTTCAAACTCCTTGCGATACTGCGCGTCGAAATAGGCACGGTTGTAGATCCCCGTCAGTCCATCGCTGACCGATATCCGTAGCAACGACGTATGGGCATCGAAGAGTCTGCGGTAAAGCAGGTTGACCTCCCATATGAGCAGGCAAACCACCACACCCGGCGCGAACATACTGAAAATCCGAGCGACATACCATCCAACGCTGAATCGCGCCGTGCTCACAAAATTCAAAGTGGTATCGACGAAACAGGCCAGCACGGCGATCAGCAGCCACTGGTCAAGCACGGAGCGCAGGCGGCCCGTCAGCAGGACAATGATGATTGCGGCGACGTTGAGCGACCACGTGACCCAAGCCGTCGTGTCGTTCGGGAATACGCTGATTCCGGTCGCCGGCTTGAGGGCGGGAGGCAGATTACCGTAAATGGCGAACACGCAAAGTGCGGCACCAACCACGATAGGTCCGCCGATCAGCAACCACGCCCATAGGCCGACACGTGTTGCGCCGATCGGCTCCTGCTCCAATCGATAGCGCGTGAATGCGGCCAGAATCACGAAGAACGGAAACCCACCGTGCCAGAAGACCCACATCCAGGCGGAACTTTGCGGACCGGCTCCTAAGAGGCCGGTCGGCGTGAAAACACCTGGAAAGGTCAACAGTTGCACAGCCACGGCCAGCGCGGTGAAGGCGTAGGCGCCACCGAGCGCGCCAAGGACCGGCTGCCGGGTCGCGGTGAACTGGGCGGCGAGCAGGAAAGTCGCGATGCCGGCCGTGGTGAATACGGTCAATGCGCACATCGGCATGAAAGGGCCGACGGCGGGCAGCGCCATGGTCGCGCGGGGGACGGCAATGGCGAAGACCAGCAGGATGAGTAATGCGGTGATCCCGGCCGTTACCGTCTGTTTGCGCGTGGCTTGTTGCGTCAGGAAACTTTCCATACGATCCCCGGTTTATTGGTCCACGACGCACGCGCAGCTGCAGTGCCGGCGCGGCGAAAGTCGTCTTGGACGGCTGCCCGCGGCGCGCCGAACCGCATTCTTTATACTATGAGCACCTCCGTTCCCAGCACTGCGTCATTACCGCAAGCGCCCATGGTCTACCTCGCACCCTGATGGTGTCCTGTCAGAGCCAGCCTTTAGCAGGACGCGGGCTGAGACAACGTCAATGCGCGATAGGCCGCCCGGCCGCCACATGAGTGCTCCATGGTGACGACTTCATTGGCCTCCACTTCGCGAGCGAAGTATGCGGGTTCGAGGGCCTTGCCCATGCGCGCGCAGTACGAGGGTTTCTTGGCCATTCGAGCACAGTAGACGGGTTCCGCCGCCTTCGCCTCGCGAGCACAGTAAGCGGGCTCGTCCGCTGCCGCCCGAGCGCAATAAGAGGCTGAGGTCAGCGGACTGCCGAACTCGCGCATACTCAGCGCATCGCTCTCTGCGGCCATTTTCAACAGGCGGGCCTCATCTTCCGGGCCATCGATGCCAACGTACGGATCATGGTGCAGAACATAGCCAAAGATGTTCTCGCAATCGCCCGCATAACGCCTCGTATCCAGGATGTGGGCATGCCAGAACGCATCCACCTGCTCGCCGGGAACGGCAGGCGTGCCGGGATGCTTCGCCGCCATCTTGAGGAATTGACGGTAGCCGGCCTCCGCCGACTCCAGCGATTCCGGCGTCCACTGCGCGTGCTGCTTCTGGTGCAACAGCTTGGCCTTCATCCTGGAAAAGTCGAGCGCGTCGATGGCCTGCCACATGATTTCAACGGTACGGTCCCGCATGATTCACTCCTTGTTGTTGGACTACGTAAAGGACGCGCCGGACCCGTTCAGGCGCGCATCGGTTGTGGTCCCCGCTCGAAACCGGGACCATTCTCCATGCGGCTGGCCAGGAACGCAGTGATCTTCGCCGGCGGCAGTGGATGGCTAAAGTAGTAGCCCTGGACTTCGTCGCAGCCTTCGCTGCGCAGGAACTCAAGCTGCGCCTCGTTTTCCACGCCTTCGGCGACCACTTCCAGGCCGAGCCGGTGGCCGAGCCCGATCACTGCGCTGGTAATCTGCGTGTCGCTGCGGCTTTCCGGTATGTAGCGAACGAAGCTGCGGTCGATCTTGACCGTATCGATCGGGAAGCGGCTCAGGTAGGCGAGCGAGGAGTAGCCGGTGCCGAAGTCGTCGATCGCCAATCGCACGCCTATCCGCTTCAGGCGCGAGAGCCAGCGCGCGGCCCGTTCGGCATCGTGCATGACCATGCTTTCGGTCAGTTCGAGCTCCAGCAGGTTGCCCGGCAGGCCCGCTTGTCGCAGGGCATCGATGATGGTGAGCCTGAGCGACTTGTCGGCGAACTGCCGCGCCGATAGATTGACCGCGACGCGTACCGGCGGCAGTCCCTGCGCGACCCATGCGGCATTCTGACGGCACGCTTCGCGCAGGGCCCACGCGCCGATGTCGACAATGATGCCGTTCTGCTCGGCGAAGGGAATGAAATCCGCAGGCATGACCATACCGAGTTCCGGGTGGCGCCAGCGGATGAGTGCCTCGACTGCCGTGCACGCCCCCGAATCGAGCGCAATGCGGGGCTGGTAGTAGAGGATGAATTCCTGCCGTTCGAGCGCGCGGTGCAGGTGCGACTCCATGTCGATGCGCCGCTGCAGGGACGCGCTCATGCGCTGGCAATAGAACTGGTAGCCGTTCTTGCCAAGCTGCTTGGCACCATACATGGCCAGGTCGGCATGCTTGAGCAGGGTCTGCCAGTCGTTGCCGTCCTCGGGGAACGAGCTGATACCGATGCTCGCCGTCATGTGAATCGGTGCGTCATTGACGATGAAGCCCAGCTCAAGTGCAGCCTGTATCCTGGCGATGGTCCGGCCGAGGATCGTCGTATCGCCCTTGGGGTCCAGCAGCACGATGAATTCATCGCCACCGAAGCGGCTGATCAGTTCCACGTCAGGCAGGCTCTCGCGTAGGCGGTCGGCCATCTCGCGCAGCACGGCGTCGCCAGCGTTGTGGCCGATGGTGTCATTGACGACCTTGAATTCGTCGAGGTCGACAAAGATGACATGCAGGGCCTGGTCGCTGGCGCGCGCGCTTGTCAGCGCCTTCTCGAACTCGGCTTTGAACATCAGCCGGTTCGGCAGGCCGGTCAGGGTATCGTGATTAGCGATGAAGCGCAGGTCCTCCTCGGCTTGGCGCCTTAGCAGATAATGTCCTGTCTGATTGGCAATGCCGCTCGCCATCGTAAGCGCATGCGCATCCGGGCTGCGCCGTGCGCGGGAATAGAGTTCGACGATGCCAAGCGTCACGTGGCCTCTGCTCAGCGGGAAGGCGAACACCGTCCGAATACCGCCCGCGACGAGCCAGCTGGCATGCCCATGCCGGGCCAGCGCGCTGCGGTTTGCATACCATTGGGGCGCCTGGAAATTCGTATCACTGGCCGGACAATCGGGGTGTTCAGCGAGCCATGACTCCAGCGCCTTGACCCGGGCAAGGGTGACGGACGGCAGCTTCAACCCATGGCTATCCTCGCTGGGCCAGAAAGCGCCGGCCTCCCAGTCCATGCCTTCGAGCAGTGTGTGGACGATATCTTCCAATATCTCGATTTCGCTGGTGGCGGTGGCCAGGTGCAAGGTGATCTGGTGTTCCTGCGCCTGGGCCTGCTCGGCGGACTTGCGCTGGCTGATGTTCTGCGCGGTTCCCCGCAAGACGGCGCCGTCCTGCGCACCATGCGCGTGCCCGATCAGGTGCAGCCAGCCGCGGCGCCCGCGCCGGGACCGGTAGGGACACTCGAACTCGAATGGCAGGCGATCCTTCAAGGCAGCCTGCATTTTCTCGCGCAGCACGGCGCGGTAGCGGCGTCGATCGCCTCGAACAACGTTTCCGGGGTCGGATTGTCGCCGCGCCATCCGAGCAGCCGGGCCATTTCGCGGGAAAAGTGCGCGCTGTCTTTCTCCAGGTCTATGCGCCAATCGCCAAGGCGGGCGATCTGCTGCGCCTCGGCGAGGGCAGCCTGGCTTTCACGCAGGTTGTACGTCATCTGTTCGGCCACGGCAACGGCGCGCGCCCGCGAACTCGACAACGCGTAGGCCAGCCAGCTCAGCAGCACGCTGATGATCACGCCGGAGATCACCACCAGCGCCGGCAAGTAACGCTGAGGACCACTGATGGCTTTCGCATCGGCCGCAAACGCGATCACCCAGCGCCGTCCGCCGAAGTCCCGCACCACGACCATGTTCAGGTCATGCAGATCCGCGCCGAGCGCGGATCTGCCATCCCCTCGTGCCGCCCCGCCATGCGCGGCCAGTCCTGTCACGCTGTCATAGAGGAGATTGGCGGCGGAGGGGGAAACTGCCGGCTCGGCGAAATCTCCGGCGTCATAGACGCGGAACCGGATCCTGCGCAGGTCCTCGTTGCTGATCAGGTCCTTCATCAGATCATTCACCCGGATTCCGGCGCCGACCGAGCCGACATAGGCGCTTCGGCGCGCTGCCACGGAATCGAGGTTCGGCACCTTGCGATACACCGGCAGGCGCAGGGCGATGCCTACGTGCGGGTTCTTTGCCTCGCTGAAGATCAGGCGGCCGCTGCTGACCGACTGGCCGGTATCGCGCGCCCGCTCGAGCGCGGCAAGACGGCGTGGCTCGGCGCCCATATCGATGCCGATCGACACGAGGTTGATGTCGAGCGCTCGACATAGGTCAGGACGAAGTGGCCCGGCCGTCGGCCAGGGGGACGGACGTTGAACGTTACGCCAGCCTCGCGCAGGATGGGATCGCTGCGCTGCCGGGCGACGAAGGCATCGAGCTCGGCGGCCGGCACATACGGCGCGTAGTTCAGCGTCTGGAAACCAGGATAGCGTTGCGGCAGGTTCAGCCCGCTGACGAAATCGCGAAACTCGCCACGCGAGACATGGTCACTGGCGCCAAACAGCGCCTGCATGGTGACCAGTACGTCGGTATAGAGGCGGATCCGTGTATCGATCTGCTGGATCACGTCGCCAGTATCGTTCTCAAAACGCAGGCGGATGTCCTTTTCCAGCAGATTGGTGCAGAACATAAAGACGAGGCCGTCGTCATCACGCCAAGCAGCAAGGTGCCCGCCGTGATGGTGCGTGACCCAAGGCGCCCAAGCGGGCGCAGCATGCGCTCAAGCGTCTGGCGCAAGATTGTTTCCCCCGGATGTCGACGGCAGCTAAGCAAAGCAGCGACGTCGTCAACGCTGATACGAAAAATGGACTGCCGGCTGATACGACTATTCGAACATCTGTTTTAAATGTCTTAACAATCTATAGTAGACGGGGGTTGACTGGCGCTAATTGTTTCGATGTTGACCCCCACTTAAGTGGGGGTCAGAAGTGGCGAATGCACCATGCCGGCGGAAGTCGCCGCGGCGAACATGCCGGGCTGCCTGGCAGGACACAACGGAAGCTGCGTTCGCGTGGCCGCCGCAGTGCGTTTTCGCCTTTGCATCGAATGAAGGGCGGTGGTAGTGGCGTAAGTCCGGTGGTCCGACGTGGAGATCGAATGAAGGGTAGGGTGCGCCGGCGCTGGCCCTCACCCGGTGCTGGTTCCTAGAATTTTCAGCAAGACAGGCTTTCACCTCCTTGCCGGGAGCCAGTTACGGTCATGGACATCTACCAATTGCGTCCTGTCTCACGGGTCGACCCGGAATGGCTAACCGTCGAACACAGGGACGCGCAACTGTGGAGAGCAATCAGGTAACGTTGGATAGGGAACGATTTGAGATAATCGGCAATATAGTTCAAGCTCGAACTGAGCCAATCACACTTGGCTCAGGTACTTTGCTTGAACGCTGGCAGCATTCCAGTGGCGTGTCGGTGCCCGGGCGAGTATGTTGATGCAGCACGAGCGGCGAAGGCGGCGAAGGACGAGGTAGACAAAGTCGCTCTTCACGAGCGTAAGGAGCGTCTGCGTTACTGAGGCGCTTGCATTCAATGCGAGCCTCGCGATATGTGGGTCTCCTCCTTCGGTTGCATTTTTTCGCCGCGGGGACAAAAAGGAGAAGGCTTCTCTTATTTGCAATTGAGCGCAGCATTCGTCCTTATATCTGAACTTGCGTACCAATCTCAATCACTGGATTGGGCGGAATATTGAAATACTCTGTCAGGCTCCCCGCATTCTTGCTCATCGTCGCAAACAGGTGTTCGCGCCATAACGCCATCCTACTGGCAGTAATGGCGACCGGAATGATGGTCTCGCGGCTCAGGAAAAACGATGTTTCCACCACATCGAAGTCGCAGTCCGCTATCCGGCCAAGGGGTGTCTAGTGCCTTGGGGACATCCCGGCTGATTCATGAAGCCGAAGCGCAGGACGATACGGTAGCAGTTTTGTCCAAGTGGTTCGACGGTGGTGCACTCGCTAGTCGGTACCCATGGCACTTCCTTCATCTTTACCGTGAGGAACAAGAATCGCTCATGCAGGACCCGGTTGTGGTTGAGGCTGTGCATCAAGCGTGCGGCATCACCTCTGGTGTTGCCGCGAGGAACATAGCCGTGCCGCGTACGCGGGGCGGTGGATCATGGACCTGGAGGAGAGACAAAACGTGCGGCGTATATTCGAAACTTTTACTTTCGCAATTCTCACGGCGCTCGGTCCGGCTCACGCCGACGATGGGCGCGGTTTAACCCGCGGCGGTAATCCGAATGATGTTTCCATTTCCGGCGTTTCCTCGGGCGCTGCCATGGCCATTCAGTACGCTGTCGCCCATTCCAGTTCCATCGTTGGAGTGGGCTCCATTGCGGGCCGGGGTGGGGTTGTGCAGACGGCCGTCTATCGGTGGCGATCAATGACTGTATGTGTGGCCGGCAGCCTCCCGCTCCCAACGTTGCCGCGCCCGCTCTCAGGCGGCCAGAGGGTCGATCGACAACTTGGTCGCGGGTAAGCCGGTGGCACTCCAGCGTTCCTATGTCTTCCAGAGTCCGGAGGACCATACAGTGGTAAAGGAGTCGGGTCAGGCGAGCATTGACTTCCTGACTGCGCTAATCGGGAAACCGCCCATCATAGACCGAGGGAATGCCGTGGACGGAAGCGACCGGGCGGGCCATGGCTTCATCTCCCCCGACGGGACCGATTCGTGCCAGTCTGACGGGAAGGAAAAGTCCTACGTTCGCCGCTGTGGCGCGGAAGACAATGCTGGAAAGCTCCTCCTCGCTATTTATGATCCGGGCTCGAACTATGATTCAAGCAAGCGTGTCAAGATCATTCCGGGAACTGAGGTATGGGAGTTCAAACAACAGCCGCTCATCGACAAAATAAGAAAGAGCGACGGCAAGGTCGCCGCAGACGGTATCTGGTGGCTTCCCTTTAGCACCGAGCGGCGGAAGAACTTCGATATGGCGGATACCGGGTATCTCTACGTTCCGCCGTCCTGTCGAAGTATCGGGAGCCGCTGTCGGATACATGTTGCACTTCATGGCTGCAAACAGACGGCGAAAGAGTTTGCCGTTACCGCGGGCTACAATAACTGGGCGGACTATTACAAAGTCATCGTTATCTATCCCGCGCTCGGACCTCAAAAGTCCCTTGATGGAGAGGTTTGCGCTATGCCCGCGGCGTTTCCCATCGCAGATTCAAGCTGGGTGAAACCCAACCCCAACGCGTGCTGGGACTGGTGGGGATATCTGGATGATGAAACTCCCCAAGCCAAGCGTTACCTGACCAGGAAGGCACCGCAAATCCGGGTGATTGAGAGCATCATTGTTGAAGCCACCCGCTAGGGAAGCACGGAGCAACGAAAGCGGTGGTGGCTACGTTGGGCGAGTTGATTGGAGACTACGACGAGACGCACTATTCCTTTACTGATGTAACCGGAATAGACGCCTTGCGGTTTCTGATGGAGCAACACTATCTGACTCAGGCAGAGTTGCCAGAAATCGGCAGCCAAGGCGTTGTTTCTGAGGTGCGGACGAAATCCCTGAATTCATCGCGCGAAACCTGGTCGCTGGCACCGAACAATGCCTGCATGGTCACCAACACGTCGGTGTACAGGGGAATGCGGGTAAATTCTGTGCTGACGAAATGAAAGGACGACCACAGGTTCACCCCATTTAGTGGGGTATCGGACCAATGTCGAAACATTTTGGCGAGCAGTCGCCGGGCGGAGACGGCCTAGCGAGCTCGGCGGTTCTGATCGACCGTAAGCGGAGCCAGGCCGCTACATCCGGTACACCACGCCCAGCCAGACGCTGCGCGGCGCTCCCGGGGCCACGAACAACGCCGTCGCGCTGTCGCCGGGCGCGACATGCGGCTGCACCAGGCTGCCGCCGGGAAACACGTTGTTGGCAAGCTGGCCATAGGTCTCGTAGCGCCGGTCGAACAGGTTGGCCACGCGCGCATACACCTCGAAGTGCTTGTTCACGCTGAATGCCGCACGCAGGTTGACGGTAGCGTAGCCAGGCACGTGCCAGTCGGCCGTCTTGGCCGGCTGGCCCGGCTGCGGATCGCTGCGCAGTCCGTCTTCATTGCCGCTGGCGACGCTGCTGGATACGGCTACCAGGTCGGCGCCCAGCGTAAGCCCTGCCAGCGCCTGCCAGTCCACGCCGAACTTGAATGTGTGGCGCGGCACCCCGGCCATGCGCATGCCGGGATGGACGTCGATGGTGCGCTCGCCTGCCGCAAGCTGCCCGGTCGCTGGTAGGTCGCTTGCAGATAGCTGTAGCCAAGCCGTAGCGTGACATCGCCGACGCGCTGGCGGGCGGTGAGGTCAAGGCCCTGGTTGCGGGTGCGGTCGAAATTGGCGAAGTAGCCGAACTGGGTGTTGGGGGCGCGCAGGAACAGGATGTCGTCGTGGTTGTCGATGCGGTAGAGCGTCGTGGTGACTTCGGTGTCCTTGCCACGGCGCCAGCGCACGCCGGCTTCAAAGGCGTGCGAGACCACCTGCTTGAGGTAGGGATCGGCCTGCAGCCCGGCCGGCAGGCGGCACGGCTGCGCGGGGTCGGCACAGCCGAGTTCGAGAATCGTAGGCACGCGGTTGTTCTGCGCGTAGCCGCCGAACACCGTGACGCCGCCGCCCAGCTTCTGCACCAGCCCCAGCGCGGGGTTGAGGTGGCGGTAGGTAAAGCTTTCGCGCGGCTGCTCGCTGCCGTCGCTGTTCTGCAGGGTATTGCTCACTGTAGCGAGGTTCCATCGTGCCGATGCCGTCAGGAAGGTGCTGGGCGTCACCGACCACGTGTCGGACAGATACACGCCGAACGTGCGCGCGTTGCCACTGACGCCGGTAACCAGTGCATTGGGTGCCGTGGGGTCGGCTACGGCGCCGCGGTCTTCGGTGAAGGTGCCGGGCTGGCCGTACTGGGAATAGTTCAGCCGGCTGCGGTCCAGCGTGGTGCCGGCGTTCAGCACGTGATGTTCGGTCTCCTTGGCCACGCTGAGTGCCACGCCGACGGTCTGCTGCCGCATATGCGTGGTGTTGATGATGGCGGGATGCAACGCCGCACCTTCGGACCGGGTCACGCCGCAGCCATCGCTGCGCGGGCTGCCGTCGGCGTTGAAGCCACCCTCGCAGGCTTCGATATAGGTCTCGTAGTCGGGGTTGACGTCGCCGTTGGTGGTGTCGCGCCGGCTGGTGCGCACGTAGGCCAGGGCGGCGGCGCTGGTCTTGTCGTCGAACCAGTGGCGGCCATTGACAGCGACCTGCGTGACTTGGTTGCGGGTCTGGTCTGGATAGGTGTAAACCGCGCGTCGGTTCATCTGGTAGATGTCGGGCTCCGTCGCATTGCCGCTGGCGCGGTAGGCCGGTACCAGCCCATTGCCGGTCAGCGTGCTGCGGCCGTGCAGCAGCGACACGTCCAGGCTGTTGGTCTCGCCCGCAAAGCCGCCTTGGCAAAGACGTTGCCGAGCCGTCCCGACGAATTGTCTCGCCATCCGTGTTCCTGGAACAGCGTGCCGGCGGCGAAGGCGTGCCAGCCGCTGTCGCTGCGCACGCCACCTGACAGGTCGGCGCGCTTGCGGTTGCCGCTGCCATAGGACAGGTCGGCGGTGAAGCCCGGCGAGTCCAGGCCGGAGCGGGTGGTCATGGCCAGCGCGCCGCCAAGGCTGTTCAGGCCATAGGCCGGGTTGGCGCTGGATACCAGCGACACGCTTGCCAGCGCGGCCTCGGGGATCATGTCCCAGCTGATCACATCGCCGAACGGCTCGTTGACGCGCACGCCATCCAGGTAGACCGAGAGGCCTTGCGGCATGCCCGGCATCGATGATGCGCGGTAGCCACGGTAAGTGATGTCGCTCTGGAAGGGGCTACCCTGGATATCGTTGACGTTGACGCCGGCCAGGTTGCGGGCCAGGTAGTCGGTCAGGTTGCTGGCGCGTGTGCCATCCAGCTGGTCGCCGCGCACGGTCTGCACGGTGTAAGGCACCAGGTCGCTGTCCACGCCGATGCCGGGCAGCGGCGCGGTTGCCACCACCAGGACTTCCGGCAGGACCGCGCTGTCCCGCGTTGGAGCAGCGGTGTCCCATTGTGCAACAGCGGGTCGCTGCACCAGCACCGCCGCGGCCATGGCGATGCCCGTGGCCGCGCGGCGGCAGCGCTGCCGCGCCACGCCGCGTGATGAATTGCCTGCGATAGCGGTGCAGGGAACGGGTTGGCTGGCATCTTGCATCTCCTCCGGAACACGGGCGCGCTGCCTGCGTTGGGCAGCACCTGAATCTGATCTGAACAAGCTGACAGGAGGATGAGCAGGTTCCGTACCCCAGGCGTTGGGAAAAACTCCCGACCTAAGCCGCACCTGCGCCCCCCATCCTGCGGAGGAGCACCGCCATGACGATGTCCCGTTTCTTGGCCAGCCGTGCGTTGTGGTTGTCCTGCGCGTGCCTGGGCTGTGCGCTGCTGGGAGCGCTGTGCTGGCGCGGCAGGCGATCGACGAAGAACGCAGCGGCGCTGCCGCTACAGCGCAACTGGTTGCGCGCCTCTCTGCGCTGCAGGCTGCCGGACCGGCCGAGCGCGCCGCCCATCTCGCCGCGCTGCGTGCCATCAATCAATCGGCTCGGATGCGCCACCTGCGGCTGCACGTCGAGGACGCCGCCGGCCGCGTGCTGGTGGATGCGACCCCCAAGGGTGTCCTGGCGCACGCGGAAAGCCAATGGGAGATAAGCGCGCGCGATGGCACCATCTACCATGCCGCGCTGCGCTGGAACCCGGACAGCGAACTGCGCGAGGCGCGCGGCAACGTGGTCGGCAACCTGGCCATGCTTGGCGCGTACAGCGTGCTGTTGCTGTGCTGCCTGTCGTGGACGGCGCGGCGCGCGTTTGTACCCTTGAAGCAGATCCTCGATGCCATTGGCCACTACGAACGTAAGGACTACAGCGTGCGCCTGCCCGCCATGCGCATCCGCGAGCTGGATCAGGTGCGCCGCGCGCTGAACCACCTGGCCGGCGCGCTGGCGCAGCACCAGGCCGAGCGCCGCGCCTTGAGCCGCAAGCTGCTGGACGCGCAGGAATGCGAACGTGCCAGGCTGGCGCGCGAGTTGCACGACGAGTTGGGCCAGGTGTTGACAGCCATGCGCGCGGACGCCGCCTACCTGGTGCGCAAGAGCGCGCATGCACCGATGCTGCAGATCGTGGCCAACGACCTGGCCGGGCATTGCGCCCGGATCCAGGACGAAGTGCGTCACCTACTGCACCGGCTGCGTCCTCATGGCGCGCACCCCGACGGGCGCGTCGCCTGCCTGGAGAGGCTGCTACAGGACATGGTCCGGGGCTGGCGCGGACAGCCGGCCCAGTCAGTGCGGCTGGATTGCAGCGTCGATCTCGGCGGCACCGCGCTGGGTCCGGACCTGACGCTGACGCTCTACCGGATGACGCAAGAGGCGCTGACCAATGTCATGCGCCATGCGGGCGCCAGCCGCGCGGCAATTTGCATCTCAGACGCGGCAATGAAGTCTGCTGGTGCGTGGAAGACGACGGCGCAGGCATTGGCGACATCGCCGCGGCCATGCAGCGCAGCCACGGCTTGCGGGGCATGCAGGAACGCGCCTGGGCGCATTGCGCCACGCTGTGCGTCGGGGCCGCCGAGGGCACGGGGGACATGCGTGGCTGCCGGCTGAGCGCGAGCTTCCCGCTGTCTGCGCCGGCGCAAGACACGGCGCAGATCCAACAAGGGAGCCAGCCAGCATGAACACGATCGATGTCGTGATCGCCGACGATCACGCTGTGGTACGCACGGGCTACCGGCGCCTGCTTGAACTGGGCGAAGGGATGCGCGTGGTGGAGGAGTTCGGCGACGCCGATGCCGCTTACGACTGGCTGGTTCGCAATCGGGCCGATGTGCTGATCCTGGACCTGTCGATGCCTGGCCGTGGTGGCCTGGAGATGCTGCAGCGGCTGGGCGTGCGCGTTCCCGCGCTGCGCACGCTGGTGTTCAGCATGCATGACAGCGCTGCCATCGTGATGCAGGCGATGCGCGCCGGTGCGGCGGGCTACCTGACAAAGAGCAGCGCCCCGGAAGCGCTGGTGAACGCGGTGCGCACAGTGGCGGGCGGGCAGCAAGTGCTGTCCGACGACATAGCCGGGCTGCTCGACACTGGGCGCGCAGCCGCCGCACCTAGCACTGTCGCCGCGGGAATTCGACCTGTTCCGCCAGTTCGCGCGCGGCGCCACGCTCGAGGACGTCGCTGCGTGCTTCTGCCTCAGTACCAAGACGGTGGCCAATTACCAGACGCTGATCCGCAAGAAGATGGGACTGGCCAACCGTGTCGAGATGCATCGCTATGCGGTGGAGCATGGTTTCGGCTGAGTACCGTCCATGCCGGCGTGAAGCGGTCAGGCCGTTGGCGGTTGTTCAAATCTGGAGCAGATGCAACGCAATGTTGCGCGCTGACACGGTTCCCAATCGCGCAATGCGGCTGCAACTGGCCTGTTTTGCAGGAGAGTCGATTGGCATGGGAATTGCCAACTGCGTGTCTGCTGCATGGCGCAGTGGCGCACCGGTGGAAACCGAAAAGAAAGAGGAGAAGACAATGAGGACGTTACGACTAGTGATGGCCGTGGCAACTGCCGTGGCCAGTCTGGCCGCCCAGGCGGCAGTGACCGATGCCATGATAGAAAGCGATGCCAAGAGCCCCGGAGATGTGTTGTCATGGGGCATGGGACCGCAGGGCCAGCGTTATTCCGCCTCACGCGCATCAATACCAAAAACGTCGGCAACCTGGTGCCGGCATGGTCATTCTCGTTCGGCGGCGAGAAGCAGCGCGGGCAGGAAGCGCAACCGCTGATCCACGACGGCAAGATGTTCGTCACGGCGTCGTACTCACGCATCTACGCGCTCGACCTGAAGACCGGAGCGAAGCTGTGGAAGTACGAGCACCGGCTGCCGGAAGGGATCATGCCGTGCTGCGACGTGGTCAACCGAGGCGCGGCGCTCTACGACAACCTGGTGATCTTCGGCACGCTGGATGCGCAACTGGTGGCACTGGACCAGAAGACCGGCAAGGTAGTGTGGAAGGAAAAGCTCGAGGACTATGCAGCGGGCTATTCGTATACGGCAGCGCCCCTGATCGTCAAGGGCATGGTGCTCACCGGCATCTCGGGCGGCGAATTCGGCGTGGTCGGCCGCGTCGAGGCCCGCGATGCCAAGACCGGGCAACTGGTGTGGTCGCGCCCCGTGGTGGAAGGCCACATGGGCTACAAGTACGACAAGGACGGCAACAAGACCGAAAACGGGGTGACCGGCACCGAGAACGCCAGCTGGCCCGGCGAGACCTGGAAGACCGGTGGTGCGGCCACCTGGCTCGGTGGCACCTATGATCCGGCCACGGGGCTCGTCTACTTCGGCACCGGCAATCCCGGCCCGTGGAACAGCCATATCCGCAAGGGCGACAACCTCTACTCGGCGTCGACGGTGGCCATCGATCCGGGCACCGGCAAGATCGTCTGGCACTACCAGAACACCCCGAACGATGGGTGGGACTTTGACGGCGTCAATGAGTTCGTGACCTTTGACCTGGACGGCAAGCGCATGGGCGGCAAGGCCGACCGCAACGGCTTCTTCTATGTCAACGATGCGACCAACGGCAAGCTGGTCAATGCCTTCCCGTTCGTGAAGAAGATCACCTGGGCCAGCAGCATCGATCTGAAGACCGGCCGGCCCAACTTCATCAACGAAGGCCGCCCTGGCGACCCGACGGGCGGCAGTGACCCGAAGAAGGGCAAGTCCGTATTCGCCGCGCCCGGGTTCCTGGGCGGCAAGAACCAGCAGCCGATGGCCTACAGCCCGCAGACCGGCCTGTTCTATGTGCCGGCCAACGAATGGGGCATGGATATCTGGAACGAGCCCATCAGCTACAAGAAGGCGCCGCCTACCTGGGCGCTGGTTTCACGATCCATCCGCTGAACGAGGACTACATTGGCGCGCTGCGCGCGATCAACCCCAAGACGGGCAAGATTGTCTGGGAGGTCAAGAACAACGCGCCGCTGTGGGGCGGCGTGATGACCACCGCCGGCGGGCTGGTGTTCTGGGGCACGCCGGAAGGCTACCTGAAGGCGCCGACGCAAAGACCGGCAAGGAGTTGTGGAAGTTCCAGACCGGCAGCGGCGTGGTCGCGCCGCCGGTTACCTGGGAAGACAACGGCGAACAGTATGTGGCCGTGGTGTCAGGCTGGGGCGGCGCGGTGCCGCTGTGGGGTGGCGAAGTCGCCAAGCGCGTGAACTTCCTGGAGCAGGGCGGTTCGGTGTGGGTGTTCAAGCTGCACAAGAGCTGAACAAAGGGCCGAATGGCCGATTGACGGCCGGACACGCTGGCATCGCTGTGCCGATGCCAGCGTCCTTGCAAACACGAAACAGCGGGACCACGGTATGAAGAAGGAATGGATGGCGCTGGTGGCGGCTTCGCTGCTGCCTTGTGCGGTACTGGCGAGCACTGCGGCCGATACGCAGTCCCTGGCCGACAAGAACGGGTGCTTCGCCTGCCACGGCATGCAGGCGAAGGTGATAGGCCCGGGATTTGCCGAGGTGGCGGCCAAGTACAAGGGGGACAGCCAGGCGGCCGAGCGTCTGGGCAAGAAAATCCGCGAAGGGGGCAAGGGCGTGTGGGGGCCGGTGCCGATGCCGGCGCATGGGAATCTTGGTGAAGCGGACGCAGGAAACTGGCGGAATGGGTGCTGAGTATTGGGTAAGGGCGAGTTGTGTGGTGGGTTCGCGGCACTACAGGTCACGGCAGTTGCAGCTTGTCGTGCCGGAACCCGCCACATCCGTTTCGGTAATTCCGGTAATTCCGGCAACTCCGGCAGAGACCCATCAGATCATTCGCATCATTCGTTCCCGCTGCTCAGTCGCAAGGAATTGCCATCGCTGCGAAACACCATTGGCGGCGCATCGGTGTGCGTCTGCGCCGCCGCCAGCCTGCCTTGCAGCACAATCTCCCTGACCTTGCCATGCTCGCCAGATCGTTCACACACCGGATCCGTCGCGGCGGGGTCGCCGGTCAGCAAGAGCGCCTGGCAGCGGCAACCGCCATGGTCCTCCTCCCGTTGATCACATGAGCGACAGGGCTCCTGCATCCAAGCGGTACCGCGAAGCGGCGGAACGCGTCACTGTCGCACCAGATCTCGCGCAGTCCCTGCGTCATGACGTTCGGCAATGCCAGGCCGGGCAGCATTCGCGCGGCATGGCACGGCAGCGCGGTGCCATCCGGCGCCACGCCAAGGAAGGTCGTGCCCCAGCCATTCATGCACTTCTTGGGCTTGCCTTCGAAGTAGTCGGGCACCACAAACAGGAGCTGGCACTGCTTGCCGATACGCGCGCGGTATTGCCTGACGACGGCCTCGGCTTCAAGCAATTGCTCATGGGTCGGCATCAGCGCAAGCCGGTTGTGCCAAGCCCATCCGTAGTACTGCGTGTTGGCCAGTTCCAGATATTCGGCCCCCATCTGCAGCGCCATTTCGATGATGGTGGCGACATGGGGCAGGTTGTGCCGATGCAGCACGCAGTTCATCACCATCGGATAACCGTGCGCCTTGATCAGCCTCGCCACGCGCAGCTTCAGGTCGAAGGTGCGGGTACTCGACAGGAAGTCGTTGAGCTCGCGGGTGGAGTCCTGGAAGGACAGCTGGATATGGTCCAGGCCCGCCTCGCGCAGCGCGGCGAGCCGGGCGTCGGTCAGGCCCACGCCGGACGTAATGAGGTTCGTATAGAAGCCCAGCCCATGCGCATGCCGCACCAGCTGTTCCAGGTCCTTGCGCAATAGCGGCTCGCCGCCGGACAGGCCGAGCTGTACAGCACCGAGCGCACGGGCCTGGATGAACACGTCGCACCATTGCGCGGTGTCGAGTTCCGCGGTGTGCCGGGCATAGTCCAACGGGTTGGAGCAGAACGCGCAGTGCAGCGGGCAGCGGTAGGTCAGCTCGGCTAGCAGCCACAGCGGCGGGCCAGGCTCTCCGGCGGCACGGGGATCAGACCAGCCAGCCGCGTTCGGTCGCATGTTTGACAAAGGCGTGTACCTCCGGGGCGATGCCCTGCACGCCGAACGCGGCCTGCAGGTCGTCAATCACCATGTCCAGCGTGTGGTTGCCGTCGCAGCGCTGCAGGATGGCGGCGGCGCTGTCGTTGAGGGTCACCATGCCCTCCGGGTAGAGCAGCACCCAGCTCTGCTGGGCGTCTTCCCACTGCAGGCGGAAGCTCCGGTGCAGGACCGGACGGGCGAGGTCTGGTGGATTGGTCGTCATGGGTTGGCCAACTGGATCGCATCGAGCATCGACCAGAGCACGTCGAGCTTGAATTGCAGGATATCGAGCGCGCGTTGCTGTTGCTCTGGCGTGCGGAAGTAGTTGAGCGTCACGCGCAGTCCGTGCTCGACGTCGCGCTGCGCGAGCGGGATGCGCGAACGGAAGTAGTCCAGCCCGGCGGCCTCGATCCACGGGTAATGCGTGGGCCAGCCAGCGAGCCGCTCCTTGTGGATCTCCGGTGCGAACATCTCGGTGAGCGATGAGCACACGCCTTCCTGCCACGGTGCGCGCCGCGCGAAGTTGACATAGGCGTCGACGGCGAAGCGAACGCCGGGCAGCACGTGCCGATGGTCGAGCAATGCCTCGCGCTCGAGCCCCGTGGCCTGGCCCAGCCGCAGCCACGCCTCAATGCCCCCGGGCTGGGTGTCGGTACCGTCGTGGTCGAGGATGCGCACCACCCACTCGCGGCGCGTGTCGCGCTCGGGGCAATTGGCAAGGATGGCGGCGTCCTTCAACGGGATACTGGCCTGGTAGTAGAAGCGATTGGCAACCCAGGCGCGGATCTGTCCTGGCGAGCACTGCCCCGCAGCCATGCGTTGGTTGAACGGGTGATGAATGTGGTAGCCGCTTTCCCTGGCGCGTAGCCGGGCTTCAAATTCCGCGGGGCTCGATGCGGTGGAATAGGTCATAGCGTGATCTCCATGCCGTCGTACGCCAGCTCGATGCCGTGCCGCGCCAGTACGGCGCGCTCCGGCGAGTCTTCCACCAGCACGGGGTTGGTATTGTTGATGTGGATAAGGATCTTGCGGCTCGCGGGCAGCCGCTCGAGGATCTCGATCATGCCGCCGGGGCCCGACAGGGGCAGGTGGCCCATGTCGGCGGCAGCCTTGGCGGAGAAGCCGAGCGACTGCATCTCGTCCTCGCGCCAGAAGGTGCCGTCGACCAGTATGACGTCCGCGCTGCGCAGCTCGGCGAAGACGTGGTCTTCTACGCTGCCCAGGCCGGGCGCATAGAACGCGCGGCGCCCGCTGCGGCGATCCTCGATGCGCAGGCCGATGTTGTCACCCACCCGCGGCGCGTGGCGGCTGGGCGAATAGGGCGGCGCCTTGCTTTGCAGAGGCACCGCAGTGAGCATGACGCTGTCAAGCGGCGGCACGGAAAACGGCGTGCCATCGCAGGGCAAGGTGTGCGTCTGCAAGCCACAGTAGTGCGACAACATGCGCGTCAGGGGGAACGCGTTGCTCAAGTCGTCGAGCACCGCGGCCGTGGCAAATAGCGGCAACGCCTGCTGGTGCTCGCGCAGCATCAGCAGGCCGGTAACGTGATCGATCTGGGCATCCATCAACAACACGGCAGCGATCGCTGTATCGCGTGGCGCGCGTGCCGGTTGCAGCGCGGGCGTCTGGCGCAGTTGCTGCAGGATGTCGGGAGAAGCGTTGACCACGATCGATTCTGCTCCGTCGCCGGACAGGGCAATCGATGACTGTGTGCGCGGCGTGGCCCGTACGGTACCGCGGCGCACGCCATCGCAGTTGTGGCAGTTGCAGTTCCACTGCGGAAAGCCGCCGCCGGCGGCCGATCCGAGTACGCGGATGGTTGTCATGGCGCGAACTGGTCCAGGTGGGTCATCGAGGCACGGGGCAGGCGTGCGGCCCGGCATGTCGGACCGCACACCGACACGCCGCCGCGTGCAGCGGGCTTCAGCGGTTGGCGATGTACATCGTGATCTCAAAGCCCAGTCGCAGCTCGGAATAGGCAGGCGTGGTCCAGGTCATGTCTCTCTCCTTGGGTGGCATGGTTAGTGAATATCGTCTTGGCGCGGCAGACTGGCTGCCGCATTCCCTCAAGGCAACATCCATGCCCGACGTGCCCCCGACATCTGACTGCTTTTACCTGCGTACGCCGGACGCGCAGCGCGTGCACGTGCGCCTGGCCGGACCCACGGATGGCGAGCCATGGCTGGTCCTGCACGGTGGTCCCGGAAGCGGCTGCTCCGCGGCAATGGCGGCATGGTTCGATCCGCAATGGCATCGTGTGGTGATGCCGGACCAGCGCGGCACAGGCAAGTCGAGGCCGGCGGGGAGCCTGCGTCGCAATAACGTGAGCGCACTGCTGGCTGACATCGAACTCCTGCGCCAGACGCTGGGCATCGAGCGCTGGGGCGTGGTCGGCGGTTCCTGGGGCGCGGCCCTCGGGCTGGCTTATGCGGCGAAGTGCCCGGATGCGGTGGCGGCGTTGGTATTGCGCGGAGCGTTCCTGACCGGGCGCGACGATGTGGCCAAGCTGTTCGCGCCGCGCCGCGGCGGCCGATGCATGTTGCGACGCATCAAGCCGCAAGGCGAACGCTTGCCGGATGCACGCGGTTGCCTGCTCACTGTGTCACGGCTGTTGCAACGTGGGACACCTGTTCAGAAATGGGACACCGCTGCGTCGTGGCGATCGAGCGAACAGGCATTGCTGGGGCTGCCCGCGGGGCAGCGCCTCCCGCTGTGGGCGCTGGAGGCAATGGTCGCCAAGTACCGCATCCAGGCGCACTACCTGCGCAACCGGGCCGGGCTGGGGAAGCCGCGGCTGCTTCAGGCGGCGCGGACGATTGCTGCCCATGGGCTGCCGGTCACGCTGCTGCATGGACGGGCCGATGCGGTGTGCCGTCCCGCCAACGCACGGCGCTTGCGGGCCGCCCCTGGCGCGCGCTGGTATGGGTCGATGGCGGGCACCTCGCCACCGGCTCGCTGGGCAAGGCCCTTGCCGCCGCGATTGGCGCCGCACGCTGGCAGGGATAACCCGAGCCACCGGCCTGAGCGGCGACGCCCTGCGGCAGACCAGGATCAGCCCGGTGGTTGCGACAGCCCGCGCGCTTCTTCCATCTTCCGGTAGACCGTATTGCGCGAGATGCCCAGCGCTTTGGCTGCCGCCGAGATATTGCCGTGGTGCGCGTTCACCGCGGCGACGATGGCAAGCGCCTCGACCTCGGCAAGCCGCGTGGGCTGCGCGCCCGCTTGTGCGATGGGCAGCACCGTGGCTACCGGCAAGCCTGGCACCACCTGGCCCGCCAGCATTACCGCCTGCTCCTGCCGCTCGCGCAGGTCATCCAGGAAATCGTCGGGCAGGTGGTCTTCGGTGATCTCGGCTTCGCGTCCGCCATCAGACGCGCCGTGCGCAACAGGTTGCCGAGCTGGCGCATATTGCCCGGCCAGTGATAGCGCCGGAAGAGTTCCATCACCGAATCGCTGATGCGGGGTGGCTCACCGCTGGCATGGCCGTGGTCCTGGCGCAGCAGCTTGCCCGCCACCACATCAAGGTCGCTGCGCTCGCGCAGGGCCGGCAGCCGTATCACGAGCCCGTTCAGGCGGTAGTACAAGTCTTCGCGGAACTGGCCGCTGGCGACCATTTCGCGCAGGTTGCGGTTGGTCGCGCAGACCACCAGCACGTCGACCTGGATCACCTTGCTGCTGCCCAGCGGCTGGACGGCGCGTTCCTGCAGTGCGCGCAGAAGCCGGCCCTGCAGATGCAGCGGCATGTCGCCGATCTCGTCCAGGAACAGGGTACCGCCGTTGGCCAGCAGCATCTTGCCGATGCCGCCTTTCTTCCGGGCGCCGGTGAAGGCACCTTCCTCGTAACCGAACAGCTCCGACTCGATCAGGTTCTCGGGGATCGAGGCGCAGTTCACCGCGATGAAAGGGCCCCCGTGGCGCGGGCTGTCGGCATGGATCGCGCGTGCCATCAGTTCCTTGCCCGTACCGGTTTCGCCCAGCACCATTACCGGGATGTCCTTGCCGATGACCTTGCGCAGCTTCCCGATCACGGTCCGAATCTGCGCGTCGCCGGTGTCCAGGTCGCCAGCCCCTCGGGCCGGGCCGGGACGGGCTGAGGCGTCCCGCGCGCGACGGCATCCTGGGTGCCCGCGGATACGGCGTCCCAGGCATCGAGGCAGGACTGGATTTCCATTCCATGCGCGCGCTGACCTTGACGCCACTCGGCAACTGCAACTGCACGATACCGGCCGGCGCGACGCGCACGGCATCAAAAAGCAGGGACATCGGCATCCCGAACAGCGAAGAAAAGGTATGCGCCTGCAGCGCCGCAATCGACAGACCCAACTGGAACTGTCCGCTGCGGTTTGACGACAGGAAGCGCCCGCCGGGCGTGAACGAGACGAGACCTTCCACCAGCGTGCCCAGAAACTCGGCGCGCGAATGGAAATGGATGCACACCATGTCGCGGAACGCGTTGCCGAACAACTGGTTTTCAATCATCTGCGCCGACATCCGCACCAGCGCCATGGTGTGCTTGTGGAAGCCGCGCTGGTCGCCCGTCACATCCAGCGCCCCGACAGTCTTGCCGTAGGGGTCCAGGATGGTCATGCACGAGCAGGTCAGGAATTGGTTGGCCTCCAGGAAGTGGTCGGCGCCGTGGACCAGCGTGGCGCGGTTTTCTGCCAGGGCGGTGCCAATGGCGTTGGTGCCGCGGCTCTCCTCCGACCAGTCTGCGCCCGCGCGCAGCGCCACCTTGTCGGCGCGCGCGAGGAAATCGTCGTCGCCCAGCGAGTGCAGGATCAGGCCGTCCGCGTCTGTCAGGATCACCATGCTCTGCGTATTCACAATCTGGTCGTAGAGCGTCTCCATCACCGGCAGCGCGTAGGTGAACAGGGACTGGCTGCGTTCGATTCGCGTCTTCAGTTCGCTTTGCAGCACGGGGCAGAAGTCCGGCGATTCATAGGGGCGCAGGCCATAGGAGGCGGAACGCTGGTGGGCCTGCGCGATCAATTCGGCGCGCTCGGGCTGGCCGGCCATGTCGCCCGTCGCGCCGGAGATGGCAGGGCGAGTGGGCTCCGCTGGGATGGTCATGTCTGGGTCTCCTGTTGGAAGTCGCCCGCGATCTTTGCGCGGGTCGCAGTCGGCCCTCATCGCCGTAGGCAGGCGGGGGTCGACAGTGTTGCGCCATGAAGCAAAACGCTTGCCAGAGTGTGGAATTCCGGGACACCGTCGCGGCGATGGTGCATCGCACACGCCGGCGCAAGCCCCGAAAAGCCCGCTGCGAGGCCGCGCGGCGCCCGTTCCGGCCTACTGGTATGGCTCTTGCAGAAATGGTGGCAAACAAAAATCTCATCCACAACTGTAGGAGACATTCATGAAAACGCAGCGCCGCCTGCTTGCCCTGCTTTCGCTCTGCGCCATGCTGAGCGCCACCCCGGCCGGACCGTATGGGCCCATGGCGATGTTACGCCGCAAGCCGTCGACACCAAGTCCTTGCCGCAGCTGGGCGACGACTGGCGTCCGGACAACCCCTATCGCGCCGGGACAGAGCAACAGGAGGCCCAGCGTATTGGCAGCTCAGCCTACAACCAGAACTGCGCGCGCTGCCATGGCCTGGAAGCGGTGTCCGGCGGCATCGCCCCCGATCTGCGCAAGCTCGATAGCGACTGCGTGTCGCTCGCCGATGCCAAGAAGAAGCAGGCCTGCATGACCGAGATCTCGCAGTACTTCACCACCACCGTCCGCAAAGGCCGAACTCGCGACGGCCGCGTCTACATGCCCCCCGTTCGACGGCGTGCTGAGCCAGGAAGCGGTGTGGGCGATCAAGACCTACCTGGAATCGCGGCACGAGTAAGGCATCAAAAGTCCCGCAGGCCAAGCATTTCTTCAATATTCGTTGTCTTCCGAGTTCAGGAGAGACTCCATGTCACCGATGCATTGTCCGCCTGCTGCCGCGCCGACCAGCAGCAGCCCGGCGCAGGCTGTGCGGCGCTTGCTGGCGGCAGGCGCGCTGCTCGGCGCTCAGCCGGCGCTGGCGGACCTGGCCAGAATCCGCCAGAACGGCACGCTGAAGGTCGCTGTCTACAAGGGCTTGCCACCGTTCTCGGCGGTTGCGGGCACCCAGTATGCCGGCATAGATGTAACGCTGGCCAAAGCGTTGGCCACCGAGTTGGGTTTGCAAGTGTCGCTGTTGCCGTTCGATGCCGACGATGACATGTCCGACGACCTGCGATCGATGGTATGGCGCGGCCATTACCTCGGCTACGGTCCGGCGGACGTGATGCTGCACGTGCCGGTCGACCGCGCTTTCATGCGCGCCAACGACCAGGCGCTGATCTTCGCTCCCTACTACCGCGAGCACCTTCGTGCTGGTGCGCGACCGCGAGCGCGTGCGCGACGCGCGCGGCCTCGAAGACTTGGCCGGCCAGCCTACCGGCGCCGCCGCCGGCTCGGCCGGCGCCAACGCGTTGCTGTCCGGCGCGGGCGGCGCGCTGCGCGACAAGGTGAAGATCTACGCCGAAGCCGACGACGCCTTGCGAGCGCTTTTCTCCGGTGAAATCGCCGCTGCGGTGGTGACCCGCGCGCAATACGAGAGCGCGCTGAAGACCACAGATCAGTCCGCCACGCGCTTTTCTTCCGCGGACATCAGCTCGCCGCTGTTACCGCCACGCGGATGGGCCATCGGCATGGCGATCAAGGCGGGCGACAAGGCACTGGCCGAATCGCTGGAAAAAGCACTGGACGCGCTGCGGCGCAAGGGCGAACTGGCCCGCATCTTCGCCAGCCATGGGGTGACCCTGCAGGAGCCATAGGGGTCGATAGAAATCCATAGGGAGGGCAAGGGGCACAGCTTTGGCAGCGTCGCTGGTGCCCAGGCTCCCAATGCTTTCGCCGAGCAGTTCGGCGATTTTCGCGAAGCGTTCAGGCGCGGTAATGAGGTTGAACTCCGATACGTGCGGCAGCAGGATCGCGTTGCAAACGTCATGCGGCAGGAAAGGCAGACCAGGCGGCAGGAGAGGTCCTGCTGGGCGCACGCATCGAGATCCCGCCCCGGGGGTACGCTAATCGTGCACTGGCCGCTCCCCATGACGACACCTTTGCGTCTGGTGGCGCGGCGTGCCGCGCCACGGCGAGTCGACCCACGCCGCGCAATGTAGCTGAAAGACGAGCGTTGCTACGCGGTCCTGTCCTTCGACCGACCAGCTCACCGCCACTGTTCCATCGATCTTTGGCACTGCAGCAATAGCTGGCCCGCCTATAGTGAAACCCTGATAGGGTCCCTGCACCTGCATCGGTATTGGGCCGAAGGCGAGATCTGCGGGTACGCCTGCCTCGACATTGCCCCCTTCAAAGCAGCCTGGACCGATCAGGTCTGCAGTTTGGACCGTGGCCGCCGGCCAACACGGTGTAACTCTTGGAGGCCTCCATGCTCTACCGGCTCATGGAGTACCAGCGCGCGATGTTCGCGCCATTCGCTGCGTGGGCAGCGAGCGCGGCAAGTGCGTTTTCCGATCTTAGAAGTCCTCTGTCACAGATACCGGGCGCTCCCGCCTTTGCCGCTGGTTACGACATGCTGTACCGCCTGGGACAAACCTATGACAAGCCAGCGTTCGGTATCGCAGCCGTTGAGCACTACGGCTGCACCATCCCTGTGGTCGAGCAAGTCGTGCTGAAGAAGGCATTTTGCCGCCTCTTGCGCTTCGTACCTGATCCGGTTGCACTTGGCGCCGCCGCTTCACACCCAAGACCTGCTGTGCTGATCTGTGCGCCGCTTGCTGGGCATCACGCCGTCATGCTTCGCGAGGTCATCGAAACCTTATTGCCCGAGCATATCGTCTATGTGACGGACTGGGTTGATGCGCGCTGCGTTCCACTGGTGGACGGGCCGTTTGACCTGGATGATTATGTCACCGAGCTGCAGGAGTTTATTCGTCAGATTGGCACGGCGGAACCACTGCATGTGATTGCTATCTGCCAGGCCACCGTGCCGGCTCTGGCGGCTATTTCCCTGCTGGCCAGCGCGGATGAGCCGACTCCTAGAAGCCTGATCCTAATAGGCGGGCCGATCGATGCGCGTCGCAGTCCAACCGCGGTTGGGAAATTAGCCGCGGACCACTCGCTCGAGTGGTTTCAACGGAATTTGATCTATACAGTTCCCGATCGCTACGCCGGTGCCGGCCGCAAGGTGTGCCCGAACTTCCTGCAGCTTGCCGGCTTGATGGCTGCGCAGCCGGATCTTTGGTGGCGTCACACTGGGACTACTATTTGGAACTCCTATGGGGGGACAACGAGCGTGCCGAAGCCTTCCGGCGCGTCCGCGATGCGTATCATGCGGTGCTTGACATGGCGGCCGAGTTCTACCTGGATACCATCCAGATCGTGTTCAAGGAATTTCGACTGGCGCGCGGCAATTGGTTCGTACAAGGCCAGTCCGTGCGTCCGCAAGACATCCACGCTACAACTCTGCTGACCATCGAAGGCGACCACGATGCCATTTCCGGCTGTGGGCAGACCCATGCGGCGCACGATCTTTGCCGAGGCATAGCGGCACCCAACAAGCAGCACGCGACGCGCGCCAGTGCGGCCACTATGATCTTTTCTGCGGCCCCCGATGGCACTCAGAGATATACCCGGGCATCCGCGCTCTGACTCAACAAGATAGCTAGCGCCGCGGTGCCTGCGCTGAAGCGCTTACGGCTTTGCACTGCAAGGTCCAACGCAGCCGCGGACATCAGCTGGAAGCCGAACTTGTCCCATTGCCGCATCCTCTCTGCCCGGCGCTCGTCGGGCCCGAAGGTGCCCTACGTGTATTCCCAGCGGCTCGCAACTGGTGCTGGCACCGCGCACCCGCCGACCGGAACGACCGGTGTACTTGGATGCCGAACTGGACGCCGTGAAGTAGCTGAAATCCTCGGGTATATTGTTTTCAGCCCGGACGAAATCCGCTGACCACGTTTAGCGAGACGGTGGAACTTGGCGAGTTGCCGGACCCTACGTCGTTCAGACGGTTTTACCATTGAGAGGACTGGAGACATGACCAGGAAAGTTGCCGTGGTCACGGGCGGCATGGGTGGTATTGGTGAGGCGATCAGTGTTCGCCTTCACGACGCCGGATATGAAGTGGCAGTCACGCATTCGCCCGGCAACAGCAGCGTCCCGAACTGGTTGGGAAGCATGGAGGAGAGCGGGCGCAAGTTCCACGCGTATTCTGTAGACGTCGCCGACTACGATTCGTGTC
>LRMT01000186.1 GCA_001725945.1 Cupriavidus sp. UYMMa02A | reverse complement strand
CGCTGGGCGTGTTCGTCGCCGCGCTCGCGCTGCCTGGCGGTCGGCGCGATCGAATCGCGCGCCTGAAGATCGGCGACGTGGGCAGCGGCGCCCCCGAACTGCGCGCCGATTCGCGCTACAACCGCGACAGCGCGAGCGTGGTCGGCCAGTACAACATCGGCTCGGACGCGCTGACGGTGGTGGTGGAGCCCGCCGGCTTTGACGACGGCTGCCTGCACTATCCGGTGATGAGCGCGGTGGAACGCTTCGAGATGCGCATGCGCGGCGTGTCGGGCGTGCAGTCGGTGGTGAGCGTGTCGTCGCTGGCCAAGGTGGTGATCGGCGCCTACAACGAGGGCAACCCGCGCTGGGAGGCGCTGCCGCGCAGCAGCGAGGGCCTGAGCCAGGGCGCCAAGGCCTTCGATCCGGACAACGGCATGAACACGCCGAACTGCCAGGCCATCCAGGTGCTGATCTACACGGCCAACCATGAGGGCGCCACCATTGCCCATATCATTCGCGAGATCCGCCGCTTTACGGCTGAAGACAAGACGCCGAACGTGGCGTTCCGCCTGGCCGGCGGCAATATCGGCGTGATGGCGGCCACCAACGAAGCGGTGGAAGAGGCCGAGGTCGCGATGCTGCTGTCGATCTTCGGCGCCATCACGCTGCTGTGCCTGCTGACGTTCCGCTCGTGGCGCGCGGTGCTGTGCATCATCGTGCCGCTGACGCTGGTGTCGGTGCTGTGCAATGCGCTGATGGCGCGGCTTGGCATCGGCCTGAAGGTTTCCACGCTGCCCGTGATCACGCTGGGCGTCGGCGTTGGCGTCGACTACGGCATTTACCTGTACGAACGTATCCAGCACCAGATCCGCGAGGAAGGTCAAAGCTTGCCTGAGGCATTCGCGGAAGCCATGCGCCAGCGCGGCTCGGCGGCGCTATTCACGGCACTGACGATGTGCATCGGCGTGGGCACGTGGGCCTTTGCCGCGCTCAAGTTCCAGGCCGACATGGGTATCCTGCTGGCGTTCATGTTCCTGGTGAACCTGTTCGGCGCGGTATCGCTGCTGCCCGCGCTGGCGGCATGGCTCGGGGTGGAGGAAGAGGAGCGTGCGCGCGTGGCCGCCGGGGCCGTCGCGCAGGGCGATCGGGTAGGGCCGGCGCATGGCCTGAAGTCCGATACGGCCTGATGCGCACGTGGTTCAATGGAGTCGTTTCCAAAGGCATAGACCCAGGGAGGGGACAGCATGGAGGCTAGGCAATCCGCCAGCACCGCTGCATTCACGCCGGTTCGCATCGGTCCGCTGACGCTGCGCAACCGCTTCATCAAGGCCGGGGCGAACGAGGGCATGACGCCCGAGGGGCTGCCGACCCAGGCACTGGTCAGGCATCATCGCGAGCTGGCCGCGGGGGGCGTGGGCATGACCACGGTGGCCTATGCGGCCGTGTCGGACGACGGCATGACCTTCGCGCATCAGCTCAGCATGCGCGCGGAGCAGGTGCCGCACCTGCGCGTGCTGACCGATGCGGTGCACCGCGAAGGCGCTGCGGCCTGCCTGCAGATCACCCATGCCGGCTCGTTTACCACGATGCGCCACGGCGGCAGCCGCGCGCCGGGCAGCGCGTCGTCCGGCCTCAATGCCTTCGGCATGATGCACGGCGTGTATTTCCAGCGCGCCATGAGCCAGGCGGACATGGCGCGGCGCGCCGCGCAGTTCGCGCAGGCAGCGCGGCTCGCGCGCGAGGCCGGTTTTGATGCCGTGGAAATCCATATGGGCCATGGCTACCTGCTCAATCAGTTCCTGTCGCCGCTGAGCAACCGCCGGCGCGATGGGTTCGGGGGCAGCGTGGAGAACCGCACGCGCTTCCCGGCGCTGGTACTGCGCCAGGTGAAGGAGGCGGTCGGCGCCGACCTGGCGGTGTGCTGCAAGCTCAGCGTGACCGATGGCGTGCCCGGTGGCAACGATGCTGCAGATTCCGCGGTCACGGCGCGCATCCTGGAAGCCGAGGGCGCCGACCTGCTGACCCTCAGCGGCGGGCGCAATGTCGAAAGCCCGTGGGCACTCTTCGGCAGCCCGATGCCCACCGCGCAGATGAAAGCCGCCGCACCCAGCGCGATGGCCCGGTTCGGCCTCACCATGCTGGAGAATCGCACGCCGCGTGACCTGGCATTCCGGGAGCTGTATTTCCTCGAGGCGTCGCGCGTGGTGCGCCAGGCGGTGCGGATGCCGCTGGCCTATATCGGCGGCGTGAAGTCGCTGGACAACGTGAAGGGGCTGCTGGACGAGGGCTTCGACTGTATCGCGCTGGCGCGCGCGCTGATCCACGATCCGGCACTGGTCGAGCACTGGCGTTCCGGTACGGTGGCGCGTTCGGCCTGCGACAGCTGCAATGCCTGCGTGGCGAAGATCTACGACCCGGCCGGCGTGTGCTGCGTGCATGGTCCCGCCAACGATCCCGCGCTCACGCGCATCCTGGCGGCGTCGAAGGCGAGCCTAGTCTGATGGGACGATGAACGCCGGGCAGGCGCCTCGTATCGTGAAGCTCCCACGGAGATTCAAGGAGAGAGACGCCATGACCACCACCGGCTACAAGATCGAATCGCGCCCGCCCGAGTCACGCTATGCGCGAGGCTGGCATTGCCTCGGGCTGGCCGAGGATTACCGCGACGGCAAGCCGCACACGCTGAACATCTTTGGCCGGCGCCTGGCGGCGTTTGCCGATTCGACCGGCGCGATCCGCATCATCGATGGCTATTGCCCGCACATGGGCGCCGACCTCAGTACCGGCACCGTGCAGGGGGACAACCTGGTCTGTCCGTTCCACGGCTGGCAGTGGGGCGGCGACGGTGGCTGCAAGTCGATTCCCTACTGCAAGCGCGTGCCGCCCAAGGCTCGCATCGGCAGCTGGGAGACCTGCGAACAGAACCAGCTGCTGTTCATCTGGCACGATCCCGAGGGGCGTGCGGCGCCGCCGGAGGTAGCGATTCCGCGCATCGAGGCCTGCTTCTCGCCGGACTGGTCGGCGTGGGCCATGGACAAGATGGTGATCGGCACGAACTGCCGCGAGCTCGTCGACAATATTTCCGACATGGCGCATTTCGGCACGGTCCATGGCGCCCCGGTGGACTACTTCGCGAACCTGTTCGAAAACCACAAGGCCACCCAGCTGATGATCGGGCGCAGTGCCAGGCTGTCCGGCGACGCGCGGCTGACGGCGCTTTCGACGTATTTCGGGCCGGCCTACCATATCACCGAGATGACCGGCCAGATGGGTGACCAGCAGATCCACTCGATCCTGCTCAACTGCCATGTGCCGATCGACGCCAACAGCTTCGAACTGCGCTATGGCGTGCTGGTCAGGAAGATCCCGGGCCTGTCGGAAGAGCAGAACCGCGCCATGGCGCAAGCCTACGTGGACCAGGCCCGCGCCGCCTTCTACGAGGACGTGGTGATCTGGGACAGCAAGATCCGCATCGACAACCCGCTGCTGTGCGAGGGCGACGGGCCGATCTACCAGATGCGCGACTGGTACCAGCAGTTCTATGTCGATGTGGAGCAGGTGCGGCCGTCCAGCGTGGCGCGGCGGGTGGTCGAGCTGAACCCGGCCGGCATCGAGCCGCCGCTGTTGCGGCACGTGTTCGAGTGACTGAGGCCGGTATCGTTGAGGGATCGGGGTTTTCGGCCAGTCATTGAGACACCGGGAAGGTGACGACCCGATCGTCACCTTCGCGGCCTTTGCCATTTACCAGCCCACTGGGCATGCAAGTCCAGGCGCCACAAGTGTTGTCCGGATCAGTCTGCCTCGACCTTGATGCTGCGCAGCAACGGTTGCCACTTGTCGCTTTCCGCCTTCAGCCAGCTCTGCAATCCCAGCGGCGTCTGCTTGTCCAGCGGCACGATCTGCGCCCCAAGCTCGTTGAGCCTCGCCAGCACCGCAGGATCCTGCAAGCCTTTCTGCAATGCCGCGGTCAACCGTGCCGTCGTGGCGGGCGCTGTCCCCTTGGGCGCGTAGATGCCGTGCCACACCTTGACCTCGAAGCCTTTCAAGCCGCCCTCCTGCAACGTCGGGGCATCGGGCAGGGCAGCGATGCGCTTCGCTGTGGTCACTCCGAACAGCTTTACCTTGCCTGCCTTGATGTGCGGCAGCGTCGCCGTGGTCTGGTCACACAGCAGGTCAACCTGGCCCGCCAGCAGCGCGGTCAGCGCAGGGCCCGCGCCGGATAGGGAATCGCCGTCATCCTGGCGTGAACCGAATCTTCGAACAGCAGGCCGCACAGTTGCGATACGGCGCCGAGCCCCGCATTGGCCAGCGATACCTTGTCCTTATTCTGCGTGACGTACTTGATCAGTTCCGGCACCGTTGACACCGGCAGATCCTTGCGGCCCATGAAGGTCATCGGTACGTCAGCCACCTGGCCCACGTACTCGAAATCCTTGAGCGGGTTATAGGCCAGCTTCTTGTACAAGGCGGGTGCCGTCGCCATGCCGTTGTGGTGAATCAGGATGGTATAGCCGTCAGGCTGCGCGCGAGCGACGTATGCCGCCGCGACGGTGCCGCCAGCACCAACGCGGTTCTCCACCACCACGCTCTGCCCCAGATCCTTCGACATGGCGGCGGCCAGCGACCGTGCCACGACATCGGTCGGGCCGCCGGCGGAGTAGGGCACCACCAGCGTCACGGGACGAGTGGGATAGGTCTCTGTCGCCTGTGCAACCATTGGGGCCCCCAGCCCCGCGCTTCCCGCCACCACCGATACCACAGCCAGAAACAGACCTCTGGCGTATCTGCGACCGTACATTGCTGTCTCCTGGTTGCCGGCACGCGCACTGTCGCCGGCTGTTTTGCGCGAAGGGCTACAGTGGGGGAGAACGCCCGATGCCGCAATCCAGTTTTGCCGAAGCGAACCTTTCACGCAGGAAAAGAGCCCGGCTGATGCTGGGCCGCGCGCAGTACGCCATCCGGGTTTGCCCCCATGCCGTCGCCCCTGCGTACAATGCGGGGCATCGACTCCTGGGATGATGTCCGTGAAGAAAACCGATCTGGAAAAAAACAAGGGCCTGAAGATTGCCAACAGCATGAAACAGGCAGGCGCCAATCGTATTGGCAATTTGCCCAAGACGAAGGATCGCCAGACTGCCGGCAAGACCGGGCTGCTTGGCAAATTGCTTGGCAAGGCAGTCCCGCCCGCAAAGAGTGACGACTGAGGCTGTTTTCAGCCTGCGTGGGACACTAGTCCACGGCGCCGCGTCCCGCGCGTGCCAGCGCCAACGCCAGCCGCGCGCCGATTTCGGCGTTGTGCTTCACCAGCGCAATATTCGTCGCAAGGCTGCGGCCACCTGTGAGCGACTGGATGCGCGCCAGCAGGAATGGCGTCACGGCCTTGCCCGTGATGCCTTGCGCTGCGGCCTCGTCGAGCGCCTGTTGTGTCAGCGCATCGATCTCCTCTGATGCCATCGCCGCCGCTTCCGGCACCGGCGTACTCAGCACCACACCGCCGGCGAGCCCGAGGTCCCACTTGGTGCGGATGAAGCGCGCCTGCTCCGCGGCATCATCGAGCCTGTAGTCGGCACGAAAGCCGCTGTCGCGCTTGTAGAACGCGGCGAAGTTGTCCTGCTCGCAACTGAGCACCGGCACGCCGTGTGTTTCGAGGTATTCCAGCGTGAGCCCGATATCCAGGATGGACTTGGCCCCTGCGCACACCACTGCCACGGAAGTCCTCGCCAGTTCCTGGAGATCGGCGGATATATCGAACGTTTCCTGCGCGCCCCGGTGCACGCCGCCGATGCCGCCTGTCACAAAGACTTCGATGCCGGCCAACGCCGCGCAGATCATCGTGCCGGCCACGGTCGTGGCGCCGGGCTCGCCGCTGGCCAGCACGGCGGGAAGATCGCGGCGGCTCGCCTTGTGTGCCTTGCCGGAACGGCCAAACCACTCCAGCTCATCGTCCGACAGGCCGATACGGATGCGTGCGTCGATCAACGCGATCGTCGCGGGCTCCGCGCCAAGATCGCGAATCACTGTCTCTACCTCTCGCGCCGTCCGCACGTTTCGGGGTAGGGCATGCCGTGCGCGATGATGGTTGACTCGAGCGCGACGAGCGGCCGCCCGGCGTTACGCGCCGCGGCGACGGGCGCGCTGAAGGTCAGCCAGGACGTGGCGAGGTCGGAAGGCAATATGGTTTTCCCGATGTGGAACCAGGTTGTGCCGGCCTGGCGGGACATGGGCGTGCCGCGCCGGGCCCGCTCCTACACTTCCCTGGTCATCCCCTTCAAATCAATCCACACCGCAAACTGCTCCTCGGTCACATGCCCCGACGCAATCGCCGCCTCACGCAGCGAAAGATTGCGCTTGACCGCGAGCTTGGCGATCTCGGCAGCTTGTCGTAGCCGATATGCGGATTGAGCGCGGTCACCGGCATCAGCGAGCGCTCGAGCAGTTCGGCGATGCGTTCGCGATCGGCTTGCACGCCTTCGACCATGTGCTCGGCGAAGCTCGATGCCGCGTCCGCGAGCAAGGTCACCGACTGCAGCAGGCTGTAGACGATCACAGGCTTGTACGCATTGAGTTCGAGCGTGCCGAGCGCATTGGCGAGCGTGACCGTGGTGTGGTTGCCGATCACGCGGCAGCAGACCATTGCCAGCGCCTCGGCCTGCGTGGGGTTGACCTTGCCCGGCATGATCGACGAGCCCGGCTCGTTGGCCGGAAGTTGGAGCTCGGCAAAGCCCGCGCGCGGGCCCGAGCCCAGCAGCATGAGTCGCGGGCGATCTTCAGGAACGACGAGGCCGTCGTATTGAGCGCGCCGGACAGGTCGGCCAGCGCGTCGTGCGCGGCCTGCAAGGCATAGCGGTTCGGGGCTGGCTCGAACGGCAGGCCGGTGGTGTCGGCCAGCGCGCGCGCGACGCGCCCGCGAACCCGGGCGGCGCGTTCAGGCCGGTGCCCACCGCCGTGCCGCCCTGCGCCACGGCATGGCGCGCAGCATGGCGTGCTGCAGCCGCGACTGCGCGTCGGCCACCTGCGTCATATAGCCCGAGAACTCCTGGCCGAGCGTCAGCGGCACGGCGTCCTGCAAGTGCGTGCGGCCGACCTTGACGATGTCGTCAAACGCATCCACTTTGCGCGCGAATGTCTGCTGCAGTGTCTCCAGCGCCGGCAGCAGCTTCTGCTGAATCGCACGCGTGGCGGCGATATGCATGGCCGTCGGGAAGCTGTCGTTGGAAGACTGGCTGGCGTTGACGTGGTCGTTCGGGTGCACCGGCTTCTTGCTGCCCACCTCGCCGCCGAGCAACTGAATGGCGCGGTTGGCGATGACCTCGTTGAGGTTCATGTTGGTCTGCGTGCCAGACCCGGTCTGCCAGACCGACAGCGGGAATTCGTCAGGCCAGCGTCCTTCGATTACCTCGCTGGCAGCCTGTTCGATGGCGCCGGCCAGTTCCTGCGGCAGCACGTCCAGTTCGCGGTTGCGCGCGCGGCGCATAGCTTGAGGATGGCAAACGCTTCGATCAGCGCAGGTGGCATCTTTTCGTTGCCGATACGGAAATTCTGGCGCGAGCGTTCGGTCTGCGCCCCCCACAGGTGGTCGGCGGGTACTGCCACGTCGCCGAGACTGTCTTTTTCGATGCGAGTGGCGGAGGAAGACGGTGCGGACATTGACAAGCTCCTGGGCAACGGAGAGAGAAGTGGCGGCGGTGCGGCATGGCCGTTCTCTAGAATAGTGCTTCATTGTGTCCTGCATTCGCGCCATTCCCCTGCCACCAGCATGCTTATCCCGGTTCAAGTCCTTTTCATCGCGCAGGCCAATGTCGCTCCCCAACGTCGCTCCCGCTTCTCGGACGGAGACCGGCAGCCGCGCGTCGATCCGCTGACGGCCGCTGCCCGAGAGAAAACGCAGAGGTAAAGCGAGATAGCGCGCGGCGCAGGTGTGTGGCATCCGGCACCTGCCATGATGCCGCCCCGCCGCGTTGCCCCGCTAAGCAGTCATCTTCAGGCAGGCTTCCATGCAGGCGGCGCAGGCTTTGGCACACTGCTGGCAATGCTCGGCGTCGTGCCGTTCGCATTCTTCCTTGCACCACTTGCAGACTTCGGCGCAGTCTTCGCACACCAGCGGCGCAAACTCGCTGTTGCGCAACATATAGGACGCCGCCAGCTGGGCAATGCCGGCGCAGTCCATGTCCAGCGCGATGCAGCGTGCCATCTTGCGCACGTCGGGCTCTTCCAGGCATGCCGCGGCACACTTGAGCGCGGCGGCAGCGCAGGCATTGCAGGCAGCAATGCAGTCGGCGTAGCGGGCGGCGTTTTCCTGCACGGTGGGTCGGATCATGGGTGCGTCCTCCTTGGGGGAACGGTGACGGCGACAGGGAAAGGCCCGCGGCAGTGACCGAAGCGGCAGTCCGCAGGCAACCGTTATCCACAATAGCAGGCGCCGGCCCGTCCTGCCGGGACGGGTTTGCTGCACAGCAGTGATCTACAATGCGGCCTTCGCCTCAGAGCACCTTGCAGGAACGGCCATGACGGCGGCACTTGCCGCCCGCAGCCGTGCTCTAATCAGATAAGGCGCATTCCACAGTGTGGCAGGAAAGGAAAGACATCATGGGCGAGGCAAAACGACGGGGTACGCCCCAGGAGCGGGCCGAAGAGGCGCGCGCGAAGAAAGAGGCCCTGCGCCCCGCGCAACTGGTCTGTGGTCACTGCAAGACCGCCTTCGGCGAGTTTGACGAACTGGATGTGCCGGGACTGCCCGGCATCGACGCGGTCTTTGGCGGGCAATGCCCCGCGTGCGGCAACGACGTGGTGGTCTTCAAGGGCGCGCCGAACGCGGTGGCCGAGGCCATGATCGCCTGGCAGAAGATGCTGGGCGCCGACGCGCAACTGGGCTACCAGTCGAGTGACGGCCGCCATGTGCCATATGAGCCAGGTGCCGAGCCGGGCGATGACGCGGGTGGCGCAGGAGGCGCTCCGCGCGGCACGGTTCACTGAGCGCTGTCCGCCGTCGCCAGTTCGGGCGCCCGATCTCGTACCGCCCTCGCCCCGCGCCCTTGGCGCGGTACAGCAGCACGTCCGCCAGGCGCATCAGCTCGCGGTCCTGCATCGGGCCGCCGTCATACAGCGCCACGCCAATACTCACGTCGATGTCGGCGAACATGCCTTCGAAGTGAAAGCGCTGGCCCACCGCGCACAGGATGGCGGTGGCCACACTGCGCGCGGCGGGCGCGTGGCCGACGCTTTCGAGGATCACCGCGAACTCGTCGCCGCCAAGCCGCGCCACTGCGTCCTGCTTGCGCACGCAGCCCAGCACGCGCTTGGCAAACGCTGCAGCAGCAGGTCGCCGGCGGCATGGCCGTGGATGTCGTTGACGGCCTTGAAGCGGTCCATGTCCAGGTACAGCAGTGCCATCATCCCGCCGGTGTCGCGGCAGCGCGCCATGGCATCCTGCAGGCGGCTTTCGAACGCGCTGCGGTTCAGTACCTGCGTGAGGTGGTCGGTGCTGGAAATGTGCGACAGGCGCAGGGTTTCAAGCTTGCGCGGCGTGATGTCCTGCACGTGGATATGCACGCCGACCACTTCGCTGCCATC
This sequence comes from Cupriavidus sp. UYMMa02A, assembly GCA_001725945.1. GTDB lineage: Bacteria > Pseudomonadota > Gammaproteobacteria > Burkholderiales > Burkholderiaceae > Cupriavidus. Next base: position 2,043 of record LRMT01000186.1, on the reverse strand, counting down.
GGCGCTCCATTCCGGGCGGTAGCTGGTTTCCATGCAGTGGTACGCGGGGTCGTTGTCTTCGGACTCGAAGGTCACCACGGCGCCCGCCAGCGCGCGCTGCAGGAAGGGCTGCACCCTGGCATAGCGCATTTCGCCAAGCACCTCGCGCACGGTCTTGCCACGCAGCTCGTCCAGCGTCATGCCGAACGTGTGTTCGTAGGCAATGTTGTTGAACATGTAGCGTTCGTCCGTGTCGATGAAGGCCAGCAGCGAGGGCAGTGTGTCGGTCACCGCGCGCAGGCGCCGCTCGCTGCGGCCCAGCTCCTGGCGCGGTCGAGCACGTCGCGCATGAGGCGGGTGAATGCGCGCGCGCAGGTCGCCGATCTCGTCGCGGTGCTGCCGCGCGGGCAGCCGCTCGAAGGCAGACAGTCCGAGGCGCTGTCGCGCACCACCTCGTGCAGCCCGCGTCAGCGGCGCCAGCAGGCCGCGCACAGACAGCCAGATGGACGCCGCCACCAGCGCCAGCGCGAGCGCCGCCAGCATCAGGAAGCGTTGCTGCATACGGTGCAGCGGCGCGTAAGCCTCGCGCGCGGGCAGCAGCGCCACGAGTTCCCAGCCCGTGGTCGACATCAGGTAGCGCGAGACCACGGGCCGCGTCGGCGTCAGGAATTCGAACAGGGCGGCGCGATCGTCCTGGCCGCAGGTGTCGCCAATGGGGCGGGCCGGCTGGCGCGCCTGTGCCGGATCGGGATGCTGCACGTAGACGGGGTGGCTACCTGCGGAGACCAGGCAGTAGAAACCCGTGGTGCCCAGGCGGTTGTGCAGCACCTCGACCAGGAAGTTCGAGCTCGACAGGTCGAGCCACCCACCCACCAGCCCCGCAAAGCGCCCTTGCGCACCAATGACCGGCACGGCCACGATCACGCCAAGGCGGTCGTTGGCGCGTCCCCGGATTGGCGGGCTGACCACGGGCGTGAGCGTGCGTGCCGCTTCGCGGAAGTAGCTGCGGTCGCCGACTTCGGTGACCAGGCCACTGTCGCCCAGCGCCTTGCCGCGGGCGTCCACGACCATCAGCGCGTTGAACGCGCCGGGGACCGGTACCGCGCGCCTGACCTGGTCCAGCGCCTGGACCAGCGCCGCGTGGGCTTGCGCGCTGGGCGCCCCGCCAAGCCGGCCGCTGAGCTGGCCGGCCTGTTGCCGCAGCAGCATGATGCGGTCTTCCATGGCAGTGTCGAGCTGATCCGCGGACAGCTTGAGATCGAGTCCTGCTCGTCCTGCAGCACGTCATGCAGGTCGCGGTGCGCGGCGTAAAGCGAAGTGAGCACGATGCCGCTGCCGAACACGGCGGCCAGTACCGTGGTGATCAACGCGATACGCGCTTTCAGCGTGGGCAAGAAGACAGGCATGCGGGGGCGATGTTCGGAAATCGGCTTGCCGCGCGGACGCAGCGTCCGGGCAGCGACGCGCACGGCGGAACGCCTGCGTCGCAACCCTACCATACCCGGCGGTTCCACGCAGGTTGGCATTGCGCAGGGGCTGGCAGCAGGCATGCGCGCCAGCCGTTGGCTGCCAGTACCCTTCGCCATGTGAAAACGCGCCGATGCGGGGCTGTGCGCTTGCGGCCCGCCACGGTATAGTGCCCCGTCGCCCCCTTCCAGACGCGGACATATGCCGCGCGGCGATCCAGGAACCCGTCTGCCATGAAACCGCGTTTGCCATCGTCCGCCGTGCCCGCCTTGCTCGCGCTGCTGGTTGCCGCTGGTGGCACGCTGCTGACGGCCGCGGCATGGCGGCAGGCGGTGCAACCGGAGCGGCGCCTGGCGCAGCAGCGCTTCGACACCCTGTTGACCGATGCCACGATCGCGCTGCGCGCGCGGCTGCAGGAGAACGAGCTGGGCCGCATACAGGTAGTTACGCCATTGCAGGCGCGACGTCGCCGGATTGGCCGTCATGAGGCCCGCCACGCCGCGCAGGAGCTGGTCGACGAGCTGCCGCCTGGCACCCAGTCGGTCGGCTACGCGCCGGTGGTCGGGCGCGACGGGACCACCCGCCTGGCCGCCGCCG
>LRMT01000185.1 GCA_001725945.1 Cupriavidus sp. UYMMa02A | reverse complement strand
GGGGCACCTCGCCCGAGATGGTGGTCAGCATCGAAGACCGCGTGCCAGACCCCGAGAAGGAAAAGGACCCGACCAAGCGCAACGCCATGGAGCGCGCGCTCGAGTACATGAACCTGCAGCCCAACGTGCCGATGGAAAGCATCAACGTTGACAAGGTGTTCATCGGTTCCTGCACCAACAGCCGCATCGAGGACATGCGCGCCGCCGCGTGGGTGGTGCAGAAGCTGGGCCGCAAGGTCGCGTCCAACGTGAAGCTGGCGATGGTGGTGCCGGGCTCGGGCCTGGTCAAGGAGCAGGCCGAGCGCGAAGGGCTCGACAAGGTCTTCAAGGCCGCGGGCTTCGAATGGCGCGAGCCGGGCTGCTCGATGTGCCTGGCAATGAATGCCGACCGGCTCGATCCGGGCGAGCGTTGCGCGTCGACGTCGAACCGCAACTTCGAAGGCCGGCAGGGCGCGGGTGGCCGCACCCACCTGGTGAGCCCGGCGATGGCTGCCGCGGCCGCCATCGAAGGCCACTTCGTCGACATCCGCAAGCTCGGCTGAACGGAGCACGCCAGATGAGGACCCTGATCGCTATGCTGGCATGCTTGGGCATGCTGCAACTGGCCGGCTGCAACACCATGGCCGGTTTGGGCAAGGACACGCAGGCCGCGGGCAACTCGCTCGAGCGCGCGGCCAAGAAGTAAGGAAACAGACATGGACCAATTCACTGTACACAGCGGCCTCGTGGCGCCGCTCGACCGCGAAAACGTCGATACCGACGCCATCATCCCGAAGCAGTTCCTGAAGTCGATCCAGCGCACCGGCTTTGGCCCGAACCTGTTCGACGAGTGGCGCTACAAGGACGTCGGCGAGCCCGGCATGGACAACAGCAAGCGTCCGCTGAACCCGGACTTCGTGCTGAACCAGCCGCGCTACCAGGCGCGTCGATCCTGCTGACACGCCGCAACTTCGGCTGCGGCAGCTCGCGTGAACACGCACCGTGGGCGCTGACGCAATACGGCTTTCGCGCCGTGATCGCGCCGAGCTTTGCCGATATCTTCTTCAACAACTGCTACAAGAACGGCTTGCTGCCGGTGGTGCTGAGCGAGCAGCAGGTCGACCACCTGTTCAGCGAAACCAACGCCTTCAACGGCTACAAGCTGACCATCGACCTGGACAAGCAGGTGGTGCTCACGCCGTCGGGCCAGGGCTACGAATTCGATATCGCCCCGTTCCGCAAGTACTGCATGCTGAACGGCTTTGACGATATCGGCCTGACCCTGCGCCATGCCGACAAGATCAAGAGCTATGAAGCCGAGCGCGTGGCGAAGATGCCGTGGCTGAACAACCGCCTCGTTGGCTGAACGGCCGGGCCGGATATCAAACAAAGGAAACACAGCATGAAGATCGCAATCCTGCCGGGTGACGGCATCGGTCCGGAAATCGTTGCCGAGGCCGTCAAGGTCCTGAACGCGCTTGACGAGAAGTTCGAGATGGAAACCGCCCCGGTGGGCGGCGCCGGCTACGAAGCCGAAGGCCATCCGCTGCCGGAAAACACGCTGAAGCTGGCCAAGGAAGCCGACGCCATCCTGTTCGGCGCCGTGGGCGACTGGAAGTACGACAGCCTCGAGCGCGCGCTGCGCCCGGAGCAGGCCATCCTGGGCCTGCGCAAGCACCTGCAGCTGTTCGCCAACTTCCGCCCGGCCATCTGCTACCCGGAACTGACCGGCGCGTCGAGCCTGAAGCCGGAGCTGGTGGCGGGTCTGGATATCCTGATCGTGCGCGAGCTGAACGGCGACATCTACTTCGGCCAGCCGCGCGGCGTGCGCGAGGCGCCGGACGGCCTGTTCAAGGGCGCCCGCGAAGCCTTCGACACGATGCGCTACAGCGAGCCGGAAATCCGCCGCATCGCGCATGTGGCGTTCCAGGCCGCGGCCAAGCGCGGCAAGAAGCTGTGCAGCGTGGACAAGGCCAACGTGCTCGAGACCTTCCAATTCTGGAAGGACATCGTGATCGATGTCAGCAAGGAATATCCGGACGTCGAGCTGTCGCACATGTACGTCGACAACGCTGCGATGCAGCTGGTCAAGGCGCCCAAGAGCTTCGACGTGATCGTCACCGGCAATATGTTCGGCGACATCCTGTCGGACGAGGCCGCCATGCTGACCGGCTCGATCGGCATGCTGCCTTCGGCGTCGCTCGATGCGAACAACAAGGGCCTGTACGAGCCTTCGCACGGTTCGGCGCGGACATCGCCGGCAAGGGTATCGCGAATCCTCTGGCGACCATCCTGTCGGCGGCGATGATGCTGCGCTACTCGCTGAACAAGGCCGAGCAGGCCGACCGCATCGAGAATGCCGTGAAGAAAGTGCTGGCGCAGGGCTACCGCACGGCCGATATCGTGACGCCGGGCTGCAAGCAGGTTGGCACACGCGAAATGGGTGAAGCCGTTCTGGCCGCTCTGTAAGTCACAAACCGGGAAGGGCGCCGCGCGACGGCGCCTTTTCTTTTATTTGTCCCCGATTTTCCACGCTGCGGCGGCGCCGCAAAATCGTGTAGACTCTGCGGATGGCCCGATTTTCCCAGTCCACCCTGACTGCTGTTGCTGCCCTGACCGCTACCCGCGGCCCGGCCGGCACGATTTCGCTCGGCCAGACCGCAACGACGATTAAAACTATTATTAAAACCGCGATCGCCTAGATCCGTTCGTCGTGCCTGCCCGTCTTCCCCGCGCAGCCACGCCGGGCGAGGATAATGGCGGGGAAGTAAAAATCACATCCGAGGTAAATCATGATTGTAGGTCTCGTCGGTTGGCGGGGAATGGTCGGTAGCGTCCTGATGCAACGCATGCAGGAAGAGCGTGATTTCGACCATATCGAGCCCGTCTTCTTCAGCACGTCCAACGCCGGCGGCAAGGCGCCCGCCATGGCGAAGAACGAAACCACGCTCAAGGATGCCAACGACATCGAGGCACTGAAGAAGTGCGACGTGGTGCTGACCGCCCAGGGCGGCGACTACACCAACGAAGTCTTCCCCAAGCTGCGCGCGGCCGGCTGGAAGGGCTACTGGATCGACGCGGCTTCGTCGCTGCGCATGAAGGACGATGCCATCATCGTGCTGGATCCGGTCAACCAGGGTGTGATCAAGGATGCGCTGTCCAAGGGCGTGAAGAATTTCGTCGGCGGCAACTGCACGGTCAGCTGCATGCTGATGGGTCTCGGCGGCCTGTTCCAGGCCGACCTGATCGAGTGGATGACCTCGATGACCTACCAGGCTGCCTCGGGCGGCGGCGCACAGCACATGCGCGAACTGCTGACGCAGTTCGGTACGCTGAACGCATCGGTCAAGTCGCTGCTGGACAATCCGGCCTCGGCCATCCTGGAAATCGACCGCCAGATTCTGGCAACCCAGCACGGCCTGTCAGCCGAAGAAACCAAGCAGTTCGGCGTGCCGCTGGCCGGCAACCTGATTCCCTGGATCGACAAGGACCTGGGCAACGGCCAGTCGAAGGAAGAGTGGAAGGGCGGCGCCGAAACCAACAAGATCCTGGGCCGTGGCGAAGGCTTCCTGGGCGCGACCGGTGCTACGCCGATTGCTGTCGACGGCCTGTGCGTGCGCATCGGCGCGATGCGCTGCCACTCGCAGGCGCTGACGATCAAGCTGCGCAAGGACGTGCCGCTGGACGAGATCGAAGGCATGCTGGCCGCCCATAACTCGTGGGCCAAGGTCGTGCCGAACACCCGCGAAGCCAGCATGACCGACCTGACGCCCGCCGCCGTGACCGGCACGCTGACCATTCCGGTCGGCCGCCTGCGCAAGATGCAAATGGGCGGCGAGTACCTGTCCGCCTTCACCGTTGGCGACCAGCTGCTGTGGGGCGCGGCCGAACCGCTGCGTCGTATGCTGCGCATTTTGATCGAGTCCTGATCCCCGGAATCGACCTTCCGAGGCCTGGCTGCTTTCGTTGCGGCCAGGCAACAGAAACTCCGGCTTTGCCCACGACGCCGCGCCATGCGCGGCGTTGTTACATCTGAACGCCTATTTCACCGAGCGATGCGTCACAATACGCCGGCATGCGCCCGCGTGCCGGCCCTCGTGTCGGCGCGCGCGCGCGCAAATCCGGTGACGGGCGCACAAGAATGCCCGCTAGCCGGAGCGAATGCTTTGGGGTCGGTTTTCTATCGCTACTAAAACATAACGGAGCACATGGTGAGTGTGAGCCAACATCGCCGGAAAGATGCGCCTACCGTCCGTCAGCGCTGGTCAACGCTGGCCGTCACGGCTCTCGGCCTGCTGCTTGCGCAGCCGGCCGCGTATGCCGCGGGGTTCGGGCAATTGCGGGTACAGTCGAATCTGGGGCAGCCGCTGCAGGCTGAGATCGACATCAGCGGGGTGAGTGCAGAAGAGGCCGCGGAGCTGAACGTAAAGCTGGCCCCGCCAGCGGCGTATGCCCGCGCGGGGCTGACTTATCTGCCGGCAGTCAGCAGCCTGCGGCTTGAGATCGAGCGCCGTCCCAACGGCAGCTATGTGGCCAAGGTCAGGTCCAGCCAGCCGATCAGCGAGCCGTTCGTCGACATCCTGGTCGATATGAGCTGGTCCAGCGGCAGGGTGTCGCGGGCCTATACGTTCCTGCTTGACCCCGCCGGGGCCAAGCCTTCCAACCAGACTTTCTCGCGCGACGGTCGTGCAGGCCGCCACGCCGGATGCGCCGCGCCGCCGCACCGGCATCCGCGCCGCTGCAGGAGCCGCACCGGCGGTTGCTCAGGGCACTCAGCCGGCAGCGCAG
>LRMT01000184.1 GCA_001725945.1 Cupriavidus sp. UYMMa02A | reverse complement strand
GTTCTTGGAGCCTCGCCGGCGACCCCGCGCCTTGATTTCCATTTCTTCTGGTTCCCACCAAATTCTGGTGGAACCAGATTGCCGCCTATGGCTCTTCATGAACAGACGGTGCTGGGGCCACGCTTACCGGCGTATTGCATTTGTAGTCGTCCGCTCGGCGATCGCTGTCGCCGAAATACGTAGAACTGTTTGGTCGCGCTCTCAAACAGAGATCGAGACGTGCATGAAAAGGCTTCCAGATATTCAACAGAACGGCGGCAGATTGACGCAACTGCAAATACGGCGAGGCCTAAAAGACAGCGCAGGCTCGAAGACAACCAGATCCAGACTATAGCGACTCTTCTTGATTGGTGTACTCGACAGACTCGGTCGTCCAAAGCGAAGGCGTGGTGGGGTCCGTCGGTGGCATCGCTCGCCGTTCGGCACTTGCACGTCGATGATCGCTGGACGCCGGGCGGAAAAGGCCGCCCGGGCCGACTCACGCTTCCGGTCTAAGCGCATCACGGCGCATTCCCAGAGCGGTTTGTACGTTCGATTAAGAAATTAACTCCAGTGAAAAGCAACCCTACAAAATCGCCTCGATTATTTATAGATACGGTGTAAAGTAAGTCGAAACTAAACCAATCTGGAACTACCCCGATGGCATCGAGCAAATTGAAGCGTTCGTCGACGTGAGGAACAAAGTATGCGTTCCCAGCCTCAGATTTAGGATTGGATACTCTATAAATAACAATTTGATCGTTGTCACTGAACCTAAGTCTGTTGCTGATTGTCGGGAAAGACGGTGTCCCCTCCGTAAAATAATTCCTGAACGCTCCATTACTCGCCCAGACCCCAACATGTTCGGTACTTCCCGGGATGTAAGACCAGCCTACCAATTCATCGTGTGCATTCACTTGCTCGACGAATGTGTCCGTATCGCCATCAAAGACCGGGGCGAAGAGATCCACCGTCCCCGTCTTCGGGTCGAGACGAAAAGCGCGATATCAAACGGAGGCTTCATCGTTGGCATTCTCCTCAGGCGACGGTATGTCCGAGGTCAGAAGGTCAATCATGGCTCGCGCGGCTGCTGATTGGCGTCGGTGCGGTGCATAGATCAAGGAGAATGGTCGCGTTCGTCCGCGAAGTTGCGGTAACACTTCCACAAGCTCCCCTCGCTGCATCCGGTCCCGGACGATGAACTCGTAGCTTTGGCAGATGCCGATGCCTTGTTCGGCCAGTGATACCACCCCAAGCACGTCATCTGACGTTTCGATGGATGAACTGGGCAGCCAGTCGAGATCTCGTTTGCCATCGCGAAACACCCAAGGCGCGAGTCGGCCTGTCCGCGGCAATATGAAAGGCAGACACATGTGCCGTTGCAGGTCCTCCAGCGTCCGAGGTGCACCCATCCGGCGGAGGTAGTCAGGCGATGCGACCAGGAGCAGTGCGGCGTCCTCCAGTTTGCGCGCCACCAAGCCGCTGTCAGGCAGGTGGCCCATGCGAATGGCGAGATCGAACCCTTCCGCCACCAGATCGACGTTGCGGTTGGTGATGTTCACTTCCAACTGCACCAGCGGGTACTGACGGGCAAAGCGCGCCAGCAACGGCGGCAGCCGGTAGTGCCCATAGGTCGTCGGCACACTTAACCGCGCGCCCGGCGAGTTCGCCTTCTTGACCCTGTACGTCGCGCTCGGCCTCGACGAGCAGGGAGAAGGCCGAGCGCACCTGTTCCAGGTACAGCCGTCCGGCATCGGTCAGGCCGACACGGCGGGTGGTTCGCTGTAGCAGTTGCCGCCCCAGGCGTGCCTCCAGACGGGAGATAGCGCGGCTCAGCACGGAGGGCGTGGTCGACAGTGCCACCGCTCCGGCGGTGAATGAGCCGTGCTCGACGACTGCGATGAAGACCTCTACATCCCCAAGGTAGTCGAACTTTCGGCTCATCTTGCTCTTCCAGGAACAATATTTTTCTGTTCGGATAGTTTATCTCCACTTTGGCGATGAATAAAGTAGCGCACATTCGCTATCACAGGGCAATTGCCATGAGCCAGACTTCTTCCGCCACCCCCGTAAAGCTCGTAAATCCGGTTCTGTTCGTGCTGACTAGCCATGGCACCAAGGGAATCACCGGACAGCCGACGGGCTATTACCTTGGCGAAGTCACCCATCCATTGGCCGAGCTGCAGGACGCGGGCATCCCGGTCGATTTTGCTTCGATTCAGGGCGGTGAGCCGCCCGTCGATGGTTTGGATTTGAATGACGTCGTCAACGAGCGTTACTGGGGCGATACCACGTTCCGCGAGCCGTCCGGCACACCCAGCCTCTGGGTCAGGTCGATGCCACGAAGTACGCCGGCATCTTTTTCGCCGGCGGCCACGGCGCGATGTGGGACTTCCCCGGCAATGCCGACATCCAGCGTGTGACTCGCTACATCTACGAAACCGGTGGTCTGGTGGGTGCGGTCTGCCACGGCCCGGCCGCACTGGTGGATATCACGCTGAGCAACGGCACCCATCTGGTGGCCGGCAAACACGTCAGCGCATTCACCGATAGCGAAGAGCGCGCGGTGCAAATGGATGGCGTGGTGCCGTTCCTGTTGGCGTCCAAGCTGGAACAGCACGGCGCCCACCACCACGGCGCACCGGATTGGACGGCCAAGGTGGTTGTAGATGGGCGCCTGATCACGGGCCAAAACCCGCAATCGGCTAGTGGCGTCGGAGCTGCGATGCGGGACGCGCTTCTGGCCGCGTAATCGCAACCCACCCTCTAACCGTGGACCTTCAACCTCGTGGTCGACCGCGAGCTGATCACCGGCCACTACCCGGCTTCGGCGCTCACGGCGGGACAAGAACTGCTCAAGCGCTTGAAGTAGCACGACGCCTGGCGCCGCAGCGCCATCACGGTTCGCTGGGTTTCCCGACCCACTTTGCCGCAACGACACCCGCGTCCATGCTGCGGGGCGCCTTCAGTTTACTCAAAGGAAATCACCATGGATCTTCAACTCACAGGCAAGACCGCTCTCGTCACCGGGGCGACCGCCGGCATCGGCCTGGCCATCGCCCGTACCCTGGCGCGTGAAGGCGTCGCCATCACGTTGACCGGGCGCGATGCCGCAAAACTGCACAGCGCCGTTGCGGAAATCTCTAAGGCAGTGCCCGCAGCGCAAGTCTCCACCGTGGTCGCAGATCTGGGCAGTGCCAAGGGCGCCGCAGCGCTGGTTGCGGCCCACCCGGATACCGACATCCTGATCAACAACCTGGGCTACTACGAGGCCAAGGCCTTCGCGGGCATCACCGATGAGGACTGGCTGCGCATGCTTGAGGTCAACGTGATGTCCGGCGTGCGCCTGTCGCGGCATTATTTCCCGCGCATGCTAAAGCGGAACTGGGGCCGGGTGATTTTCATGTCGAGCGAAGTGGGCGCGTTCACGCCGCCGGACATGGTGCATTACGGCGTCAGCAAGTCGGCCCAGCTCGCCGTCTCGCGCGGCATGGCCGAGCTAACCAAGGGCACCGGCGTCACGGTCAATAGCGTGCTGCCGTCGGCTACCCGCTCCGACGGCATCGTCGAATACCTGCGTCAGAGCGCGCCGCGACCGGGCATGACGGACATGGAAATCGAAGCGAACTTCTTCCAGACCTACCGCCCCAGCTCGCTGATCGCGCGAATGATAGAAGCGGACGAGATCGCGGCGATGGTCGCGCTACTGGCCAGCCCGCTCGGTGCCGCGTCCAACGGTGCGGCCGTCCGCGTCGAAGGCGGCACCATCCGTTCCATTCTCTGATTCGGAGTTGAGCCGTGTCTGAACTCATCATCGTCGCCATCGCACAAGCCAAGCCCGGTTACGAATCCGCGCTCGTCCAAGCGCAGTCGGAACTGGTCTCCATCGTTCGTGAGTTGCCCGGATGCATTCGCTACGAATTGAACGAATCCCTGGAGCATCCGGGCCAAGTTGTGTTCATCGAACGCTGGCGAGATCGCGCCGCTTGGGAAAGCCACATGCGCGGCCCCCACATGGATGCGTTCCGGGCCAAGGCTGGTTCGATGATCGGCGCGTTCGACCTGCTGCAAATGAAGCAGGTCGCTTGAGTCTTGCCGACGGTTTACTTTTCCTTTCATTCTCCCGAGCACGATCATGACCGAGCGCATCTACCGCGTGTCCGCCCTTGCGATGGCGGCACTGCTTTCCTTCACGCATCTGGCCAGCGCGGCGGATGCGCCCGCCCTCGAACGCTGGCGCAGCTACACCGGCGTGAGCTGGGATGCCCCTAAGGAAGGCGTGGCTCCGGCCGCCTTCTCTGGCTCGGTCGGCGCGCCCATCGCCGGCGTCCACTTCGATGCGAAGGGTACGGCCTTCGTGAGCACGCCGCGGCTGGTATCCCCCGGTGTTCCGGCCACATTGAGTATCCTGGACACGAGGGCCGAAGCGGGGCCGGCGCGGTTGACCGCCTTCCCGTCCCTTAGGGGCAATGCCACTGATGCCGCCCCCGAGCAGAACCTGCGCAACGTGCTCGGCTTCTACGTCGATCGCAAGAACGGTTGGCTGTGGGCACTGGACATGGGATTCGTCGCGGGCGAGACAGAATCCCCGGCCGGCTCCCAGAAGCTGCTGGTGCTGGATCTGAAGTCCGGCCGCACGGTCAAGCGCATCGCCCTGGATGGCGTGGCCGACCGGAAGGCGAGCTTCCTCAACGATGTCGTCGTCGACGAGAGCCGTCGCATCGCTTACATCTCCGATAGCGGCTCGCGCAGTGCCCCGAAAACGCCGTCGGCCTGATCGTGGTCGATTTCGCCAGTGGCAATGCACGACGCGTGCTCGATCGCCACCCGAGCCTGCAGATCGAGCCGGGCGTGAAGGTGGTGTCGCACGGTGCCGAAGTGTGGCCTGGCAACCCGCTGCTGATCGGCATCAACGGCATCGCCCTGTCACCGGATGCGCGCACGCTGTACTGGACAGTGACGACCGGAACACGCGCACGTGCAGTGCCGACCGCCATCTTGCGGCAGGCTGGCTCCACCGACGTGCAAATCGCCGACGAGATCCAGGACCTAGGCGCGGTTGGAGGCAACAGCGACGGCCTCGTGACCGATGCCAAGGGCAACCTTTATATCACCGATGTCACCCGCAACGGCATCGTCAAGTACGACCCCAAGACCAAGTCGATGTCACTGGTTGCATCCAACGAGGGCGTGCACTGGCCCGACACACCGGCCATCCAGCCGGGCGGCGACCTGGTGTTTACCTCCAGCAGCCTGAACGACCACTTCGCGGGATCGGTTAAGCCCGGTCAGGAGCGCTACGAACTGTGGCGCCTGCCGTTGAGCAGCCGTCCGGCCAGAGCCAAGTGATAGCTGCATCCACCGCTTCCAGCAGGAAGCGCGCGCGGGTCCCGATCGTATCACCGCGGTTCGGTCGTTGACCCGCGGACTTAGGAACTGAGGTAGCCGTTGGCGCTGTGCCATAGCCTTTAAGACACGTGGTGTTGCAACCCCAGGCACAGCGCGTCAAACGTGACTTTGCACCGAGCGCTGTGGCGCAAGTCTTCATGCATCGTGACCCACGTTTCCAGTGGAAGCGCGAAATCATCGGCCAATACGCGCACCAGTTCCGGATCGCGCCGCGCCACCCCTATCGCTTGTCCGGAGCGGGTCAAGCACCGCGGAAGGGCAGCGTTCGTTGCAGATGGCGCTAAGTTCAAGACTGAGCATCCCTCGCAATACATCGTAGGTGCTCGGGAGTATCGAAATCGCAGCGAGGTGATGGAGATGGCGGTACCTAATAACTAGCATCTACATCACTCAATGGGGTTGAGCCTTAGCTCAAACTGTAGGCAGCTCCCGGCGAGCGACGGGAATAGTAGGCGAACGTCGCTTCGAAGCGTTTCTGTGTGCTAACCCAACGCTGAGCTTCGCGGCCCAGTTCCGGCGGAATCGGTTGGATTTCGCGGCGGCCATCGCCAGAAGTTGAAGACGAGCGGCTCGCTCGAACATCACGCCCAGCACGCAGGCTTCCTCTACGGATGAACCGGCAACTAGCAGGCCGTGATGCGACAACAGAATTGCCTTCTTGTCGCCGAGCGCCGTAGAAATGATCTCTCCCTCTTCATTACCGACGGGGATACCAGGCCATTTTTCGAGGAACGCCGTCTGGTCATAGAGGACGCAGGTGTCCATATGGGAGATCGTCAACGGCACCTCAAGCATCGCAAGTGCAGAGGCATGCGGCGCATGGGAGTGAACGATGCAGTTCAGGTCGGGCCGCGCACGATACAGCCACGAGTGGAAGCGGTTGGCCGGGTTCGGCATTCCGGTTCCCGCCAGACTTCCAGATCTTCGTTGACCAGCAGGAGGTTGTCGGCGGTAATTTCGTCGAACCCTAGACCAAGACGCTGGGTGTAATACGTGCCCGGCTCTTCAGCTCGCGCCGTGATCTGGCCTGAGAGCCCGGAATCGTGACCGAACGCGAACAGGATTCGGCATGTTTCAGCTACGGACTCGCGCAGGGGCATTTTTTCCGCGCGCAGTTCGGTTTGCATCTTTTGAAGCGAAGCTGCGACGATTTCGCCCTTGCTCAGTTGCATTGTGTCAGCCATGGTATGTCCTTTTGGGATGTGCTGGAGAGTAGGAGGGCTGCGCCTTATTTCGCTTGGGCGCCCGTGCCAAGTAGTGCGGACCATCGCTGATTCTCTTCTGCGATCAGTTTTCGAAATTGCTCGGGCGTTGAGGCAATGGTTTCGGTGCCTTGGGCTACCAGTGTCGCCTTGAACTTCGGATCCTTTGTCGCGGTGGCTACCGCGGCATTGAGCTTCTTTACGATGGCAGGATCCAGGCCGGCGGGACCGATAAGCCCAGCAACTGAGCCGGAAACTAAGGACGGGAACCCCAGTTCGGCTGTAGAAGGAACCTGTGCGCCGTCGACAGCGGCGTGGGTTCGCTACCGCCAGGGCGCGAAGCTTGCCCGATGTCACGAACGGCATGACCTGGGGCGTAGCTTCGAACGTCATGTTGACTTGGCCCGACACCACATTGGTGACCGACTCGGAGCCGCTTTTGAATGGCACGTGGAGAAACTCGACTTTCGCCACCTCTTGGAGCACGCGCATCCCTTGGTACGGCGAACTTCCAACGCCAGCCGTTCCGACGCTGACTGCATCCGGCTTGACCTGCGCTAGCTTGATGAGTTCGGGAAGGGTCTTGGCCGGAACGTTTGCCCCAACCACGACCAGGTGCGGCGTTGACCCAACGAGCGAAATGTAGGTGAAATCCTTTGCGCTATCGAAGTTCACCTTGACGTCAGTGTGCGGATTGACGGCCAGGATGCCGACTGTAGCGAACATTAGGGTGTAGCCGTCGGGCCGTGCGCGGCGCACGAAGTCCGCCGCGATATTCCCGCCCGCACCAGGGCGGTTCTCTACAACGATGGATTGACCAAGTTGTTCCGACAGAACCTTACCTGTGGCGCGCGCAACCAGATCGGTAATGCCTCCCGCTCCAAACGGTACGACGAGGGTAATGGGCCTGTCGGGATACTCCGCTGACTGTGAGACAAGCGGGGTGCTGAGCAACATTGCGGCAGAAAGGGTGACCACGGACGACCGGTCACGCCAGCGGGGGCGGCTGGGACTCACTTGCGTTCTCCTGAGGGGCGTTGTTAGAAACAAGTGTGTCTAGAATGACACCAAAGTGTCATGTGTGCAACTAAGTTGTCGTAAAGACATTCTCGCCATACAATTCCGATCCATGGAAGCGCTCACATAGAGGCTCTGGAACTTCGGTCTTGGAATGGCGAAAAAGCAGGAAGTGAGTACGGAGGCTGGAGGCGCTCCAAGCATTGCGGAGCGGCTGGCAGAGCTTCGCAAATTGAACGGGCTGACGCTTGAAGAGCTGGCGCAACGGTCGTCGCTGACGAAGAGCTACCTTTCGAAGCTGGAACGTGGATTGTCGTCGCCGACCATCGGCACCCTCCTGAAGTTGGCGGACGCGCTTTCTGTGACCGTCGACCAGCTCATCTCCAGATCTTCGCGCGTCAACGAAATTCTCCACGTGAAGGCTGGCGAGCGAATTCCATTCAGTCCGTCTAAGGAGCGCCAAGCTACACGTATGAAGCCATTGCGACGGAGCGACCGAACAAGGCAATGCAGCCTTTCGTAATGCTGCCCCCGTTCACCGTGTCAGCAGACCAGCCCATGGCCAGCCATGCAGGAGAGGAGCTGATATTTGTCGTATCAGGACAGATGGAGGTCCTGTTTGACGACCGCACCGTTCGCATGAATGCAGGCGACTCGCTCTACTTCAACGCTGCCATTCCGCATCGGTCACGCTCAATAGGAAAAATTCAGGCTCAGGCGCTTGTGGTCGTCAGCGATCGTAAACGTGAATGATGCTTCGCGCAAACGACAAGAGGCTGAACTTGCTGCGTTTGATGCGACCGACGTGGCATTCTGGTACAGCGTTTCGAATATCTATGGTGTGCACTGTGTGTTTGCGGAGCGGGGCATCGGGCGAGTGCTGCATCGGGGCTCTGTCGCCGGCGGCCGTCACCAATGCGGCCATAGCAAAAATGCCGCTTAGCTTGGTTGCGACTATGCTGGTCAACTGGGCGGCTTTGACGCGCCATGCTTAAACGCATGCAGAATCGCAGCAAAACTATCTATCGTCCCCACCACCATGGAAACCCCCGATCGCTTGCTGCGGTGCTTTTTGCGTATCGCCGCACTCAAGTCCTTGTCGAAGGCCGCGGATGATCTAGCTCAGACGCAGTCGGGCGTGAGCAAGCAGCTGGCGGCCTTGGAGGCCCACATCGGGAAGGCGTTGTTCACGCGCACCGGGCGTGGGGTCGCTTTGACGGAGGCTGGCCACAAGCTTCAAGAAGCAATCGAGGGGCCCTATCGTGCCATTGATTACGCTTTGGATACGATACGTGAAGCTCATGGCAATACCGAGGGAACGGTCAGGCTGGCCCTTGTTCATACCGTCAGCTACTACTTCATCGGTGATGTGGTGGCAAGTTTCGTCAGCGCTCATCCCGGAGTGAACCTGTCGATGATGGGGCGAAGCTCACCGGAGGTGGTCGCTTGGTGGAAAGCGGCAAGGCGGATCTGGGAGTGACTTACGATACGGCAGTCGATACTGCCACGTTGGTGGTTCATCCTCTCTTCGATGATGAGATGTGCTTGGTGGAGAAGGGGAGGTATTCGCCAGCTTCGGGCGATCCGGGAGTCAATCTGAGTGATCGCAAGCTTCGCTTGGTCACCTTTCCCCATGGATACGCCCTGAGACGGATGCTGGACAGCGCTGGGCTGAAAGCCTTGTATGTCGCGGAAGCAGAAACCGTGGACGCAATGCTGAAGCTAGCGTCGACTGGCGTCGGCTCCTGCATCTTGCCAAGTCGTCTTCCGGACAAACTGCTTGCTGAGTATGGCTTATGCAAGGTCAAGATCAATACGCCCCTGTTAAGACGGCGCATGGTGGCCGTGACCCATTCCGAGCGGCAGCAATTTCCGCTCGCTGAAGCCTTGCTTACATGTGCTCTACAAGTTGCAGCGGCGCTAGACGTGACGGGATGAAATAGCTGCTATGAAAGTGGCTCCGTAGCACGTCGGTGCCTCGAATTCCATACTTGCTCTCAACCCTTTGGACTTTTCGTCAAAGGGAAAACCCGGAGAGAAATAGTATGAACGCCCCCCTGAGAGATAAGTCGTATTTCGACGCGCGTGCCACCAGCGACATGGCGAAGCATCTGCGGAACCAGTCCCGGACGACGCAAGAAACGATGGCGTATGCATGTCGCATCCTGGCCATGACGGAGCAGGAAGCTGGTCTGGCAGGCCAGATCAGTGTTCGCTCCGAACGACCGGGCGCTTATTGGACCCTGCGTTTCGGGCTCGGCTTTGACGAGGCGACGCCTGCGGATTTCATCGAGGTCGATCGCGATCTCAATACGCTGACCGGGGAGGGCATGGCAACCCGGCGACACGCTTCCACTTGTGGGTCTACGACGCGCGGCCCGACGTCAATTCCATCATTCATACCCATTCGCCGTGGGCAAGTGCACTGGCAGCAGCGCAACAGCCTCTTGTGATCGCCCAAATGGACATGACGCCGTTGCACAACGACTGCGCATTTCTTGGTGATTGGCCAGGCGTTCCAATTGCCGACCAAGAGGCGTCATCATCTCCGAGGCGCTTGGTGATAAGCGCGCGATCATCCTTGCGCATCACGGCTATCTGACGGCGGGCGAACATGTGAAGAGGCGACTTACCTTTCCGTCTATCTTGAGCGCGCCGCTCGCATGCAGATCCGGGCTCAAGCCTTCGGCCCGCTCACACCGGTCAACGACGACCTCGCTAAGGAAGCGCACGACTATCTATTGAAGCCCTCCATCGTCAACACCACGTTCTCGTACTGGGCCCGCCAGACGCATGGCATCGCGCCTTATGTGAAGGCATGACGTACGTGTAGCACGCGTAAGCATGAAAGGAGACATGACGATGAACACCAGCAACGGCACTCGCTCGCGCCGTCACTACATCACGGCTGGCCTAGCCAGCATGATGGGTACGACGATCGAATGGTACGACTTCTTCCTCTACGGAACGGCCGCCGCCCTGATCTTCAACAAGATTTTTTTTCCCTCGTTCGATCCATTGACGGGCACACTGGCGGCGTTTGCCACGTATTCGGTCGGCTTCTTTGCCCGTCCCCTAGGCGGAGTCGTCTTTGGGCACTTCGGTGATCGGGTCGGCCGCAAAGCAATGCTGCTCATAACGTTGTTTATGATGGGCATCCCGACCATCCTTATTGGCCTTATCCCTTCCTATGAGCGCATCGGTTACTGGGCTGCGGTCGGCCTCGTGCTGCTTCGCTTCTTGCAGGGCGTAGCGGTGGGCGGTGAGTGGGGTGGTGCAGTGCTGATGGCTGTTGAGCATGCCCCCGAAGGCAAGAAGGGCTTCTTTGGCAGCCTTCCGCAGGCAGGCGTGGCTCCAGGCCTGATTCTCTCTTCCTTGGCGATGGGCATGGTTGCCACCCTGCCAGAGCAGGACATGTTGACCTGGGGCTGGCGGGTGCCGTTCCTGGCAAGCGTGGTCTTGCTTGCAGTGGGTTGGTTCATTCGTGCCAAGGTGCACGAGTCCCCTGACTTTGAGCAAATGCGAAAGTCTGGCGAGAAGGTAGAAATGCCGGCATTGGTAGTGTTACGCCAATATCCCCGCCAAGTCCTGACCGTTATCGGTGGTCGCCTGGCTGAAGTCACCTGGTTCTACACCGTTGTGACCTTTGCCTTGGCATACGCCACGGGAACGCTTGGCATTCCCAAGACAGTCATGCTCGATGCCACTGTCTGGGGTGCCACCGCCGCGCTGTTCACAATGCCTCTATGCGGCATTCTGGCCGACCGGTTCAGCTTCAAGTGGGTATTCATGGCTGGCACGGTGGGGATCCTCGTATTTGCGCCGCAGTTCTTCGCCTTGCTACAAACCTTGGAACCGCAAAACGTTACCATTGCCGTTGCGGTCGCGGTCGGCGTGGTCTACGCCTGCCTTTACGGACCCGAAGGTAGTCTGTTCTCTGCCCAGTTTCCGCCCGAAGTCCGCTATAGCGGTATTTCGATTGCGGTGCAGGTCTCAGGCGCAATTGGCGGTGGTTTGGCCCCCATTGTGGCTACGTCTCTGTTGAACTATGGCGGTGGCGACCCCTCGTACATCGTCTGGTACCTCGGCGCACTTGCCGTGATTGCCTTTGTCAGTACGGCACTCATGCGCGAGGTCAACGTGGCGATGCCCCAGGTTTCTGTAGGAAAGGGTAAGCGTGTATGAACGACCGCCCGCATATCGACTACTATTTCTGGCTCAATTCTGACTGGGCGTATCTCGGCGCCGACCGGCTTGATGCACTGGCCCGTCGTGCCGGGGTAGAAATCCGGCATAAGCCCGTCAATCTTCCGGAGGTGTATGCGCGTACTGGAGGCGTGTTGCTGGGCCAGCGTGCCCCGGAGCGACAGAGATATCGCATTGTCGAGCTGGACCGATGGTGCAGAAAGTTGGGGATTTTCGTGAACCCCATGCCCAAGTACATGTGCCCGGACGCGGGACTCGCTTCTCGCATCGTGATCGCGGCGGATAAATTGGGCCTGCCAGTTCTTGAGCTTTACAAGGCGATCCTCCGCGCAGAATGGTGCGAGGATCTGGACATCTCTTCGGAAGAGACGTTGCAAACGATTCTTTACCGTCTCGGCTTGGCAGGGACCGGCGTCGTGGAGCTGGCCCGTGCCAGAGAGACGGAGAAGCTCTACCAAGGGTACACGGAGGACGCGATCAGCGTGGGCGTCTTCGGTTCACCGTCCTATGTCTTCGAGGGAGAATTGTTCTGGGGTCAAGACCGTCTTGAAATGCTTCAGGAAGCGGTGCTGGCAAGAAGATCCACTCACGACGACATAGCTGTCGAGGAGTCCGACGGCGTCAGTCAGGGCTGACAAGAAGAGCCGGTTGGTATAGCAGCTCAGCCCGGGGGTGCGAGAAGAAAAACGGAAGTCTCGCTAGGATTTGACATCTCTGTCGGCCAATCCTGGCAACGGCCCTGTGATCGATTGGCTCTGAACGACCCTAAACAGCCTGTTGCACCCAGCTTGCCAGTGTCCCTTGACGACCACATATCAGGCACTGGAACATCCCGGTTGACTCGACACTCTGTAACTGGATCGGCTACAAAACGGAAAGCGATACGTGAGGGAGATTTTTCGGCGCCTGTCGACAGCCTTCCTTCTCCCGAAAGTGCGTTGTGA
>LRMT01000183.1 GCA_001725945.1 Cupriavidus sp. UYMMa02A | reverse complement strand
CTGAACTCGGTGGTCCCGAAGTAGCTCTTTCACGCCAGGAGACGAACATGACAACCAGACCTTTCAAAGGATCCCGGCGGCGTCAGAGTCAGATGGCAGGCGCCGCCGGGGTCGAATTCGCCCTCGTATTCCCGATCTTCCTGCTGGTGGTATTCGGGGCAATCGGAACTCGGAACGGCACTCTATGACCGAGCCATCCTCACCAACGCCAGCCGGGAGGCGGCGCGTGCCGGCGTGATGCTGCAATCGACCCCGATGAGCACAGCCAGCATCGGCAATGTCGCCAGGAATTACGTGCAGAACAACCTGATCGATTTCACCGGCACCACGCCGGTTCCGGTGGTGACGGTCACCCAGCTTGACGGCAGCACGCTTACGGGGCACCGGTTGCAAGTGCACGTTCCTACACGTTCACCGGCTTGCTTTTCGGCCCGATGTTTGCGCCATTTACGGGGCCGTGTCGATCAACACCGTGACCGTCATGAAGTACGAGTGAGCGGATGACATCGCAAGGAGGGACACCATGAGACTTCCCGCAACCCGCAGGCGTCATCAGCGCGGTGCATCGGCATGATGGCAGCCAACATGCTGATCATCACGCTTGTCTTCGGCGCGCTCGCCACGGATGTGGCGCGGATCATGATCGTGCGGAACGAACTGCAGAATGCAGCAGATGCCGCTGCGCTGGTGGGGGCAGGCGCC